>NZ_JBEPDN010000008.1:0-416777 GCF_040300365.1 Streptomyces sp. NPDC000404 | reverse complement strand
TGAGTTCTCAAGGAACGGACGCTTCCTTTGTGCCTGTTTCACCAGGCTCTCCGGGCGCTTCCCTTCGGTCTTGCGTTTCCGACTCTATCAGATCCGATCCGCGCCGTTTCCGGTCCGAAATTCGATTCCGATTACCCGTCGGAGGGTTTGCCTCGGTCCGCTTACTTTCTTTTGCGGCGCCTTGGCGTGGTCACTACGTTAGCGGATTTCCTCGGTGACGCATAATCGCGCCGCGGTGTGAATTTCGGGCATGCCGAAATTCGTCCCGGTGAGGAGCCGTGCGGTAGTGGTGTGCCGCAATGCGGCGGATGGCCGCCGCAAAGACCTGACAGCTTCGCGGCAACTCGAACAACCTACATGACCCCGAAAGTACGGCCCGACGGGGGGTACGTCCTCACCGGCTCAGCGCTCGCCCGCGACGTCCAGATCCGCGCTGGGCTCCGCCACCTCGACCTCCGCGGCCCGGGGGCGGCGCCACGGGTGGGCGATCGGATGGGAGACGGCCCGCCACCACGGCTCCTCGGGCAGCCTTCCGGCGGGCTCGAACGGCTCACCGGGGCACGGGAACGCCACCGGCTGGCCGGCCTCCTCGGCCGCGTCCTTCGTCCACTCCGCCGGCTCCGCCCACGGGTGCGGGGCGAGGTTGAAGGTGCCCCAGTGGATCGGCAGCAGCGCTCCGGCCGGACGGCCTCCCTGGAGGTCGAGGTGGGCCTGAACGCCCTGGGCCGGTGTCATGTGGATGTCCGGCCATGCGCCGGGCAGCGGTGTGGGGTCCGTGTGGTTCCTGGGCCAGAACTCGCTGTAGGCGCCGATCTGGATCATCGTCAGGTCGAACGGGCCGTGGCGCTCGCCGATCTCGGCGAAGCCGGGGAAGTAGCCGGTGTCGCCGCTGTGGTGGATGCGGTGCCCGGGCCCGGCGACGACCCAGGAGGCCCACAGGGTGTGCTGGGGTCCGCGCAGGCCACGGCCGCAGAAGTGCTGGGCGGGGGTGGCGGTGAGGGTCAGTTCACCGACGCGGGTGGATTCGTGCCAGTCCAGCTCGGTGATGCGGGACGGCGATACGCCCCAGAATTCCAGGTCGGCGCCGATGCCGAGGGGAACCACGAAGGCGGCGCCGGTGGCGGTCAGGTTCTGGATCGTCGCCATGTCGAGGTGGTCGTAGTGGTCGTGGGAGATCACCACCGCGTCGACCGGCGCCAGCGTGGCCAGCTCGACGGGGGCCGGGTGCAGGCGCTTGGGACCGGCCCAGGAGAAGGGGGAACAGCGCTCGCCCCACACCGGGTCGAAGAGCACCCGGTGGCCGTCGATCTCGGCGAGCACGCTGGAATGCCCCATCCAGGTGATACGCAGTCCGCTGCGCGGAGGCCCGGCGGTCTCCCCCGGGGCCGGGCGGTGCAGCGGTATCGGGGCGGCGGGGGCGCGGCGCAGCCGGGCCTCGCGGTGCAGCTGGGAGCGGGCCATCGGCAGCGCGGAGCCGTTCAGCAGCCGGCCGGTCGGTGTGGGGTTGCGGAACTGGCCGTCCACGAACTGCGGTGACCGGCGCATCCTGGCCAGTCGCTCGCCGGTGGGTGCGGCGCCGAAGCTCGCGGGGCGCAGCGCCTGCCACGGCGTACGGCGGGGGCGGGGACCGGTCACGGAACCTCCAATGTCGGGCGGTCGCCACGTGGAACGGACCGGGCGGACCGCGGGTTCCGCCCCGGCCCACCCGGACGGCCGTGGCGCCCGGGCACCTCCACACCCTCTCTCCGCGTGGGGAGCGGCGCGACCCGCGTCCCCGGGCGGCCCTGGCCGGCCCGGCTCCGGCTCGGCGGTCCGGTGCCCGGCGGGACCCGGACCGCCGACCGGGCGTCGGTCCGCGCCCGAAGGCCCGCTCCCGGCTCCCTCACTCCGTGGCAGTCCCCGCCCCGGCCGCATCCGCTTCGCTGAACTCCACGACCAGGCGGTCCTGCACCGGCTCGTATCCCAGGCGGCGGTAGAGGGCGTTCGCGGTGGGGTTGGCGAGGTCGGTGTAGAGGAGGATCTCGTGGGCTCCGGTGGCGCGGGCCGCCTGGGAGAGGGCCGCCGTCACGGCGCCGGCATAGCCGCGGCCGCGCAGTTCGGGTGGGGTGTAGACGGGGGCGACGCGGGTGATGCCGTCCTCCGCGCCGGTGTGGGCGGCCATCGCCACGGGGCGTCCGGCGTCCTCCCAGAGCAGCACCCGGCCGTGGGCGATGCGGTCGTCGACCGTACGGGCGTCGCGCGGCGGGGCGACGCCGGCGTCGGCGGCGAAGGCCGCGAACCACTCCAGGACGAGGGCGCGGTCGGCGGTGGTGGCCGGGCGGGCGGCGCCCGGCGGGCCGGGGTGCGGGGGCACGAGTGTGCCGAGGCGGTGGAGGCGGCTGCGTTCGCCGGTGCGGGCGGTGCCGCCGTGGTGGCGCAGCCAGGTGGCGGCGAAGGCGTCGACGGCCGCGTGGTCGCCGCCGACGCCCGGGACGCGCCGCCCCTCGGCGGTGAGGGTGTCGGCCAGGGCGCTCGCGGCCCGCTCGGGCATGGTCGCGAGCAATACCGGGCGCGGCGGCGTCCAGAGGAAGGCGGCGGTCTCGTCGTTCTCCTGCCACCAGCCGTAGTGGGGCGGGTGGTCGCCGTAGGCGTCGGCGCCGGTCGCGCGGACGGTGGCGGCGACGGAGAGGAGCATGGTGTGGGCCACGGGCCGGGCTCTCAGGAAGGGCCCGGCGGCGGCTTCGAAGGCATCGGGATCGGCTGTCGTCGTCCAGGTCATGCCCCAGTTTCCGGCGGGCGCCGCCCGCGGCGCACCGGATTTTCGGGGGCGTGCGCCGGGCTGGTGTGCGCCGTGGCTGGCGCGGGCGGGGTGCCCGTGGGTCAGACCGGCTCGGGCGTCGTCGGCGGTGCGGGGAGTGCCGGGCGGCGGGGCAGCAGGACGGTGCGGGCGGCTATGCGGGGGCCGAAGAGGCGGGGCAGCGGGGCGGTGAGGCAGAAGACGTCGCGGAGGGCGGCGCCGACAACCGGGTCGAGGGCGGCGCGGGCCGCCAGCCGGTCGAAGTACCAGGCGGTCAGCCGCTCCCCGGCCGACGGCTTCTCGTCGGCGTCGCGGAGGTAGGGCAGGTCGGCGCCGACCGCGGCGACCCACGCCGGATCGGTGACGGCGGCGATCTCCCGCTGGGCCGTGGCGGCGGCGTCCGGCAGCGGTCCGCCGGTGCGCGCCAGGGTGTCGCGCAGCGCGCGGGCGCCCAGGGCGGCGACCGACATGCCCTGGCCGTAGACGGGGTTGAAGGTGCAGTGCGCGTCCCCGAGGACGAGGAAGCCCTTCGGTGCGGCGCCGGGGCGCTCGTAGCGGCGGCGGCGGTTGCGGGTGTCGTGGAAGCCGTGGACGGGGGTGAGCGGTTCGGCGCGGGAGACCAGGGAGTGGAGGTAGGGGTCGCCGACGGTGGCGCTGTAGGCGAGGAACGCTTCGGGGTCGGTGGGCGGGTGGTCGCCGCGCATGCCGGCGAGGGTCAGCAGCCAGATTCCGTCCTCGACGGGGAGGTAGCAGCCGCCGCGCGGGGAGCTGGGCCAGTGGGGCACGTTGACGCCGGTGTCCGGGGTGGTGCCGGGGCCGGGGCGGTAGCGGCGGGTGGCGTAGCCGAGGCCGGTGTCGACGCTCTCCTCCTGCGGGGCGGCCAGGCCCAGTTCGGCGTACCAGCGGGGAGCGCGGGAGCTGCGTCCGGAGGCGTCCACGACGAGGCCGGCGGTGAGGGTGTGGGGCGCGCCGCCCTCGCGTGGGCGGATGCGGACGCCGGTGACCCGCCCGGCGTCACCGGTGAGGCCGGTGACCTCGGTGGCCTCGCGCACCTCCACGCGGGTGGCGGAGCGGGCGAACGCGGCCCGGGCGCGTTCGGTGACGACGGCGTCGAGCACCGGGCGGGTCACGCTGAGGGTGTGGTGGCGGCCTTCGTCGAACCGGCGCGGCCAGCCGCTGGGGGTGCGGGTGAGGAGGTCGCGCGGCAGGTCGAGGCGGTGGGCGCCCGCGTCGGCGAGGGCGGTGCAGCTGCCGGGCAGCAGGTCGTCCAGGGCGTGTTGCCCGCCGGTGAGGAGGATGTGGGTGTGGCGTGCCTGGGGGACGCCCTTGCGGAAGCCGCGGTGTTCCGGGTAGCGGTCGCGTTCGAGGACCGTGACGGTGTCGGCGTGGCCCAACAGGGCGGTGGCGGCGAGCATTCCGGCCAGCCCTCCGCCGATCACCACGGCGTCCCGCGCGCCGCCGGTGTGCTGCTGTGCCATGCCCGCTCCCCTCGGTCGGCCGCCGCTCGGCCACCCGCCCCACGTGATCAACTCCGTTTGCGGAGCCCACACTTCAGCCCTCGTCCTGCCTTGTCAACGCCCGTCCGGCGTCTCCGTCCGGCCGCGGCGCCGAGGGGGAGCGCCGGTGCCCGGTGCGTTGTCGCACACGTTTTCCCTACTCCCGTCGGCCCTCCTAGGGTCTGTACCTGTCGCCCCGATTTGCGGCATCTTGTGGCTAGAATCCGGCCTGCGGACGCGGCCTGTCCGCAGACCGCCGCCACCAGCCAGGGATGCGCCTGTGACACATCAGCCGGGAACCGAGCCCTACGACGTCGTGGTCGTCGGCGGATCGGGGGTGGACACCGTCGTACGGGTCCCCACCCTGCCGGTCCCCGCGGCCGATTCCGTGCCGGTGCCGCCGGTGGTGGAGTACGCGGGCCACACCGGCACCGGCGTCGCCCTGGGCTGCGCCGCGCTCGGACTGCGCACCGGTTTCCTCGACTTCATCGGCGACGACCCGCAGGGCTCGCTGATCCGGGAGCGGCTGGCCGGCACCGGTGTCGACTTCCGGCCGCTGATCTCCCCGCACGGCACCCGCCGTTCGGTGAACCTCGTCGCCCCGGACGGCCGCCGCACCTCGCTCCACGACGCCCGCGACCCGCTCGACCTGCGGATGCCGCCCGAGCACTATCTCCCCGCGCTGCGCCGCGCCCGGCACGTCCATCTGTCGATCACCCACTTCACGCGGTTCCTGTACGACGACATCGCCGCGCTGGGACTGCCGGTCTCCACCGATCTGCACGACTGGGACGGACTCACCTGCCACCACAAGGAGTTCGCGTTCCGTTCCGACCTGGTGTTCCTGAGCACCGCGGGGGCGGGTGAGCGGATCGGGGCGGTGATGCGGGAGATCCTGCGGGAGGGCCGGGCGTCCGCGGTGATCGCGACGGCGGGCGCCGGGGGCGCGTATCTTCTCGGCGCGGAGGACCGCAGCCCGCGTCATGTCCCGGCGGCCGTGCCGCCCGGCCCGGTGGTGGACAGCAACGGCGCCGGTGACGCGTTCACCAGCGGGTTCCTCCACGGGCATCTCGCCGGGCTGGAGTTCGGGGAGTGCGCGCGCCGGGGTGCGCTCGCGGGCGCGCACGCCTGTGTCGCGCACGGGACGCACACCGCGCCGCTGGACGCGGCGGCGCTGGCCGCGTGGGCCGGCGGGGAGCCGCGGGCGGGGGCGGCGGACACCGTTCCGGCCTGAGCGCAGGGCCCGGGGCCGCCGCCCGCGCGGTCAGTCCTTCCGGCCCATCGCCCCGTAGAAGATGGTGTTGTTCAGCTCCTCGGCGTCCGGGAGCGCGCCGTCCGGGCGCCACAGCGGGACGCGGACGACGCCGGGCTCCAGCAGCGTGAAGGGTTCGAGGAGTTCGGTGATCCGGGCGCGGGAGCGGATGGTGAGGGGGGCGGTGGCGTTCTTGTAGACGTTGACGACGCCGTCGCGCGCGGTGACGTCGACGCGGCCGCCGGCGAACTCCTCGTAGGGCTCGTCGGTGGCGTGCGAGAGCACCAGGTGGCTGCCGGCGGGCAGGGCGTCGGCGAGGGCGGTGACGATGCCCGCCGGGTCCTCGTCCTCCCGGACGAAGTGCAGCACCGCGAGGAGCAGCACGGCCACCGGCCGGTCGAAGTCGATGAGCCGCCGGACGGTGGGGTGCGCCAGGACGGAGCGGATGTCGCGGACGTCGCCGAGCACGAAGCCGGTGCGGTCGGCGTCGGTGAGGCGCGCCCCGGCGTGGGTGGCGACGATCGGGTCGTTGTCGACGTAGACGACCCGGGTGTCCGGGGCGCTCGCGCGGGCCACCTCGTGGGTGTTGGGTGAGGTGGGGATGCCGGTGCCGAGGTCGAGGATCTGGCGGATGCCGCCGTCCGTGAGGGTGCGCACCGCGCGGCCGAGGAACGCGCGGTTGGCGCGGGCGCTGAGCCTCACCTGCGGGTGGACCTCGATGACGCGGTCGGCGGCGATCCGGTCGACCTCGTAGTTGTCGCGACCGCCGAGGTAGTAGTCGTACATCCGGGCCGGGTGCGGGGTGCCGGTGTCGATCTCCTCGGGGCGGAAGCCGCCGTGGCCGGTGCCGTCGGGCAGCGGCGGGCTCAGCGGCCCCCGGACGATCTCCACGTCGCTCATACCGTTCTCCGTTCCGGGTGGCGGTGCGGCCCGCCGGTCAGCAGGAAGTCGGCGTGACCGGCCTTGGCGCCCTCGATGAAGCTGACGATCTCGTGGTGGGTGTAGATCAGCGCGGGGCCGTCGGGGTCGGTGGACTGGCGCAGCGCGACGCGGCCGTCGCCCAGTCTCATCGCCTCGACGCACTCGCCGCCGTTGCCGCCGCTCCAGGGCTTGTGCCAGCCGTCGGTGCCCAGTTCCTTGGCGGGCATGCCGTTGTAGATGCGTATGCGATCCATGGTTCAGATCTCCTTGCGAAAGCCACCCAGGATGTCCTCGGTGGCGTGTGCCGGTGCGGCCTGCGCACACATCCGGTCGAGGGCCTCCAGAAACTGCGAGACGTCGTTGCGCTGGTCGAAGTACTGGGCTCCGACGAGGCTCTCCGCGTACGCGATGTCCGGCAGCTCCGGAATCGGGAAGCGGAAGATGTGGAACGGCCCGTACATCGCGGGGTGCGGGCCGGCGGCGAACGGGATGATCTGCAGCCGGACGTTGGGCAGCGCGGTGGCCTGGGCGAGGCGGGCGATCTGGTCGCGCATCACCTGCGGGTCGTCGCCGATCGGGCGGCGCAGAACGGTTTCGTCCATGACCACCCAGAGCGTCGGCGCGTTCTCGCGGGTGAGCAGGGACTGGCGTTCCATGCGCAGCGCGACGCTGCGGTCGATGTCGTCGTCGGCGGCGTGCGGCATCCCGGCGCGCAGCACCGCCCGCGCGTACTCCTCGGTCTGCAGCAGCCCGGGGACGTACGCGGGCTGGTAGCCGCGGATGAGGTTCGCCTCGCTCTCCAGGCTGACGTAGGCGCTGAACCAGTCGGGCAGCACATCGCGGAAGCGGTGCCACCAGCCGGGGCGGTTGGCCTCGCGGGCCAGGGAGACGAAGCCGCCGATCTCGGTCGGGTCGGTGATCCCGTAGGTGGCCAGCAGCTTCTCCACGTACGGGATCTTGAGGCCGACCTCGGCCTTCTCCATCCGCCGTACCGTCGCGTGGGTGACGTCGAGGGCCGCGGCGGCCTGCTCGAAGGAGAGGCCGGCCTTCTCGCGCAGGTCCTGCAACCGTTTTCCGAGCACCACCCGCAGGACGGTCGGTGCCCCGCCCGACCGTGCTTCCACCACGTCCGATCCCTTCTGCCTGCTTCCGGGCAGCAGTGTGTCATGCCGTCAGTTACGCGAACAGACTGCATAATCCGATTCTGTAATTTGCAGATTGATCCTTGCCATCGATCATCGGCATCGCACATAGTTGCGTAGTGGCTTCCTCCAGCAACGCCCCTTCGTTGGCGCCCCGCGGCCGTACCGCCGGGCGCCGGGACGCGTTCCATCTGCCGGCGTGCCGCACCTCCGTCCCCGAGGCACGGCGGCGGGTCACGGCGCTGCTGCACGCCTGGGGCACCGGCCAACGCGTCCGCGACGACGTGGAGTTGGTGGTCTGCGAGCTGTTCACCAACGCGCTGCGGCACACCGCCAGCCGGCGGGTCGGCTGCGAGCTGTCGCTGCACGCGGGGTACGTGCGGATAGCCGTCACCGATGAGGGCGGGGCGGGCGCGGCGGGGCCGCGGGTCCGCCCGGGCAGCGTGGACAAGGAGAGCGGCCGCGGCCTCTTCCTGGTGGGCGCGCTCTCGCGGAACTGGGGCACCCGGCCCGACGAGCACGGCGGCGGCCGGGTGGTATGGGCCGAGGTGGCGCGCGAGGACACCATCCCTTGACTCCGGGCAGCGCAGGCCCGGACACGGCGACGGCCCCGGATCCCTGAGCGGGATTCCGGGGCCGTCGCGCTCCGTCTACAGGGGCAGCAGGTCCGGGCGCTTGGGCTCGACGTGGTCGCCGGAGGACTCGCCGCGCAGCCGGCGGCCGATCCACGGCACCAGGTGTTCGCGCGCCCAGTGGATGTTGTCGCGGCGGGCGTCGGCGGCCGACCGCTCCGCCTCCGGGGGCCAGGGCTGGTCCGGGTCGGCGGGGACCTGGAGACCGAGCACCTGGCCGGCGCGGAGCGCGACGCGGGTGTGGCCGTCGGCGGACAGGTGCAGCCGGTCGTCGCTCCAGGCACGCCGGTCCTGGACGGACTTGAGCGACCAGAGGTCGAGGACCGGGCAGTCGTGCCGGTCGGCGATGGCGCGGACGTGCGCGGTGTAGGTCGCGATCTTGCCGCGCAGATGCTTGAGGACGGGGATGCCGCGGGTGTCGAAGCCGGTGCAGAGCAGGACCGTGCCGACGGTCTCGCGCAGGTCCGCGACGGCCGCCTCGTACCGCTCGGCGACGGCGTCCGGGTCGGAGCCGGGCCGCAGGATGTCGTTGCCGCCCGCGCAGAAGGTCACCAGCTCGGGGGCCAGCTCCTTGGCGCGGGGCACCTGCTCCTCGACGATCTGGTCCAGGAGCCGGCCGCGGACCGCGAGGTTGGCGTAGCGGAACTCGCCCTCCGCACGCTGGTCCGAGAGGAGGACCGCGAGGCGGTCCGCCCAACCGATGTACGCCCCGTCACGGCCCGGATCCCCGACTCCTTCGGTGAAGCTGTCCCCGACGGCTGCGTACGACCCGATGGCGCGCACGGCGCCGCTGCTGATGTTTTTCGAATCGTCTCCCACGTCAGGACATACTTCACCGTGAGAAGTGACTTACGCCACCGTAACCAGGGGTTGACGGGAGGTGATTAACACCACCCGGTCAAATTCTCTTCAAGTTGGAATACGCAACGATCGCCAGGTGTCACCGAAGAGCGGAGCACTCTGCCGGGGAAGCGTCGCCTCCGGTCCGGAAGCGTCGTTTCCCACCATGGTTGCCTGCGGCACCCGTGTCGTATCGTCGGGGGCGGCCACGTCTCGCCGGCGACCGCGCCGGCGGCCGAACCGAGGAGCGCCCGTGACGCAGACGCCGCAGGTCCCACCGGCCGATTCCCCTCTCGTGGAGGTCCGCAACTTCCGCGACGTGGGCGGGCTGCCGACCGTGGACGGGCGACGGGTACGCATGGGGCGGCTCTTTCGCAGCGGCCATCTCGCGCACGCGACCGACGCCGACGCCGCCTTCCTCGCGGGCCTCGGCCTCCACACCGTCTTCGACTTCCGCAACGCCGCCGACATCTCCCTCGAAGGCCCGGACGTCACCCTCCCCGGCGTACGGAACGTCAACATCCCGCTGACCGACCCGGCCGACGGCGCGGAGTTCTGGACCATGGTCCGCGACGGCGCGCTGGACCAGCTGCGGCAGATACTCGGCGACGGCAAGGCGGCCGCCCGGATGGCCAAGAGCTACCGCCACATCATCACCACCCGCACCGCCGACCACAGCCGGCTGCTGCACGCGCTCGCCGAGGACAGCACGCCCGCGCTGCTGCACTGCGCCGCCGGCAAGGACCGCGCCGGGCTGTCGGTCGCCGTCACGCTGCTCGCCGTCGGCGTCGAGCGGGACGCGATCGAGGCCGACTACCTCAAGTCGAACGACCCGCACCGGCGCTACAAGATCCGCCGCTCGGACAACTCCCCCGCCGCGATGTCCCCCGAGATCATGGAGCTGCTGTCGCCGCTGTTCGGCGCCGACGCCGGCTATCTCGCGGCCGCCTACGACGCGATCGCCGCGACCTGGGGCTCGACCGAGAGCTACCTCACCGAGGGGCTCGGCCTGACCCCCGCCGTCCGCGAGCGGCTGCGCGACCAGCTCCTGGAGGGCTGACGCCCACGCCCCGGCATCCGCGCCCGGCCCTCACACCGCCGGGTACGGATCGGGGTCGGTGACCCACCCGGCGACCGGCACCAGACCGCTCGCCCGGTGCACCGCCAGAAAGCCGAACGGCCGCGTGAAGCGCGCCGTCACCAGCTTGGAGCGGAGCGGCGGCGGCAGCGCCATGCCCGCCGCGCGCATCCCGATCGCGGTGACCGCCGCCGCCCGGAAGCCGAGCGGCCCGAACGTCGCCGTCGCCGTCTGCCGCGCCGCGGAGACCGCGAGCGGCCGCACCGCGATCCCCGGGAAGTGCCCGGCCGACGCCCGCGCCACCGCGCCGAGCCCGAACACCTCGGGCCACCGCAGCAGATCGTGGTCGGCGTCGACGGTCCACCGCGCGGCGGACAGCTCGGTCAGCGGACGGCCGTGCGCGGACGGCACCGAGGAGACCGCCAGCCCCGGGCCGCTCCCGTCCGCGCCCGGCGTCACCGGGTACGCCCCGCCGAGCGCCGCCACCCCGTGCGCCAGCACCGCACCGCCCGGCAGCCGCTCGGGGCCGAGCAGCAGATGGACGTCGAGGCCGTTCGTGCCCGCGACCCGGGCGTCGGTCAGCGGACCGTCGGGGGTGGCGTGCACCCGCAGCTGCTCTCCGTTCTCCGTGCGGCGGTACAGCTCCGTCAGCGTCCGCCCGGCCCACGGGCCCTCGGCGGGGCGCAGCGGGCGCTCGGCGAACGGCGTCCGCCAGGTGGTGCGCAGCAGCAGCGCGCTCGCCAGCACCAGCAGCGTCCCGGGGCCGACGGCCACCGGCATCCGTTCGATCATGCCGTCGGTGCCGCGCCGCGCCCAGGCGTCCAGCGCGGCGCGGTCGGCGGCCGCATCGCCGGTCAGCTCGCCGAGCGCGCCCTCCGGCAGCCGGGCGCGCCACTCCGGGCGCAGCCCCACGGAGCGGGCGGCCCACACCCCGGCGGCCGCGTCGGTGCCGTCCATCGCGTCCAGCGCGGCGAGCAGCGCCCGGGCCTCATCCATCGCGCGCTCCGGGGCGGTGCCGAGGGCCCGGGCAAGCTCCGCCCGGGCCGGGCCCGCGGCCGGGGTGGTGAGCAGGGCGAGCAGCGGCCAGACCCCGGCGGCGGCCAGGACGGTGCCCCGCTCCCCCACGGCCGCCCGGGCCCAGCGGGCCGTCATCGCGTTGACGGCCCGCACCGTGACGTCGTCGCTCATTGCTCCCCTCCCGTGTGCCGCCCCGTCAGCGGTGGGCGACGGCCTGTTTGACCAGCGTCCGGCCGAAGTCCCACAGCAGGCCGGAGCCGGCGTGTGCCTCGTCCATGACGGCGGTGAACGCGTCGACGAAGCGGTCCACCTCCCGCTCGCCGATGATCAGCGGCGGGAGCAGCTTGATGACCTCCAGATGATCGCCGGAGACCTGGGTGAGGATGCGGTGCCGCTGGAGCAGCGGCACCACGACCATCTGCGCGAACAGGCCCTTGCGGGCGGCCTGGAGCATCGTCCAGCGGCCGCGCAGCCCCAGCGACTTAGGGCGGCCGAACTCGATGCCGATCATCAGTCCCCGGCCGCGCACCTCGTGCAGCATCTCGTACCGGTCGGTGAGCGCGGCCAGCCGGGTGCGCAGCAGATCGCCGGTGCGGCGGGCGCGCGCGACGAGCTGCTCGTCCTCCATCACGGCGAGCACCGCCAGGCCCGCCGCCATCGCCTGGGCGTTGGCGCCGAAGCTGGCGGAGTGCACCAGCACCCGGTCCATGGACGAGTAGACCTTCTGGAAGATCCAGTCCTTGCCGAGCGTCGCGCCGACGGGGACGTAGCCGCCGGAGAGCGCCTTGGCGACGCAGACCAGGTCCGGCTCGACGCCCGGCTCGTGCTGGTGGGCGAAGAAGTCGCCGGTGCGGCCGAGGCCGGTCTGCACCTCGTCGGCGATCAGCAGGGCCTTGTGGCGGTGGAGCAGTTCCTGGGCGGCGGCGAGGAAGCCGGGCGGGGTCGGCAGCACGCCCTTGCCCTGGATCGGCTCGACGATCAGCGCCGCGACGTCCCCGCGGCGCAGCTCGCGCTCCAGCGCCGTCAGATCGCCCAGCCCGATCGCGGTGTCCGGCAGCAGCGGCGCGAAGCCGTCGCGGAAGCCGTCCTCGCCGTTGACCGACAGGGAGCCGGTCGTCAGGCCGTGGAAGGCGTGGGCGCAGTACAGGACGCGCGGTTTCCCGGTGGCGTAGCGGGCGAACTTCAGGGCGGTCTCGACGGCCTCGGTGCCGCTGTTGCCGAAGAACACCCGGTCCAGATGGGGCGTGTGGGACAGCAGCTTCTCGGCGAGCAGACCGGGCAGCGGCGGGCAGTCGAAACGGGTGAGGTCCGCCAGCTGCGCGTCGAGGACGTCGTGCAGCGCCTGCCGGACGACCGGGTGGTGGCGGCCCAGGCCCATCACCCCGAATCCGGCCAGCATGTCGAGGTAGTCCCGGCCGTCGGCGTCCCAGAAGTACGCGCCCTCGGCCCGCTCGTAGACCTTGTCGAAGCCGAGGGTGTGCAGCATCCGCGGCAGCTGGTGGTTGAGATGGCGGCGGTGCAGGTCGTAGCGTTCGCCGCCGCGCTCGGCCAGCAGCGCGCCCAGATCGAAACCGGTCACCGGTGGCTCCCCTTCCCCCTCTCGTCCGGCGGTCCGGGCGGTGCGCGCCCGGGCCGCTCCGGCGGGCGTGTCAGTCACGGTTGCCCGCGACGGTCTCGCGCGCCGCGCGCAGCGACTCCTTGAGCGACCCCATGGTGGCGAGCACGGCGGTCGGCTCGTAGCCGCAGTGCGCCATGCAGTTGGCGCACCGCGGATCCTTGCCGCGGCCGTACTTCTCCCAGTCGGTCTCCTCGATGAGCTGCCGGTACGTGGGGACGTAGCCGTCGCTCATCAGGTAGCAGGGGCGCTGCCAGCCGAAGAGGGAGTAGTTGGGGATCGCCCATGCGGTGCACGGGAAGTCCGCCTTGCCCTCCAGGAAGTCGAGGAAGAGCGGGCTGTGGTTGAGGCGCCAGCGGCTGCGGTTGCCCCCGGCGAACGCCTTCTTGAACAGCTCCCGGGTCTGCTCGACGCCGAGGAAGTGCTCCTGGTCGGGCGCCTTCTCGTAGGCGTAGGCGGGCGACAGCATCATCTCGTCGACCTGGAGGTCGTCGTTGAGGAAGTTCAGCACCTCGATGATGGTCTGCGGGGTGTCGGTGTTGAAGAAGGTGGAGTTGGTGGTGACCCGGAAGCCGCGCCGCTTGGCCTCCTTGATGGCGGCCACCGCCTCGTCGAACACGCCCTCCTTCGCGACGGACTCGTCGTGGCGCTCGCGCATCCCGTCGATGTGCACCGCGAAGGCGAAGTACCGCGACGGCGTGAACTTCTCCAGCTTCTTACGGAGCAGCATCGCGTTGGTGCAGAGGAAGACGTATTTCCTGCGGGCCACCAACTGCCGGACGATCTCCTCGATCTGAGGGTGCATCAGGGGTTCGCCGCCGGCGATGGAGACCATCGGGGCACCGGACTCCAGCACCGCCCCCACCGCCTGCGCCACCGGCATCCGCTGCTTGAGCACGCCCGCCGGATGCTGGATCTTTCCGCACCCCTCGCACTTGAGGTTGCAGGCGAACAGCGGCTCCAACTCGACGATCAGCGGAAACTTCTCGCGCCTCCGCAGCTTCTGTTCAAAGAGATAGGTCCCGACCCGGATGGACTGGCGAAGCGGCATGGCCATCTGGCTCACCTCCAGGGGAGCAGCAAAGAACGGTGCCATTCGAAGAAAACAGGAAGGACTGACCGCAGGACGCGGAAGGCCGATATTCCTCCGCGCAGGGTCGCCAGGCGCAGCAGTTCATGTTCTGGAGCGTCCACGACCACCCGGACGGCCGCAACCGGGCGGTCGCCCGCCGCCCGCGCCGCGCGCAGCGTCGCGGCGGACTCCATGTCCACCGCGACCGCGCCCGCGGCGTGCAGCGCCGCCCGCTCCGCACCGCGTACCACGTGGTCACTGCCCTGGAGCAGCCCGGTGTGGACCCTCAGCCCGCGCGAGCGCAGCGCCTCGGCCAGCGGGCCGCCGTGACAGATCACCTCGGATGCGTCCGGTCGGTGGTCGCGGGTCCGCTCGGCGACCACCACGTCGCCGGGGCGCATGCCCGGCGCGAGCCCGGCGCAGAAGCCGCTGGCGATCACCGGCGAGTGCGCGGTGGGCGCGCCCGGGGCGAGCGCCCGCTCCATGGCGCGTTCGGCGGCGCCCGGCCCCATGCCGGTGCGGAGCGTGACCCGCGCGGGCGCGGTCGTGGCACGGCCCCCGCCGCGCAGCGCGAACCGCTCGATGCCGAGCGCACAGGCGATCAGCAGGGGCGGTTCGCCCTCCGGCGGGGGCCCTCCCGTCATCAGGCCCCCAGCGGTGCGGCGGCCGGTCCGCCGGCCACGTAGCGGCCGAGCGCCGTCAGCGGGAAGACCTGGCGGTAGAGGTGGTAGTTGATGGAGAAGTCCCAGGGGAAGCCGGTGCCGGTGAAGTACGGCTCGTCCCAGGAACCGTCCGGCAGCTGGGTGTCGGCCAGCCAGCGCACCCCGCGCCGGACGGCCTCGCCGTCCCGCTCACCGGCGGCCAGCAGCGCCATCAGCGCCCAGGCGGTCTGCGAGGCGGTGGAGGCGCCGCGGCCCGTCCAGGTCTCCTTGTCCTGGTAGGAGCGCTGGTCCTCGCCCCAGCCGCCGTCGGCGTTCTGCACCCGCTCCAGCCAGGCGACGGCGCGCCGGACGGCCGGGTGCGAGCCGGGGATGCCGGCCGCGGCGAGGGCGGGCAGCACCGAGCCGGTGCCGTAGAGGTAGTTGGTGCCCCAGCGGCCGAACCACGCGCCGCAGGGCTCCTGTTCGGCCAGCAGCCAGGCGATGCCGCGCCGGGCGCGCGGATGACCGGCGCGGCCGGTGTCGGCGAGCATCTCGACGACATGGGCGGTGACGTCCGCCGACGGCGGGTCGATGACCTCGCCGAAGTCGCAGAACGGCAGGCGGTTGGGGAACGGGCTGGTGTTGTCCGCGTCGAACGCGCCCCATGCGCCGTTGCGCGACTGCATCCCGGCGCTCCAGCGCACCCCGCGCTCCACGGCCTCCTCGATCCGCCGCGGGTCCGGGTGGTCGACCCGGCGCAGCGCGAGGACGACCTCGGCGGTGTCGTCGATGTCCGGGTAGTTGTCGTTCTCGAACTCGAAGCCCCAACCGCCGGAGGGCAGGTGCGGGCGGCGCACCGTCCAGTCGCCGGGGCGGTCGATCTGCTCGGCGAGCATCCAGTCGGCGGCCTTGACCAGCGCGGGGTGGTCGGCGGGCAGCCCGGCGTCGGCGAGCGCGATGGTGGCCAGGCAGGTGTCCCAGACCGGCGACTGGCACGCCTCGATCATGCGGGAGCCGTCGTCGCGCCACACCGCGAAGCGGTCCAGCGACGCCAGGCCCGCCTTGAGGACCGGGTGGTCGAGGTCGTAGCCGAGCAGGTGCAGGGCGATGACGGAGTAGACGGCGGGCGGCTGGATGCCTCCCCAGCAGCCGTCGTTCTCCTGGCGTTCGATGATCCAGCGGGCCGCGGAGCGCATCGCGGCGGCGCGCACCGGGCGCAGGGCGACCTTGTGGTAGTGGTGCAGCGCCCGGTCGAGGCGCTGGAAGAGGCCGTCCCAGGTGGTGGCGGGCGCGAGCGGGCGCGGCGGGTTGGGGCGGGCCGGGTCGGTGTGCAGCTCGTCGAGGGCGAACGGCGCGGGGCGTACCGGGCGCTTGGCGGAGACGATGGTGAGCGGCACGATCGTCTGCCGCGCCCAGCACCCGAAGTCGTAGATGTTGAGCGGGAACCACTTCGGGAGGTGGATCAGCTCCGGCGGGAGTTCGGGGAGGTCCTCCCACCGCCACCAGCCGAAGAGGGCCAGCCAGATGCGGGTGAAGACGCGGGACGCGGCGATCCCGCCGGCCTCCCGGACCCGCGCCGCGGCGCGTGCCATGTGCGGGGCGTCGGGGGCGTCCCCGGCCAGCCGCAGGGCGACGTACGCCTCGATGGTGGCGGAGAGATCGCCGGGCCCGCCGTAGAAGGTGGCCCAGGCGCCGTCCTCACGCTGCTGACCGCGGATGTACCGGGCGGCGGCCTCGGTGGTCCGCGCGTCCGGGATGCCCAGGAACTGGCGGAGCATCAGGTCCTCGGCGTCCATCGTGACGTTGGTCTCCAGGTCGCCCTTCCACCAGCCGGCGGGGTCCTGGACGGAGAGGAGATGTGCGGTGGCGCGCTCCGTCGCACGCCGGGCCTGCTGTGCGATGCCCGCCGGATCTTGGGTGGGACCGGCGGCATCACTGGCCGAGGGGGCCCGGGGCGGCAGCGCCCCGGTGCTTCCGTCGGTCGTCGCTGTCATGGCTTCCCCTTCTGCAGTGAACTGTGAAGCGTGCTCAGGGATTCCGTCGGCCGGCGCCCGGCTGGCACCGGCCGGCGACTGCGATCAGTTCGTGTCGATAGCGCTCATCTCTGTCGTACGACGACGAAGTCCGCGAGGGCGACGAGCTGTGCGCGGACCTTCTCGGGCATCTCCACCTCGTCGAGCGCGGCGATGGCCGTGGCGTGCTGGCGGCGGGCCTCCTGCGAGGTCCACTCGCGGCCCCCGGCCTCCTCGATCAGCGCGGCGCGGGAGGCGAACTCCTCCTCGGTGAAGTCGGCGATCTCGTCCTCGGACTTCTTCGCGTCGGCGGCCAGGATCTCGGCGAGCCGGCGCGAGGCCGGGCCGTCGGCGTCCAGCGCGGCGACGACCGGCAGCGACTTCTTGCGCTGGCGCAGGTCGCTCCAGGTCTGCTTGCCGGTGGACTCCGGGTCGCCCCAGATGCCGAGCAGGTCGTCGATCGCCTGGAAGGCGAGGCCGAGGTGGTAGCCGTAGCGCTCCAGGGTGTCGGCGGTGCGGTCGTCGGCGCCGCCGAGCACCGCACCGATGGAGACGGCACAGGCCAGCAGCGCGCCGGTCTTGTTGCCCTCCATCTCCAGACACTCCGCGACGGTGACCCGCTCGCGGTGCTCGTACGAGATGTCCTGCGCCTGACCGTCGATCAGCTTACGGGTGGCGGTGGTCAGACGGCGGGTGGCGCGCCCGGCCTCGACGGTGCCGAGTTCGAGCAGCAGCTCGTTGGCGAGGGCGAAGAGCGCGTCGCCGACCAGGATCGCCTGGGCGGGGCCGTGCACCTTCCACACCGTGTCGCGGTGGCGGCGCTGCTCGTCGCCGTCCATCAGGTCGTCGTGGAGCAGCGAGAAGTTGTGCACCAGCTCGACGGCGACCGCGCCGGGGATGCCGACCTCCGGCGCCGCGCCCGCGGCCTCGGCGGACAGTAGGGAGAGCGCGGGACGTACCGCCTTGCCGCCGTCGCCCGCCGAGGGGTGACCCGCGGCGTCGATCCACCCGAAGTGGTAGGCGGCGACGGTGTCCATGGGAGGGGCGAGTCTGTCCACGGCGGCACGCAGCACGGGAGTGGCGAGCGTGCGCCCGCGCTCCAGCAGCGCGGTGACGCTCTCGGTGTCGATAGCTGGGGAAGCCGGGTTCACGGTTTCTCCTCTGTTTCCGATGCTCGTGCTCATGCGAGCGCTGGTGCGCGTTGTCATGCTGCCTCCCGGGGCAGCCGGCCCCGGGGGAAGCCGAGTTCGGTGAGCGCGTGACGCGCGGCCGCATGACCGCTGCGCACGGCGCCTTCCATGGTCGCGGGCCACCCGGTGGCGGTCCACGCGCCGGCCAGGTACAGGCCGGGGGTACGGGTACGGGCGGCGGGGCGGAGCCTGCCGACGCCCGGGGTGGGGGCGAACGTCGCGGTGCGCTCGCGGGTGACGAAGAAGTCGCGGACGCGGGCGCCGCGCGCCGCGGGCAGCAGCCGCTCCAGCTCCGGGAGGTAGCGGTCGCGCAGCTTGGCGACCGGCTGCCCGATGTCCTCCTGCGCGGCCGACTGGGAGACCGCCAGGTACTGGCAGCCCGCGCCCTCGGGGAGGGCGGCGAGGCCCGAGGTGTCGGTGCGGTCGAAGACCCACTGGACCGGCGAGCCGATCGCGGTGAAGAACGGGCGGCGCAGCACCTTGCGGTCGTAGACGACGTGGAGGTTGAGGATCGGGGCTGTGCCGATGTCGAGCAGCCGGTCCTGGTCATCAAGGGTGCCCTGGGGGAGCAGGGCGTGGGTCTCGCGCTGCGGCAGGGCGGTCACGACGGTGTCGGCGTCGAGCGCCTCGGCGGCCTCGGGGCCGTCGGCGAGCGCGACGCGCCAGCCGGACTCCGTACGGGTGAGGCCGGTGGCGCGGGTGCGCAGCAGGACGCGGACGCCGGCCTTCTCCAGGGCGGTGCGGGCGAGGGTGTCGTGGACGTCGCCGAGCGGGACCTTGGCCCAGCCGATGTCGGCGGCGCCGGGCGCGGAGAGCAGCCCGGTCTTGAAGACCTTGGCGGCAAGTCCCAGGGAGGCGGCGCCGGCGGGGGCGTTGAGGGTGGCGACGCCGACGAGGTCCCACAGGGCCTCGACGGCGCGGGCCGACTGGCCGTGGCTCCGCAGCCAGCTGCCGAAGTCGACCGCGTCGAGCGCCGGGTCGTCGAGGTCGAGGCGGCCCAGCGCGAGGGTGGCGCGGACCACCGAGGCGCGGTCGGCGGCGGTCAGGTGCGGGTAGCGGGCGAGGCTGCCCGCGAGGTGCAGCGGGACGGGCAGCGCGGTGCGCCGCAGCCGGCCCAGCCGCATCCGGTCGGCGTCGAGGACGGGGACGTCCATCCGGTCCTGGAGCGGCACCAGGCCGGTGGCGCCGAGCCGCTCCAGGAAGGCGCCGTAGGCGGTGCAGCAGCGCAGGAAGACGTGCTGGCCGTTGTCGACGCTCAGCTCGCCGCCGCCGAACTCGCGGCGGAAGGAGAAGACCAGACCGCCCAGGCGCGGGCGGCCCTCGACGAGGGTGACGCGCGCGCCGGCGTCGGCGAGCGCCAGCGCGGCCGCCGTACCGGCCAGCCCGCCGCCGACCACCACCGCGCCGCCGGTGCGCCGTGCTCCGGCTGTCATGTGTCCTCCCCTGGTGCCGTCCTCAGGGACGCCATGATCACCGGGAGGGTTGCCCCGGGCGCCGCGGGGTGCGTCGGCCGGGCCCCCGGGTGGCCGGACCGTGCGGTGGTGCGGTCGTACATCAGCGCCTCCCGGTGGCACGGCGGCCCGCCGCGCGGGCGTCCAGACCGGACAGGCCGCGCACCGCGACGAACGCCTTCTCCCGGCCCGGCAGCGACACCCGGCCGCGGAGCACGGCCTCCGGGTTGTCGGCGATACGGGTCAGCAGCCGGTGGTAGATCCCCGCCATCGCCGCGACGCAGGCGCCGCTGCGGCGGTCGAGCATCGGCAGCAGCCGGAAGCCCTCGGCGAAGAGCGCGCGGGCGCGGGTGGCCTCGAAGTGCACCAGACCGGCGAAGTCCGCGCCGGGCGGCGGCACCGGCGCGTCGAACCCGGCCGAGCAGCCGAACTTCGCCAGGTCCTCGGAGGGCAGGTAGGTGCGGCCGTTGGCGGCGTCCTCGCGGACGTCGCGCAGGATGTTGGTGAGCTGCAGGGCGAGGCCGAGGGTGTCGGCGTACTCGGGGGCGCGCGCGGCGTCCGGCGCGCCGGGCACCGTGCCGAACACGCCGAGCGAGAGCCGGCCGATGGCCCCGGCCACACAGCGGCAGTAGAGCTTCAGCTCGTCCCAGGTGCGGTAGGTCTCGCCGCGGACGTCCATCAGGACGCCGTCGATCAGCTCGTCGAGCCCGACCAGGGGCAGCGGGAAGCGCCGGGCGGCGTCGGCGAGGGCGACGGCGACCGGGTCGGTGTCGTCCTCCTCGATCTCGCCGTCCTTGACGCGGCCCAGCAGCGCCCGGGTGTGCTCCAGCCGGGCGCGCTTGGCCGCCGGCTCCAGGGCGCCGTCGCCGATGTCGTCGACGCGGCGGGAGAAGGCGTACAGCGCCGACATGGCCCGCCGCTTCGCGACCGGCAGCAGCCGGATGCCGTAGGCGAAGTTCCGGGCCTGGTGCCCGGTGACGGCCTCGCAGTAGCGGTATGCGGCGAGCACCGGCGCGGATGGCTGTGCGGTTTCCTCCACGGTCCGACTCACCCCTCTCTTCGCAATGTCGCCCCCACCGCGCGCAGCAGGCTGAGCTTGGTCGGCTTGGGCGGTCCGGGGAGTACGTCGTGGTCGGCGTCGGCGATGGCCCGCAGGGCGGCGCGCCCGCCGCCGACGAAGCCGGCCAGCAGCAGCCGCAGCCGGCCGTGCACGCTGCCCAGCAGGGGCGCTCCGGCGTCCAGCAGCCGGGCGGCGCGGTCCGCCTCGTGGGCGATCAGCGCGCGCACGGCGGGCGAGGCGTGCGGGGCGGCGAGGTCGGTCTCGGTGACGCCGAAGCGCTTGCGGTTCTCCTCGGGGAGGTAGATCCGGTCGCGGGCCAGGTCCTCGGCGACGTCCTGGAGGTGTTCGACGATCTGCAGCGCGGTGCAGATCTCGTCGGAGCGCCGGACGCGTTCGGGGCTGGTGGTGCCGGTGATGCCGAGGACGAGGCGGCCGACGGGGTTGGCGGACAGCTCGCAGTACGCGTCCAGGTCCGCGGTGGTCGCATAGCGCGAGATCCGCTGGTCCTGGCGGTTCGCCTCGATCAGGCCGAGGAAGGGCTCGGGGGTCAGCCCGCAGCGGCGGACGGTCGGGCCCAGGCGGCGCAGGAGCGGGTGGCGGGGGCCGGGGGCGCGGTCGCTGAAGACGCGGTGCAGGTCGGCTTCGAGGGCGTCGAGCAGCGCGGGGCGGTCGTCGGCCCGTGCGCGCTCCAGCCCGAGGAGGACGGCGTCGCCGCCGCCGGGGGCGAGGTCGCCGTCGCCGATGTCGTCGACCAGCCGGGCGTAGCCGTAGACGGCCATGAGGTCGCCGCGCCAGGCGCGGGGCAGGAAGAAGGGCGCGACCGGGAAGTTCTCGTGAGCGGCCTGGTCGAGGACGGCGCGCGAGGGATCGTCCAGCGGCCGGCCTGCGGGGGCCTGGGCCGTTTCTCGGCTCACCGAAGTCTGCCCGGCGCGTTTCGGAGCCGGAGCGGTCCAGTAGCCATTGCCGTCACGTCTCCCGTTCTACACCGCCAAGCCAAAACATCCCATTTCGGACACGCTACGCCCGACAGGACCGTTCGAAGCTCGCAAATGGCGAGCATTGCCCGACTTATACCACTTATTCTGATCAGTACCTGTACAGCTTACGCGGTAGATCTTCGCGACGGATGACCGGGTCCCGCGCCCCCGGGGACCGTCAGGCCCGGCGCCGCACCGGCCCCGACTCCCCTCCGACCTGCCGGAGTTGACCGGCCCATGACGACCGCCGGGCCCCCGCGAGCGGTCTCGCGGGGGCCCGGGCCGGAGGCGGACTACTTGCCCGACTCCTTTTCGTACGCCTTGATGACCTCGTCGGTCGGGCCGTCCATCAGCAGCTCGCCCTTCTCCAGCCACAGCACCCGGTCGCAGGTGTCCCTGATCGACTTGTTGTTGTGGCTGACCAGGAAGACCGTACCGGCCTCCTTGCGCAGCTCACGGATGCGGGCCTCGGAACGCTTTTGGAACTTGCGGTCGCCGGTGGCCAGCGCCTCGTCGATCATCAGCACGTCGTGGTCCTTCGCCGCGGCGATGGAGAACCGCAGCCGGGCCGCCATGCCGGACGAGTAGGTGCGCATCGGCAGCGAGATGAAGTCGCCCTTCTCGTTGATCCCCGAGAAGTCGACGATGCCCTGGTAGCGCTCGCGGACCTGGTCACGGGACATGCCCATCGCCAGCCCGCCCAGCACCACGTTCTTCTCGCCGGTCAGGTCGTTCATCAGCGCGGCGTTCACGCCCAGCAGCGAGGGCTGGCCGTCGGTGTAGACCTTGCCGCGCTCGGCCGGCAGAAGACCGGCGATGGCCCGCAGCAGCGTCGACTTGCCCGAGCCGTTGGAGCCGATCAGCCCGATGGCCTCGCCGCGGTACGCGGTGAAGGTGACGCCCTTGACCGCGTGCACCTCGCGGACGCTGCCGCCCGGCTTGCGGCGGATGATCCGGTTGAGCGCCGCGGTGGCGCTGCCCTTGCCGCTGCTGCCGCCGTAGACGCGGTAGACGATGTGCAGATCGTCGGCGATCACGGTGGGGGTGGCCGGAGCCGCCTGCGCGGTGGCGCCGGTGTCCTGCTGCTGCTCAGCCACGGCCGTAACGCTCCTCAGCCTTCCAGAAGTACACAAAGCCCAAGACGCCGACGACCAGCGCCCAGCCGAGGGCCAGCGCCCAGACATGCGGCGGCAGATCGGCGCGGTTGAAACCGTGACCCAGCAGCGAGAAGCGCATCAGGTCGATGTAGACCGACGCCGGGTTCGAGGCCAGGAGGTTGATGACCCACTCGGCGGCGTGCTTGTTCCGCAGCTGCTCGGTCAGGTTGTACATGACGCCGGACGCGTACATCCACGTCCGCATGATGAACGGCAGCAGCTGCGCCAGGTCCGGGGTCTTCGCACCGGCGCGCGCCATGATCATGGCCAGACCGGTGTTGAAGACGTACTGGAGGACGAGCGTGGGGAACACCAGCAGCCACGCCGGCGACGGGTAGTGCCCGAACCCGAGCAGGACGATGACCAGCACGATCATCGAGAACAGCAGCTGCTGGAGCTGCTGGAGCGCGAACGAGATCGGCAGCGAGGCGCGCGGGAAGTGCAGCGCGCGCACCAGACCGAGGTTGCCGGAGATCGCCCGGACACCGGCCATCGCCGAGCTCTGGGTGAAGGTGAAGACGAAGACACCGGTCACCAGGAACGGGATGTAGACGTCGTTCGTCATGCTGCCCCGGCCGCCCATGAGCAGACCGAAGATGAAGTAGTACACCAGCGCGTTGAGCAGCGGCGTCGCCACCTGCCAGACCTGGCCCAGCTTCGCCTGGCTGTACTGCGCGGTCAGCTTGGCGCTGGAGAAGGCGGCGATGAAGTGGCGCCGGTCCCACAGCTGCCGGACGTATTCGAACAGGCCGGGCCGGGCACCGCTCTGCGACAGCCCGTACTTCTGGGCCAGCTGGGCAGGGGTGAGCCCGTCGTCGGGGGATGGCGGGGCACTCATGGCGACCGCACTGTCGTGCGTGGTCTCGCTCACAGTTGACACTTTCGTCCTCAAGGTGCGCTGCCGGGGCCACGCCCCGGCTCGCGCCTGATGCTCTCAGATATTGAGCTTGTCAGATGACGGGAGGGCGACCCAGCCGGGTCAGGCGCCACACGGTACGCCACTTCATCGGCCGCCTGGGGCCGCACGGGGTCGTCCAGCCCTCCTTGAAGCCCGCCAGCCAGACGCGCAGCGCCGGCAGGGAAGGGCGCCGGGCCAAGGTCAGCAGGAACCAGACACCGAGATAGACCGGAACCAGCAGGGCGGGCAGATTGCGGCGGGCCAGCCAGACGCGGTTGCGGGCCACCATCCGGTGGTAGACCGCGTGCCGGCTCGGCGCCATCGTCGGGTGGAGCAGCAGCATGTCCGCGCGGTAGTCGACCAGCCAGCCCGCGTCCAGCGCGCGCCAGGCCAGGTCGGTCTCCTCGTGCGCGTAGAAGAAGTCGTCGGGCAGCCCGCCGACCTGAGCGAACACCTTCGTGCGGGCCGCGTTGGCGCCGCCGAGGAAGGTGGTCACGCGCGAGGAGCGCATCGGGTCGGAGGCGCGCAGCCGCGGGACGTGGCGGCGCTGGGTCTCCCCGGTGTCCGGGTCGGCGATCCGGAAGCTGATGATGCCCAGCTTCTCGTCCGCGGCGAACGCCTGGCGGCACAGCTCGGCGGTGTCCGGCCGGGCCAGCAGGCCGTCGTCGTCGAGGAAGAGCAGGATGTCGACGTCGGTGCCGCCGGGGCCGAACGCCTCGATGCCGACGTTGCGGCCCGCCGGGATGCCGACGTTCTCCGGCAGCTCGACGGTGCGCACCGCGAGCCCGGGGACGTCCAGCTCGGGCAGGGGTGAGCCGTTGCCGACCACCACCACCTCGACCGGGTCGCCCTCCTGCTTGGCAACCGAGTCCAGCAGCGCGCGCAGTTCCTCGGGGCGGTTGCCCATGGTGAGGACCACCGCGCCGACCGTCATCTTCTGAGGGGTCTTCGTCACTTGAGCCTGCTGGAAGCGAGGATGGACACGAGGTGGAGCACGGTCTGGAGCAACGCGATACCGGCGAGCACCGCGACGCCGAGCCGCGAGAAGAAGAGATCGCCCCGGATCTGGTCCACGATCGCGAGGACCAGGATCAGCAGGGACGCCTCGACGCCGAGGACGAGCCGGTGGAACTTCAGGGCCGCGGCGGCCTTGCGGGCCAGCGCCATGCCGGAGGAGCGCGGTTCGGCCGCCGCCTCCTTGACCGGCGCCATCCCCTGCTGGTGCCGGGCCACGCCGACGAGGTCCGTCTCCGCCTTGATCAGGATCGCGCCGAGGGCGGCGAGGGTGCCGAGGAAGGCCCACAGCCAGTCGATGCGGCCCGTGCCCCACAGGTCGGCGGCGCGCAGGCCGAAGCCGACCAGGACCGCGGCGTCGCACAGATAGGCGGCGACGCGGTCCAGGTAGACCCCGGACATCGAGTACTGCTTCTTCCAGCGGGCGATCTCACCGTCGACGCAGTCGAACAGCAGATACAGCTGGACCATCACCACGCCGAGCACGGCGCCCCAGATCCCCGGCACCAGCAGTGCCGGGGCGGCGAGGGCGCCGGCGACGGTCATCACGTAGGTCAGCTGGTTGGGCGTGACCTTCGTGTTCACCAGGTGCCGGTCGATGCGGAGGGAGACCTCGCGCATGTAGAGCCGGCCGGCCCAGTGCTCGCCGCTCCGCCGGTCCTTCACGCCCGGAGGGTGAACGACCGGCCGGAGTTCAGCTACGGATGGTTTTGGCATAGTCGGCGTATGCGTCCCTGATCTCGTCGGTGGACAGGTCCAGGTGTTCCAGGATGGTGTACCGGCCCGGCCGGGTCTTCGGGGCGAACTCGACGACCTGGACGAACTCCTCGTCCGTGAAGCCGATCTCGCCCGGTGTGACCGGCAGGCCGTGCCGCTGGAGCGCCTCGACCATCAGCGCGGACGTCTCCGCGTCGCCGCGCAGGTGGGTGGCGAAGGCGGCGCCGAGGCCGCACTGTTCGCCGTGGCTCGCCGCCCGCTTGGGGAAGAGGATGTCGAAGCCGTGGTTGATCTCGTGGCAGGCCCCCGAGGCCGGCCGGCTGTCGCCCGCGACGGACATCGAGATGCCGGTGAGGACGAGGCCCTCGGCCAGCACCTGGAGGAAGTTGTCGTCGCCGACGCCGCCGGGGTGGCGCAGCACGGCCTCACCGGCCTGGCGCGCCATCGCGGCGGCCAGCCCGTCTATCGCCTCGCCGTTCTCCTGGTGGGCCAGCTCCCAGTCCGCGACCGCGGAGATGTTGGAGATGGCGTCACCGATGCCGGAGCGGACGAAGCGGACGGGCGCCTCGCGGATGATGTCGAGGTCGATGACGACGGCGATCGGGTTCGGCACCCCGTAGGAGCCGCGGCCCGCGTCGTTGTCGAGCGTGGCGACCGGCGAGCAGAGGCCGTCGTGCGACAGGTTCGTCGCGACGGCGACCAGCGGCAGGCCGATCCGCGCCGCGGCGTACTTGGCGCAGTCGATGATCTTGCCGCCGCCGAGGCCCACGACGGCGTCGTAGTGCCCCTTCTTCATGGCGTCGCCGAGCTTGATCGCGTCGTCGAGCGTGCCGCCGCCGACCTCGTACCAGTCCGCGCCGGGCAGCGCGGGGGACAGCCGCTCCCGCAGCCGGGCGCCCGAACCGCCGGAGATGGCGATCGCGAGCTTCCCGGATGCGGAGATGCGCTGATCGGCCAGGAGGCCCGCCAGGTCGTCCAGGGCGCCGGCGTTGATGTCGACGACGACCGGGGACGGGATGAGGCGGGTCAGTACTGGCATGCGATCTCACGGCCCTTCGCGAGGTCGTCGTGGTTGTCGATCTCGACCCACTTGACGTCGCCGATGGGCGCCACGTCGACCTGGAAGCCGCGGTTGACCAGCTCCTGGTAGCCGTCCTCGTAGTAGAGGTCGGGGTCGCGCGTGAAGGTGGCCTTGAGGGCGTCGGCCAGCTCGTCGGCGGCGGAGCCCTCGATGAGGGTGACGCCGATGTACTCGCCGGTCGCCTCGGCCGGGTCCATCAGCTTGGTGATCTTCTGGACGCCCTTGGCCGGGTCGACGACGACCTTCATCTCCTCGTCGGCCAGCTGCTTGACGGTGTCCAGCGCGAGGATGATCTTCTGGCCGTTGCCGCGGGCGGCGAGCAGCGTCTTCTCGACGGAGACCGGGTGCACGGTGTCGCCGTTGGCGAGGATCACGTCGTGCCGGATGGCGTCACGGCCGCACCACAGGGAGTAGGCGTTGTTCCACTCCTCGGCCTTGTCGTTGTCGATGAGCGTCAGCTTGAGGCCGTACTTGGCCTCCAGCGCGTCCTTGCGGTCGTAGACGGCTTCCTTCTTGTAGCCGACGATGATCGCGACCTCGGTCAGGCCGATCTCGGCGAAGTTGCCGAGCGTCAGGTCCAGGATGGTCGTGTCCCCGTCGACCGGCACCAGCGCCTTGGGCAGGGTGTCGGTGTAGGGGCGCAGACGCCGTCCGGCGCCGGCGGCCAGCACGAGGCCGATCATGCGGGTTCTCCTTCATCGTGTACGGCGGGTGCGCCGGTCTTCGCGGCACGCACCCAGAAGCGGATGCTCTCGACGAGCACCAGCAGGCCCAGCGCGCCGGCGAGGACCGCGAGCGCGAGGGGGAAATCGGAGGGGGACAGCGCGGCGGCGAGGACGGTGACCACGAGGATCCGCCCCTCGCTGCCACCGGCGGCCCGCACCAGCCACCGCGGCGGTGCGCCGCTGCCGCCGCGGATGCGGTAGACCGCGTCGTAGTGATGGTAGGCGACCGCCGCGACCAGCCCGAACGCCGCGGGCAGCGCGCCGTGCACCCCGCTGCGGGCGGCGAGCACGAGGATCGTGACGTACTCGGCGGCGCGCAGGAACGGCGGCACCAGCCAGTCCAGGGCGCCCTTGAGCGGGCGGGCCACGGCGGCGCCGGTGAGCAGTGCGGCGCAGCAGGCGAGGCCGACGGTGAGCCAGGAGGCCGGGCGGTCGGCGAAGACCACCGCGACGATCAGGACGGCGGCGGCGAGGAAGGCCATGGCCGGGGCGAGGAACGAGCCGGTGCGGCCGCGGCCGCGCATGGGGCGGGCGATCAGCTCGGCGAGCGCGCCGGTGTCGGCGAGGTCGGCCAGTGCGCGGGCGGCGCGGTCGGTGCGCCGGGCCCGGCGGGTCAGCGAGCGCAGCACGCGTCCGGCGGTGGTGTAGCAGGCGGCCAGCGCGCAGCCGATGAGCAGCACGTAGAAGACGATGCGGGGCGTGGTGCAGGCGGTGAGCACGGCGATCAGCGCCCAGCGCTCGCCGATCGGCAGCACGATCATCCGGCGCGCCCAGACGGTCCAGCCGACGCTGTCGAGCCGGTCGGAGAGGGCGGCGGTGGGGCTGGTGTTGGCCGTCGCGTCGTGATTCGCCTCGTTGAAGGAGAAGTCGACGACATGGCGGCAGGTCTGGAGGATCATCGCGCCGAGCGCCAGCGCCCAGACGTCGTCGCCGCCGCGGGCGGCGCCGAGCGCGAGACCGGCGTAGTAGGCGTACTCCTTGGCCCGGTCGAAGGTCGCGTCGAGCCAGGCGCCCATCGTCGAGTACTGCAGGGAGTAGCGGGCGAGCTGCCCGTCGGTGCAGTCGAGGACGAAGGAGAGGAGCAGCAGCACACCGGCGGCGACGAAACCGCCGCGGGTGCCGGTGGCCGCGCAGCCCGCCGCGATCAGCGCGGTGAGCAGCGAGGCGGTGGTGACCTGGTTCGGGGTCAGGCCGCGCCGGGCGCACCAGCGGGCGAGGTAGCGGGAGTACGGGCTGATGCAGTGCGTGGTGAAGAACCCGTCGCGGGACTTGACCGCGCTGCGCAGCCGGACCGCTTCCTCGTCGACCGCGGCGACGGCCTCCCGGGCCTCCTCGCGGGTTGCCGGGGTGAGCGGGACGGCGGCGACCAGGCTGCCGGGCTCGATGCGCTGCAGGCCGACGCCGGCGCGGTCCAGGGCGTCGGTCAGGGTGCCGGTGAGGACGTCGGTGAGGTGGGCGCTCCCGGCGCCGACCGGGATGCGGGCGGCCGCGCGGTCCAGTGCGGCGCGGGCCTCGGGCTGCGCGGTGAGCGCGCCCTCGACGGCGGCGGCCGGGAAGCGGGGGTCGGTGAGCGCGAGGCGCAGGGTGTGCCGGTGGCCGACGAAACGGGGGTCCACGACGGCGATCCGCTCATGGGCGGGGACCGCGGCGATCAGCTCGGCCGCGGACGCGGGGTCCTGAGCCGTACGGATGTCGAAGCCCAGCGCGCGCAGATCGCCTTCGAGCGGCGACCCGGCGACCGGCGGACCGGTGAGGATGGCGGTCGACAGACGAACTCACTCCTTGAATGCTGACAAGGCCGCGCCGGCCGGTCCGCATTCGGCACGAACTACCCGGGCAGTGGGCGCGGCACACCTCGCCCCGTGGGGCCGGTGGCACATCGGCAGAGGCTATCGGATGCGGGTTGAGGCCGTTCACCGCGGATTCACCGCACGATCGAGTGACCGACGGCTGCGCCTGCCGCGATCATCATGGTGGATCGGGTGGCGCCGGAACAACTGGCGCCCGGGGTGACGGCTCGTTTCGGCGCCGGTTATGCGGGGGCTGGTCACGGGTGGTGCGGGTTGATCCGTGACGCGTCCGGCACACTCCGGCGGCCGGGCAGGTGCGCTGGTCGCGGGCGTGCGCCGGGTCCCGGCAGGGGTGCGCGGGGTGTGGACCTTCTCACGGGCGCGGCGGGGAGCGGCCCGGGTGCCGCGCGCCGCGGCGCGGGCACACCACGGCGCGGCGCCTGAACCGTGCCGGGGGCCGCGGTGGGGCAGACTTGGCGGCGAAGACCGACGACAAGGATGGGCATGCCGATCACACCTGCCAACGGACAGACCGCCGAGCGCGCGGCGGTGAACGCGCCGGACGGTGCCGCCGGGCCGATCATGCTGGAGCTGGTCGACGAGGACGGCACGACGATCGGCACCGCGGAGAAGCTCGCCGCCCATCAGGACCCCGGGCAGCTGCACCGCGCGTTCTCGGTCTTCCTCTTCGACGAGCAGGGGCGGCTGCTGCTCCAGCGCCGGGCGCTGGGGAAGTACCACTCCCCCGGCGTGTGGTCCAACACCTGCTGCGGACATCCGTACCCGGGCGAGCAGCCGTTCGCGGCGGCCGCGCGCCGCACGGCGGAGGAGCTGGGGCTGGCGCCGTCGCTGCTGGCCGAGGCGGGCACGGTGCGCTACAACCACCCGGACCCGGCCTCCGGGCTGGTGGAGCAGGAGTACAACCACCTCTTCGTCGGCCTGGTGCGCCAGACGCCGGCGCCGGACCCGGCGGAGATCGGCGAGATCGCGTTCGTGACGCCGCAGGAGCTGGCGAAGCGGCACGCCGAGGGGCCGTTCTCCGCGTGGTTCATGACCGTGCTGGATGCGGCGCGTCCGGCGGTGCGGGAGCTCACGGGCGCCGCGGCGGGCTGGTAGGCGGCGCGGCGGCCGGCCGGGCCGCCAGCGGGAACTCCACCCAGATGATCTTGCCGCCGCCGGGGGCCGGCGCGACGCCGCAGGCGCCCCGGGCCTCGGCGGTGACGGTCTTGACCAGCCACAGCCCCCGGCCGCCGAGATCGCCCTCGCCGGCTTCGAGCGCCTTCGGGCAGTAGGGGTGCAGGTCCGCGACGGCCAGCCGCAGCCGTCCGGGGCCGAGGTCGAGGCATACCGCGATCTCCGGGGAGAAGCGGGCGGCGTGCCGGACGGCGTTGGTGACGAGTTCGGAGACGACCAGCAGCAGACCGTCGAGGACGGCGGGGGCGAGGGGCACCCGCCGTTCGGTGAGCAGGTCCCGGACGGCGTGCCGGGTCCGGGGTACCGATGCCGTATCGAGCGGTGCGGTCAGGCGCCAGCTGCCGTGGCAGGCGGGCGGCGCGGTCAGTTCCTCGGGGGATTCGGCGGGTGGTCCGGGAGGGGTCCTCACAGGTCGAGTGTGGGGACGGGGGCCGGTCCGGTCCGGCCCACTGAACGTAAGTCAGCGCCAATCGACGCTTCCCGACCGATTCGGCGCGTATTCCTTACTCGGATGGCCGGTCCTGGCGCCTCTGCTTCTTCGTCAGGGAACTCCAAGGCGCGGCGGACGAACGTTCCGCGCCATTCGTCACGCCGCGCTCCGCCTCGTCCGGCCCGTGGCGCCCCTCCTCGACCATGCCGACGATCCGGCGGCCGCCGAAGCCCATCGCGAAGAGGCCGAGCCCGTCGAAGAGCAGCGCGAGGGAGATGAAGATGCCGAGTACGTAGCGGCTGCTGTGCGGCCAGTTGCCGAGCACCAGGATGCCCAGCAGGAGGTCGAAGGCGCCCTGCACCAGCGTCCAGCCGAACTGCGGACCGCGCACCACCACGCCGCCGACCAGCCGGAAGACGCCGCCGGTCAGGAAGAGCAGCGCGGCGAACATGGTCAGCGCCGCCGCGGCCACATCGGGCCGGACGATCACCACGACACCGGCGGCGAGGTTCAGCGCCGCCACGATGACCGCCAGCCAGACGAAGTTCGTCCCCCGCGACTGGAGGGCGTGCAGCAGCCCCACCGCGCCGCCGACCAGCAGCAGCCAGCCGAAGAGCAGCATCGAGGTGAGGGTGGCGACCCCGGCGTACACCAGGCCCACCGCGCCCGCGACGACCAGGACGACGCCGAGCGCCATCAGCCGGCCGAAGCCGCGGCCCAACTCGTCGGTGTGCCGCTGCTCCGGCGTACGGTCACGAGCGGATCTGCCGGTCATCGCCGCCTCCTCGAAAACCCGATTCACTCCCGATTCAAACCCGATTCGTCCCGGTATACCGCGTTTCGGCGGGCGGGGCAGGGCGAGGAGGGGAGGAAACGGGAGAGGGAAACGCCGAAGGCCCGGTGCCTTGGGCACCGGGCCTTCGCCTGTGAGTAGCGGGGACAGGATTTGAACCTGCGACCTCTGGGTTATGAGCCCAGCGAGCTACCGAGCTGCTCCACCCCGCGTCGGTTCGCCCCACCATACGGGCCGCCCGGCGCAGGGCCAAATCGGTGACCGGGGCCGCCGCCTCACACCGCCCGGTCGGTGACCTTCCCGGCGTCGACCTCGATCCGGCGGGTGGTGTGCACCGCGTCCAGCATCCGCCGGTCGTGCGTGACCAGCAGCAGCGTGCCGCCGTACGAGGCGAGCGCGGACTCCAGCTGCTCGATGGCGGGCAGGTCGAGGTGGTTGGTCGGCTCGTCCAGGACGAGGAGGTTGACGCCGCGGCCCTGGAGGAGGGCGAGGGCGGCGCGGGTCCGCTCCCCCGGCGACAGGGTGTCCGCCGGGCGCAGCACATGCGCCGCCTTCAGCCCGAACTTCGCCAGCAGGGTCCGGACGTCGGCGGGGGCCATCTCCGGGACGGCGGCGCGGAAGGCGTCCATCAGCGGGGCGTCGCCGAGGAAGAGGCCGCGGGCCTGGTCGACCTCGCCGACCACCACGCCGGGGCCGAGCGCCGCCGCGCCCGCGGTCAGCGGCAGCCGGCCGAGGAGCGCGGCGAGCAGCGTCGACTTGCCGGAGCCGTTGGGCCCGGTGATCGCGACGCGGTCGCCCCAGTCGATCTGGAGGTCCACCGGGCCGAAGCGGAAGGTGCCGCGCCGCGCCTCGGCGCCGCGCAGGGTGGCGACGACGGCTCCGGCGCGGGGCGCGGCGGCGATCTCCATCCGCAGCTCCCACTCCTTGCGCGGCTCCTCGACGACGTCGAGCCGCTCGATCAGGCGCTGGGTCTGCTTCGCCTTGGCCGCCTGCTTCTCGGTGGCCTCCACCCGGCCCTTGCGGGCGATCTTGTCGTTGTCGGGGGCCTTGCGGCGGGCGTTGCGGACGCCCTTCGCCATCCAGTTGCGCTGGGTGTGCGCCCGGGCCTCCAGCGACGCCTTGGTCTCGGCGTACTCCTCGTACTCCTCACGGGCGTGGCGCCGGGCCCGCTCGCGCTCCTCCAGATACGAGGCGTAGCCGCCGCCGTAGGTGTTGACCTGCTGCTGGGCGAGGTCCAGCTCGACGACGGAGGTGACGGTGCGGGTCAGGAACTCGCGGTCGTGGCTGACCAGGACCGTGCCGGCGCGCAGACCGGAGACGAACTCCTCCAGGCGGCGCAGTCCGTCGAGATCGAGGTCGTTGGTCGGCTCGTCGAGGAGGAAGACGTCGTAGCGGGAGAGGAGGAGCGAGGCGAGGGAGGCGCGGGCGGCCTGGCCGCCGGAGAGGGCGGTCATCGGGTGGTCGAGGCCGGTGGTCAGGCCCAGCTGGGCGCAGGTCTCCTCGGCGCGTTCGTCGAGATCGGCGGCGCCGAGGGCGAGCCAGCGCTCCAGCGCGGTGGCGTAGGCGTCGTCGGCGCCGGGGCGTTCGTCGACCAGCGCCTGGGTGGTGGCGTCGAGGTCGGCCTGGGCGCGGGCGACGCCGGTGCGGCGGGCGAGGAAGGCGCGGACCGACTCGCCGGGGCGGCGGTCGGGCTCCTGCGGGAGGTGGCCGACGGTGGCGGTGGGCGGGCTGAGGGCGAGCGTGCCCTGCTCCGGGGTGTCCAGAGAGGCGAGCAGGCGCAGCAGCGTCGACTTGCCCGCGCCGTTGGCGCCCACGAGCCCGATCACCTCGCCGGGGGCGACGACCAGATCGAGGCCGGAGAAGAGGACGCGCTCACCGTGGCCGGCGGTGAGGTCTTTGGCGACGAGAGTGGCTGACATCAGACCGCCGATCGTAGCGGCCCGGCGCCCGGTGGTCGCTCTAATATCCGGGCATGGAACCGGGCCTGAACACGCATGTCAGCGACGGCACAGCGACCGTCGTCCTCAGCAATCCCGCCAAGCGCAACGCGATGACGCCGCGGATGTGGCGGGAGCTGCCCCCGCTGCTGGCGCGGCTGGCCGCGGACGGCGCGGTGCGGTCACTGGTACTGACCGGCGCGGGCGACACGTTCTGCGCCGGTGCGGACATCGCCTCGCTGCGCGCGGGCGCGGGCGAGGCGCAGCAGCTGGCGATCGCGGCGGAGGAGGCGGTGGCGGCCTTCCCCCGGCCGACGCTGGCGGCGATACGGGGGCACTGCGTGGGCGGCGGCGCGCAGTTGGCGGCCGCCTGCGATCTGCGGTTCGCCGAGGAGGGCGCGGTGTTCGGGGTGACGCCGGCCAAGCTGGGCGTGGTCTATCCGGCGTCGGCCACCCGGCGGCTGGTGCGGCTGGTGGGCCTGTCGGCCGCCAAGTACCTGCTGTTCTCCGGTGAGTTGATCGACTGCGCGCGGGCGCTGCGGACCGGTCTGGTGGACGAGGTGAGCGCGGCGGGCGCGCTTCAGGCGCGGGTCGCGGAGTTCACCGCGGTGCTGGCGAGCCGGTCGTCGATGACGCAGACGGCGGCGAAGGAGCTGGCCGACGGCGTGTGGGACGTGCCGCCGGAGGAGGCCGCGGGCCGGGCCGCGCACTGGGCGGCGCGGGCGCATGCGAGCGGCGACACCGCGGAGGGCGCCGCGGCGTTCCTGGAGCGGCGGGCGCCGCGGTTCGGGCCGGCGGACTGAGCGGCGGGGGGCGGGGTCGGGCCTTGGCGGTTCCGCCCCGCCCAGGACTCCGGGTCCGCCCCGCCCGGGCGGGCACCGGCCCGTCCCCACCGCCCTTCCGGCCATACCAACGGGTCGGTAACCTGCCGGGCATGACCTCTGCGACCTCCCTGGCGCCGCGCGCCGGACGGCACTGCCACTCCGTCGTCAACCCGTTCCACTCGACGCACTACTTCTCCCCCGACCTCAACGACGAGCTGGCGAAGCTCGGGGTCGAGGACCGCAGCGCCGGGTACTTCGCCGTCCGCGCCGCCGCCATGGGTGCGGTCGGCCCCGGCACCGTCACCGCGACGTTCTACAACTTCAGCCACGCCCTGGTCGCCCGGCACGTCCCCGCCGTCTGGGACCTCGTCACGCCCGAGGCCGCCCTGGCGGCGCGGCTGCGGGCGGCCGACCGCACGCTGCGGCGGCTGCTCGGCGAGGAGGCGCTGGCGTCGCCGGAGATGGCCGAGGCCGCGAAGCTGGCGCTGCGCGCCGCCGAGGCGGGCAGCCGCAGCGCCCGGCCGCTGTTCGCCGCGCACGCCGATCTGCCGGTGCCCGACGCCCCGCACCTGGCGTACTGGCACGCCGCGACGCTGCTGCGCGAACACCGCGGCGACGCCCATCTGGCCGCGCTGCTCCACGCCGGACTGGACGGCCTGGAGGCGCTGGTCACCCACACCGCCAGCGGCCGCGGCATGAGCTATCTCGGCGTCATGCGCACCCGCGGCTGGAGCGAGGAGGAGTGGGCCGCCGCGCAGGAGCGACTGCGCGGGCGCGGACTGCTGGACGCCGACGGCGAGTTGACCGAGGCCGGGATACGGCTGCGCGAGGAGCTGGAGGACACCACCGACCGGCTGGACCGGGCGCCCTACGAGCACCTCGGCGCCGAGGGCGTGGCGCGGCTCACCGAGATCGGCGGGGCGTTCACGCAGGCGGCGATGGCGGCGGGCGCGTTCCCCGCGGAGCTGTTCGGCCGGTAGACCGCCGCCCCGCACCCCACGCCCGTCCGCCGTTCCCGTCCGGGGACGCCGGGCGGGCGTGCGCCTTCTCACAACCCGGCGTCCCCGGCCGGGCGGTGCGACAGCGCGAGCGGTGAACCTGCACAATGCAGGCTCAAGCGAGCGCTGGAAGGCGGGTCTGGTTCAACGTGACGGCATCCACCGAGGTCATGGTGTCCATCGAAGCGAGGATCGCCGGGGAGCTCGGCGTCAAGGAGCGGCAGGTGAGCGCCGCGGTCGCGCTGCTGGACGGCGGCTCGACGGTCCCGTTCATCGCGCGCTACCGCAAGGAAGCCACCGAGATGCTCGACGACGCGCAGCTGCGCGCGCTGGAGGAGCGGCTGCGGTATCTGCGGGAGCTGGAGGAGCGGCGCACCGCGGTCCTGGAGTCCGTACGGTCCCAGGGCAAGCTGGACGAGGCGCTGGAGGCGCGGATCCGGGGCGCGGAGTCCAAGGCGCGCCTGGAGGACATCTACCTTCCGTACAAGCCGAAGCGGCGGACGAAGGCGCAGATCGCCCGGGAGGGGGGGCTGGAGCCGCTCGCCGACGGGCTGCTGACGGACCCGTCCATCGCGCCGCAGACGGCCGCGGCGGCGTTCGTCTCCGCCGACAAGGGCGTCGCCGATCCCGCCGCGGCGCTGGAGGGCGCGCGGGCGATCCTCACCGAGCGGTTCGGGGAGGACGCGGACCTCATCGGTGAGCTGCGCGAGCGGATGTGGTCGCGCGGCCGGGTCGGCGCGAAGGTGCGCGAGGGCAAGGAGGAGGCGGGCGCGAAGTTCGCCGACTACTTCGACTTCGCGGAGCCGTTCACCGAGCTGCCCTCGCACCGGGTGCTGGCGATGCTCCGCGGCGAGAAGGAGGAGATCCTCGACCTCACGCTGGAGCCGGACGCGGAGCCCGTCGAGGGCCGTACCTCGTACGAGCGGTCCATCGCCGCGAAGTTCGGCATCGCCGACCGCGGGCGGCCGGCCGACGGCTGGCTGCTGGACACCGTCCGCTGGGCCTGGCGCACCCGCGTCCTGGTCCACCTCGGCATCGATCTGCGGCTGCGGCTGCGGCAGGCGGCCGAGGACGAGGCGGTCCGGGTGTTCGCCTCCAACCTGCGCGATCTGCTGCTGGCGGCGCCCGCCGGGACGCGCGCGACGATGGGCCTGGACCCCGGTTTCCGTACCGGTGTGAAGGTGGCCGTGGTGGACGCGACCGGCAAGGTCGCCGCGACGGAGACGATCTACCCGCACGTGCCGCAGCAGAAGTGGGACGCGTCGCTGGCCACGCTGGCCCGGCTGGCGAAGGAGCACGGGGTCGAGCTGATCGCGATCGGCAACGGCACCGCCTCCCGCGAGACGGACAAGCTGGCCGCCGATCTGATCGCCGCGCAGCCGGAGCTGAAGCTGACGAAGGTGATGGTCTCCGAGGCGGGCGCGTCGGTGTACTCCGCCTCGGCGTTCGCCTCGCAGGAGCTGCCGGGGATGGATGTGTCGCTGCGCGGCGCGGTCTCGATCGCCCGGCGCCTGCAGGACCCGCTGGCCGAACTCGTCAAGATCGACCCGAAGTCGATCGGCGTCGGCCAGTACCAGCACGACCTGTCCGAGGTGAAGCTGTCGCGCTCGCTGGACGCGGTGGTCGAGGACTGTGTGAACGGCGTCGGCGTGGACGTCAACACCGCCTCCGCGCCGCTGCTCTCGCGGGTCTCCGGCATCAGCTCGGGCCTGGCCGAGAACATCGTCGCGCACCGCGACACCAACGGCCCGTTCCGCTCCCGCAAGGCCCTCAAGGACGTCTCGCGGCTCGGCCCGAAGGCGTACGAGCAGTGCGCCGGCTTCCTGCGGATCCGCGGCGGCGACGACCCGCTGGACGCCTCCAGCGTGCACCCGGAGGCGTATCCGGTGGTGCGCCGGATGGCCTCCGCGGCGGGCGGCGCGGTGGGCACGCTGATCGGCAACACCGCGGTGCTGAGGTCGCTGCGCCCGGCCGACTTCGTCGACGACTCGTTCGGCCTGCCGACCGTCGGCGACATCCTCCAGGAGCTGGAGAAGCCGGGCCGCGACCCGCGTCCGGAGTTCCGGACCGCGACGTTCAAGGACGGCGTGGAGAAGATCGGCGACCTCACGCCGGGGATGGTCCTGGAGGGCGTGGTGACCAACGTCGCCGCGTTCGGCGCGTTCGTGGACGTCGGTGTGCACCAGGACGGTCTGGTGCATGTCTCGGCGATGTCGAAGACGTTCGTCAAGGACCCGCGCGAGGTGGTCAAGCCCGGCGACATCGTGCGGGTCAAGGTCCTCGACGTCGACATCCCCCGCAAGCGGATCTCGCTGACGCTGCGGCTGGACGACGAGCCCGGACGCGACGGCAAGACCGCCAAGGCCGCAGGTGAGCGGCGCGGTGGCGGTGAGCGGCGGGACGGGCAGCGGCCGGGCGGACAGCGCTCCGGCGGCCGCGGCGGCGCGCCCCGGCCGGGCGGCGGACGCGGCGGCGACCGCCGGGGCGGCCAGGGTCCCGCGCCCGCCAACGACGCGATGGCCGACGCGCTGCGCCGCGCCGGTCTGCTCGACGGCGGCCAGGGCGGCGGCAAGCGGCGCTGAGCCGGGAGCGGGGCCACGGCCCCGGCATACGGAAGCGGGGCCTCGCGGGATTTCCCGCGGGGCCCCGCGCGGCGGGGAACCGGCCGGGGCGCAGTCACCGGCCGGCACGCACATCCGCCCAGGTCAAGGCCATCTCCCCACGTTCAGAGCGCGCCCGTGTGTCCCCGCATCCGTTCCAGTTCGGCCGCCACGTCGGTGAGCGTGGCGCAGTCCGGGACGGGCGCGAGCGGGCGGTCGTGGCGGTGCGGCAGCCGGTGGCCGGGCTCGGCCAGCGCGCCGGCCATCGCGGACAGCGCCTCACCGAGCCGGGCCGCCTCCTCGGGGCTGGGCCGCCGCGCACCGTGGTCGATCCGGATCGCGGCGGCCGTCGCGGCGTCGACGATGCGTTCGGCGGCGGCGAGGATCGCGGGCCAGTCGGGGTTGCGGTCGCGGGCGGCGAGGAGTTCGGCGGCGGCGGTCTCGGCCGCCGTCCGGGCCTGGCCCAGCGCGTGGTAGGCGGTGCGGCGCAGCGCCAGCCGCTCGGCGGTGGTCCCGGCGCCGGGACCGGCCGCGAGGACGTGCCGCAGATACGCCTCCGTGGCGTGCAGCGCCGTCACCGCGCGCTGCGCGATGCGCCGCCGCGGGCTGGCCAGCCGCGGCAGATGCCCGACGACGAGGACGATGCCGCAGGCGATGGCGGTGTCCGCGATCCGCTCCCCCGTCGCCTGCGGGTCGCCGCCCACCCAGACGAAGGCCAGCACCATGAAGGTGATCGCCGAGGTCTGCAGGGCGAAGTGGCGGGTGGCGAACGGCAGCACCGCGCCGCCGATCCCCGCGGCCAGCGCCGGCCACCAGGAGCCGGGCAACGCCGCGCTGCCCAGCGCGAAGACCAGGACTCCGGCGACGGTCCCGGCGAAGCGGTTGACGGTCCGCGAGAACAGCGGCCCCAGATCGGGCTTGACCAGGAAGGTGGCGGTGGCCGGGAGCCAGTACCAGTGCACGGGGTGGAGCAGCAGCGCGACCGCCGTGCTGGCGCCGATGCAGACGGCGACGCGCAGCCCGTAGTCGCGGGCGGCGGGCCCCAGCAGATCGCGGCCGCGCCGGGTACGCCGGTCCAGGAAGCCGCGGATCCGTCCGGGCAGCGCGCGCCATCGCCCCGCCGCGGACGGGGACACCGGGGCGGGCGGCCCGTCCGGCATGGCGGGCCCGGGCGGCACGGGCGCCGCACCCGGCTCCGTCGCCCCGTACGCCGCCGACGGCTCGGACCGTGCGAAGACGACGGCCGCGGCCAGCAGCGCGCGGTCGAAGGCGTCGCGGGCGGCCGAGCTGTTCGCTGGTGCGGACAGGCGGCCGGGGGCCGCTCCGGTGCGCAGCGCGGCGGCGAACCGGCGGGGGCTCTCCGCGACCGCGGCGGGCAGCGGCCGGCCCTCCCACAGGAGCGCCACGCTCGCCTCGCAGAGCGCGGCCGCCGCGGCGAACCGCTCGGCCAGCAGCGCCTCTTCGGTACGGACCGCGCGGCGCAGCAGCCGGTCGGTGAGGCGGCGCAGCCGCAGCGCCTCGTCGGCCCGGTCAAGCGCCGAGGTCAGCCGGCGCCGGGCCGGTTCGGCGCCCTCGCCGCCGACCGCGGTGAGCGCGTCGGCCAGCGCGTCGAAGACGGCGGCGACGGCGGCCCGCTCCCCGCCGAGCGGGCCACCGGGCGGCCGCGGGGAGCGCAGCACCAGCCGCAACAGCAGCAGCCAGGCGCATCCGGCGAGGACGTACAGGCTCTTCGCCCAGGGCGAGCCGGGCAGCGGCATGCCGGCGCCGAGGACGGCGGTGGCCAGCATCTGCACCCCGGCGGTCGAGCGGACCGGTCCGGCCACGCTCGCGGCGCCGGAGACGAAGGCGACGGCGCAGAGCGCGGGCACCGTCCACCACCCGGCGTGCGCGGACTGCAACGAGGCGCCGATCAGGGTGCCGAGGCCGCAGGCGAGGGCGGGCAGCCCGATGTGCACCATGCCGGTGCGCCGGGTGCCGGGCCGGTCGTTGACCCCGGCCATCATGGAGCCGAGCCCGGTCAGGACGCCGGGCACCGGGTGGCCGGTGGCGATCCCGGCGCCGAGCAGCGGGCCCGCGCAGAGCGCGCCGCGGACGACGGCGGGCCACGGCACGGGCAGGCGCTGCCAGCGGAACGGGTGGGCGAGCCAGGCGGGGACGGCCCGCGGGGCGCGGGGCATGTGCCTCCTCAGTCGACGGATGACGAACACGATCCGAGGGGCGACATCGGCCGACGGTGCTGGTCACCAGCGTACGCGGCAGGGTCAGGAGGCGTCGGAGGCCGCCGCGCCGGGGCGCGCTCCCCGCGTCCGCGAAACCCGCGGTCACCCGGTCGCGTACGCCGTCCGTGGGCGGGCCCGCTCTCGCCCGTTCGAACGGCAGCCGATAGCGTCCAGGCATGACGAGCGAGGCGAACGACATTCTGGTGATCGGTGGCGGTGTCATCGGTCTGACCTCGGCCATCACGCTGGCCGAGGAGGGGCACCGGGTGCGGCTGGTGAGCCGGGACCCGGCCGCCGATTCCACCTCGGCGGTGGCCGGCGGGCTGTGCTGGCCCTACCGCATCCGGCCGCACGCCCCGGCGGTGCGCTGGTCGCTGCGCGGCTTCGAGGTCCTGGCGCGGTTCGCCGAGCGTCCGCAGGAGACCGGGGCGCGGATGGTGGCCGGGACGATGACGGAGCCCGCGGCCACCGGCGGGCCGGACGCCGACGGCGATCCGCTCGCCGCCTGGTACTCCGCGGTGCCCGGTCTGCGGCGGGCCCGCCCCGACGAGGTGCCCGAGGGCCACACCGGCTGGCGGGCGCTGACCCCGCTCGTCGACATGCCGACGCATCTGCACTACCTGGAGCAGCGGCTGCGCGCCGCGGGCGGTGTGGTGGAGCGCGCCACGTTCACCTCGCTCGCCGAGGCGGGGCAGGAGGCCGCGGTGGTGGTGAACTGCTCCGGCCTCGGCGCCCGTGAGCTGGTGCCGGACCCGCAGGTCCACCCGGTGCAGGGCCAGTTGGTCGTGGTGGCCGACCCGGGCATCGAGGAGTGGTACGTCTCCGCCGCCCCGGGCGCGACCGACACCACGTATGTCCTGCCGCAGCCCTACGGCGTGGTGGTCGGCGGCACCGCACACGAGCACGCGTGGTCGACGGAGCCGGACCCGGCGGTGGCCGAGGCGATCGTGGCGCGCGCCGCCCGGCGGTTCCCCGCGCTGGCCGGGGCGGAGGTCCTGGCGCACCGGGTGGGGCTGCGGCCCGCCCGGGAAGCGGTCCGTCTGGAGGGCGAGCGGCTGCCCGGCGGCGCCTGGTGCGTGCACAACTACGGCCACGGCGGCGCGGGCGTCACCGTCGCCTGGGGCTGCGCCGACGAGGTCGGGCGGCTGGTCCGGGAGGCGCCGGCGGCCTGAGGCGAGCCGCGGGCGCCGGGCCGGACCCGGCGCCCGCGCGGCGCACCGGGTCCGAAAGCCGTGCGACACCCCCGCGCACCGCGTCCCGTATGTCGTTCATGTGTCAGCTGAGGCCATGGACATGACGAGGGGCGGGGGCGTACATAGGGTCGGAACGGTTCCACCACCCCTACGAGTTGGAGGACTCGGTGCGTCACAGACTCCTCGTCCCGGGCGCGGCCGCGCTCAGTCTGCTGCTGGCGATCCCGGCATCGGCGGCGAGCTTCACCCCCGGCGCGCCCGGTGCGGGCGACTCCTACTACCCGGAGAGCGGGAACGGCGGCTACGACGTCTCCCACTACGACCTGCGCCTGAAGTACCAGCCGAAGACGGACCTCCTGGAGGGCACCGCGACGCTGCTGGCCAAGACCACCCAGGACCTGTCCCGCTTCAACCTCGACTTCGGGCTGAAGGTCAGCGAGGTCCGCGTCGACGGCGCGAAGGCGAAGTTCGCCGCCACCGGCGCCCATGAGCTGGAGATCACCCCGGCGGCGCCGCTGGAGCGCGGCAAGCAGATCAGCGTCGTGGTGCGGTACGCGGGCAAGCCCTCCGAGGTGAAGATCGGCGGGTACACCGCGTGGGCCCGTACGCCCGACGGCGGTGTGGCGGCCCAGGAGCCGGATTCGGCCGTGTGGTGGTACCCGAGCAACGACCACCCCACCGACAAGGCGACGTACGACATCTCGGTCTCGGTGCCCGACGGCACCCAGGCGATCAGCAACGGCGTGCTGGCCTCGCAGACCTCCAAGCTCGGCTGGACGCGCTTCAACTGGCGCTCCGACAAGCCGCAGGCCACGTATCTGACGACGCTCGCCATCGGCAAGTTCGACGTCACCACGGGCACCACCGAGAACGGCACCCCCGTCCTCAACGCCGTCAGCAAGGACCTCGGCGCGAACGAGGGCGCCGCCCGCGCCAGCATCGAGCGCACCGCCGAGGTCACCGGCTGGCTGGAGTCGGTCTACGGCCGCTACCCCTTCAACGCCGTCGGCGGCTACGTCCCGAACGTCCCCGCCGGGTACGCGCTGGAGACCCAGACCCGCCCGTTCTACGGGAAGAAGGCGTTCGACCGCGGCGCCAACGTCTCCGTCGTCGTCCACGAGCTGGCCCACCAGTGGTACGGCGACAGCGTCTCGCTGAAGGACTGGAAGGACATCTGGATCAACGAGGGCTTCGCGGCGTACGCGCAGTGGCTCTGGTCCGAGAAGGAGGGCGAGGGCACCGCGCAGGAGCTGGCCGACTACGTCTTCGACCAGCACCCGGCCGACGACCCGTTCTGGACCGTGAAGCCCGGCGACCCGGGCCCGGACAACCAGTTCGACGGCGCCGTCTACGACCGCGGTGCGGTGGCCCTCCAGGCGCTGCGCAACAAGCTCGGCGACAAGGTCTTCTTCGGGCTGCTCAAGTCCTGGCCGCAGGAGCACGCCTACGGCAACGCCTCCGTCGCCGACTTCGTGAAGTTCGCCGAGAAGAAGTCCGGCAAGCCGCTCGCGGACTTCTTCGACACCTGGCTGTTCCAGCCGTCCAAGCCGTCGGCGGGCGCGGCCCGGCAGGCCCTCGGCGCCCGCGGCACGGCCCCGGCGCCGCGCCCCGCCTCGTGGCCGAAGATCGCGGCCACCCACACGATCCACCAGGGCTGAGCACGGACGAGATGCACCGGACCGGGGGCGCGGCTGCCGCGCCCCCGGTTCCTTCTCCCGCGCCGGGCCGGTCCGTCACCGCCGGGGAATCCCGCGCACACCCAATGGTTACCAAGAGGTAACCGCGGCTGGTTGGATGGGCGGCTCCGGGTCAAGTCCCCATCCCCCCAGGGAGATTCCGTGTCGCACCTCTCGCCGCGCGTTCGCCGGTCCGCCGTGATCACCGCGGCGCTCACCGCCACCGCCCTCGCCGCCACGGCGCCCGGCGCCTTCGCCACGACGCCGCCCCCGCACCTGAAGGTCCTCACGTACAACGCGTTCCTGATGAGCAAGACGCTCTACCCCAACTGGGGCCAGGACCACCGCGCCCAGGCGATACCCGACGCGGACTTCTTCCGGGGCAACGACGTCGTGGTCCTGCAGGAGGCGTTCGACAACTCCTCCTCGGACGCGCTGAAGTCGCGGGCCGCCGCGCAGTATCCGTACCAGACCCCGGTGGTCGGCCGCACCAAGGACGGCTGGGACGCCACCGGCGGCGCCTACTCCGCGACGACCCCGGAGGACGGCGGGGTGACGCTGCTGAGCAAGTGGCCGGTACTCCGCAAGGAGCAGTACGTCTACAAGGACGCCTGCGGCTCGGACGCCCTCTCCAACAAGGGCTTCGTCTACGCGGTCCTGAATGTGAACGGCGCGAAGGTGCACGTCGTGGGCACTCACACCCAGTCGACGGACTCCGGCTGCAAGGCGGGCGAGGCGGCCGCCGACCGCGCCTCGCAGCTGACGGAGATGGACGCGTTCCTGGACGCCAAGAAGATCCCCGCGGACGAGGAGGTGATGGTCGCCGGGGACTTCAACATCGACTCCCGCGGCCCGGAGTACCAGGCGCTCCTCGCCAACGCGGACCTGGCCCCCGCCGACAGCCGCACGGGCCACCCGTACTCCTTCGACACCCAGGAGAACTCGATCGCCAAGGACCGCTACCCGAACGATCCGCGCGAGGACCTGGACTACGTCCTGCACCGCAACGGCCACGCGCGGCCGAGCGGCTGGGGCAACACGGTCGTCAAGGAGGAGTCGGCCCCCTGGACGGTCTCCAGCTGGGGCAAGCAGTACACGTACACCAACCTGTCCGACCACTACCCGCTGATCGGCGGCTGAGCCGGGACGCGTACGGACGGCCGGGCGCGCGACGGATCGCCCGTGGCCCCGCCAGATTCCCGCCGGCGGGGCCACACGCGGGCGAGCCGCGCTACGTCGTCGCCTCGGCGTCCCGCTCCGCGGCGAGGCGGCCGACCCGGCGGCGGACCACGAACCAGCCGCCGGTCAGCGCCAGCGCGAGGACCGGGATCAGCATCACGGTCTGCCGGCCGACGCCGTCGTCGAACCACATCAGCACGATGACGCCGAGCAGGAACGCGATGGTCACCAGGTCCGTGACGGGCGTGCCGGGGAGCCGGAAGCGGGGCCGCTGGACCACGCCCTCCTTGGCCCGGCGCACGAAGACCATGTGACAGACCATGATCGTGCACCAGGTGCTGATGATGCCGAGCGCCGCGATGTTCAGCACGATCTCGAACGCCTTGCCCGGCACGACGTAGTTGAGCACCACGCCGAGCACGCAGACGGCGGAGGTGAGCATGATGCCGCCGTACGGCACCTGGTTGCGGTTCATGAGCCCGGCGAACTTCGGCGCGGAGCCCGCCATGGACATGGAGCGCAGGATGCGGCCGGTCGAGTAGAGGCCGGAGTTGAGGCTCGACATCGCGGCGGTGAGCACGACGAGGTTCATCACGTCGCCGGCCGCCGGGACGCCGACGTTGGACAGCACGGTCACGAACGGGCTCTCCCCGCCGACGTACTTGTTCCACGGCAGCAGCAGCGTCAGCAGCAGCACCGAGCCGACGTAGAAGACGCCCACCCGCCACATGATCGAGTTGACCGCCTTGGGGACGACCTTCTCGGGCTCGGCGGTCTCGCCCGCGGTGACGCCGACCAGCTCGACGGCGGAGTACGCGAAGACGACGCCCTGCAGCACGATCACCACGGGCAGCAGCCCGGTCGGGAAGAAGCCGCCGTTGTCGGAGAGGAGGTGCAGGCCCGGGGTGTGGCCGCCCACCGGGTGCTGGGTGGCCAGCAGGAAGATGCCGATGAACATGAACACGACCAGCGCGGCGACCTTGATGATCGCGAACCAGAATTCCAGCTCACCGAAAATCTTGACCGAGATCAGATTGACAGTGAGCACCACGGCGAGTGCGATCAACGCCATCACCCACTGCGGAATGTCGGTGAACATACTCCAGTAGTGGGTGTAAAGGGCGATCGCGGTGATGTCGGCGATACCGGTCGTGGACCAGTTCACGACATACATCCAGCCGGCGACGTAGGCGCCCTTCTCGCCGAGGAATTCCCGGGCGTACGAGACGAACGAGCCGGACGACGGGCGGTGCACGACCAGCTCGCCGAGGGCGCGGACGACGAAGAAGGCGAACAGGCCACAGACCGCGTAGGCGATGGCCAGCGCAGGCCCGGCGGAGTGAAGCCGACCGCCCGCCCCCAGGAAGAGGCCGGTCCCGATGGCCCCGCCGATGGCGATCATGTTGATGTGGCGGCTCTTGAGGCCCTTGCTGTACCCGGCGTCCCCTGCGTCCTGCCGTCCGCCGCCGCCCCCACCCGGCGGCTGCGGTGATTCTTCCGTGACGGTCTCTGTGCTCACTGGTGGTTCAACTCACTTTCAGGCAGGCACTGGGAACCATGGCCGAATCCCACGGTTCGCACGCATGGCCGACGGCACACCTTCCCCGAACCCGAGCCCCTCGTCTGTGGCACGGATCACAAGAGTTATCGGCCAATCCGAAGTTCGGGCCGTTTGCCCAGTGTTGCCCGGGGTGGAACATTTTGAAATCGCCGATCCGTACGCGCCCGGATGAATTCCCGGCGATCTTCGGGGGAAATTACGGCGGACGGGCGCATCGTTCTCCTCGTCACACCGAAACGGCCGGACGCGGCGCCGCACGGAATCCGGGGAGGCGTTCGCGAGGTTTCACACCGTTGGTGAGACAGCAATACTGTTCCGCATGAAAGAGTCCGCCACGGAGACCGGAACCGGGCCCGGCACCGCACTGACCGTCGACGAACTGGCCGCCCGCGCCGGCGTCACCGTCCGTACGATCCGCTTCTACGGGACCCGGGGCCTGCTGCCGCCACCGGAGATCGGCCCCCGCCGCGTGGGCCGCTACGGCCCCGACCACCTCTCACGGCTGGCGCTGATCGAGGAGCTGCAGCACCAGGGCATGACACTGTCCGCGATCGAGCGCTACCTGGAGCAGCTGCCGCCCGATCTGAGCGCCCAGGACCTGGCCATTCACCGGGCGCTGGTGGCGAGCTGGATCCCGGACAAGGCGGAGGACGCCACCCGCGAACAGCTGGAGCGCCGGGTCGGCCGGGAGCTGACCGAGGACGATGTGGACCGGCTGGCGGCGATGAGCGTCCTGGTGCGCACCGACGACGCCGACGTCTTCCAGGTCGACCCCGGGCTGCTGCATCTGGGTGCCCGGCTGCTGGACGTGCCGATCGCGCTGGAGACGATCCTGGCGGCGCGCACCGTCGTGCTGGAGCACTCCCGGTCGGCGGCGCGGGAGCTGAGCCGGCTCTTCAAGGACGAGGTCTGGGAGCCGTACCGCGAGGGCGGCCCCGACGCCGAGGACGTCGCCCGGATCAAGTCCCTCTCCGCCCATATGCAGCCGATGGTGGTACAGGCGCTGGTCACCGCCTTCCAGCGCTCGATGAAGGAGGAGCTGCGGGAGGCGTTCGGGGAGGGGTAGGAGCGAAGGTGGGCCGGCGTGGCGGTAGGGCCGGGGCCGCCGAGGGCCGGCCGTGGCGGTCTGGGCCCGGGCGCGTGGTGGCGGGCAGGGCCCGGGCCGCCGAGGGCTAGTCGTGGTGGGCTGGGCTGGGTGCGTGGCGGCGGGCCCGAGCCGCACCGCCGAGGGCCGGCCGTGGCTGCCAGGGCTGGGTGCGTGGCAGCCACTGCCGGCCCTTGCGTGACGGCACCAGGCCAGGCCGGGCGGGGCCGGGCGGCCAGGGCCAAGCGTGGCGGCGGCCGGGGCCGGGGGCGGCCAGGAATCTTCCCCGCCGCGCCCGGTCCCGTCGCCGCCCGCCCGGCCCGGGCGATCAGGCGTCGCGGAAGGTCTCTCCCTTCGCCGCCTTCTCGATCAGCAGCGCGGGCGGCGCGAAGCGCTCGCCGTACGCCGCGGCCAGCTCCCTGGCGCGGGCCACGAAACCGGGCAGGCCGCCCTCGTAGCCGTTGATGTACTGGAGCACGCCGCCGGTCCAGCCGGGGAAGCCGATGCCGAGGAGGGAGCCGATGTTGGCGTCGGCCACCGAGGTCAGCACGCCTTCCTCCAGGCAGCGGACGGTGTCCAGCGCCTCGGCGAACAGCATCCGCTCCTGCATGTCACGGAACGGTACGGCGGCGTCCGGCCGGGTGAAGTGCTCGCGCAGGCCCGGCCACAGGCTGCTGCGGGTGCCGTCCTCTGCGTAGTCGTAGAATCCGGCGCCGCCGCTGCGCCCGGTGCGGCCGAACTCGTCGACCATCCGGTCGACGACCGCGTCGGAGGGGTGCGGCGCCCAGCTGCCGCCGGCCGCCTCCACGGCGCGCTGCGTCTCCCGGCGGATCTTGCGCGGCAGCGTCAGCGTCAGCTCGTCCATGAGGGAGAGCACCTTGGCCGGGTACCCGGCCTGGGCGGCGGCCTGCTCGACGGAGGCCGGATCGAGGCCCTCGCCGACCATCGCCACGCCCTCGTTGATGAACTGGCCGATGACCCGCGAGGTGAAGAAGCCCCGCGAGTCGTTGACCACGATCGGGGTCTTGCGGATCTTGCGGACCAGGTCGAAGGCACGGGCCAGCGCCTCGTCGCCGGTGCGCTCCCCCTTGATGATCTCCACCAGCGGCATCTTGTCGACCGGCGAGAAGAAGTGCAGGCCGATGAAGTCGGTGTCGCGCTGCACGCCCTCGGCCAGCTGCGAGATCGGCAGCGTCGAGGTGTTGGAGCAGAGCAGCGCGTCGGGCGCCACGATGTGCTCGATCTCCTGGAAGACCTTGTGCTTGAGCGCGGCGTCCTCGAAGACCGCCTCGATCACGACATCGCAGCCGGCGAGGTCCTGCGGGTCGGCGGTGGGGGTGATGCGGGCGAGGAGTTCGTCCCGCTTGCGCTCGGTGGTGCGGCCCCGGGCCAGCGCCTTGGCGAGCAGCCCCTCGGAGTACGCCTTGCCCTTGGCGGCGGCCTCCGGCGACACGTCCTTGAGCACGACCTCGATACCCGCCCGGGCGCAGCTGTAGGCGATGCCCGCGCCCATCATTCCGGCACCGAGGACGGCGACCTTCCGGGCGGTGCGCGGCTCGATGCCCTTCGGGCGGCTGGCGCCGGAGTTGACGGCCTGGAGGTCGAAGAAGAACGCCTGGATCATGTTCTTCGAGGTCTGGCCGGTGACCAGCTCGGTGAAGTACCGCGCCTCGATGGTCTGGGCGGTCTCGAAGTCGACCTGGGAACCCTCGACCGCGGCGGCGAGGATGTTGCGGGGCGCCGGGTAGGGCGCGCCGTTGAGCTGCTTCTTGAGGTTGGCGGGAAACGCCGGGAGGTTGGCGGCGAATTTGGGCTGCGCGGGGGTGCCGCCCGGGATGCGGTACCCCTTGACGTCCCAGGGCTGCTGGGATGCGGGGTGTTCGTCGATGAACGCGCGGGCCTTGGTGAGGAGTTCCTCGGGCGTGGCGGCGACGTCGTGGATCAGCCCGGCGTCCTTGGCCTGTTCGGCGTTGTACTGCGTGCCCTGGAGCAGGACCTTCAGCAGGGCGTCGGCGATGCCGAGGAGGCGGACGGTGCGGGTGACGCCGCCGCCCGCGGGCAGCAGGCCGAGGGTGACCTCCGGCAGGCCGATCTTGGTGCCGGGGGTGTCGAGGGCGATGCGGTGGTGGCAGGCGAGCGCGATCTCGTAGCCGCCGCCGAGGGCCGCGCCGTTGAGGGCGGCGACGACGGGCTTGCCGAGGGTTTCGATGCCGCGCAGATCGCGCTTGATGCGCATGCCGGCGTCGAACGCCTGCTGGGCGCCCTCGGGGGTGACGGCGATCAGTTCGCGCAGGTCACCGCCTGCGAAGAAGGTCTTCTTGGCGGAGGTGACGATGATGCCGCGGACGGTGTCCGCCTCGGCCTCCAGGCGGTCGGCGACCGCGGTGAGGGAGGTCTTGAAGGCGTCGTTCATGGTGTTGGCGGACTGGCCGGGATCGTCCAGGACCAGGGTGACCACGCCGGTCTCGTCCTGCTCCCAGCGGATGGTCGACATCGCAGAGGTCTCGCTCACTGTGGCTTCTCCGTAAGGGGTGGGACGGGCGGTCAGAGGCGCTCGATGACGGTGGCGATGCCCATGCCGCCGCCGACGCAGAGGGTGGCCAGGCCGTACCGCTTGTCCTGGCGCTCCAGTTCGTCGACGAGGGTGCCGACGATCATTGCGCCGGTGGCGCCCAGCGGGTGGCCCATGGCGATGGCGCCGCCGTTGACGTTGATCTTGTCGAGGGAGAGCCCCATGTCCTGGGCGAACCGCAGGACGACGGCGGCGAAGGCTTCGTTGATCTCGACGAGGTCGATGTCGTCGATGGTCAGACCGGCCTTGGCGAGCGCCTTGCGGGCCGCGGGCGCGGGGCCGGTCAGCATGATCGTCGGGTCGGCGCCGGAGACCGCGGCGGCGGCGATGCGCGCACGGGGCGTCAGGCCGTGGCGCTCGCCGACGGCGGCGTTGCCGATGGCGACCAGGGCGGAGCCGTCGACGATGCCGGAGGAGTTGCCCGCGTGGTGGACGTGGTCGATCTTCTCGACCCAGTGGTACTTCTGCAGCGCGACGGCGTCGAAGCCGCCGGCGTCGCCGATCGTCGCGAAGGACGGCTTGAGGCCGGCCAGCGATTCGGCGGTGGTGCCGGGGCGGATGTGTTCGTCGCGGTCGAGGACGACCAGGCCGTTGCGGTCGCGCACCGGGACGACGGAGCGGTCGAAGCGGCCTTCCTTCCACGCCTGGGCGGCGCGTTCCTGGGAGAGCGCGGCGAAGGTGTCGACGTCGTGCCGCGTGAAGCCGCCGAGGGTGGCGATGAGGTCGGCGCCGACGCCCTGCGGGATGAAGTTGGTCTCGAAGTTGGTCATCGGGTCCAGGTGCCAGGCGCCGCCGTCGGAGGCCATCGGCACCCGGGACATGGACTCGACGCCGCCGGCCAGGATCAGGTCCTCCCAGCCGGAGCGGACCTTGGCGGCGGCGAGGTTGACGGCTTCCAGGCCGGAGGCACAGAAGCGGTTCTCCTGGACTCCGGCCACGGTGTCGGGCAGCCCGGCGGCGATGGCCGCGATCTTGGCGATGTCGGCTCCCTGGTCGCCGATCGGGCTGACCACGCCGAGGACGATGTCGTCGATGGCGGCCGGATCCAGACCGGGGAAGCGACGGCGCAGTTCGTGGATGAGGCCGACGACGAGGTCGACGGGCTTGGTGCCGTGCAGGGCGCCGTTGGCCTTGCCGCGGCCGCGCGGGGTGCGGATCGCGTCGTACACATACGCTTCGGTGCTCACGTCAGGCAGCCTTTCGGATGAGGGAGAAGTCACGGCGGAGCGGGCCGGGCGGCGCCGGGTCAGCCGAGCAGGGAGCGGCCGATGATCTCTTTCATGATCTCCGTCGTCCCTCCGTAGATGGTCTGGATGCGGCCGTCGGTGTACGCCTTGGCCACCGGGAACTCGGCCATGTAGCCGTATCCGCCGTGGAGTTGCAAACAGCGGTCGGCGACGCGTTTGTGCAGCTCGGTGGCCCACCACTTGGCCATCGAGGCATGTACGGCGTCCAACTCGCCGGCGGAGTGGTCGGCTATGCAGCGGTCCAGGAAGGCGCGGGTGACGGCGCATTCGGTGGCCATCTCGGCGATCTCGAAGCGGATGTGCTGGAGCCGGGCGAGCGGCCGGCCGAACGCCTCGCGTTCCTTGACGTACCGGGTGGTGATCTCCAGCAGATGCTCGGCGCCCGCGATCCCGGCGACGGCGATGCCCATCCGCTCCTGTGCGAGGTGGGTCATCAGGTGGATGAAGGCGCCGTTCAGCTCGCCGAGGAGGTTCTCCTTGGGCACCCGGACGTCGTGGAAGAAGAGTTCCGCGGTGTCCTGGGCCTTCTGGCCGATCTTGTCGAGGTTGCGGCCGCGTTCGAAGCCGTCCATGCCGCGCTCGACGACGAGGAGGCTCAGGCCGTGGGCCCCGCCCTCGGGGGTGGTGCGGGCGACGACGATGACGAGGTCGGCGAGGATGCCGTTGGAGATGAAGGTCTTGGAGCCGTTGAGGATCCAGTGGTCGCCGTGGTCGGTGGCGGTGGTGCGGATGCCCTGGAGGTCGGAGCCGGCGCCGGGCTCGGTCATCGCGATGGCGGTGATGATCTCTCCGCTGCAGAAGCCAGGCAGCCACCGGCGCTTCTGCTCGTCGGTGGCGAGGGTGGTGAGGTAGGGGCCGATGATGTCGTTGTGCAGCCCGATGGCGAGGCCCGGGGCGCCGGCGCGGGTGAACTCCTCGGCCAGCACGGCGCTGTAGCGGAAGTCGGCGTTGCCTCCGCCGCCGTACTCCTCGGGGACGGCCAGGCCCAGCAGGCCCTGGCGGCCGGCGGCCCGCCAGGCGTCCCGGCTGACGATGCCGTCCTGCTCCCACCCGGCGTAGTACGGAGTGACCTCCTTGGCGAGGAAGGTGCGTACCGTCTCGCGGAAGGCTTCGTGGTCCGCGGTGAAGATCTGGCGCTTCATGGTGTCCTGGCCCTCCTGGGAGCCGAGTTGCGGTGGGCGGCGAAGGGGCGCGCGTCCGTCAGCGGGTCTCCGGGGCGGGGTCCGTCGCGGTCGGTTCCGGGGCGGGCGGTGGTGCGTCCGGCGGGTCGGGGAGCAGTCCGGGGACGGCCCAGTCGCGGGCGATCTCCTCGGTGTCGGCGCCCGGTGGGGCGGGCGGGCGGCGGACGGCTCCGGGGGTGCGCGAGAAACGGGGTGCGGGGGCGGGCTGGGTGAGCCCTCCGTGGTCGAGGAAGGTGCCGCGGGCGGCCAGATGCGGATGGTGCGGAGCCTCGCGCAGCGACAGCACCGGGGCGACGCAGGCGTCGGTGCCCTCGAAGACGGCGGTCCATTCGGCGCGCGTGCGGGTCCGGAAGCGGGCGGCGATGGCGGAGCGCAGCGCGTCCCAGGAGGCGAGGTCGTCGCGTGCGGGCGCCGTGCCCTCGATGCCGAGCAGGCGGATGAACTCGGCGTAGAACTGCGGCTCCAGTGCGCCGACCGCCATGTGGCCGCCGTCCGCCGTCTCGTAGGTGCCGTAGAAGGGGGCGCCGCCGTCGAGGAGGTTGCTGCCGCGCCGGTCCTGCCAGCCACCGGCGGCGAGCATGCCGTGGATCATCGAGGAGAGGTGGGCGGTGCCGTCGACGATGGCGGCGTCGACGACCTGTCCGCTGCCGCCGGGCGCGGTGGCGTGCCGGAGCGCGGCCAGGAGACCGATGACGAGGTAGAGCGAGCCGCCCGCGTAATCGCCGAGGAGGTTGGCGGGGACGGCGGGCGGGGCGTCGGGTGCGCCGATCATGCCCAGGGCGCCGGTGATCGCGAGGTAGGAGACGTCGTGTCCGGCGGTGTCGGCGAGCGGGCCCTGCTGGCCCCAGCCGGTCATCCGGCCGTAGACGAGCCGTTCGTTGCGCGCCAGGCAGGCGTCCGGGCCGACGCCCAGGCGTTCGGCGACGCCGGGGCGGTACCCCTCGACAAGGATGTCGGCGCGCTCGGCCAGCTCCAGGACGCGCTCCGCGCCCCGGGGTGTCTTGAGGTCGATGACGACCGAGCGTTTGTTGCGGTTGGTGAGGTCGTACGCCGGGTCGATGCCCAGTGCGGCGCCGCCCGGGCGGTCGACGCGTACGACGTCGGCGCCGAGGTCGGCGAGGGTCATGGCGGCGAAGGGGCAGGGGCCGATGCCCGCCAGCTCCACCACGCGTACCCCGCTGAGCGGGCCGTGGCCTGACTCCGTCATCACACTCCTCGCGCACTGTGACACTTCTGATGTAACACCCGTGATGTTAAGAACGTGTTCCACTTTCCACAAGCCCCCTGGGCATCGCTTCCGTACCCCTGGAACGACAACGGCGGCGAGGCTCAACCGCCCTCGCCGCCACGGGTCTTGCGCGCCGCACCGCGCGCCGCTATTTCCCGTCGAACCCGGCGATGGACCAGGACGGGGCTATACCGCGCCGCGGCCCCGCCGCCCGGCCGCGCATCGCCGCTCCGCGTGCTGTCGCCATACCGCCCTCCCCTTCCGTTCCGCCCGTCTCCGCCGGACGGGCCCGCCTCGTAGCGTTCCGGTCGTTGAGGCGCCCTTCCCGGCCGCATCCGTCCGGCGCCGGGACCGCGTCGGCGCGCTCGTCCGACCTCGTCACCCACGCTAACGGCGACCACTGGCAACGGCCCGCGAAGCGGCCGTTCGGCGGCTTTCAGGAGGACAATGCGGGCATGTCACTTCTTCCTCTCGCCACCCCGCTGTTCGGCCTTCATCCAGGTCAGGGGCCGCGGCAGTTCGCGGAGTTGGCGCTCGCGCTGCTGTTGTCGTCGCTGGTCGGGATGGAACGGGAGGCCCGGCAGAAGAGCGCCGGGATGCGCACCCACACGCTCGTCGGGGTCGGCAGCGCGCTCTTCATGGAGGTGTCGATACACGGTTTCGGCGCGATGCTGGGCGCGGACGGCGTGGCGCTGGACCCCTCGCGCGTCGCCGCGCAGGTCGTCTCCGGCATCGGCTTCATCGGCGGCGGGCTGATCTTCGTGAAGAAGGATGCGGTCCGGGGCCTGACGACCGCCGCCACGATCTGGCTGACCTGCGCCATCGGCATGGCGTGCGGCGGCGGGCTGCCGTTGCTGGCCTTCGGGGCGACGGCGGTGCACTTCCTGGTCGTGCGCGGATTCTCGAAGGTGTCGGAGCGGATCGGCGCCACGCCGTCACCGGAGCAGTTCGAGCTGCGGCTGACCTACCGCTCCCAACGGGGCCTGCTGGGGCGGATGCTGGAGCTGTGCACCGGTAGCGGTTTCCTCGTGTCGGACGTCCAGGTGGAGACCGGGCCTCCGGAGGGCGCCGTCTCCGCGGAGGTCCTGCTCCGGTTGGAGGGCACGGGGTCGGCGCATGCCCTGGTGGAGGCGCTCGCCGACCTCGACGGGGTGCGTGGGGTGCATCTGGGGCGGCACGCGGACGCGACCGAGTGACGGCCGCGCACCCTCAGAGCAGGTCCGCCTCCTCCAGCAGGCGGCGCACCGCGTCGCGCGCGGTGCCGTCCAGCGGGATCTGCGGCGGCGCGGTGTCGGGGCAGCCGATGACGCCCAGGAGGTGCAGCGCCGCTTTGAGCGCTCCCAGGGCGGACGACCCGCGGCCCATCGCCGCCGCGTCACCGGCGTCGGTGAGTGCGAACAGTGCGGCGAGCCGGTCCTGTTCCGTGGCGGCCGCGCGCCACTCCCCCGCGCGGGCGTGCTCGTAGAGCCGTACGTAGGCCGCCGGGTCGACGTTGCCGAGCCCCGGGACGACGCCGTGCGCCCCGGCCAGCAGGGCTCCGTCGACGGAGAGTTCGCAGCCGGTGAGCACCGAGAACGGCCGGCCGAGGGCGGGCAGCCGCACCAGGAGGCGGCGCAGTGCGCCGATGTCGCCGCTGCAGTCCTCGATCCCGTCCAGCACGCCGTCCGCCGCCAGGCCGAGCACGGTGTCCGCGGGCAGTTCGGCGGGGACCGACGCGGGGGCGTTGCAGGCGAAGAGCGGCAGGTCCACGGCGGCGCGGATGCGGCGGTAGTGGTCGGCGATCTCGGCCGGGTGGGTGCGGGTGCAGAGGGGCGGGGCGGCCACGATGGCGTCCGCGCCCAGGGCCTGGGCGGTGCGGGCGTGGTCGAGGACGCGGCTGGTCGACATGTCGATGGCGCCGGCCAGTACGGGAAGCCGTCCACCGGCCGCCGCGACGACCGTTTCGATGACGGTGCTGCGTCTGCCGTCCGACAGGCAGGCCGCCTCCCCGGTGGAGCCGAGTACGAACAGGGCGTTGACTCCGGCGTCGATGAGGCGCTCGGTGAGGGCGGCGAGCGAGTCCACGTCGACGCGACCGGACGCGGTGAGGGGTGTGCACACGGGCGGCACGACGCCCGTGAGTGGTGCAGGGAGGGGCATGCAGGTCCAGCCTTCTGCCGTACGGGGCCGGTGGTGCGGGTGCGCTGCGGGGCACACAGGGCGGTGGGGGCCCGTACCCGTGCCGCCGTCCGGACGTGGGACGTCCCATGTCATCGGTGAATGTGGACCAGGCCAGGCGGGGTGTCAAGAGCACCGGCCTCGGAGGCACTTCCCCAACGGACGGGAAACAACGGCCGGACTCCATGAGTACGGCACCTCGGAAGGCCACCCGAAAGGGGCAGCCACGCCCACGAGTTCGGGGCCGGCCGCTCTTTCCTCAGGCTCGGCCGGGAGGGTTTTCCGGGCATGCCGAACGCCTCGCGACGCCCGCCGCCCGGTCCGGTGGAGGGCCGGAATACGCCCCGGCGAGGCCGAGGCGCGGTCCGGCATGCAGCGCGGCGGTGCCTCAGCCGGCGGCCAGCACCCGGCGGCAGAGCGCGTCGGCCGCGCGGGTCGTCTCCGGGAGCCGGTACGTCGGCGCCAGCCGGAGGGTGTGCGCGCAGGCGCCGTCGAGGCCGGTGCGGTGGCCGACGGAGACGAAGACGGGTTTGACGCCCTGTTGGGTGCGGAGCGCCCGGCCCACCTCTTCCGTGGTGCCGTCGAGGTCGTCCAGGAGCGGCGCGGTCGCCCCGCGTCCGTCGCCGGGGGCGTCGTAGCGGAAGGTGAAGGGGTTCTTGGCGACACCGATCGTCGGGAGGCCGGTCAGGACCCCGAGGTGGCTGGCGAGCCCGAAGCGCCTCGGATGCGCCCGGCCGTAGCCGTCGCACACCACCAGGCCGGGTGTCTGCGCCAGCTTGGCCAGCGCGTCGACGACCGTCGGGATCTCTCTGAAGGCCAGCAGCCCCGGTACATAGGGGAAGGAGATCCGGCCGACCGCGGTGGCCTCGTCCACGATCTCCAGGGTGCGGGCGTCCAGCGCCACGGCTGCGGCCGCGACCACGTCCCGCGCATCGTCGTACGCCACATCGACGCCGACGACGGTGCCCTCGAAGTCCGGCGGCGGGCCGGGCTCGTCGAGGCGCACATGGCGTCGCAGCCGGTCCTGGACCGCGCGCGCCTCGGCCTCATCGGCCGGCCAGTTCCGCAGTTCGTCGTCGAGGGAGACGGGGCTGGTGTTGTCCATGGTGACGCCACGGTATCGAACGGGCGAGCCCGCGCCTCCGCCGCCGGCCGAAACCGGCGGGCAGGCACGGCGGCCACGGGTCAGCGCACCACCTCCGGGGCGGCGGGGGCAGGGGCGGAGGTGGGGGTCGGCCAGCGCCCTCCGTTGCTCCAGTAGCTCTGGATCTCCTCCAGATGGCGTCCCTTGGTCTCGGGTGCGGTGAAGGAGGCGAAGACCAGCGCACCCAGCGCCAGCAGGCCCAGCCCGGCGAATGTCCAGGAGGCCCCGACCCAGGCCATCAGGGACGGGAAGAACTGCGCGATGAGGAGGTTGGCGACGAGGTCGGCGGTGAGCATCACCGATGCGCCGGTCGACCGCAGCTGCGCGGGGAACGCCTCGCTCGCGTAGACCCATATCAGCGAGCCGAACCCGAAGTTGAAGGCCGCGGTGAACAGCAGGATCGCGCCGAAGCCGATCCAGGTCACGGTGCCGTGCAGATCTCCCACGGCGAAGACGGCCGTGAGCACGGCGAGCATGACGACCATCGTGCCGATGCCGGTCAGCAGGACGACGCGGCGGCCCAGCCGGTCGATGATGAGTATCGCCACGATGGTGGCGGCCAGCGAGGCGAGTTGGACGAACGCGGGCAGCAGGAAGTTCAGTCCGTCGCCGGTGAAGCCCATCCGCGTGAAGATCTGCGGGCTGTAGTAGGTGACGGCGTTGATGCCGGTGATCTGGCAGAAGAAGCCGAGGCCGATGACGAAGACCGTGGCCCGGACATAGGGCTTGTGCAGCAGGGAACGGGCGGAGCCGCCGCTCTCCGCGGCCAGCGCCGCACCGACCGCCGCCACCTCGGTGCGGGCGTCGACCTCGGGATCCGTCATCGCCATGACCTCGATCGCCCGCTCCGTCCGCCCCTTGAGGACGTACCACCGGGGCGTGTCCGGCAGCCGGAAGAGCGGGATCATGACCAGCGCCGCGGGGACCGCCGACGCGCCCAGCATCCAGCGCCAGTGACCGCCGTCCGACAGGCCCCAGTTGACGAAGTACGTGATGACGATGCCGGTGACGGTCGCGACCTGGTAGGCGGCGACGGAGGCGCCGCGGATACGCGCGGGCGTCGATTCCGCGATGTACAGCGGCGCGGCGACGATCGATATGCCGATCGCCACCCCGAGCAGGAAGCGCACCGTGTCGAGCACGACGACATTGGGAGCGAGCGCGGAGAGCGTGACGAAGAGGGCGTACGAGCCGGCGACGACCAGCATCGCGGTCTTGCGGCCGAAGGCGTCCGCGAGCTTGCCACCGAGCAGCGCGCCAACGATGCAGCCGCCCACGAGGATGCTGTTGACCAGGCCCTTTTCCGCTTCGGTGAGCTGGAAGTCCTGGCTGAGGAACACCAGCGCGCCGGAGATGCTGCCGGAGTCGTAGCCGTAGATGACGCCGACGAAGGCCCCCGTCAGCGCGAAGAGCCGCCCCGTGCGGCGGGCCTTCCCGGGCGGTGGCGGCTGGGGCGTCCCGGAGAGCGTTGCAGTGGACATGGCGGGTCCTTCGCGCAGCGTGCCGACCTACTCATGACTGATCATGCAAGTATCGAAGTCCTTTCGCGCAACTGTCAACACTCTCCAGTGAACCTCGCTCACCCGACATTCACCGCCCAAAGGGGCCAGTCGAGCGACCTGCCCGCACCACACCATTCGAACACTTCACTCGCACGAGGGATGGCCCGACCCTCGCGCCATGCGTAGAGTTGCTCACAACAGCCGAGAAGAATGCACTTTCACTCACTTTCCCGGCAGGCGCGAAGTCGAGCAGTCCCATCCACCGTTCACGAAGGGTGTGCCATGAGCGAGACGTCCTACATGGAGCAGGAGCTGCGCAGTCAGCCGGAGACCTGGGCCGAGGCCGCCGGGATCGGCGCGGCGGGCGGTCCGCTGCCGGAGCCGGGCCGGCGGGTGGCCGTCGTCGGCTGCGGAACCTCCTGGTTCATGGCGCAGTCGTACGCGGCGCTCCGCGAGAGCGCCGGAGCCGGGGTCACCGACCCCTTCGCCGCCTCGGAGGCTTTTCTCGGTGCCGCGCGCGACTACGACGCGGTGGTGGCGATCACCCGCTCCGGCACCACGACCGAGGTGCTGCGCGTCCTGGAAGCAGTCCGGGGACGCATCCCGACGGTGACGATCCTGGGAGACCCGGACACCCCGGCGAAGGAACTCTCGGACGAAACCGTCACCCTGCCCTTCGCCGACGAACGCTCCGTGGTCCAGACCCGCTTCGCCACCACCGCCCTCACCCTGCTCCGCGCCCACCTGGGCGAGGACCTGACCGAGGCGATCCAGGACACACGCGGTGCCCTCACCGCCCCGGTCGCACCGGAGTGGGTGGAGGCCGAGCAGTTCACCTTCCTGGGCACGGGATGGACCTACGGCCTGGCCAACGAAGCGGCCCTCAAGATGCGGGAGGCGTCCCAGAGCTGGACGGAGTCCTACCCGGCGATGGAGTACCGCCACGGCCCGATCGCCATAGCCGCCCCCAACCGCGTGACCTGGCTTTTCGGCGCCGCCCCGGCGGGCCTGGAGGCGGAGGTGACCCGCACCGGCGCCCGCTTCGTCCGCCACGACCGCGACCCGCTGGCAGACCTGGTGCTGGTGCAGCGGGTGGCCCTGGAACGGGCCCGCGCCCGGGGCCTCGACCCCGACAGTCCCCGCAGCCTCACCCGGTCCGTGATGCTCACCGTTCCGGCCGCCCGATAGGCAGCGACCCGACCTGCGCACAAGGGAGTCAGCGCCCCATGCCTCTCGTTTCCACCTCCTCACTCATCGACGCCGCGCGGGTGAACGGCGTCGGCGCCGCGGCCTTCAACGTCATCCATCTGGAGACCGCCGAGGCGCTGGTCACCGCCGCCGAGCGGGCCGAAGCGCCACTCATCCTGCAGATCAGCGAGAACTGCATCCGATACCACGGCGGTCTGCGCCCGATCACTCTGGCCACCCTCGCGCTCGCGGAGGATTCGACCGCCCCCATCGCCGTCCATCTGGACCACCTCACCGATCCGGAGCTGGTCCATGAGGGCGCGGCGGCCGGGGTGCGTTCCTTCATGGTGGACGCCTCGGCGCTCCCCTACGAGCAGAACGTCGCCACCACCGCCGCGCTCACCGCCTGGTGCCATGAGCGTGATGCCTTCGTCGAGGCGGAACTCGGCGAGGTCGGCGGGAAGGACGGTGTCCACGCACCCGGCGCGCGGACCGATCCGGCCGAGGCGCTGGCGTTCGTCGATGCGACAGGCGTCGACGCACTGGCGGTCGCCGTCGGTTCCTCGCATGCGATGCGGGAACGGACAACGGTGCTGGACAAGGAGTTGATCTCCCGCCTGCGGGAGACGCTGCCGGTGCCGCTGGTGCTGCACGGATCGTCCGGTGTGCCGGACGACGAACTGCAGCGCGCCATCGCCGCCGGAATGACGAAGATCAACATCTCCACGCATCTGGTGTCGGTGTTCACCCGCTCCATACGGGAGACGCTGGGAGCCGATGCCCAGCTCATCGACTCCCGTAAGTATCTGAAGCCGGCCAGGGAGGAGGTGGCCAGGGAAGCCGCCAGGTTGCTGGGGGTGGTGAACACGGCGCCCGACCTGCCCGGGCAGTACGCCGCGCAGGCGCCGGCGGCGCGGGGGTGAGCGGCGGGAAGGCCCTCACAGCGCGGCTAGGCTCGCCGCATGAAGCGCCATGAACGGATGAACGCACTGCTTGAGCTGCTCGGCGAACGGGGCCGGGTGGACGTCGAGGAGGCGGCGACCGCGCTGGAGGTCTCCGCCGCCACGATGCGGCGCGACATGGACGCACTGGCCGAGCAGCAGTTGCTGACCCGCACCCGGGGCGGGGCGGTGCTCAGCTCGGTGGCGTACGACCTGCCGATCCGCTACAAGCATGCGCATCGGTCCGAGGAGAAGGAGGCAGTGGCTCAGGCAGCGGCGCGGTTGGTCGAGCGCGGCGATGTGGTCGGTCTCAGCGGAGGCACCACCACCACCGCCATCGCCCGGGCGCTGGCCGTCCGTCCGGACTTCTCCGAAGCCGGACCGCAACCCCATCTGACGATCGTCACCAACTCCCTCAACATCGCCAACGAGCTGGCGGTACGCCCCCAGATCAAGATCGTGCTGACCGGTGGCGTGGCACACTCCCGCTCCTTCGAGCTGGTGGGCCCGTTCAGCGAGTTGGTACTCCAGCAGATCTCGGTGGACATCGCGTTCATCGGCGCCAACGGGATGGACCCGGTGATGGGGGCGACGGTTCACGACGAAGCGGAGGCCCGGATCAACCACCTGATGGCCGAGCGGGCGCGGCGAGCGGTCGTCGTCGCCGACTCGTCGAAGATCGGCGCGCGCTGCTTCGCCAGGATCGGCGGTGCGGACGTGTTCGACACCTTCATCACGGATGGCAGTGCGCCCGAACAGGCGCTGCGCGAGTTCACCGACCGCGGCCTGAAGGTGGTGACGGCGGGGACCGTCGACGCGGGGTGACCTGCGGGGGAGGCGGCGGCCTGGGGGGGCGGCGGCTGGACTGGGGCGAGGTGGCGGGGGGAGGGAGGGGCCCCGCCCCACTCGCCAGTCGGCCCCTCAGCATTCGAGCCGGCTCAGACGCCCGGCGAGGGGCCGGAAGCTGGGGTCGGATGAGGCGGTGGCGCGTGGTTGCCGGTGGGTTGGGTCGCCGGGCGGGGCGCGGCCGGAATGGGGCGCCGGGTGGCTGGAGCTGATGCCCGTCGCCGCGTATGGAGAATGGAGAATGAATGGACGAAGCCAGCTGAGCCCCGTTGGCGGGAGAAGTATCGGGGGCCTGATCCGGGGGAGAGTGTAGTGAAGCGGAAATTGCTGGTCACAGCGTTGGCCGCGGTGCTGTGCGGGGGAACGCTGAGTCTGACGGCGGCGTCCGAGGCGGCGGCTGCCGGGCAGCCCGTGCAGTGCGTGAAGGTGCGGAAGTTCTACACGAAGGGCCATCAGCGATACGTGCGGCTGACGAATCTGTGCAGTCGGCGTCCGGCGTGTTACGTCATCGTGGTCCCGCATCACGCCGATCCACGTGGACGGCTCTCCAAGGGCACGACGAAGAACGTGCGGTACGCCCCGACGAGTTCGGCACGGGCCCTGTATGTGAAGAACACGCGTTGTTGATCCGGGGAGCGGGCGCCTGGATGGGGCTCGGTCGATAGGGCTGCTCACCTGTGCGGCGCGGAACTTCGGGCCGTCCAGCCGGAGGGGAAGCGGAGCGAGAGGGAAGCGGGGTCACGGCAGGAGCCAGCCCCTGGGACCTTGAGGGTCTGGGTGGGTCGGGCCTGGGATGGTGACCGGCCACTGCGGATCCGAATGTCCGAATAGTCCGAAGAGATACCTCCAGCGCCTTGGCTCTCGGCTGGCGCTTGATCCCCGCATGCGCGAGCCGGGGCCGGTGGCGCGGGAGTCAAGCCTCCACGACTCGGTCGTGGCCCGATGCACGGTGCGTCGTTGCTGGTATGCCGCGTGCCCCGGGCCCGAGGGGCGGTAGGCATCCGCGCGCCCCGCCGCCTACGGAAGTCGTCCCACTTCAGGTCAGGGCGCCCGCCCGACACTGCCGGTGATCGCTCAGTGATCGGCGAGCGCTGAAGGCCGAGACACCGAGCACCGAGCACCGAGCACCGAGCACCGAGCGGGACGATGCCGAGCGGAAGGGCGTCGGAAGCTGGGCGGCCAAAGGCACCCGCCGGACCTCGCGCCGCTGCTGCTCCTGGTCCTTGCACTGGTCCGGCCGAAGGCCCCGCGCCCGCCCCTGGCCTCGGCCTTGGCCCCGCCCCTGCCGCCCTCGGCAGGCCCGCCCGTCGCTCGCCCGTCGACCGGTCGCCGCACTGGTTCCGCCACAAGCCCTGCGCCCGATGCGCTCGCCCGCATTCCTCAGTATCCGGCGGTAGCTCGCCCCCCTCCCCCGAGCCCCACCACTCCCCAGTACGTGACGGCCGACATATCTTTTACTAGTAAAACACCTGTTAATCTTTCTCTATGGGTAAGCACGTCAAGGCGGCCGGGAAGCGTGGGGGCGGGGCTCTGTTGGGTGGGGTGCGGCCGTTGCCGGTGCGGAGTTCCGTGCGGTTGCGGCGGCCGGTGGACATCTGGCACAAGCCGGCGTTGAGCGCGGTGGTGGCGCTGGCCATCCCGGATTTCACGCTCTTTGCGCTGGGCCGCATGGATCTGGTGCTGTACACGTCTGCCGGGGCGATGTGCGCCCTCTACGGGCACGGACTCCCGTATGCGGCGCGGGCCAGGGCCTTGCCGTGGGTGGTGATCGGCATGGTGGCGAGTCTGGCGGTGGCGCTGACGGCGGCGTCGTTGGTCTCGTCCGCCGTGGTGCTGGTGGCGTTGGCCTCGGTGCTTGCCGCGGTGCACAAGGTGGTCTGTGATGCGACGCGGATCGGGCCGCCGGGAAATTTGATCTTCACCTTCATCGCGGCATCGGCGTTCTTCGTCCCGCAGCGGATCTCGCAGGTGCCGCTGCATCTGGTGCTGGCGCTGGCCGCCGGAGCGGTGGCGTGGCTGGTGGGGATGGCGCCCGCCTTGGTACGGCCGCGAGGGCCGGAGCGGATCGCCACCGCTCGGGCGCTGGAAGCCGCGGCGACGCTGTTGCGCGCCGAGGCGGCGGCCCGCGACGCGGCGCCCGGGGAGGCCGAGGGTGCGGTGGTGCGGGCCCGGCAGGCGACGGCGACCGCGGTGAATGCCGCCTGGCACACGGTCTTCCTGGTCCCCGCGCGTACGCCCGCGAAGGCCGAGGCGCGGGCCGGGCTGGAGCGGCTGCTCATCAGGGCCGAGGCGGTACTGGGCGGCGCGGCGGACGGACACAACGGCCGGGACGAAGCGGACGGGCACATCGGCCGGGACGAAAGCTGGCCACGCCACACGGGCGGGAGCCGCCTCATGGAGACGGCGTCGGCGCTCCCCTCTGGCACCGCACCGTCGGCTCCCTCCGCCCCAGCCACCTCTCCCTACCCCTTCCCCTCCACCCACACGGACGCGGACGCGGCGCCGTCAGGCTCCACGCCGCCCTCCCCCTCACCCGAACCCTCACCCCGTCCGGCGATTCCGACGCCCTTCCCCATAGCGATACCGGCGCCTTCGGCGTCCGCGGTCATGCTTGCCGAGGCGGAGATGTTCGGCGGGTGGGCGCGTGAGGTCCGGGGTGGCGGGCCGCTTCCCGTGGTGGTGCTCACGTCGTCGCAGCGGGCGGAGCTGGTCGGCGTCGAGGTGGATCGCCGGCAGGTCGAGGAGCGTGCCGAGGACCGCGGTGAAGGGTACCGCGGTGACCAGCGCATCGTGTCGGGCACCGGCCGGGGCATCGGCGTCGACCGGTGCGTCGACCTCAACCGGACTCGGGTCGACGTCAACCGGGCTCGGGCGGGCGAGCCCGGGACGGGGCGGCTCCCCGAGGGCCTCGGCGAGGCCGCGGCCGAGGAGGCTGCCGTCGGGTCCGCCTGCCGTGTGGGCGGTACCACCCACAATATGGCTGCCGATCCGCGGGATGCCGCCGTGGCCTGCGCGTCCTCCAGGTATGGGACGCGGTGCCCGGCGCCCGGGCGGGTGCGGGGCTGGCGGGTGGTGGGGAGCGCGTTCCGGGCCGGTTCGCCGCTGTTGCCGGTCGGGCTCCGGACCGCTGTGGGGTGTGCGCTGGCCGGGTGGGCGTCGATGCTCCTCGGTGTCGGGCATCCGTACTGGGCCGTCGTCACGGCGGCGTCGGTGTTCCAGGCGAACACGACGCTGTCCTGGCAGCGGGCGTTGCAGCGTTCGGTGGGGAATCTGCTGGGGCTGGTGGTGTTCACCGCCCTGCTGCCGTTGATCCACACCGGCCATCTGGCGATGATCGCGCTCGCGCTGTTCTTCCAGTTCGGTGCGGAGGCGTGGATCACCCGGAACTACTGGCTCGGGTCGGTGTGCGTCACGCCCATGGCGTTGCTGCTGACGGAGTTCGGCAACCCGCTGCCGGCCCGGGTGCTCGTCGCCGACCGGTGGATCGACACGGTGGTGGGGGCCGCGTTGGGCCTGGTCTGCTGTGTGCTGGTCACCAATCGGCGGGCCGGTGACCGTATCGGGGCGGCGCTGGAGCGGACCGCTGCGGCGCAGGTCGCGGCCGGGCGGTTGCTCGCGGCGGACGCGGTCCCCGGCGCGGTGCACGCGCGGGAGACCGGCTGGGCGCGGGACCGGCTGGCGGGGGCGCTGGCCGAGCTGCGGGAGGCCGTCGACGTGGCGTCGGGTGAGTGGTGGCAGCGGGCGTTGCCGGAGGAACGGGTGGCCCGGGCCGAACAGCACGGTCACCGCACCCTGGCGCTGCTCGCACGGCGTCTGGCCGGGGCGGCGCCGGCCGTCCGCCCCGTGCCGGAACCGGTGGCCGCGGCAGGCACAATTGACGGCGTACGACGGTGACACGACGGTGAGCTGAGCCGGGCCGACGCCGTACGCGGGCGAGAGGAGAGCCGGGTGGCCGAGGACATCGTCGCGGGAGTGCTGCGCCAGTGGCAGCAGGTGCACCCGGGTCTTGACACCGGTCCGATGGCGTTGATCGGGCGGCTCAACCGCTGTTCGGCGCTGTTGCAGCAGGCCGCCGACGCGCCGCTGCGGCGGGCCGGGCTGTCCCGCGCGGAATTCGACGTCCTGGGCACGCTGCGGCGGATGGACCGGGAGCTGACGCCGGGCCGGGTGGCGCGGGAGACGTTCGCGTCGGGCGCCGCGGTCACCAAGCGGCTGCGGCAGTTGGAGGCGCGCGGGCTGATCAGCCGGCGCGTGGACGACCGCGACCGCCGGGTCGCCCACCTCTCCCTGACCGACGAGGGACGCGATCTGATCGACCGGATCCTGCCGGAACAGCTGGCGTACGAGGCCACGTTGCTCGACGGTGTCGGTGAGCGCCGCCGCGACGAACTCTCCGAGGGACTGGGCGAACTCCTCGTCGTCCTGGAAGGCCGCCTGGGCAGTCTGCTGGACTGAGGGTCGTCCCGGGGTCCTGTGAGCCCTGGCGATCTGCTGGACCGAGGGCGAGAGCCGGTGGCCTGCGGGGGCGCTACGGTCGGCTGTACGGAGCGGTCCGGTGGAGCCGACGGCTGAACCGCCCGACGGCCCCATGGAGCCGACGACCGAACGCACCGCCCACCGTGCCCCGCCCAGCGACTCATCCGCACAACAAGGGCAAGGGCAGAGTGACAACAGCCGCTGCCACCGCCACAACCCGGCCTCCCCCAGCCGACCGTCGCGCCGCACCCTCACCGCAGCCGAAGCCACAGGGGCAGGCCCCCCCCGCAGCGCCCCGAACGCCCTAACTCCCCGAGCAGTTCCAGACCCACTTCGAGCCCATCCAGTGCCAGCCGCAGCTGGAGGTCGGCGACGGGCTGGGCGAGGCGGTGGGAGGTGTGTACGTGGGCGTCGGAGTCGGGGTGGGCGTGGGGGTCGGCGTCGGCGTTCCCGTCGGAGTCGGGGTCGGCGTCGGGGTCGGCGTGGGGGTCGGGCTCGGCGTCGGTGAGGCCGTCGGGGTCGGCGTCGGGCCGGGTGTCGTGGGGGTGGGGGACGGAGTCGTGGGCTCAGGTGTGGGCGAGGCGGTGGTGGGCGACGCGGACGGGGACGGGGAGGGTGACGGTGCGGCCGGAGCGCCGGGGGCGGGCGGTTCCGCGGGCGGTGCCGGGGGCGGCGGCTGCGGGCTGCGCGGCGGGGCGTCGGAAGTGGCCGGGGCACCCGGGGCGGCGGGCATCTGCGGTGCGGCGGCCGTGGCCTGGGACCGGTGCTTCGGGGCGGGGGTGTCGTCGGTGAGGACGTATCCGGCCGCCATCGCCGCTCCGGCGACGGCGACGACCGCGACGCCGGCGGCCGTTGCGGCGGCCGGGCCGGAGCGGATCCGCAGCAGCCGGCGCAGCGCACCGAGGACGCTGCCGGGCGCCGGGGTGGCGCCGGACGAGGCCGCGGCGGCCGCGCCCGCGCCGGCTCCGGCGCCGAGCAGCGGGAGCAGGAACTTCGCCGAGCCGCCGGCCAGGAACACCAGCAGTGCGGGGCCGGTGAGCGCGGGAAGGCGGTGGTTGGCGCGGGTGAGCAGGGCGAGCCGGTCGCGGCAGTCGGCGCAGTCCGGGAGGTGTTGGGCGATGCCGTCGGCCTGCCGGGCGGTGGCCTCGCCGCGCAGGTAGGCGGGCATCCGTTCCCAGTGGATGCCGCAGGCGGCCGCCTCGGGGCTGCCGGGCAGTCCGCGCAGGAACGCCTGGCGCATGCCTTCCCGGGCGCGGTGGAGGAGGACGGCGGTGGCGCCCTTGCCCGCGCCGATGGCCTTGCCGACGGCCTCCAGCGGCTGGCCCTCGGCCTCGGCGAGCCAGAGGGCCTTCACCCAGCGGTGCGGGAGTTGGTCGAGGACGCGGGCGAGTTGGTCGACGTAGGCGACGCGTTGGGCCGGGTCCTCCGGTGGGGTGGCGCCGCCGACGGTGACGGTCTCGGGCCAGGTCCGGCCGTCCTCGGGGTCGCGGGGGACCTCGCGGGCGGCGTCCGATCCGGCGCCGGCGGCGAGGTGGCGGATGGTGGTCCGCAGATAGGCCGGGACGTTGTCGATGTGGTGGCCGCCGTGGATGCGGCGCCACACCCGGAAGTGCGCCTCGGCGACGACGTCCTCGGCGAGCCAGGCGTTGGCGATCAGGGAGCGGGCGTAGCCGACCAGGCGCGGATGTTCCTGGGCGTACAGCTCGGTGTAGACGTCGACGGCGGAGGCGCCGGGTTCCTCGGGGGCGCCGGCCTGTGCGGGGACCGACGCCGTGGGGGTGAGCCGGTCCGCGGGCCACGCGGAGTCCGCGGGGGCTTCAGACATGGGGGGCAACCTTCGGTGTTCGCCCCGGGGCGGAGCGGCGGTGGCCGCGCGTTCCGGGGAGGGTCGGTCCGGGAGCTGGCCCGGAGGAGTTCGTCCGCCTAGGAGCGTTGATTCTCCCATCTGTCGGGCCATGACCGGCACGTGGCATTGGTGAAAGGCGTCACGGCGCGCTCCCGTGCGCCCCGTGTGATGCGCGGGCGCACGGGACGGAAACGGTAGCTATGGGCGGCCCTGGACAGACAAGGGCAGGTGGGGGCAATCGGCTTGAAACGCGCTCAGCGTGGGCGGCAGCATGCGCCCAAGGAGCAACTTGACGCGCCATCAGGTCGGGTCGGCCCCGGACGGCCGTTCGCCAACGGTCGCCCGTCACTCCCCCGCCGTATCCCCGAAGAGCTGCCCCAGATGGAGGTCGAGCAGGCGCAGCGCCTGTTCCGGGGTGTGGACCTCCAGGAGGAGGTAGGTGGAGAGGCCGTCGGCGAGGCTGATGAGGAGCATCGCCTCGTCGTCCGTGGCGCGGGCGGGCGGGAGTTCGCCGCGGTCGGCGGCGCGGCGGAGCTGTCCGGTGAAGAAGTCGCGGAGGAGCGGGATGCCGTTCCTGGCCTCGGCGCGCAGGTCCGCGTCGTGGACGGCGCGGACGAAGTAGGCGGCGCCGACGAGGGCGCCGGTGCGGCTGCGGTCGTCGAGCGGCAGCATCCCGGTCAGGCAGGTCCGGAGCACGTCGCGGGGGGTCGGTTCCCCGTCCAGGGCCTCGATGCGGTCGCGGATGCGGCGGTCGGCGAGTGCGTTGATGTGGCGGAGGGCGAAGGTGAGCATGGCGTCCTTGGTGCGGAAGTAGTGCTGCAGCCGCCCGAGGGAGATGCCGGCTTCGGCGGCGACGTCGCGCAGTCCGGCGCCGTCCAGGCCCCGGGTGCTCGCGATCCGCCAGAGCGCCTCCGCGATCTCCCGCCGTCTGGCCTCGTGATCGACCTTCTTGGGCACGCCCGGCCTCCCGTCGTCGGGCCGGTTCCGCGCGGCCCGTTTTTACAAGTCACTCGTACGGTATAACGTACCCACGTCCAATACAGTTGACTTGCAAACGGGGGATCGTCATGCCCGGATCCAAAGCCGCACCGCCCGCCCTGCGGCCGCCACGGCACCGCGTCGATCCGCGGGCGCGCCGCTGGTGGACGGTGCGGGCGCTGCTGACGGTGAGCGGCCCGGTGCTGCTGACCGCGGTGGCGCTCGCGGTCTGCGCCCTGCTCTTCTTCCCCGGGGCGCTGCCCTGGCTGGGCCCGCTGCTGGCGGCGCTCGTCGTCCCGGCGCTCGTCCCGCTCATACTGATGCCGCGGGTGCGGTACGCGGTGCACGCCTGGGAGTTGGGCGAGCGGGCGGTGTACGCGTCCGACGGCTGGTACCGGCAGCGGCGGCGGATCGCGCCGCTGTCGCGGGTGCAGACGGTCGACACCACCCGGGGCCCGCTGGAGCGCCGGTTCGGGCTGGCGACGGTCACCGTGACCACCGCCTCGACCGCGGGTGACATCCAGATCCGCGGGCTGTCCGACGCAGGGGCGGACGAGCTGTCCCGGCGGATCGGCGCGGCGGCACAGCTGGTTCCGGGGGATGCGGCATGACGCACACGGCTCCCCCGGTCCCGGGCGGCGGCTGGCGCCGGACCCATCCACGCACGCTCCTGGTGCACGCCACCTGGCCGCTGCCGCCGCTGGCCTCCCTGGTGGCGGCGGCCGCGGTCACCGGTGGGCGGATCCCGCCCGGCACCTGGATCACGCTGGCCGCGCTCACCGTGTCGTTCGCGGTGATCACCGCGGTCGGCGCGGTGCGCTGGGCGCGTACGGAGTTCCGGGTCACCGGCGCGTCGCTGGAGGTGCGGACGGGGGTGTGGACGCGGCGGCTGCGCACCGTGCCGCTGGACCGGATCCGTACCGTCGATCTCACCGCGACACCGCTCCACCGGGTGCTGCGGCTCGCGGCGCTGCGGGCCGGGACCGCGGGCGACGGGGACGGGATGCTGACGCTGGACGCGCTGCCGGCCGCCGAGGCCGGGCGGTTGCGGGGCGCGTTGCTCGCCCGGGCGGCGTCCGGTGCGGCGGCGGACGATCCGGTGCTGGCGCGCTTCTCGCCGCGCTGGCTGCGGTATGCGCCGCTGACGTTCTGGGTGGCCGGCGGGGTGCTGATCGCGGCCGGTACGGTCCATCGGGTGCTGCACGGCATGGGCGTCGACTTCTGGGAACTGGACGTCGTCCGGCGGGCGTTCGCGGCGTTCGGCACGGTGTCGCCGTGGCTGACGGTCCCGGTGGCGCTGCTCGTGCTGCTGCTCGCCGGGGCCGCCGGCGCGGTGGCGCTGTACGCGGAGAACTGGTGGGGCCACCGCCTGGAGTGGGCCGACGGCTCGACCCTGCGGGTGCGGCGCGGCCTGTTCACCACCCGTACGGTCACGATCGACCGGGCCCGGCTGCGCGGGGTGCTGCTCCGGGAGCCGCTGCTGCTGCGGGCGGGCGGCGGGGCGTCGGTGCGGGCGGTGGCCGGCGGGCTCGGCGACCGGGACGAGAACCGTGCGCGCAGCTGGCTGCTGCCGCCCGCGCCGCGGGCGCTGGCGGTGCGGGTGGCCGGCGGGGCGCTGGGGGCGCCGTTCCCCGATCCGCCGCTCCCGGGCCGGGGCGTCCCGGAGGTGCTGGTGCGCCATCCCCGGGCGGCGCTGCGCAGGCGGCGGCTGCGGGGGCTGCTGTGGGTGACGCTGCCGGGCACGGCGCTCCTGGCCGGTTGCGGGGTGGCGTTCGCGCCGGGGTTGCTGCCGTGGGCGGGAGCGTACGCAGTGGTGTCGGCGGCGGTGGCATGGTGGGCGGCGCGGGCGGCGTACCGGGCGCTCGGGCACGGGGTGTGCGGCGGCCTTCTCGTGGTGCGGTCGGGGGTGTTCGGCCGGGACACGCTGGCGCTGGAGCGGTCGGCGGTCGCGGCGTGGACGTTCTCCAGCACTCCGTTCGGCCGCCGGGCCGGGCTGACCACGCTGACCGCCGCGTTCGCCGCGGGCGAGGGGCGCCACCGGATCCCGGACCTGGCCGCGGCGCGGGCGCCGGGCTTCGCCGCGGCCGCCGCGCCCGGCATCGTCGAGGAGTTCCTGGTGGGGGCGGAGGAAAAGGGGCCGCGCTGAGGGGCCGGGCGGGGCCGGGGCCGGTGCGGCCGACCCCGGCGGCTACCCGCTTCTCCCCCGCCGATGCGCACCATGACGCAGATCACACCCCCTGGGCGTGCACGACCGGGGCCCGTCGTTCGTCCTTAGGGGTGAGTGATCCCGTGAACCGACCGTTGTGAGGAGCCGCCGCGATGCCCGCCACCATCGACCACGCCGTCCAGGTCCGCCTCCTCGCGACGACCCCCGGGCCGCACACGGTCCCCGCCGTGCTGCGGTACCACCCGTGCGATCCGCTGGCGGTGCGGATGTCGTTCCCGCCGGAGATCTCCCTCGACGGGGCCGCGGTGGACTGGGCGTTCGCACGGGAACTGCTGGCCGAGGGCGTGCACTCGCCCGTGGGCCGGGGCGATGTGCGGGTGCGGCCGGCCGGTCCGGAGCGCACGGTCATGGAGTTCCACGCCGACGAGGGCGTGGCGATGGTGCAGCTGCGGACGGTGGACGTGCGGCGCTTCCTCGCCCGCTCGTACGCGGCGGTTCCGGCCGGTCAGGAGCCGGCTCTCCTCGATGTCGACCGTGGTCTGGCCGCGCTGTTCGGCGCGGCGTGAGCGACCGGCGCCCGCCGTCCCACGCGTCCCCGGCGGGCCGTGCTCCGCGCCCGCCGGGGACGCGGTCTCAGTGCTGCGGGAAGCCGAAGCCGTAGCCCTGCTGCCGCAGCGACGGCAGCAGGCGGTCCAGCGCCTCGACGGTGCGGGAGCGGTCGCCGCCGCCGTCGTGGAAGAGGACGGTGGGGCCGTTCGTCAGCTCGCCGCGGACGGTTGCCTCGATGGTGGCGACGGAGCCGCCCTCGAAGTCCTTGCTGTCGATGTTCCAGCCCAGCGGCCGCATTCCGTGCCGGGCCGCGAGGGTGCGGCTGTAGGGCGTGAACGCACCGCCCGGCGCCCGGTAGTAGCGCACCGGCGCGCCCCCGGCCTTCTCGATCATCCGCTGGGCGGGGAGGATCTGGTCCGACTGGTAGCGCTCCGGCCGGTGGTCCATGCCGGTGTCGTGGGCGATCGTGTGGTCGCAGAGCCGGTGGCCGGCGGCGACGACCCGGCGGACGAGGTCGGGACGGGCCGCGGCCTGCGGGCCGATCATGCAGAACACCGCCTTGACGTGGTGGCGTTCGAGCACGTCGAGGACCTTCGGGGTCCACACCGGGTCCGGGCCGTCGTCGATGGTGATGTTGAGGCTGCGTCCGGGGCGGTCCGAGGCGTGCACGATCGACGGGTCCACGGGGCGTTCGGTCGGTCGGGGGGTGGCCGGGGCCTGCGCGGCGGGGGTGTCCGCCTCCGCGCTGGTGGGGCCGCCGGGCCAGGCCAGGGCCAGCGCCCCGGCGGCGCCGAGCGCCACCGCCGTCGCGGCGACCGTCTTGAGAATGCCGCGCCCGTTCCCGAAGCGCCCCGCCGTGTTCATGCCGTCCCTCGCACCGTGTTGTGGGTCTGTCCCGTCGCGTACGGGCCGGGCGAACCCGACATCCGCCCGCACCCTCACAGATGCGAAGGAAACCGATCAGGATGCCTCTGTTACCGATCCATCATGAAAGTTCTTGATACTGAAGCCATGCCACGTGTACTTCTGATCGAGGACGACGCCGCCGTACGGGACGGGGTGTCCCTCGCCCTGCGGCGGCGCGGCCACGACGTCGCGGCGGCGGGCAGCGGCGAGGAGGGGCTCGCTCTGCTGCCCGGCTTCCGGCCGGACATCGTGCTGCTCGACCTCATGCTGCCGGGCAAGGACGGCTTCGAGGTCTGCCGCCTGATCCGCGCCGAGCGGCAACTGCCGATCATCATGCTCACCGCGCGCGGCGACGATCTCGACGTGGTCCTCGGCCTGGAGGCGGGCGCCGACGACTACATCGTCAAACCGGCCCGCGGCGAGGTGCTGGAGGCCCGCATACGCGCGGTACTGCGGCGGACCGCGCCGCCCGCCGACGGCGCCGCCGACGACGGGCCCGGCCCCGCGCCGGTCGAGTCGTACGGCGCGCTCGCCATAGACCGCGCCGGACTCGTCGTCGCCAAGGACGGCCGGGACCTCGCGCTCGCGCCCTCCGAGATGAAGCTGCTGCTGTTCCTGTCGGCCACCCCCGGCCAGGTCTTCAGCCGCCAGCAACTGCTGGAACACGTCTGGGAGCACAGCTACCACGGCGACGCCCGGCTGGTGGACGCCTGTGTGATGCGGCTGCGGACGAAGATAGAGGACACCCCGCGCAGCCCCCGCTTCGTCCAGACGGTGCGCGGCTTCGGCTACCGCTTCGGCCCTCTGTGAGCCGGCGCCGCCTGCTGCCCCCGGGACGGCTGCGGGGCCTGCGGGTCCGGCTGGTCGTGGCGTTCTTGCTGGTCGCCGCGGTCAGCGCGCTCACCACCGCCGGACTGACGTACCGCGAGGCGCGCAACGCCATCCTCCAGCGTTCCCAGGACATGGCCGTCAACGACCTGCGCTCCCAGATCAATTCGCTCGCCCCGGAGCTGGCCGTGCCGCCCACCCACACCGATCTGGAGTCCCTCCGCCTCCAGCTGGAGCGCTCCGGCACCTCCCGCGACTGGGACGTGCGGGTCCGCTACCGCGGCGTGCCCGGCGGCGACGACGCCCCGCCCGGCAGCCCGGTCCGCCTCCCCGCCGCACTGGAGAAGTCCGTCGAACAGCGCCATGTCCCGGCGTTCCAGCGGGTGGTGCGCGACGGCGACCCGTGGCTGCTGATCGGGATGCCGGTACGCCGGTCCGACGGCGAGCCGTCCGCGCTCTTCGTCTACGCCCAACTCCCGCTGAACGCCGAGGAGGCCAACGTCGAGGCGCTGGTCAGCGCGGCGCAGCGGGGGGCGCTGCCGGTGCTGGCGCTGTCGGTGCTGCCGGCGCTGCTCGCCGCGCGGGGCGTGCTGCGGCCGGTGCGGCGGCTGCGGCAGGCGGCCGGGCGGCTGGCCGAGGGGAAGCTCGACACCCGGCTGGAGGTCAAGGGCACCGACGAACTCGCCGGCCTCTCCCGGTCGTTCAACGACATGGCGGAGGAGCTGGAGGCCAGCGTGGCGGAGCTGCGGCGCCTGGAGGCCAACGCCCGCCGGTTCGCCGCGGACGTCTCGCACGAGCTGCGCACCCCGCTCGCCGCGATGACCGCGGTCACCGATGTGCTCGACGAGGACGCCGCGGCGCTCGACCCGGACACCGCCTCCGCGGTCCGGCTGATCAGCCAGGAGACCGGGAAGCTGACGCGCATGGTGGAGGACCTGATGGAGGTCTCGCGGTTCGACGCGGGCGCCGCCGCGCTCCACCTCGACGAGGTGGACGTCGCCGAGACCGTCCGCAAGACGCTCCAGGCCCGCGCCTGGCAGGACGAGGTCGGCGCGGAGCTGCCCGACGGCGTCCGCGCCCGCGTCGACCCGCGCCGGCTGGACGTCGTCGTCGCCAACCTCGTCGGCAACGCCCTGCACCACGGCGGCAGCCCCGTCCACGTCCGGCTGCACGCCCCCCGGCCCGGCGCGGACCGGCTGCTGCTGGAGGTCCGCGACAGCGGCCCCGGCATAGATCCGCAGGTCCTGCCGCACGTCTTCGACCGCTTCTACAAGGCGGACTCGGCGCGCGCCCGCTCCGAGGGCAGCGGTCTGGGCCTGGCCATCGCCCGGGAGAACGTCCGGCTGCACGGCGGCACCGTCCGCGCCGCCAACGCGCCGGGCGGCGGCGCGGTGTTCACCGTGGAACTGCCGGTCCGCCCGCCCGGCGGGACGCCTCCGGGGACGGCCGGCGACGACGGCCCGAAGCCGGACGGCACCACCGCACCGGCCCCCGGCCGCCCCGCCGACCCCGCCCCGGACACCCCCGGCAAGGAGGCCGCCGGATGAGCGCGACCCGCCCCCGTACCACCCGGGTCCTGGCCACGACCGCGCTGGCCTGCGCCGCCGTGACCGGCCCGGCCGGCTGCGGCATCGAGCCCAGCGATGTGATCGACGCCGGCGCCCCGGCCACCGGCGTGCAGGCCCCGGGCCGCCCGGAGACCGGCGTCCAGCTGTTCTTCTACGGCCCGGCCGGACTGCGCTCCGCGACCCGCCCGGCCAAGGAACCGGCCGATCCGCAGTTCGCCCTCGACCTGCTGCGCGGCGGCCCCGACCACGCCGAACGGCAGCGCGGGCTCTCCAGTGCGCTGCCCGAGCTGTCCGGCCCGCTGCGGGCGCACGCGGGTGAGGGCCGGGTCGACATCGGGCTGCCCGTCCCGCCGCGGAAGCTGGACACCGCCGCCCTGAGCCAGCTGGTCTGCACGGCGGCCAACGCCGCGGTTCCCGGCGGCCGGCCGCCGTCCTCGGTACGGGTCACCCTGACCGGCTCCGGCTCCCGCGTCGGCCCGATGATCTGCGGCGGCGACACCGCGCTGCCGGTGGTCCAGCCGTCCGCGGTGCCGACGTCGCCCTGAGTCCGCCGCGGCCCGCGCCGGGCGGGCTACCGTGGAAAGGCGCCCCGCGCCCCGGCTCGTGCGCGGTCGGCGCGGTCTTGCAGGCCGGCATTCCGCGAGAGGCATCCGATGACCGAGCGCAAACCCCCTGGCGTCGACTTCGAGTCCTGGATCGACAGGCAGATCCGCGAGGCACAGGAGCGGGGTGACTTCGCCGGGCTGCCCGGCGCCGGCAAACCGCTGCCCGGCCTGGACAAGCCGTACGACGAACTGTGGTGGGTCAAGGACAAGATGGCCCGCGAGGACCTCTCCTACCTGCCGCCGTCGCTCGCCCTGCGCAAGGAGGCCGAGGAGGCGGCGCAGGCGGCGGCCGGCGCGCCGAGCGAGGCGGCGCTGCGCCGCATCCTGACCGCCGTCAACGAGAAGATCCGCGCGGCCCTGCGCACCCCGCCCGAGGGGCCGCCGCTGGGCCTGGCCCCGTTCGACATCGAGGAACGGGCCCGGCGATGGCGCCGGGAGCACGCCCGCTGAGGCGGGCCGGCGGGCGACCGGACGCGCCCCGTGGTGCTCCGGCCGCCCCGAAGGCCGGCCCGAGGGCGGGTCCGGGAGCGGGTCCGGGAAGCCCCGCCCGGCGGACGACGGGACGTCCCGGGCCCGCCCTTGCACCCGCACGGATCAAAGAGTTCAAGGTCACAGCGAGAGCCCCTGCTCCAGCTAACGGTCGTTCGCCTAGCCTGCTGCCATGACCGCCGAGTCCCCCGAACTCCCCCTGGCCGCCGCGTTCCCGGACGCCGATCGCGCGCAGTGGCAGCACCTCGTCGCGGGTGTGCTGCGCAAGTCGGGCGCCACCCCGGCGGCGGACGCCCCCGAGGACGCGCTCGCCACCGATCTGCCCGACGGCATCCGCGTCCGTCCCCTCTACACCGCCGACGACGCACCGGCCGGCGCCGGCGCCGCCGGGCTCCCCGGCTTCCCGCCGTTCGTCCGGGGCAGCCGCCCCGAGGGCGCCACCGTCGCCGGCTGGGACGTCCGCCAGCTCCAGGCCCACACCGACCCGGCCGTCGTCAACGAGGCGGCCCTCACCGACCTGGAGAACGGCGTCACCTCGCTGTGGCTGCGCGTGGGCGAGGGCGGGGTGCCGCTCGGCGCGCTGCCGCGGGCCCTGGTCGGCGTCCATCTGGACCTCGCCGCCGTCGCGCTGGACGCGGGCGAGGAGTTCGCCGCGGCCGCCGAGGAGCTGTTCGCCCTGGCGGCCGACGGCGGCGTGGCCCCCGCCACCCTGACCGGCACGCTCGGCGCCGACCCGCTGGCGCTCCTCGCCCGCGGCGGCGACCGCGCCGCGCTCGACGGCCATCTGACGGCCGCCGCGACGCTGGCCGAGCGGTGCGCCGCGGAGGCACCCGGGCTGCGGGCGCTGACCGTCGACGCGCTGCCGTACCACGAGGCTGGCGGCTCGGCCGCCGAGGAGCTGGGGTGCTCCCTGGCCACCGGCGTCGCCTACCTGCGGGCGCTGACCGCCGCGGGCCTGGACATCGACACCGCCTGCGGCCAACTGGAGTTCCGCTACGCCGCCGGCGCCGACCAGTTCCTGACCATCGCCACGCTGCGCGCCGCGCGCCGCCTGTGGGCGCGGGTCGCCGAGGTGTGCGGCGCCTCGCCCGGGGCCCGGGCGCAGCGGCAGCACGCGGTGACGTCGCCGGTGATGATGACCCGCCGCGACCCGTGGGTGAACATGCTGCGCACCACCGTCGCCGGGCTGTCGGCCGGGGTCGGCGGCGCGGACGCGGTGACGGTGCTGCCGTTCGACGCGGCGCTCGGCCTGCCGGACGCGTTCGCCCGCCGGATCGCCCGCAACACCCAGGCGGTGCTGCTGGAGGAGTCGCATCTGTCGAAGGTGATCGACCCGGCCGGCGGCTCCTGGTACGTCGAGGAGCTGACGGACGAGCTGGCGCGCGCCGCCTGGGCGTGGTTCCAGGAGATCGAGGGCGCGGGCGGTCAGGCCGCGGCCCTCGGCTCCGGGCTGATCGCCGGCCGGCTCGCCGCCACCTGGGAGCGCCGCTCCCGTGATCTGGCGACCCGCCGCGAACCGATCACCGGCGTCAGCGAGTTCCCGTATCTGGCGGAGGCCCCGGTGCGCCGCGAGGCCGCGCCGGCCCGGTCCGGCGGCGGGCTGCCGCGGGTGCGGCGCGACGATGCGTACGAGGCGCTGCGGGCCAGGTCGGACGCGCATCTGGCGGCCACCGGCGCCCGTCCGAAGGTGTTCCTGGCGGCGCTGGGTCCGGCCGCCGCGCACACCGCGCGGGTGACGTTCGCCGCCAACCTCTTCCAGGCGGGCGGCGTCGAGACGGTGCACGAGCCCGCGTCGGTGAACGCGGGGACGGCGGCCGCGGCCTTCGCGGCGAGCGGCGCGCGGATCGCGTGCCTGTGCGGCAGCGACGCGCTCTACGCGGAGCAGGCGGCCGAGGTCGCGGCGGCGCTGAAGGCGGCCGGTGCGGTGCGGGTGTATCTGGCGGGCAAGCCCGGTGAAGGGCGCGAGGAGTTGGAGCAGGCCGGGGTGGACGCGTACGTCTTCACCGGCTGCGACGCGGCCGGGGTCCTCGCCTCGGCCCTTGATGTCATGGAGGTGGCGTGATGGCCGGGGCACAGCGGACGGGCATCCCGGATTTCAGCGGGGTGCCGCTGGACGGCGCGGCGGACGGCGCGGATCCGGCGCGGTGGGCCGAGGCCGTCGAGAAGGCCACCGGCGCGAGCGTCGCGGACCTGACGTGGGAGACGCCCGAGGGCATCGGCGTGAAGCCGCTCTACACGGACGCCGATCTCGACGGTGTGGACTTCCTGCGGACGTACCCGGGCATCACGCCGTATCTGCGCGGCCCGTACCCGACGATGTACGTCAACCAGCCGTGGACCATCCGGCAGTACGCCGGCTTTTCCACCGCCGAGGAGTCCAACGCCTTCTACCGGCGCAACCTCGCGGCCGGTCAGAAGGGCCTGTCGGTCGCCTTCGACCTGCCGACACACCGCGGCTATGACAGCGATCATCCGCGGGTGACGGGTGACGTCGGCATGGCGGGGGTGGCGATCGACTCGATCTACGACATGCGCCAGCTCTTCGAGGGCATTCCGCTCGACAAGATGACGGTGTCGATGACGATGAACGGCGCGGTGCTGCCCGTTCTCGCGCTCTACATCGTGGCCGCCGAGGAGCAGGGCGTACCGCCCGAGAAGCTGGCCGGGACCATTCAGAACGACATCCTCAAGGAGTTCATGGTCCGCAACACCTACATCTATCCGCCGCAGCCGTCGATGCGGATCATCTCCGACATCTTCGCGTACACCTCGCAGAAGATGCCGCGGTACAACTCCATCTCGATCTCCGGGTACCACATCCAGGAGGCGGGTGCGACGGCCGATCTGGAGCTGGCGTACACGCTCGCCGACGGCGTGGAGTATCTGCGGGCGGGCATGGCGGCGGGGATGGACGTGGACGCCTTCGCGCCGCGGCTCTCCTTCTTCTGGGCGATCGGCATGAACTTCTTCATGGAGATCGCCAAGCTGCGGGCCGCGCGGCTGCTGTGGGCCAAGCTGGTGCAGCAGTTCGAGCCGAAGAACCCCAAGTCGCTGTCGCTGCGCACCCATTCGCAGACGTCGGGCTGGTCGCTGACGGCGCAGGACGTCTTCAACAACGTGACGCGCACGTGTGTGGAGGCGATGGCGGCGACGCAGGGCCACACCCAGTCGCTGCACACCAACGCGCTGGACGAGGCGCTGGCGCTGCCCACCGACTTCTCCGCGCGCATCGCCCGCAACACCCAGCTCTTCCTCCAGCAGGAGTCGGGGACCTGCCGGGTCATCGACCCGTGGGGCGGCAGCGCGTACGTGGAGAAGCTGACGCAGGATCTGGCGCGGCGGGCGTGGCGGCACATCGAGGAGGTGGAGGCGGCCGGCGGGATGGCGAAGGCGATCGACGCGGGCATCCCCAAGCTCCGGGTGGAGGAGGCGGCGGCCCGTACGCAGGCGCGGATCGACTCCGGGCGGCAGGCGCTGATCGGCGTGAACAAGTACCGGGTGGAGACCGACGAGGAGATCGAGGTCCTCAAGGTCGACAACTCCGCGGTGCGGGCGCAGCAGATCGAGAAGCTGAAGCGGCTGCGGGCCGAGCGGGACGAGGACGCCTGCCGGGCGGCGCTGCGGGCGCTGACGGATGCGGCGCGGTCCGGCCCCGGCGAGGGCCTGGAGGGCAATCTCCTGGCGCTGGCCGTGGACGCGGCGCGCGCGATGGCGACGGTCGGGGAGATCTCCGACGCCCTGGAGGAGGTCTACGGCCGGCACTCCGGGCAGATCCGTACGATCTCCGGTGTGTACCGAGACGAAGCGGGCCCCTCCTCCGGTGTCGGCCGCACCCGGGATCTGGTGGCCGAGTTCGAGCGCGCCGAGGGGCGCCGGCCGCGCATCCTGGTGGCCAAGATGGGCCAGGACGGCCATGACCGCGGCCAGAAGGTGATCGCCACGGCCTTCGCCGACCTGGGCTTCGACGTCGACGTCGGCCCGCTGTTCCAGACCCCGGCCGAGGTGGCGCGGCAGGCGGTGGAGGCCGATGTGCACATCGTCGGCGTCTCGTCGCTGGCGGCCGGTCATCTGACGCTGGTGCCGGCGCTGCGCGAGGCGCTGGCGGCGGAGGGCCGGGAGGACATCACGGTCGTGGTGGGCGGGGTGATCCCCCCGCAGGACGTGCAGACGCTGCGGGACATGGGCGCGGCGGCGGTCTTCCCGCCCGGCACGGTCATCCCGGACGCCGCGTACGACCTGGTCCGGGACCTCGCGCGGGCCCTCGGCCACGAGCTGTGAGGCGCTGATGCCCGCGAGGATCGATGTCGAGCGGTACGCGGAGGGCGTCCGGGCGGGTTCCCGGGCCTGGATCGCGCGGGCCGTGACGCTGGTGGAGTCCAGCCGCGCCGACCACCGCGCGGCGGCCCAGCGGCTGCTCGTCGCGCTGCTGCCGCATGCCGGGGCGGCGCGGCGGGTGGGGATCAGCGGGGTGCCCGGGGTCGGCAAGTCGACGTTCATCGACGCGCTCGGCTCGCGGCTGACGGGCGCCGGGCACCGGGTCGCGGTGCTCGCCGTCGACCCGTCGTCGTCCCGTACCGGCGGTTCCATCCTGGGCGACAAGACCCGGATGGCGCGGCTGGCGACCGACCCGGCGGCGTTCGTGCGGCCCTCCCCCACGTCCGGGACGCTGGGCGGGGTGGCGCGGGCGACCCGGGAGTCGATCATCGTGATGGAGGCGGCGGGGTACGACGTCGTCCTGGTGGAGACGGTGGGTGTCGGGCAGTCCGAGACCACGGTCGCCGACATGGTCGACACGTTCGTCCTGCTGACGCTGGCGCGGACCGGCGATCAGCTGCAGGGCATCAAGAAGGGCGTCCTGGAGCTGGCGGATCTGGTCTCCGTCAACAAGGCCGACGGTCCGCACGAGCGGGACGCCCGTGCGGCGGCCCGGGAGCTGTCCGGCGCGCTGCGGCTGCTGCAGCCGCCGGACGCCGCGTGGACGCCGCCGGTGCTCACCTGCAGCGCCCGGGAGGGCACGGGCCTCGATGAGCTGTGGGAGCGCGTGGAGCAGCACCGCGCGCTGCTGGAGTCGACCGGCGCGCTCACCGAGCGGCGCCGGGCGCAGCAGGTGGAGTGGGTGTGGACGATGGTCCGCGACCAGCTGGTGGACCGGCTGCGCCACGATCCGGAGGTACGGCGGATCGCGCCGGACGTCGAGCGGGAGGTCCGGTCGGGCACGCTCACCGCGACGCTGGCCGCCGAACGCCTCCTGACGGCCTTCGGACTGCCTCCCGAGGAGCACTGAGGAGCACTGAGGAGCGCTGCGCGACGATGCCCGGACGGCCGGCGACCGGCCCGTCCGGGCATCGTCGCGTCCGGGCGGCGTACGGGTGCGCGTCGGGCGTGCCGCGGGAAAGGGGAGTTGCCCGCGCCGTCCGGGGTCAGGGGCGGGGCGAGAGGGTGGCCCAGACGGTCTTTCCGGAGCGGTCCGGCAGTGTCCATCCCCAGGCGTCACTGAGCTGTTCGACGATGCTCAGGCCGCGGCCTGACTCGGCGAGCGGGTCGGGGGTGCCGATGACCGGGGCGCCCTCGCCGCCGTCGGAGACCGCGCACATGACGCCGTCCTCGCGCCGGGTCAGGGCGAGCCAGGCGGGGGTGACGACGGGGCCCGCCACGCGGCCGCAGCCGGCCTCGCCGTGGGCGTTGCGGACGCCGTAGCGCAGGGCGTTGCTGACGAGTTCGGAGACGATGAGGGCGGCGTCGTCGGTGAGGGCGGCACATATCCGCCAGCCGCGGAGCGTGGCGAGGGTGAAGCGCCGGGCGTCGGCGACGGTGCGGGCGGAGGCGCTGAGCGCGCAGGCGGCGAACGAGTCGGGACCGGGCACCCACCAGCCGTCGTCGCGCGGCTCCTTGCGCGGTGTTGCGTACACGGGCACTGCCGGATGTGTCGTCATCACGTCTCCGCGAAGGGGCGCTTCTGGTCTGGGCTGCACTGCTCGGGACAGCTAATATCCTCGTCAGCCGCCCTCTGCTGCAAGTGCATCTGCAATTACATCGGTAAGGACGGCCACGCAGGGGCTTGTTCACGCCACCGTGAATCACGGCCCGGGAACGGTAGGAGGCCGCGCCTCCAGCAAGGGAGCGACAGTGATGGAGACGGTGCCCAACGGCATTCAGTCGACCCGTATCGAGCGGGCCCAGTGGCGCAAGAGCCGCCGCAGCAACCCCAGTGGCAACTGCGTTGAACTGGCGGTTCTTTCGGACGGCGGGGTCGCGGTGCGCAACTCCCGGCACATCGGCGGACCGGCCCTGGTCTATACCCGTGACGAGATCGCCGCGTTCGTCCAGGGCGCCAAGGACGGCGACTTCGACGACCTGATCGGCCGGTGACCGACGCATATGTCGTCCGGATAATCGGTCCGCTGTACGTATCCTTTTCGCAGTGGGACACTTGGCGCTCGCCCAACCACCCAGGGGAGTCAGCATGACCGCCGCGCAGCCGAGCCGCGAACCCTCACTGCGCCACTACCTCGACAATCCGCGCGGCGGCCCGACGGTGCTCCGCATCGTCCTCGGCACCCAGCTCAGACGGTTGCGGGAGGCCTCCGGCGTCTCCCGCGAGGCGGCGGGTGACGCGATCCGCGGCTCCCACGCCAAGATCAGCCGCCTGGAGCTGGGCCGGGTGAGCTGCAAGGAACGGGACATCTCCGATCTGCTGACGCTCTACGGCGTCACCGCCGAGTCGGAGCGCGCCGATTTCCTCGCACTCGCCCGCCGCACCAGCACCCCGGGCTGGTGGCACCGGTACAACGACGTGCTGCCCAGCTGGTTCGAGACGCACATCGGCCTCGAAGAGGCGGCGTCGGTGATCCGGACGTACGAGGTGCAGTTCGTCCCGGGTCTGCTGCAGACGCCGGACTACGCCCGCTCGGTGGCCCGGCTCGGTCATCCGCGGGCGTCGGAGGAGGACATCGAACGGCGGGTGGCGCTGCGCCTGGAGCGCCAGAAGCTGCTGACGGCGCCGCACGCTCCCCGGCTGTGGGCGGTGATAGACGAGGCGTCGCTGCGGCGTCCGCTGGGCAGCCCGCAGGTGATGGCCGATCAGCTGCGTCATCTGCTGGAGATGTCGAAGCTGCCCAACGTCACGCTGCAGATCGCACCGTTCAGCCTCGGCGGACTCGCGGCGGCCGGCGGGCCGATCACGATCCTGCGGTTCCTGGAGCCGGATCTGCCGGACATCGTCTATCTGGAGCAGCTGACCAGCGCGCTCTACCTGGACAAGCGCGACGACGTGGACCACTACCTCGCCGTCATGGACCGGCTGAGCGCCCAGGCCGAGTCGCCGCGCGGTTCGCTGACGCTCCTGGAGGAGCTGCTGCGCGAGATGGGTTGAGCCGCCGGACGGCTCCACACATGAGGGAGGCGGGGCCCGGCGGCCCCGCCTCCCTCATGCCTGCCGGGCAGTTCAGTTCCTGCGCGCCACGCCGCCGTACTCGATCCACTCCATGGTCGTCTGCTTCGGCCCCATGGTGCCGTCCGGCTTCCAGGTGGAGACCTCGACGAGACCGGGCTCCAGGACCTCCAGCCCCTCCAGGAACTCCTCCAGTTCGCTCGCCCGGCGCACCCGGCCCCAGTTCCCCTGGGTGGAGACCCGCATGAACTCCGTGACGAAGTCCCGGGTCGCCTTGTCCTCGCTGACCAGGTGGCAGACCACCAGGAAGCTGCCGGGGCAGAGCCGTTCGGCGACGCGCTCGACCAGCGCCTTGGGGTCGTCCTCGTCCGGTATGCAGTGCAGGACGGAGACGAAGAGGGCGGCGACGGGCTGGTCGAAGTCGATGAGCCGCTTGACCTCGGGCCTGTTGAAGATGCCGTCGGTGTCGCGCATGTCCGCCTGGATCACCGCGGTGCGGTGGTCCTCCTCCAGCAGCGCCCGGCCGTGCGCGAGGACGATCGGGTCGTTGTCGACGTAGACCACCCGGGACTCCGGGTCGACCGCCTGCGCGACCTGGTGGACGTTGTCCTGCGTCGGCAGGCCGGAGCCGTGGTCGATGAACTGGCGGATGCCCTGTTCCTGCGCGAGCCAGCGCACCGCCCGCTGCAGGAAGCGGCGGTTGTTGACGGCCAGCGCCTTGGTGCTGGGCGCGACCTTGTCCAGCTCGTCGCAGGCCTCACGGTCGACGGAGTAGTTGTCCTTGCCTCCCAGGTAATGGTCGTACATCCGGGCCACGCTCGGGATGCTGACATCGACGACAGTGGACAACGGCTGGGGCTCTTGGCTCATGACTAACGTTCCCGTCGTTCGGCACCACCGGCATGGTTCTGCGGCCGCCGTACGAACGGACGGCCGGGCCGGGCTCGCCCCCAACATACCTACGGATGCACGGTTGTTGCAGATGAGGCCAGGGTTTCCTCGCCCGGTACGCCTGCGGGGAGCGGTACTTGGCCTTCCGCCGGCACACCTCGGGGGAATCCGGGCGGAACGGGCGGGGCCGCGCGGGCAAGAGCCCCGCTCAGTGTGGCCGGGAATCGTCCCCCCGTTCGGGGGCGGGCCGCCGCCACGCCACTCGCAGGCGGCGGCCCGTTCCCTGTCCCGGCGTCACCCGTGCCGGGTGCGCCCCGCGGTACGGACCGGCCCCGCGCGGGGGCAACACCTGGTCCGCACCGGCTCGCGGCGCCGCCCGGTCACCCGAAGACCGGCCGCCGCACGAGGGAGCGCGCACCGGGCGCCTACCACTCCCGGCGCGTCCTACACCTGCCGTCCGCGGACGGACGGCGCCCGGCCGGCGCGGCGGGTCATGCCGCGGGGATGTCGAAGTAGCGGTGGAGCCCGGCGGCGAGGGTCAGATCGCCGCCGGCCACGATCTTGCGGGTGAGGAACATCGTCACCGGATTGCCGTTGCCGGACACCAGCTTGAGGAAGGCGGCGTCCCCCATCACCAGGGTCAGCCGGGCGTCGGCGGCCGAGCGGCCCTCGGTGACCGTGCAGCGCCCGTCGGCAATGACGGTCTCGTACACCACCTCGGACTCCCCGGTGATCCGCCAGCGGATCAGCGCCCGCAGCTCCCCGGCGGCCTCGGGGCGGAACTGCTCACCCATCCGCCCGAAGATCTCCCCCAGCACCCGCGAGCGCAGCTCCCCGGTGGCGAACTCGGTGATCTGGCGGGCGCTGAGTCCCTTGACGATCCCGGCGAACTCGGCGGGGGTGATCCCCGCGAAGTCCAGCCCCGCCAATCGGTCCCGGACGTCATCGGCCACGGAAAACTCCCTACCAATCGGTAAAATCCACTGATAAGCGAGGTTACGGGGCCAGAAGCGCGGCAGGCAACAACGTCCCTGGTCACAGCGGGTGGCGCGGGCGGCGGCCGCGGCATCGTCCGCCGTCCGGGAAGCCACTGTCATCCCATGCGCCACACCGGGTAGGCAGTCCCCCATGACCACACAGATGCGCGAGCCGGAGCAGCACGGAACACCGCCGCAGCACGGGCCGACCGTCGCGGACATGGTGCGGGCCAACGAGGCCAACTGGGACGCCCGCACCCCCGTCCACGTCGCCAGCGAGTTCTACGGACTGGACGGCTCCCGCACCGCCGAGGACTGGTTCGCCCCCTTCGAATGGCAGGACCTGGGCGACCTGCGCGGCCGCGACCTCCTCCACCTCCAGTGCCATCTCGGCACCGAAACCGCCGCCTTCGCCGACCGCGGCGCCCGCGCCACCGGCCTCGACTTCTCCGCCGCCGCCCTGACCGAGGCCCGCCGGCTCGCCGCCGCGGGCGGCCGGGACCTCACCTTCGTCCGGTCCGACGTCCACCGCGCGCCCGAGGCCCTCGGCGACCGCCGCTTCGACGTGATCTACACCGGCAAGGGCGCCCTGTGCTACCTCCCCGACCTCACCGCCTGGGCCCAGATCGTCGCCTCGCTGCTGCGCCCGGGCGGCATGCTCTACCTCGTCGAGTTCCACCCACTGCTCGACGCGCTCGGCCCCACCCCCACCCCCGACAACCAGGACCTGCTGCTGCGCCACGACTACCTCGCCGGGCGCGGCCCGCAGCGGAGCGACAGCCCGCACACGTACACCGACGGCCCGGCGCTCACGGAGGCGACGACGAGTTACGAATGGCGGCACGGCCTCGGCGAGGTCGTCACCGCGGTGTCCGCCGCCGGGCTCCGCGTCGATGTGCTGCGGGAGACGGAACAGGCCCCGTGGAAGCGGTTCGACACGATGGTCCCCGGTGACAACGGCTGGTGGCGGCTGCCGCCCGACGAGCCGATCGTCCCGCTGCTCTACGCCCTGCGCGCCACCAAGGGCTGACGCCGTGCCGGGTCCGCGCGGACGGCGTGCGTGCCGGGCATCCGGTGCCGCGCCCGGTCTACCGGCGGCGGTAGACCGAGCGCAGCACCGCCTCCTTGGCCGGTCCCTCGATCCGCCACTCCAGCTCCCAGGTGTCCGGCCCGGTCACGGTGAACGTCCCGGCGTAGCGGTCGGCGGCGCACGGATGGACGGTCTGCCAGCGTCCGGTCCGCAGATCGAGGTCGTGGAAGGGGCGGCCGTCGGCGAACTCCACCGCGGCCGTGCCGTTGGGCCGGGGCCGCAGCCACAGCGTCCGCCCGGCCGGATGCACCGCGTCCGCCCAGGTCAGCTCGCCCTCCTCGACATGCAGCAGCGCACCGTCCACGCCCTCGGGCCGGAACTCCGCGATCCCCCGGAAGCTGCCCTCGGCCCCGGCCCGTACGTCGAGGACGCGCCGTTCGATGCTCCAGCGGCCGGTGAGGTAGGCCGCCACATCGGGCACCGGGCGGCAGGGCAGGTCGGCACGGGGCGAGGCGGGCGGACGGCCGCCGGGTGCGGTGGGCATGGCCCGATTCTCCCCCGACCGCCGCGGCGCCGTTCCCGTACGGGCGGCCGGGTGGGTCCCTTACGGGGAGTGAGCGGCGCCGGGGCCCGGCGTTCCCGGGCGGGAGCGGCGGGCGCGGACGGCCCGCGGGCGGCGCGCCCCGGAATGGACCGGCCGGGTGGCCCGGCACCCTTACGGGCTGCCGTCGCGACGCTCAGGGGAAAGCCCGGGGTGCCGTGCCGTGCGGAGCGGCACCGCCGCGCCTACGCTCGGTACCGAGATCATCACCCGGGTGCGAATCGCCGGGCCGCGGTCCGCGGCGCCCGCACCCCGGCGGCAGGCGGCGCCCCGCCCGCCGCCGGCCTGGCGCGACAACCGGAGACCGGAGGCATCCCCATGCCGGACCTGTTCATCGGCGGCCGCTGGACCGCAGCGGCCGACGGCCGGCGGCGCGAGATCCGCTGCCCGGCGGACGGCACCCTGGTCGCGACCGTCGACGAAGGCGGCCCCAAGGACGCGGCCGCCGCCGTCGGCGCCGCCCGCAGCGCGTACGACGACGGGCCCTGGCCGCGCACGCCCGCCGCCGAGCGCGGCGCCCTGCTGCTGCGCGTCGCCGACCTGCTGGTGCGCGACACCGACGCGCTGGCCCGCGCCGAATCGCTGGACACCGGCAAGCGGCTGGTCGAGAGCGTCTACGACATGGGCGACATCGCGAACTGCTTCCGCTATTTCGGCAACCTCGCGGCGTCCGGCGGCACCGACCGCGTGGTGGACACCGGGCAGCCGGGGATCGAGAGCATCGTCCGCCATGAGCCGGTCGGCGTCTGCGCCCTGATCACCCCGTGGAACTACCCGCTGCTCCAGACGGCGTGGAAGGTCGCCCCCGCGCTCGCCGCCGGCAACGCCTTCGTCCTGAAGCCCAGCGAGCTGACCCCGCACACCGCGATCCATCTGATGCGGCTGCTGGCGGAGGCCGGGCTGCCGGACGGCGCGGCCAACCTCACCCTGGGCACCGGCCCGCTCGTCGGCGCCCCGCTGACCGAGGATCCCCGGGTCGACCTGGTGTCCTTCACCGGCGGGCTGCTCACCGGCCGCCGGATCATGGCCGCGGCCGCCCCGACCGTCAAGAAGATCGCCCTGGAGCTGGGCGGCAAGAACCCCAACATCGTCTTCTCCGACGCCGCGTTCGACACCGCCGTCGACCACGCCCTGACCGCGGTGTTCCTCCACTCCGGCCAGGTCTGCTCGGCGGGCGCCCGGCTGCTCGTCCAGAACGACCTGCACGACCGGTTCGTCGACGAACTGGTGGCCCGCGCCCGGCGGATCCCGCTCGGCGGCCCGTTCGACGAGCACGCCCGCACCGGCCCGCTGATCTCCGCGGCGCACCGCGACAAGGTCGCGGCGTATGTCGAGGCGGGCCTTGGCGAGGGCGCCGTCCTGCGCTGCGGCGGCGGGCCACCGCAGGACCCGGCGCTGCGCGACGGCTTCTACTACCTGCCGACGGTGCTGGACGAATGCACCCCGGACATGTCGGTGATCCACGACGAGTCCTTCGGCCCGGTGCTGACCGTCGAACGGTTCCGTGACGAGGACGAGGCGGTCCGGCTCGCCAACGACACGGTGTACGGCCTGGCCGGCGCGGTCTGGACGCAGGACGCCGAAAAGGCCCACCGGGTGGCGGCCCGGCTGCGGGCCGGCACCGTCTGGATCAACGACTTCCATCCGTACGTCCCGCAGGCCGAGTGGGGTGGCATGAAGCAGTCCGGTGTCGGACGGGAGCTGGGGCCCGCGGGCCTCGCCGAGTACCAGGAGGCCAAGCACGTGTGGCGGAACACCGCGCCCCGGCCGCAGAGGTGGTTCGAGTGAGCGAGGCGGGCTCGCCGCGCCCCGGCACCCGGGAGGACGGCACGCATGATGACGACGACGCTTCGCTGGCCGAGTTCGGCTACAAACCGGAGCTGAAGCGGACCCTCGGCAACTTCCACACCTTCGCCGCCGGGATCAGCTACATCTCCATCCTCACCGGCACCTTCCAGCTGTTCTACTTCGGCATCACCCACGGCGGACCGGCGTACTGGTGGTCCTGGCCGATGGTGTTCTGCGGCCAGCTGATGGTCGCGCTCTGCTTCTGCGAGCTGGCCGCCCGCTATCCGGTGGCCGGGTCGATCTACAACTGGGCGAAGCGGATGGGCGGCCCGCACGTCGGATGGCTCGGCGGCTGGATGATGCTCACCGCCACCATGGTGTCGCTGGCCGCGGTGGCCCTGGCCTATCAGGTGACGCTGCCGCAGATCTCGTCGTGGTTCCAGTTCATCGGCAACGGCAGCGGCCGGACGGATGCGGCGGCCAACGCCGTGCTGCTGGGCAGCATCCTCATCCTGTTCACCACGCTGGTGAACGCGTTCGGCGTCAAGCTGATGGCGCGCATCAACTCCGCGGGCGTCGCCATCGAGCTGATCGCCGCGATCGTGCTGATCATCCTGCTCGCCGCCCACATCACCCGCGGCCCGTCCGCGGTGACCAAGACCTTCGGTCTGGGCGCCGGCCAGAGCCTCGGCTACTTCGGCGCCTTCCTGACCGCGTCGCTCGCCTCGGCGTACGTCATGTACGGCTTCGACACCGCGTCCTCGCTGGGCGAGGAGTCCAAGGACCCGGGCCGCAACGCCCCGCGCGCCATCCTGCGGGCCCTGACCGCCTCGTTCCTCATCGGCGGTCTGATCCTCCTCTTCGCCCTCCTCGCGGTGCCCGATCTGCACGCCAAGGAACTCTCCGTGGACGGCCTGCAGTACGTGGTCCTCTCCACGCTGGGCTCGACGGTCGGCCAGATCGTGCTGTGGTGCGTGGTCATCGCGATCACCGTCTGCGAACTGGCGGTGCACACCGCGGGCATCCGCCTCGCCTTCGCCATGGCCCGGGACAACAACCTGCCCGCCGCGTCCCTGCTGGCGAAGGTCAGCCCGCGTTTCCAGACCCCGGTGCTGCCCGCGATCATCATCGGGCTGGTGGGCGTCGCGATCTTGCTGATCAACGTCAACCAACCGCAGATCTTCTCGGTGATCACCAGCATCGCGATCATCATGATCTACCTGGCCTATCTGATGGTCACCGTCCCGATGCTGGTCCAACGCCTGCGCGGCCGCTGGACCCCGGCCGAGGGCACCTTCTCCCTGGGCCGCTTCGGCCTTCCCGTCAACATCCTCGCGGTCCTCTGGGGCCTGGCGATGTCCCTCAACCTCGCCTGGCCCCGCGCCGCCGTCTACAACGCGACGGGCCCGCAGCACTGGTATCTGCGCTGGGGCGCCTTCCTCTTCATCGGCATCGTCGCCGGCGGCGGCTTCCTCTACTACTGGTGCGTCCAACGCAAGCGCACGGGGGTGCTGGAGGGACACGCCGCGGGGTCGTGACTCCTGGGGCCGGTCGGATGCGCGGCCGGGCGGGCCGGTTCCCGCATCCGGCCGGGGGCGGGGGCGCCGCCCGGTGGTCACACCGGACGCCGCCCCCGCTCACCGTCAGGCCGCCGGGGCGACCGCCCCGCCGAGATGCCGGACGAAGAACCGGACCGCGCTGTCGGCCTCGAACCGCGGCAGCTCCAGGTGCATGCCCGCGTTGGCGTGCAGCGTCTTCTCCTTCGAGGCGAAGGCGTCGAACAGCGCGAGAGAGGCCTCGCGCGGAATGCGCTCGTCGTCCCACTGGAGGTCGAACTCGATCGGCACGGTGATCCGCTGCGCCGCCTCGATCAGGACATCGGGCCAGGTGCAGACGTAGACCGCGGCCGTGATCCGGGGCTCGACCGCCACCAGCGGCACCCCGATCGCGGTGCCCAGACCGATGCCGACGTAGCCCACCGGGCCGTCGGCGCCGATCTCCGGCAGCCCCTGAAGGGCGTCCAGGGCCGCCCGCCACTCGGGCACGGCGGCCTGGGCCAGGCGGGCGTTGTAGCGGACGACGATCGGGCCTTCCGGCTCGCCCGCCGCCTGCGCCCCGCGCAGCGCGGCGATCTCCCGCTCGTCCTCGGCGCTGCGCGGCCGGTCGCCGTGACCGGGCGCGTCGAGGACGGCGACATGGAAGCCGCCTCCGGTCACGAGGCGCTGGGCGCGGCCCGCCATCGCCGGATGCTTCTTGTGGTGGCCGCCGCCGTGGCCCATCAGGACCAGGGGCGCGCGATCGGCGCCGGAAGCCGGCGACCAGAGGATGCCGGGGACGCCGCCCACGGTGAAGTCGCGTTCGCGTATGCCGTTCGACGACGCGTCGGTGGTGAAGTGCGGAGCATGCATGGTGTGGCCTTTCGGGAGTGCCTGGTGTCGAGGCGCTCCCGGCGACACCTACGTCAATCGCCGGCCGTGACGGAAAGGGGGAGCACCCACGTCGTTACAGCGTTCATGGGTCTCACCTCCTCGGGCGGTGTCACGGTCGGGGACAAGCTAACAGCCCGGCCGCGGCCCTCTCCATTCCTTTTCCCCGCCGCGGCTCGCCGGCTTCGGCAACGGGCGGGCCGTCGCGGCGCGGGTGACGGCCGGGGCGTGCTGCGGCAGGCCCCGGCCGGCCGTCAGCCGAAGAACTTCTGCGCGGCGCGCACCCCGTCGGCGAGCGCTTCGACCTCGTCGGTGGTGTTGTAGACGTAGAAGCTCGCGCGGGTGGTCGCGGGGATCTGGTACCGCTGGACGATGGGGCGGGCGCAGTGATGCCCCACCCGGACCGCCACGCCGTGCTCGTCCAGCACCTGCCCGACGTCGTGCGGATGGATGCCGTCGACCGTGAAGGCCACGGTGGCGCCGCGGTCCCGCAGCTCGGGGGGACCGACGATCCGCACGCCCGGGATCTGGCCCAGCAGCTCCAGCGCCTTGGCGGTCAGCTCGCTCTCGTGCTGCATCACCCGCTCCATGCCCAGCGCGTTGAGGTACTCCACGGCCGCGCCCAGACCGACGGCCTGCGCCGTCATGGGGACCCCGGCCTCGAAGCGCTGCGGCGGCGGCAGATAGGTCGAGTGTTCCATCGTGACGATCTCGATCATCGAGCCGCCGGTCAGGAAGGGCGGCAGGTCCGCCAGCAGCTCCTGCCGGCCCCACAGCACGCCGATCCCGCTGGGACCGAGCATCTTGTGACCGGAGAAGGCCAGGAAGTCGACGCCCAGCCGGGAGACGTCGACGGGCCGGTGCGGTACCGACTGCGCGGCGTCCACCAGCACCAACGCGCCGACCTGATGGGCGCGTTCGGCGATCAGCCCCACGGGGTTGAGCGTCCCGAGGACATTGGACTGGTGGGTGAGCGCGACCAGGGCGGTGTCGTCGGTGAGGAGGTCGTCGATCGTTTCGAGATCGAGCCGCCCGTCGTCCGTCAGCGGGAACCACTCCAGCTTCGCCCCCGTGCGCCGCGCCAGCTCCTGCCAGGGGACGAGGTTGGCGTGGTGCTCCATCTCGGTCACCACGATCTTGTCGCCGGCCTTGATCCGGCCGCCGTTGCCGAGCGCATACGCGACGAGGTTGATCCCCTCGGTGGCGTTCTTGGTGAAGACCACCTCGTCCTCGCGTGCGCCGATGAAGGCGGCGATGGACTCCCGGGCCGCCTCGTACGCCTCGGTCGCCTCCTCGGCCAGCTGATGGGCGCCCCGGTGGACCGCGGCGTTGTGCTGGAGGTAGAAGTCGCGTTCGGCGTCCAGCACCTGAAGCGGCTTCTGCGTCGTCGCCGCGGAATCGAGGTAGACCAGCTGCGAGCCGCTGCGCAGCACGCGCTGAAGGATCGGAAAGTCCAGCCGGATCTTCTCGGTGTCGAGGCGACCGGCGCTTGGCAAGGTACTCACTCACACATCCCTTCGTGGCACTTGTCTCACGATGGTAAGGGGAATTCTCCGTGAGAAATGACGCGGGCCGCGGTGCGCGGCGAGGGCAAGGGCGGCGAGGAGCGGCAGATACGGGTGCCCCAAAAACCCTTATGGGCATAGGGCGTTGACGCATCGAGGACAGACAGAGCCAGCTGCCTGGCACCGATGATGCGCCAGGAGAACGGGGGCACTCCCCCACGGGCTGTTCCCGTCAGAAGATCTACGCACTCACCGGGCCCGGACCACGTCCCGCACGGCCTCCGCATCGCCGCCCCCACGGCCGACGCGCCCCACGCACTCCGCCCCTCGATCCTCGCACACATGATCAACTGCTGCCGGTACAAGTCGAGATGGGCGACAGGAGGGACTCTCCGCAGGTCCCAGCTACCGGCCGCCGCCACCGCGCCCGGCGTAGTGGCGGGCGGCCCGGACACGGTTGCCGCACCGGTCCGAGCACCAGCGCCGGGCCGCATGCGACCGGATGAACAGCCGGACGCAACCGCGTGCACCGCAGCGGGAGAGCTTGCCCGCCTCGCCTCCGGTCAGCAGGTCGACGCCGTCCTCGGCCAGCCGCGACAGCGCGGCGCCGACGCCTCCCGCACCGGACCGGCGCTCCGCCGCCACCAGGCCGGCGCCCTCGACCCAGCGGACCGTACGCACCCCGGGAGCCCGGGCCAGCGCGGCATTGACCGACTCCAGCACCCGTGAGCCCGGGGTCGTCCCGTCGATGCGCGCCTCGAAGAGCGCGCGCAGCGTCTCCCGCAGGGCGTGCAGCTGTGTCATCTCCCGGGCGCCGACGGCGACTTCGGGAGCGATCAGCTCACGGCCGGTCAGCCAGGCATGCGCGGCGGCGGCGTCCGACAGCTCTTCGAAAGGGCCGCTCGGCAGCGCGAACGCCGTGTTGATCAGGGCCAGCGATACATGACTGCCCTCACCGGGGGCCACGGTCCGGGGCGAGGGGCGTCGTCGGGCAGCATCCACCGCCTAACGGTAGCACTCGCAGTTCTCCGTGATTCCGCCCCCGGCGCCCGCACCACGCGGCGCCCCGCTCACCCTTCCTCGACGCCCCGCTCACCGCTCCTCGGCGCCCGGCTCACCCCTCCTCAAGCACCGCCCGGATCACATGCCGGGCGTTGTGCGCCATCGCCGGGTTCGTCCGCCGGTAGTACGGCAGCGCGATCAGCGCCTGCGAGAGCGTCCGGCCCCGGCCGCGGATCCAGGTCGCGTCGTCCACGCCCAGCGCCGCGCGGAAGACGTCCCGCGCGCCGGGCGGCAGCAGATTCCAGGCCGGGAAGAGATCGCAGGCCGGATCGCCCGCCCCCAGGCAGCCGAAGTCGATGACCGAGGTGAGCCTGCCGCCGGTCACCAGCAGGTTCCCCGGCATGAGATCGGCGTGCAGCCACACCGGAGGACCGTCCCCCTCCGGGGCCCGCAGCGCCTCGTCCCACACGGCGAGGGCCGCGTCGCAGTCGACGCCCTCCTGCGGGAGCCCGCGCAACTCCTCGATCGCCCTGCGCGTCTCCGCGTCGAGAGAGGCGAGCGGGCCGCCGCGGTGGGCCGGCGGCGCGCCGGGCAGGGTGATGCCCCGCATCGCCGCCACGAACGCCGCCAGGTCCTCGGCCAGCAGATCCGGTGCGCTGAGCGCCCCCGCCTCGGGGTGCTCCCCCGCGAGCCACCGGTACACCGACCACGGCCACGGATATCCCTCGGCGGGCCGGCCGGCCGCGAGCACCTCGGGGATCGGCACGGGCAACCGGGGCGCGAGCCGCGGCAGCCAGGTCCGCTCCAGCGCCACGTCGCCGACCCCGCCCTGCACCAGCGGGAGCCGTACGACCAGGTCGCCACCCAGCCGGTACATCGCGTTGACCGTGCCGCCGGACGCGAGCCGTGCCACCGTCAGGCCCGCCCACTGCGGGAACTGCCCGGCGATCAGCCGCCGTACGAGGTCGTCGTCGATGGGGTGCATGCCGGGATGCATGGGCGCTGCGCTCATGTCCCCATCCGACCGGCGGACGCGGACGCGGGGCAACCGCTTTTCCGGCAGGCCGCGGCGCACAACGGGCCCGGGCCCGGCCGGGATCAGGTCTGCGGCGCGACGGCCCTCCCCGCACCCCGCCGGATGAGCCTGGTCGCGACGGCGGAGGAGAGCAGGCCGAGCACGAGAAAGCCCAGGCCGAAGAGGCTGAGCCGGTGCGCGCCCAGCAGCGCGATGCCCGCCGCGCCGGTGAGGCCGGACGCGGAGACCGCGAGGTAGGTGGCCGCCGCGTTCAGACCGATGGTCAAGGTGGCGTGCGCCGGGTTGACGGTGATGAGCCGGTGCTGGAGGGGGACGAGCGAGGCCCAGCCGCACACGCCCCACACGAAGACGGCTACCACGGCGGTGGCGAGATGACGGTTGGTCAGCGGCATCAGCGCGAAGTCCACGGCGGCGACGGTCACCGCGGTGGCGATGATCCACCGTGGGTCGGCCTTGTCGGTGAGGCGGCCCGCGCCGAGGTTGCCGACGGTGGCGCCGAGCCCCCAGACGAAGAGCAGCGCGGCCAGCACCGTTCCGCTGCCGCCGGTGGCGCGGTCGTAGGACTCGGCGACGAAGCTGTAGTTGGTGTAGAGGCCGGTGAACACCAGCACGGTGGTCAGCAGGGTGAAGCCGATCCGGGCGTCCTTGAGCGGCGCCATCCGCCGGCGCAGGCCGATCGCGGGCGCCGGGGGCACGGCGGGCAACAGGACGCCGATACCGACGGCCCCGAGCACCGCGAGCACCGCGACGAACCACAGTGTGGCCTGCCAGTTGACCTCGCTGCCGATGACCGTGCCGAGGGGCGCGCCCAGCGCGGTGGCCCCGCTGAGCCCCGCCATCACGACGGCCAGCGCCCGACCACGCTTCTCGGGCGGCACCAGCGAGGCGGCGGTGGCGCTGGCCGTCGGGGTGAACATGGCGGCCCCCAGCCCGGCGACCGCCCGGCTCGCCAGCACCGGCCCGTACGAGGGCAGCACGGCGGTGAGGACGTTGCCGATCGCCAGGACGACGAGGCCGCCCAGGAGCAGCCGCTTGCGCGGCCAGTGTGCGGTGGTCGCGGCCACGACGGGCGACAGCACCGCGTAGGACAGCGCGAAGACGGTGATCAGCAGCCCCGTGGCGGAAATGCTGACGCCGAGCGTCCGGGAGATCTCGGGAAGAATTCCCGCGATGACAAAACTGTCCGTCCCCACCGAAAACGTACCCAGGGTGAGGATCAACAGGCGGCTGTACATGGCCCCTCACTTCCCCTACGAGACCAACTGTTTGATGATCGTCATACTAGGGAGGCCGAACTCCACACTGTCAATACATTGTTTGATGAGAGCCAAACAATGACGCCCGATACAATCGCGCCGACCAGCGGAAGGAGGCCCCGTGGCGCGATACCTCACGGAACCGGACGCGGGCGACGTCAAGTTCACCGAAGTCATGCGCGCACTGGCGGACCCCGTACGGCTGCGCATGCTCGCGGTGCTGGCCGACGGCGAGTACCACCCCTGCTGGCCGGAGGAATTCCTGGTCGGCGTGCACAAGTCGACGCTCTCGCACCACTTCCGCGTACTGCGCGAGGCGGGCATCACCAGGACACGCCTGGAGGGACGCAACTACTTCATCCAACTCCGCAAGGAGGAGGTGGACGCCCGCTTCCCCGGACTGCTGGACGCGGTGCTCAACGGCGCCCGCGAACCGGAGCCGACGGACACCTGACCGCGCCGCCGGAGAACGACCGGCCGCGATCTGCGTGAACACCGCCCGGTAGGCGTCGGGCAGGACGTCTCCCCGGTCTGTCCAGCGGGTCAGTTGCTTCCAGCGATTGCGGTCGGCGAGCGTGTGCTCGACGCTGATGCGCTGCGATGAGTGCTCATGGCAGCCTCTTCAGCTGTTGGCTCGTGCGCTTGTCTGCGATGTCGACGTGCCCACCGACGGATTCCCGTTCGACCGAAGGGCTGAGCCGTGCCGGACCGACCTGAGATTGTCTGCATCTGCGGCTCCACCCGGTTCATGGACGAGATGCGTGCGGCGAACCGTGATCTGACCTTCGCCGGTGTCATCGTCGTCGCGCCGGGCGAAGCAGACGAGTTGATCACCAACGAGCAGAAGGCCGCACTGGGCGCCCTCCACCTGCGCAAGATCGACCTGGCTGACCGGGTTCTGGTCGTCAACCCCGGCGGGTATATCGGCGAGTCCACGAGCAGGGAGATCGCGTATGCCCACGCCACCGGCAAGCCGATCTCGTTCACCGATCCCGTCTGACCGGTAGACGCTTCCTGGTGCGCGCGGGCAACGAGCCTCGGCCGGCCCCGGAACGTGTTGCCAGAGGGGCTTCGAAGTCGTCGGGCACAGCCTTGCGCTTGTCCGCGTGACGCCAGGCCGAAGACGGACGAGCGCGAGCCAGCCGTTGCGGATGAGGGGTCGCCGCAGGACCACTGGCCGGCAAGGCGTCCCCGGCCGGCCAGTGGTCCTCAGTCAGTTCGCGACCAGTCCGTTCGGCAGGAAGTGCCGGTCGACGAACTCCTTGAACGCCTGCTCCAGCGAGCGGGTGTCGGGGTGGGACCGCTCACAGGGCCTGGTCACCGGGGTGGGCAGGTGCGTGGCCCGGTTGAAGCCCATCATCATGGCCGTGGCCCTCCACACCCTCGCTTCCGCCCAGGGGCCGACCGCGGCGTGGTGGACGAACAGCAGGTAGGCGGCGAGTTCGTCGCCGGCACCGGCTGCGAAGCGCCACCAGAAGAGGGCGGCCTCCCAGTTGCGTAGGTAGTACAGCAGACAGGCGAAGGTGCGGGCGCCGACCGGATCGTAGTCATCCCGGAAGGCGTGCAGCGAGGCCAGGGCGTCGCTGTTCAGTACGAGGTCGCAGATCGTGCGCACTTCGGCCAGAGTCTCCGCCGGGGTGACCGCGGACTCCAGAATGGGGGTTGGCCGCCGCCGGCGGCGGCGCGGTGGCGCGGGGCGCACCGGAATGGGGCGTGCCCCGTTGGCGGCCTGACGCCCCACCCGCTCGGGCGGCCGGCTGCCACTGTCGGTGATGCGGGCGACGAGGCGCTGGGTGAACGCCTCCGCATCATGGTCGGCGAACTCGTCGTCGAGGGCTGCGGCTTGCCGTCGGAGCGCTTCTTCGAGCATCACTCGTCCTCTCCGGAATCCTTGAGCATGATGTCCCTCAGGCGCTGCAGCCCCAGGCACGCACTGGCCTTCGCCGAGCCCTTGCTGGTGCCGAGGAATTCGGCAATCTGGTCGTACGACAGCCCGACGAGGTAGTAGAGGCGCACCGAGGCGGCTTGCTGCGGCGCGGCGGCCTCCAGTTCCTCCAAGGCCAGGTCGAGCGCTTCGTAGGCGCCGAGGTCCATGACCTGTGAGCTGTCGGGGCGGTCGGGCGGATCGGCGTAGGTGAGCATGCGGGAGTTGCGTACGGCGCGGCGGTAGAAGTCGATGATGACGCCGTGGAGGATCGTGTGGGCCATCGCCGGGGGGTTGGGGTGCGCCAGGATGCGTTCCCATTTTGCGTACATGCGGCGGCCGGCTTCGAGGACGGCGTCCTCGGCGTCTCGCCGGTCGCGCAGGCGCTGGGCGGCGTACTTCAAGAACGCCTTCTGTTCCTGCTGGAAGAACGCGGTGAAGTCGACCGGCAGTTCGGCGGTGGGAGAGGCCAACGGTGAGTTCTCGTTCATCGCACCTCCCCACAGCAGAAGCACGCCGGCGGTCGCGGCGCGGGCGACACGTCGGGGCGGTGGTGTTCGCAGGCTGAGGCGCAGTGGCAGATCGGCATCTCGAAGGTGCTCACGTAGTGGGGTCGGAGGGGGGTGGCCTGCGAGGTGGTGACGAGGAGTCGGACGAGGGAGTCGAGTCCTGTGGCGATCAACCGATAGGCGCCGACAACGACAAGCGCATACCAGGACCATGAGTGCCGCAAGTGCTCCACGAGTCAAGTCCTCCCTTCCTGAGGGGATGTCCACCCGACGACTGTGACGGGTGGGGCGGAACGGATGTTCCTGCCCTTCTCACCGAAGGGGGTGTCGTCAGGGTTAAGCCACCGTCAGCGGAATGTGATCGATCAAATCCGCAGGCGCTCGACCAGGGGTTTTATGCTATTGCGTGATGAACGCCACACCATTCAAGGGTTTAAAGTTTATTCAGGAGTAACTAGCGTTCGAATCTTCGGCAGTTGATCCGAGCCCCAGGGGACGCCCTGCTCCAACCCGACGCCGAAGACACTCCCGTCCGACCGCCCCCGGGAAACAGCCCGATGCGCACGCAGATCCCCTGCCGTGGCACGGGCACTCCACATCCGCAGCGGTCAACTCCGTCACGACGAAGGCGAGAGCGGGACAGACCGCATGTGGGCGTCAGCCGGAGCGGGAGCGGCCGGCATCGGCCGCGGAGTGGGATTCCGCGGCGTCCGCCCTGCGGCGCGTTCGATGAAGACGGCCTGACCCTCGGGCGGGATCTCACCCAGGATGCGGGCGAACCGGCGCACGATCCGCCACCGCGGCGGGCGTCTCGGAGAGGTGACCACCGGAGCGCACCGACCGACCGCCTCTCGCGCGGCCGACGCGGCCCGTCCCCCTGGCCCGCCCCGGAGATCCGCCGGCCCGCAGGTCACGCGATCGGTCACGCCTCAGCCCGGAAACCCAGAAAGACCCCAGATCAACTGGGGTCTTTCGCCGGTGTCCGAGGGGGGACTTGAACCCCCACGCCCGATAAAGGGCACTAGCACCTCAAGCTAGCGCGTCTGCCATTCCGCCACCCGGACCAGGTGTTGTCTTCGCGGGGTGTTCCCCGCGGCGACATGGACAACAATACCAAGGTTTCGGAGTGCCTTTCACCTGCGTATCTGCTGGACGGATCGGCACGCAGTTGGAGATAAAGGGCAAAGTGAACGCCTACGAGCGGTCGCCCCGTGCGCGCCCGTCGCCCCTGGCGTCCCGCTCACCCGCGGGGACCGGTCGCCGCCCCTGACCGCGGGCTTTCCGTGAGCGCGGTCCACGCATGACCAATCCTTGGCTCGATCGCCACCCCTTGCCCCCTGGACAGCGGACGGGCGATGCGGGATAACGGGTTCATACAGTATTCGTCGACTGTATGCAATCCACATCCGACCACGTCAGGGGTCGTCCGCGGGCGGTCCCACGAAGGGAAGCGATGCCCCATGCCCGAGGACGCGCAGAACCTCATCTCCGGCGGGCACCTGGTTGCGAAGGCGCTCAAGGCGGAGGGTGTGGACGTCGTCTACACGCTCTGCGGCGGGCACATCATCGATATCTACGACGGCTGCGTCGATGAAGGCATCGAGGTCGTCGACGTGCGGCACGAGCAGGTCGCCGCGCACGCCGCCGACGGGTACGCACGGATCACCGGGAAGCCGGGGTGCGCGGTGGTCACCGCGGGGCCCGGGACGACGGATGCGGTCACCGGGGTCGCCAACGCCTTCCGGGCGGAGTCGCCGATGCTGCTGATCGGCGGGCAGGGGGCGAGCACCCAGCACAAGATGGGGTCGCTCCAGGACCTGCCGCACGTCGACATGATGACGCCGATCACCAAGTTCGCCGCGACCGTGCCGGACACCGCGCGCGCCGCCGACATGGTCTCGATGGCGTTCCGCGAGTGCTACCACGGTGCGCCCGGGCCGTCGTTCCTGGAGATTCCGCGGGACGTGCTCGACGCCAAGGTGCCCCGGGAGACGGCGCGGGTGCCGCGGGCCGGGCACTACCGGGCCTCGACACGGTCGCCGGGCGACCCGGACGACGTGCAGAAGCTGGCCGATCTGCTGGTGCGGGCCGAGCGGCCGGCGATCTTGCTGGGCAGCCAGGTCTGGACGACGCGGGCGACCGAGGCTGCGACCTCGCTGGTGCGGGAGCTGAACGTCCCCGCGTACATGAACGGCGCCGGGCGCGGGACGCTGCCGCCCGGGGATCCGCACCACTTCCAGCTCTCGCGGCGGCACGCCTTCTCCCGGGCCGATCTCATCGTCATCGTCGGCACCCCGTTCGACTTCCGGATGGGATACGGCAAGCGGCTGTCGCCGGACGCCACCGTCGTGCAGATCGATCTGGACTACCGCACCGTCGGCAAGAACCGCGATGTGGATCTGGGGATCGTCGGCGATGCGGGGCTGGTGCTCGCCGCCGTCGCCGAGGCCGCGTCCGGGCAGCCGGCGGGCGGCTCCGTGCGGCGCAAGGAGTGGCTGGAGGAGCTGCGCGCGGTGGAGCGGGCCGCTCTGGAGAAGCGGCTGCCGCAGCTGCGGTCGGACGCGCACCCGATCCACCCGTACCGCCTGGTCAGCGAGATCAACGAGTTTCTGACCGAGGACTCGGTCTACATCGGGGACGGCGGCGACATCGTCACCTTCTCCGGGCAGGTGGTGCAGCCGAAGGCGCCCGGTCACTGGATGGATCCGGGGCCGCTGGGGACGCTCGGCGTCGGGGTGCCGTTCGTGATGGCGGCGAAGCAGGCGCGGCCGGAGAAGGAGGTCGTGGCGCTCTTCGGGGACGGCGCGTTCTCGCTGACCGGGTGGGACTTCGAGACGCTGGTCCGCTTCGATCTGCCGTTCGTCGGGATCGTCGGCAACAACTCCTCGATGAACCAGATCCGATACGGCCAGCGCGCCAAGTACGGCGACGAGCGGGAGCGGGTCGGCAACACCCTCGGCGATGTGCCGTACGACAAGTTCGCGCGGATGCTGGGCGGTTACGGCGAGGAGGTGCGCGATCCGGCGCAGATCCGGCCGGCGCTGGAGCGGGCGCGGGAGAGCGGCAAGCCGTCGCTGATCAATGTGTGGGTGGACCCGGACGCGTATGCCCCCGGAACGATGAACCAGACGATGTACAAGTGAGGTGAACCCGTCGTGACCAAGGCACTTGAGGGCGTTCGCGTCCTCGACATGACGCATGTGCAGTCCGGGCCCTCCGCCACGCAGTTGCTGGCCTGGCTCGGTGCGGACGTGGTCAAGCTGGAGGCGACCGGTGGGGACATCACGCGGCGGCAGCTGCGCGATGTGCCGGACGCCGACTCCCTGTACTTCACGATGCTCAACTGCAACAAGCGGAGCATCACCCTCAACACCAAGAGCCCGCGCGGCAAGGAGCTGCTCACCGAGCTGATCTCCCGCAGCGACGTCCTGGTGGAGAACTTCGGCCCCGGCGCCGTCGACCGGATGGGCTTCCCCTGGGAGCGCATCCAGGAGATCAACCCGCGGCTGGTCTACGCCTCCATCAAGGGCTTCGGCGACGGCCCGTACACCGCGTTCAAGGCGTACGAGGTGGTGGCGCAGGCGATGGGCGGGGCGATGGCGACGACCGGGTTCGAGGACGGGCCGCCGCTGGCGACCGGTGCGCAGATCGGCGACTCGGGGACCGGCGTGCACTGCGTCGCCGGCATCCTCGCCGCGCTCTACCAGCGCGAACGCACCGGCCGCGGCCAGCGCGTGAACGTCGCGATGCAGCACGCGGTGCTGAACCTGTGCCGGGTCAAGCTCCGCGACCAGCAGCGGCTGGCGCACGGCGCGCTGGCCGAGTACCCGAACGAGAGCTTCGGCGACACGGTGCCGCGCAGCGGGAACGCCAGCGGCGGCGGGCAGCCCGGCTGGGCGGTGCGGTGCGCGCCCGGCGGACCCAACGACTACGTGTACGTGATCGTGCAGCCGGTCGGCTGGCGGCCGCTGACCGAGCTGATCGGACGGCCGGAACTGGCGGACGATCCGGAGTGGGCGACCCCGGAGGCGCGGTTGCCGAAGCTGGCGAAGATGTTCCAGCTGATCGAGGAGTGGAGCGCCACGCTGCCCAAGTGGGAGGTGCTGGAGCGGCTCAACGCCCACAACGTCCCGTGCGGTCCGGTGCTCTCGCCGAAGGAGCTGATCGAGGACGCCTCGCTGGTCGCCGACGGGATGGTGGTGAGCGTCGACCACCCCGAGCGCGGCACGTTCACCACCGTCGGCTCGCCGCTGAAGCTGTCCGACTCCCCTGTCGAGATCGACCGTTCGCCACTGCTGGGCGAGCACAACCAGGAGGTGTACGGCGGCGAGTTGGGGCTCGCCGACGAGGAACTGCGGCTGCTCAAGGCGAACGGAGTGATCTGATGGCGGAGCACGAGGAGCACCGGCCGCTCGACGGCCGGGCGGAGATGGTGCGGGCGGTGCTGGCGGCGGCGCGGGCCGAGGGGCGCACCGCGCTGACCGCGCCCGAGGGCCGGCGGGTGGCCGAGGCATACGGCATCGCGACGCCGGCGGAGGGGCTGGCGGAGACCGTGGACGACGCGGTGGCGCTGGCGGACCGGATCGGGTTCCCGGTGGCGTTGAAGATCGTCTCGCCGGACATCGTGCACAAGACGGAGGCGGGCGGGGTGCGGACCGCGCTGGCGTCCGCCGCCGAGGTGCGCGCCGCCTTCTGCGACATCGTGCGGAGCGCGCGGGCACACTCCCCCGGGGCGCGGATCGACGGGGTGCTGGTCCAGGAGATGGTCTCCGGCGGGCAGGAGGTCATCGTCGGGGCGGTGAGCGATCCGACGTTCGGGAAGGTGGTGGCGTTCGGGCTCGGCGGGGTGCTGGTGGAGGCGCTGGGGGACGTCACGTTCCGGCTGGCGCCGGCGGGCGAGGCGGACGCCGCGTCGATGCTGGACTCGATCCGGGCGGCTGAGGTGCTGCGCGGGGTGCGGGGCGCGCCGCCGGTGGACCGTGCGGCGCTGACCGGGCTGATCGTGCGGACGTCCGAACTGGCCGCGGACTTCCCGGAGATCGCGGAGATCGATCTGAACCCGGTGTTCGCGGCGGCGGACGGGGTGCGCGCCGCGGATGTGCGGATCCTGCTGGCGCCGGGCGCGCCGGCCGAGCGGCGGCGGCGTTCGCGGGAGGAGATCCTGACCGCGATGCGGCGGCTGATGCGGCCGCGGTCGGTGGCGGTGATCGGGGCGTCGGCGGAGCCCGGCAAGATCGGGAACTCGGTGATGCGCAACCTCGTCGACGGCGGTTTCCCCGGCGAGATCCATCCGGTGAACCCGAAATCCGACGACATCCTGGGCCGCAAGGCGTACCGCTCGGTGCGGGAGGTGCCCGGTGAGGTCGATGTGGCGGTGTTCGCGATTCCGGCGCCGCTGGTGCCCGCGGCGCTGGAGGAGGCCGGGCGCAAGGGCATCCCGAACGCGGTGCTGATCCCGTCCGGCTTCGCCGAGACCGGGGAGCACGCCCTCCAGGAGCGGCTGGTGGCGATCGGCGAGGAGTACGGCATCCGGCTGCTGGGGCCGAACATCTACGGCTACTACTCCACCTGGCAGGACCTCTGCGCCACCTTCTGCACGCCGTACGACGTGCGCGGCGGCACGGCGCTGACCTCGCAGTCCGGCGGGATCGGGATGGCCATCCTCGGCTTCGCGCGGGCCACCGGCACGGGCGTCTCGGCGATCGTGGGACTCGGCAACAAGGCGGACGTCGACGAGGACGATCTGCTCACCTACTTCGCCGAGGACGAGCACACCGACTGCGTGGCGATGCATCTGGAGGACCTGAAGGACGGCCGGGCGTTCGTGGCGGCGGCGCGGGCGACGGTGCCGCACAAGCCGGTGGTGGTGCTGAAGGCGGGGCGGACCGGCGCGGGCGCGCGGGCCGCCGGTTCCCACACCGGAGCGCTGGCCGGCAACGACGCGGTCTACGACGACATCCTGCGGCAGGCGGGGGTGATCCGGGCGCCGGGTCTCGCGGAGATGCTGGAGTACGCGCGGGCGCTGCCGGTGCTGCCGGCGCCCGCCGGGGACAACGTCGTGGTGATCACCGGCGCGGGCGGCTCGGGCGTGCTGCTGTCGGACGCGATCGTCGACAACGGGCTGCGGCTGATGGACATCCCCGCCGATCTCGACGCGGCGTTCAGGCGGTTCATCCCGCCGTTCGGGGCGGCCGGGAACCCGGTGGACATCACGGGCGGGGAGCCGCCGTCGACGTACGAGGCGACGATCCGGCTGGGCCTGGAGGATCCCCGTATCCATGCGCTGGTGCTCGGCTACTGGCACACCCTCGTCACCCCGCCGATGGTCTTCGCGGAGCTGACGGCGCGCCTGGTGGCGGAGTTCCGGGCGCGCGGGATCGAGAAGCCGGTGGTGGCGTCGCTGGCCGGGGACACCGAGGTCGAGGAGGCGTGCGCGTACCTCTTCGAGCGGGGCGTGGTGGCGTATCCGTACACGACGGAGAAGCCGGTGGCGGTGCTCGGGGCGAAGTACCGCTGGGCGCGGGCCGCGGGGAAGCTGCCGTGAGAGGGGCCACGGGCGCGTGCCCGGAGCGGACAGGAGGGAACTGACGGCACTCATGCGAGGGGCAGGGGACGGACGATGAGCACGGAGACGGACCGGGACGAGGGCAAGAACGAGGACGGCAGGAACGGGGACGACGGCTGTGCGGCCCGGCGGGCCGGGTACCGCAACGTCACGGACGGCAAGGGGCGGGTCTACCGGATCGGCGAGAGCGACCGGGAGCTGCTGGGGCACTCCCGCAAGCTGATGGTGTATCTGCCGTGGATCGCGATGATGGCGATCAGCGTGTCGGAGTACGCGTACGGCTCCGCCGAGGACACGCTCTCGCGGGCGCACGGCTGGTCGCAGAGCGACACCTTCTGGATTCTGAGCGTCTGGGTGTTCTTCCAGGCGGGCATCGCCTTCCCGGCGGGGTGGTTACGGGAGCGGGGGCTGCTCACCGCGCGGTGGGCGATGTACCTCGGTTCGGTGCTGTGCCTGGTGGGCTTCGTGGCGCTGGCGCATCTGGACGACGTGGGGCCGGCGCTCTGCGGTTTCGGCGTGATCGGCGGCCTCGGGTCGGGGCTGATCTACGCGACCTGCATCAACATGGTCGGCAAGTGGTTCCCGGAGCGGCGGGGCGCGAAGACCGGCTTCGTCAACGGCGGCTTCGCCTACGGCGCGCTGCCGTTCATCTTCCTCTTCAACTACGCCTTCGACACCTCCGACTACGACGAGATGCTGGATCTCATCGGGGTGTACGTGCTGGTCGTGGTGGCGGCCTGTGCGTGGTTCTTCCGGGATCCGCCGCCCAACTGGTGGCCGCCGCACGTCGCGCCGCCGACCGCGACGCCGGCGGGCGCGGCGCCGGGGGCCGGCCGGCGCAGCGCGGCGGGTCTGGCGAAGAACCCGCCCGCGGTAGCGCAGTTCACGCCGAAGGAGGCGCTGCGCAGCGGGATGCTGCCGCTGATGTGGCTGTCGGTCGTGCTGACGGCCGGGGTGTCGATCTTCGGGATCTCGTTCCAGGTGGACTACGCGCGGGAGGTCGGCTTCGGGCCGCTGGTGGCGGCGTCGTCGATGGGCGTGATGTCCGTCGTCAACGGCGTCGGGCGGGCCTTCGTGGGATGGCTGTCGGACCTGTGGGGCCGCAGGACCACGCTGGTCGTCGTCATCGTCGTGCTGGGGCTGGCGCAGTTCGGGGTGATCTGGGCGGGGCACGTCCACAGCCAGTGGCTGTTCCTCTGCTTCGCGTTCCTCTCCGGCTTCGGCGGCGGCGCGTTCTACCCGCTGTTCGCGGCGCTGACCCCGGACTACTTCGGGGAGAACTACAACGCCACCAACTACGGCCTGGTCTACAGCGGCAAGCTGATCAGCGGGCTGTTCGGCGGCGGGCTCGGCTCGATGGTGGTGGGCGCCTGGGGGTACGACGGCGCCTACGCGCTGGCCGGCGGGGTCTCGCTGCTGGCGGCGGGGTGCGCGCTGCTGCTGCGGCAGCCGGGCCGGGAGCGGCCGCGGGCGGCGGTGGCCGGGGAGCGGACGGTCAGCCGTGAGCTGATCTGAGGCGCACCGGGTGTGCCGAGGCGGGCGGTGCCGGTCGGGCGCCGCCCGCTTCGGTCATCCGCCGGTGGGGGTGCCCGGTGCCTCGTGGGTGCCCTCGGCGATGGCGCGGTGGTGGCGGACCACCTCGCTGATGATGAAGTTGAGGAACTTCTCGGCGAACGCCGGGTCGAGCCGGGCGTCGGTGGCGAGCTTGCGCAGCCGCTCGATCTGGGCGGCCTCGCGGGCCGGGTCGGCGGGCGGCAGGCTGTGCCGGGCCTTCAACTCGCCGACCTGCTGGGTGCACTTGAACCGTTCGGCGAGCAGGTGCACCAGCGCGGCGTCGAGGTTGTCGATGCTGCTGCGCAGATAGAGCAGCCGCTCCCGGGCCGCCCGGTCGGAGACGGCCGCCGCCTCGCCGGCCTCGGGTGCGCTCTCCTGGCTCATACGTGTCTCGCCATTCGTCATCGGTGGTGCGTGATCGGGTGCAGGTTACCGGTCCGCCGCGGCGCCGGTCAGGGGTGTCTCGGGGAACGGAACGGCCGAGGTGGCCGGAACGGCGCGGCGTGACGGGGTGGATCCGGACGTCCCGGGCCCGGCGGTCCGCCGCTCAGCCGCGCCGTTCGCCCGGTCCGCTCTCCCGGGCCCGCTCGTGGTAGGTCCGGCGGGTGTGTTCGGTGTGGGCGCGCATCACGGCGGTGGCGCGGGCCTCGTCGCGGTCGGCGATGGCGGCGATCAGCTCGCGGTGCTCGATCCAGGACTGCGCGCCGCGCTGCCGGGCGACCGGTGTGTAGTACCAGCGCACCCGGCGGCCGACCTGTGCGGCCAGCTCGGCGAGGACGGCGTTGCCCGCCAGCTCCATCACCTTGGCGTGGAACGCGGCGTTGGCCGCCACCGCGCCGTCCACGTCGTCCTCGCGCACCGCCCGCTCGCCGGTGACGCACAGCTCCTCCAGGGCGGCGATGCCCGGCGTTCCGGTGTGTGCGGCGGCCAGCCGGGCGGCCTCCGCCTCCAGCAGCGTACGGACCGTCAGCAGCTGGTCGGCCTCCTCCTCGGTCGGCTCGTGGACGAACGCGCCCTGGGCGGGCCGCAGATCGACCCAGCCGTCGGTGTTCAGCCGCTGGAGCGCCTCGCGGACCGGCTGCCGGGAGACGCCGAGGTGTCCGGCGAGTTCGCTCTCCACCAGGTGGGCCCCGGGGCGCAGGGCGCGGGTGGTGATGAGTTCGAGCAGCGCCTCGTAGACGCGCTCGCGCAGCGGGCCGGGCCGTTCGAGCTTCGGGACGGCTCCGTGCGGAAGTCCGCTGGACAGCATCGGGTCCCCCTTGGTCTGGTGGCCGGGCGCGGCCCTCGGGGGCGGCGCCGGACGGCCCGCCCATTGGCTATCGTCTACAGTTTACCGAGTACGTTGTCCCGTTGTCCCCGTTCCGTCGCGCCCACCGCCGGCCGGAGCGGGCCGGGGCGCCGCGCGAGGGGTGGAGGCAGACATGGGACGGGTCACCGAACGGCGCCGCGTCATCCGCGTGCGGGACGGCTCCGCGGGGGCCCGGCCGGACACCCTGGTCGTCGAGGAGCCGCTGGAGATCCGGCTGAACGGCAAGGCGCTGGCGATCACCATGCGCACCCCGGGCGACGACTTCGCGCTCGCGGCCGGCTTCCTCGTCAGCGAGGGCGTGCTGGCGTCCGCCGCGGAGCTGGCGAACATCGTCTACTGCGCCGGCGCCACCGACGACGGCGCGAACACCTACAACGTCGTCGACGTCCGCCTCGCCCCCGGCGTCCCGGTGCCGGACATCGGCCTGGAGCGGAACGTCTACACCTCGTCGTCGTGCGGGCTGTGCGGCAAGGCGAGCCTGGAGGCGGTGCGCACCACCGCACGCTGGGCGCCGGACGCCGCCCCCGATCCCGCGGTCCGCCTCACGCCGGAGCTGCTGAGCACCTTCCCGGACCGGCTGCGCGCCGCCCAGCGGGTCTTCGACCGGACGGGCGGGCTGCACGCGGCCGCGCTGTTCCGCCCGGACGGTGAACTGCTGGACGTTCGCGAGGACGTCGGGCGGCACAACGCCGTCGACAAGGTCGTCGGGCGGGCGCTCCAGGACGACCGGCTGCCGCTGTCGTCGTGCGTGCTGATGGTCTCCGGCCGGGCCTCCTTCGAGCTGGCGCAGAAGGCGGTGATGGCGGGCATCCCGGTGCTGGCCGCTGTCTCCGCCCCGTCGTCGCTGGCCGTGGACCTCGCCGCCGAGACGGGCCTGACGCTGGTCGGCTTCCTGCGCGGCAGCTCGATGAACGTCTACGCGGGCGCGCACCGCCTCGGTCTCGACGAGGCGGACGCCGGGAGCTGAGGCCGGGCGCCGGTCAGCCGCCCGCGGCCGCCTCGCCGGCGCTGCCGGCCGGGCGCACGATCCGGGTGAGCAGCGCGATCAACTGCTCGCGCTCGGCGGGGGTCAGTGCGGCGGTCAGCTCGTCGTTGGCGCGGTCGCCGAGCCGCTGCGTGCGGCGCAGGACGCGCCGCCCCTGCGCGGAGAGCGCGACGGCGTTCTTCCGCCGGTCCGCGGGGTCGGGGGTCCGGGTGACCAGTCCGTCGCGCTGCAGGTCGGTGACGACGGTGACCATGTCCTTCGGGTCGATGCCGACGGTGCGCCCCAACTCCGCCTGGGAGACCGGACCGCTCTCGGCGACGGCCGAGAGCACGGCGTGGTGCACCATCCGCATGCCCTCGGTGGCGAGCGCCTCGGCGACCAGCCGGTGCCCGCGGGCCGCGGCCCGGCCCAGCAGCCAACTCGGCAACACACGGATGCGGCGGGGGGCGTACGGGGCGTCGGCCATGGGTCCACGGTAGCGCCGTCCCATGGGATTCCCCAACGAAATACCGTTGGCCGGCCCAACGAATCCGGGCTACCGTCGGGCGCTCCAACGATCCTTTCGGAGGTGCCCGTGCGCCGCGTTCGCCACGACATCCACGGCGGTCCCGAGGTCCTGCGCATCGAGGAGGCCGAACCACCGGTGCCCGGCCCCGGTGATCTGCTGGTGCGCACGGAGGCGATCGGCGTCACGCTGCCGACGGTGCGCCGGGTGCGCGGCGGCGGTCCGCTGCCCGGGCTCCCCGGTGACGAGGTCGCCGGGGAGGTGGTCGCGCTCGGCCCGGACGCCGGCGACTTCGCCGTCGGCGACCGCATCGTCTCGTTCGGCCACCCGGGCGCGTACGCCGAACTCGCCCTCACCCCGGCCCGGTTCGCCTCCCGCATCCCCGGCGGGGTGGACGCCGCGCAGGCCGTCGCGCTGATCCGGGGCGGGCATGTGGCGCTGGCCGCGCTCGACACCGCGGCGCCCCGGGGCGCGGAGTCGGTGCTGATCACCGCGGCGGCGGGCGCCACCGGGCATCTCGCCGTCCAACTCGCCAAGGCGCGGGGCGTACCGCGGGTGGTGGCCGTCGTCGGGACCGGGCAGAAGGCGGAGTTCGTCCGGGCGCTCGGCGCCGACGAGGCCGTCCTCCACCGTCAGGAGTCCTGGGGCGCGCCGGTCGATGTCGCCCTGGACGGCGCCGGAGGCGACCTGCTGCCGCGGGCGCTCGGCGCGCTGACGCCGGGCGGGCGGCTGATCTTCTTCAGCTCCGGCGGCGGCACGCTCCCGGCGCATGACCTGCTGGCCGGGGCGAAGACCGTCACCGGGATGACGATGCGACACTTCGCCGCCACCCGGCCCGAGCGGTACGCGCAGCACCGCGCACAGCTGTGGGAGTGGGCGTCGTCCGGGCGGCTGCGGGCCGCGATCCACGCCGAACTGCCGCTCTCCGACGCCGCGGCGGCCCACCGCCTGATGGAGGCGCGGGCGAACCTGGGGAAGATCGTGCTCCGGCCGGACGCCGGCGCGGCGCGGTAGCCGGGGGACGGCGCGGTAGCCGGGGGGGGCGGCGCCGGAGCGGACGCGGGCCGGACGGGTGAATTCTGCGGGGTCGCGGGCGAACGGCCGCACACTCCTTGTCGGGGTGTAGCGACGGCAGTACGTTCCGTCACACACGACATGGGACGTGGGATGTCCTGTGGATGACGCCGATGCCTCGAAGGGCAGGCCGGACCATGACGTCACTTCTCCGTGCACCCTCCCGCCCCCTCCGCAGACCCCGGCGGCGCCGCGCCGTCGCCGCCCTCACCGCCCTCGCCGCCCTGGCGCTCACCCTGCTCCCCGCCGCCCCCGCGGGCGCCGCGGGGAGCGGCGCCGCACCGCCCGGCGGATTCGACCAACGGGTCCTGTTCAGCGCGGCCCAGGACCCGGGCTACGCCTGCTTCCGCATCCCCGCGATCGTCCGCTCCGTCCGGGGCACCCTGCTCGCCTTCGCCGAGGGCCGGGCGCACGACTGCGGCGACGCCGGGGACATCGACCTCGTCCTCAAACGCTCCACCGACGGCGGCCGCACATGGGGCCCGCTCCAGATCGTCAACGAGGGCGGCGGCGACACCCACGGCAATCCGGCGCCGGTCGTGGACCGCCGCACCGGCCGCATCGTCCTCGCCGAGACGTACAACAAGGGCCGCACCGACGGCCTCAGTTGCGCGACGCCCTGCGAGCGCACCCCGCACCTCCAGTACAGCGACGACGACGGCGCCACCTGGTCGGCGCCACGCGATCTGACCCGCGCGCTGCGGCCCGCCGGCTGGAACTCCTGGTACGCGACGGGCCCGGTGCACGGCATCCAGCTCGCCCGGGGCCGCCACGCCGGACGGCTCGTCCTGTCGGTCAACGCCGAGAGCTACGCCGGCGGCCGGGTCACCGCCAACCACGCCGCGCTGGTCCACAGCGACGACGGCGGCACCACCTGGCGCGTCGGCGCCGTCGACACCTGGCCGGTCGCCCCCGACGGCACGTTCCGCCAGAAGCCGTCCGAGATGACGCTGCTGGAGCGCGCCGACGGCTCCCTCTACGTCAACGCCCGCGAACAGGACGGCACCGACCTCGGCAACCGCACCGCGGCGGTCAGCCGCGACGGCGGCGCGTCCTTCACCCACCCGTTCCGCACCCTGCCCGGCTTCCTCTCCCCGATGGTGCAGGCGTCGGTGCTGCGGCTGCCCACCGCCGGGGGCGGCAGCCGCACCCTCCTCGCCGCCCCCGCCGACCCGGACCGCCGCCGCACCATGACGATCCGCTCCTCGTACGACGAGGGCCGCACCTGGGAGGAGGCCGACCGGGGCGCCCGCGTCACCGGCGACTGGTCCGGCTACTCCGACCTGGTCGCCCTCTCCCCCGGCCTGACCGGGCTGCTCTACGAGGCGGGCGCCGACGACGCCCGGGACGAGATGCGGTTCGCCCGCTTCACCGACGCCTGGCTCGGACCGCGCCGCGGCCCCGACCCCACCACCCCCGACCGCGCACCCGGCGCCCGCCCGGCCACCGTCCTCGGCGGGGCCCGCACCACCACCGGCGTCTTGGGACAGGCCCTGTCCTTCGACGGCGCCGACGACGCCGTCCAACTCCCCTTCCGCACCTCGCTGCCACTGGGCGACGCGGCGTTCACCTGCGCCCTGTGGTTCCGCTACGACGCGAGCGGCGGTGAGCAGCCGATGCTGTGGCTGGGCGGCTCGGGCAGCAGATCCCCGCAGGTCACGCTGGTCGGGGACCCGGCGCGCGGCCGGATCACGGCGACCTTGACCACCGTTGCGGGCGCCGCGCCGCCGGTCACCACGACGTTGTCGACGGCGGGCGCGTACAACGACGGCCGCTGGCATCTGCTGGCGCTGCGCCGCGGCGGCGGCCGGTTGCTGCTGACGGTGGACGGCGCCGCGGCCACGACCGCACCGGACACCCCGGGGTCGGTCAGCCGCGGCTCGGCCTTCGGCGTCCGCCTCGGCGAACGCCTCGACGGCCGCGCCCACTTCACCGGCGCCCTGGACGAGGCCGTCGTCTACCGCCGGGCGCTGTCCGACGCCGACCTGACCGCCCTGCGCACCCGGGGCCGCCCCCCGGCCGGGCCCGTCGTGCTCCGCCTCGGGCTGGACCGGGTGACGGCGCCCTGACGCCGGCGGCCCCGGCACAAGGGGCCGCTACCGGGACTCCCCGGCGCCCACCGGCTCGCCGCCGCGGGCCGGTGCCGGGGAGTCCGCCGGGCCGCCCTCCCCGGGGACGTCCGCCTCGGGGGCATCCGCCTCGGCCGCCGCCGCGAACCGCTTCGCCAGCACCGCGCAGACCATCAGCTGCATCTGGTGGAAGAGCATCAGCGGCAGCACCGCGAGCCCCGCCTGGGCGCCGAAGAGGACGCTGGCCATGGGCAACCCGGCGGCCAGGCTCTTCTTCGAACCGGCGAAGGTGATGGCGATCCGGTCGGCCCGCCCGAAGCCCAGCTTGCGGGAGCCGTACCAGGTCACGGTCAGCATCACCGCGAGCAGCAGCCCGAGGACGCCCAGCAGGATCAGCAGGCGCAGCGGCGAGACCTGGTGCCAGATCCCGGCGGTCACCCCGGCGCTGAAGGCGCTGTAGACGACCAGCAGGATCGAGCCGCGGTCCACCAGGCCGAGAACCTTCTTGTGCCGGGTGAGGAATCCGCCGATCCAGCGGCGCAGCACCTGGCCGGCCAGGAACGGCAGCAGCAGCTGGCAGACGATCGAGACCAGCGCGCCGCCCGAGACGCCGGGCCCCTCGCCGTCCAGCACGAGCGCGGCGAGCAGCGGGGTGACGACGATGCCGACGAGGCTGGAGAACGATCCGGCGCAGATCGCCGCCGCGACGTTGCCGCGCGCGATGGAGGTGAACGCGATGGACGACTGGATCGTCGACGGCACCAGGCACAGGAACAGCACGCCGGTGTACAGCCCGCCCGGCAGGACGTACGGCACCAGGCCGCGGGCGGCCAGGCCGAGCAGCGGGAAGAGCGCGAACGTGCAGGCCAGGACGGTCAGATGGAGTCGCCAGTGACGGAGTCCGGCCATCGCCTCGGCGGTCGAGAGGCGGGCTCCGTAGAGGAAGAAGAGGAAGGAGACGGCACCGGTGGCGGCGCCGTCGGCGACGGTGGCGGCGGAGCCGGTGGCCGGGAGGAGCGCGGCCAGTCCGACGGTGGCGAGGAGCGCCAGGATGTATCCGTCCACGGGGAGCCAGGAGGGGAGGGCGAGGGCAGGGCGGCGCATGATCTCACTTCGGTCGACGGTGTGCGGATGGCGGCATGGACGGTGCCCTCTCCAGAGTGCCGGTCCCCACGGATATCGGGAACCCCGTTCGCCGCGCTCACTGTGATGCCGGAACGTGATTACCATGGCCGCACACCGGCCCGTTTTGGCCACGCCGCTTCCCCGGCCGCGGTCCCTCGGTGGCCGGACCGCCGCCCACCCGAGGTGCCCCGTGTTCGATCCCGCGCAGCTGCGTACGTTCCTCACCGTCGCGCAGACCCTGAGCTTCACCCAGGCCGCGCACCGTCTGGGGCTGCGGCAGTCGACCGTCAGCCAGCACGTGCGGAAGCTGGAGGAGGCGGCCGGGCGGCGGCTGTTCGCGCGGGACACCCACGGCGTGGAGCTGACCGAGGACGGCGAGGCGATGCTCGGCTTCGCCCGCACGATCTGGGAGGCGAACGAGCGGGCCGCCGGGTTCTTCACCGGCACCCGGCTGCGCGGGCGGCTGCGGTTCGGCGCGTCCGAGGACTTCGTTTTGACGCGGCTGCCGGAGATCTTGGAGGGCTTCCGGCACGCCCACCCCGAGGTCGATCTGGAGCTGACCGTCGAACTCTCCGGAACCCTCCATGAACTGCTGGCGGCCGGCCGGCTCGACCTCGTCCTGGCCAAGCGGCGACCGGAGGGGCCCGCGGGCCGTCTGGTGTGGCGGGACCGGCTGGTGTGGGTGGGCAGCGACCGGCTGCGGCTCGATCCGCACCGCCCGGTGCCGCTGGTGGTCTTCCCGCCGCCCGCGGTCACCCGCGCCCGGGCGCTGGAGCGCCTGGAGGAGGACGGCCGGGCCTGGCGCATCACCTGTACCAGCGGGAGCCTCAACGGGCTGGTCGCCGCCGCCCGCGCCGGGCTCGGGGTGATGGCGCACACCCTCGGCATGATCCCGCCGGGCCTGGTGCGGATGGCGCCGCGGACCGGGCTGCCGGAGCTGGGCGGGGTGGACTTCGTCCTGCTGCACGGGCGGCGCGCCACCGCCGCCCGCGGTCCCGCGGAGGCGCTGGCCGACGCGGTCCTGGCCGGCGGCGACCGGCTCCAGCTGCCGTGACGACCTGCGGTTCCCGGCGCGGGACGCCGTCCGGGACGACCCGCCGGTTCACCCTTCCGGTGCAGAGATTTGGTGCAGATACGGTCCCCAGGTCGTGATCGTTCCGTCGGTGGATGACCGGTGCATGTCCACTCTTCCGAGGAGTGGTCCGTTTCCTCCGGATGACCCGCGGGCGCCGGGCACCGTCCGGAACCCGGGAAGGCCCTCCCGCAGAGCGAAACCGTGGGGTACGGTCGCGGCCGTGTGAGGAGTACCACAAGGAGCTGGGTCATTGCGCGAGTTCACCGTGGAGCCGCTGGCTACCGGGCCCCGGGTCGGTGGGCTGGCGGACACCGTTTTCGACCGTGCCGCACGCGAACCGGACCGGGCCGCGCTCGCCCGTAAGGACGCCGAGGGGCGCTGGAGCGACATCAGTGCCGGGCAGTTCCGGGACGAGGTCATGGCGCTGGCCAAGGGCCTGCTCGCCCAGGGCGTCCGCTTCGGTGACCGGGTCGGGATCATGTCCCGCACCCGCTACGAGTGGACCGTCTTCGACTTCGCCGTCTGGTCGATCGGCGGCCAGTCCGTGCCGCTGTACCCGACCTCCTCCGCCGAGCAGGTCTTCTGGATGCTGCACAACGCGGGCGTGACGGCGTGTCTGGTGGAGCACGAGGACCATGCGATGACCGTCGGCTCGGTCATCGGCCGGCTGCCGCAGCTGCGCCGCCTGTGGCAGCTCGACCGGGACCCGGTGGCCGAACTGACCGCGGCGGGCGCGCATCTCGACGACGACGTGGTGCACCGGCACCGGATGGCGGTCACCCCCGACGCCATCGCCACCGTCATCTACACCTCGGGCACCACCGGCCGTCCCAAGGGCTGCGTCCTGACCCACGCCAACTTCATGGCCGAGGCGGACAACGTCCTGGAGCGCTACGACGCGGCGTTCCACTCCCGCCCCGGCGACGAGGCGTCCACCCTGCTCTTCCTGCCGCTGTCGCACGTCTTCGGCCGGATGGTCGAGGTCGCCGCGCTGCGCGGCAAGGTCAAACTGGCCCACCAGCCGGAGCTGAGCGCCCGCGCCCTCCTGCCCGACCTGCGCAGCTTCCGGCCGACCTTCGTCCTCGCGGTGCCGTACGTCTTCGAGAAGGTCTTCGCGGCGGCGCGGCGGCAGGCGGAGGCCGAGGGGCGGGAGGGGCCGTTCGACAAGGCCGTCGACGTCGCGGTCCGGTACGCCGAGGCCATGGAGCACAAGGCGTTCGGCACCGGCCCCGGCCCCGGCGCGGCCCTGCGGATGCAGCACCAGTTCTTCGACAAGGTGGTCTACAGCAAGGTCCGCGAGGCGCTGGGCGGCCGGGTGCGGCACGCGATGTCCGGCGGCTCCCGGATGGAGCGCCGCCTCGGCCTCTTCTTCGCCGGCGCGGGGGTGCGGATCTTCGAGGGGTACGGCCTGACGGAGTCCACCGCCGCCGCGACCGCCAACCCGCCCGAGCGGACCCGCTTCGGCACGGTCGGCACGCCCATCCCCGGCACCACCGTCCATGTCGCGGACGACGGCGAGATCTGGCTGCGCGGCGGTCAGGTCTTCCAGGGGTACCTGGACGATCCGCAGGGCTCCGGCGCCGTGCTGCACAACGGCTGGTTCGCCACCGGCGACCTCGGCGCCTTCGACGAGGACGGCTATCTGACGATCACCGGCCGCAAGAAGGAGGTGCTCGTCACCTCCGGCGGCAAGACGCTCTCGCCGGTGGTCCTGGAGGACCGGGTCCGGGCGCATCCGCTGGTCGCGCAGTGCCTCGTCGTCGGCAACGACCGGCCGTTCGTCGCCGCGCTGGTGACGCTGGACCCGGAGGCCGTCACCCACTGGCTGACGATGCGCGGCAAACCGGACATGCGCCCCACGGAGCTGGTGCGCGACCCGGATCTGGAGTCGGAGATCCGGCGGGCCGTGGTCGCCGCGAACACCCTGGTGTCACAGGCCGAGTCGATCCGTACGTTCCGGATACTGGCCCATCAGTTCAGCGAGGACCAGGGGCTGCTGACGCCGTCGCTGAAGCTGAAGCGGAAGGCGATCGAGGCGGCGTACGCGACCGAGGTGGAGGCGCTGTACCGGAGCTGAGCGGGTGCGTGCGCCGGCCGGGTGGACCAGGGTGTTTTCTCCTCGTGCACGGGAATGCGGAGCGGCCGGTGAGCGTTGTCGTCGGTGGACATGCACGACGACGTAAGGATCGATTCCCCGTGAGCCAGGTCCCGACCATCACGCTCAACAACGGCGTCACGATGCCGCAGCTCGGCTTCGGCGTCTGGCAGGTGCCGGACGACGAGGCGACCGCCGCCGTCGGCCACGCCCTGGAGGCCGGCTACCGCAGCATCGACACCGCCGCGATCTACGGCAACGAAGAGGGCACCGGCCGGGCGCTCGCCGCCTCCGGCATCCCCCGCGGCGAACTCTTCGTCACCACCAAGCTCTGGAACGCCGAGCAGGGCTACGACTCCACCCTGCGCGCCTTCGACGCCTCCCTGGACAAGCTCGGCCTGGAGTACGTCGACCTCTACCTGATCCACTGGCCGCTGCCGGCCAGGGACACCTACGTCGACACCTACCGCGCCTTCGAGAAGATCCACGCGGAGGGCCGCGCCCGCGCCATCGGCGTCTCCAACTTCCTCCCCGCGCACCTGGAGCGGCTGATCGGCGAGACCTCGATCGTCCCGGCGGTCAACCAGATCGAGCTGCACCCGTACTTCCCGCAGGACGCCTCGCGCGCGGCGCACGCCCGGCACTCCATCGCGACCGAGGCGTGGTCGCCGCTGGGCCAGGGCAAGGACCTGCTGGCGGAGCCGGTGCTCGCCGAGATCGCGGCCAAGCACGGGGTGACGCCCGCCCAGGTGGTGCTGCGCTGGCACCTCCAGCTCGGCAACGTCGTCATCCCGAAGTCGGTGACGCCGGCGCGGATCGCCGCCAACATCGACGTCTTCGGCTTCGCGCTGGACGACGCCGACCTCAAGGCCGTCGCCGCGCTCGACAACGGCACCCGGCTCGGCCCGGACCCGGCGACGTTCGACGTCGTCTGAGTCCGGCACGCAGCGCGCCGCCGCCCCGTTCGGCCGGGGCGGCGGCGCGCTGCCGTGAGGGCGGGCCTACGGCCGGGGGCTCGGCGGTTTGCGGTGATGGCCGCTGCCGGGTTCCTCCGCCGGGGCGGGGCGCGGCGGCGCGGGAGGTTCGATCTGGCGCACCAGTTGGTGCAGCGAGAGCAGCGCGGTGATCGGCGGCAGCCCGGCGACGCTGATCGCGGAGAGCGTCAGCGGGGCGTGCGCCACGCACAGCACGACGGCGAGCCCGGAGAAGAGAATCACCACGCACCACGAGTGCGCGACCCGGCGGCCGTTGGCCGAGGCGCGCAGGATGGCGATCGACGCCACCGTCCAGGGGCCGTAGATCAGCAGCGGCCACAGGTCGGCGAGGCCGCCGGAGGCGCCCTGGGAGGCGAGAGCGCGCAGCGGTGCGTAGCAGACCATGGCACCCAGCACGCTGATCATCACCGCGGTGAGCGCGGCGACGGCGGAGCTGATCCGCCGCGCCCAGCGGCGCAGCCGGACGGCGCCGGCGCGGTGGACGCCGGGCCGGTGCTGCCGGGTGCGGGCATGGCTGACGACGGGTCCGGTGGGTGGTGGCGCCGGATATCCGTCCCCCGCGTGCGGGTCCTGGGGCGCCGGGCCGTCGGTCTCCCACACCGGGACGTTCGCCCACGCGACCGCGTCGAACCCGTAGGGGTCCGGCTGCGGCGCGAACAGCGGGACGCCCACCTGGGGGTCGGTGTCCCGGACCGCACGGGTGAAGGTGCCCTGGCTCGGCACGAATTCGTCGGTCTGCTGCGCCGGGATGTAGGTCTGGGTCTCGTGCACGTCATGTCTTTCGGGAGAAGGCCCGGCCGGGAAGCGCGTGCGCCGCGGGCCCGCCCGCGGCGCAGCCGCCGGGGCGGGCCCGCGGTCGCGGGGCCCGGTCGGGTGAGGGACGTGGTCGCAGGGGGACGTTCACGCGCGGTGTGCGGCGCCGGGCCGCCCGGGGGCCGCGGCGGCGGACACCGGAGGGCGGGCCGGGGCCGCGGGGCGGCGCTCGCGTATGCGCCGGGCCCGGACGGGCGTACGGCGGGCGGGCGGTGGCCCCGCGCAGGCACCGCGGCGGCCGGCGGGACGGTGTCCGGGCGGCCCGCCCGGTCCCTCGGCTCGGCGCACGGCGGGGCCACCCGGCCGCGCACGGTCACTGGCGCGTGCTGACGTCACGCCCGGTCCAACGAACAAACCGGCCAGTCGTACATGCTGCATTCGAGTGATGCGGAGACACCCGGAATCGCGAACGGGTTCGGCCGGTCGGCCCAGGGTCCGCCGTGTCGCACGCCGTTCGCCGGGAGGGCGGGGCGGGCATCCGGGCGGACGGCACCGGCCCGCCCCACCGGCCGGGCGGCCGGTGGGGCTCCGCGCCGCGGTGCCGGGTGGTTCAGCGGCGGCAGCGGCGGCGTCTGCGGCAGCAGCCCCAGCGTGCGCCGGAGCCGAGCAGGCCCAGGCCGATGCCGAGCATCCAGGTGTCCTTGGCGAGCGGGATGCCGTTCTGGGTGGGGCGCAGGCTGCCCGGCTCGCGCATCCCGGGGGTGCGGAGGTAGAGGCCGACGAGCCCGGCGGAGAACCCGGTCAGCGCGGCGCCGGCGAGGCGGCTCGGCACGACCGGGGCGAGCAGGGCGCTGCCGATGGCCACCTCCGACCAGGCCAGCAGCCGGACGAAGACGCGTGGTTCGAGCTTGTCCAGGAACGGGTACGCGGTGCAGGCCATGCCGTGGATCCCGGCGGCGGTCTCCTCGTCCGCCTTCAGCTTGCCCAGGCCGGAGTTGAGGATGAACGCGCCGGTGGCGAGGCGCGGGGCGACGTCACGCGGTTCGGGCGCCAGATGCATCGGAGCCTCCCTGGCTCGGGTCGTCGGCCCCCCGACCGAGCTTAACCAGGGGCCCCCGGCGCTGCCATGTCACCGGCGGCGGGCCCCGGCGGGCCGGGACGGCGCGGACCCGCCGGGCGGGGCGCCCGGGCCGGTGGCTACCGGGCGCGGGCCGCGTGCACGGTCTGGGCGGCGAGCAGGAAGACATCGGGGCGGCGGGCGAGACCGGCCGGGTCGTCCGGGTCGAGGAGGCGGGTGACGGCGGCCAGGTCGTCGGGGGCGATCTCGTCGCCGAACGCCTCGACGGCGCGGGTCAGCCCGGCGGCGACGTACGCCCGGCCGCCGGCGGGGAGCGGGGCGGGCAGGTCGACGAGGAAGGTGCGGCTGCGCGGGGTGTCCAGGCCCGCTTCGGTGAGGAAGGCGGGCCAGTCCTCGACGGTGTCCTCGGCGCCGGGCAGCCCGGCCCGCATCCGCGCGAACCACTCCTCGTTCAGCGCGTCCAGCCGCGCCTGGAGGCCGGGACGGCCGAAACCGATGTCGCGGGGCAGGAAACGCTGCGGCAGGCCGCCCTCGGAGAGGGCCAGGACGCCGCCGGGGCGCAGGTGGCGGGCGAGCGTGGCGACGGCGCGCCGCTGGTCGCCGACGTGGTGCAGGGTCCGGCTGGACCAGATGAGGTCGGCGTCGCCGACCGGCCCGGTCGGGTGGGCGCCGCCGTCGGGGGCCGCTTCGCCGTCGAGACCGTCGGGGAGTTCGGCGCGGTGGGTGGTGACGCGGTCGGCGAGGCCGCGGGCGGCGGCGCGGGCGCGGGTGCGGTCCAGCAGCGCGGGCGTCGGGTCGACCGCGACGACCTCCGCCTCCGGGAAGGCGGCGGCCAGCAGGCAGGTGGCGACGCCGGGACCGCTGCCGACGTCCAGGATGCGGCGGACGGGGGCGGCGGTGCGGCCCTGCGGGGCGAGGAGGGTGCGCAGCCAGGCGGCGGCCTGCTCGAAGACGGCCGAGTGCAGTTCGGCGCCGCTCTCCAGGAGCGGGCCCATCACCTCCCAGTCCATGTCGGCGCCGCCGTGGTGGTGTCCGGGGGCGTGCCCGCCGTGGCCGTGCGCGGGGGTGTGCGGGCGGGCGTCGTCATGGCTCATGGGGTGAGCCTGGACCGCTCACCGGCCGGTGGGCAAGCTTCCTTGCCGGTTCGGCAAGGCGGCGGTGTTCCGTAAGAGCGGTGATCCGTAAGAGCGGTGATCCGTAAGAGACGCCCTGGTGACGGCGGGTCGGGGCGGGCGCCGTAGGGTCGGGCGGATGGGTACTCCGGTGTGGATGCCGCCGACGGAAACCGAGCGGCGGCTGTGTGAGGCGACGGCGCGTGGTGACGGGGCGGGGCAGGTCGCGGCCCTGGCGGGCGAGGATCTCTATCTGGTGGCGCCGCAGCCGGGGCAGGATCCGCTGCCGGTCTACGACGACCCGGTGGCCGGCGGGAAGTGCCTGCCGGTGCTGACCCGGGGGATGCTGCCGCCGTGGCAGCCGCAGCAGTTCTTCGACCGGGTCTCGGTCGAGGAGTTGGCGCAGGACTGGCCGAACGACCGGTGGCGGCTGGCGGTCAACCCGGGGACGCCGGCGGCCGCGTATCTCGTGGCGACGCCCGCGCACCGGGCATCCTGGCTGCAGGCCCGCACCCATTTCGGCGTCCGCCCCGGCGGGCTGCTCAGCACGCTCGCGACGGGGCCGCTGCACGGGCCGCTGGCGCAGGGGCTGGCTTGCGGGGCGCCGCTGGCGGTGCATCACAGCGTGCCGTGGAACGAGTTGGGCACCGTCTTCCTCGACCACGCGTCGGACGCGCAGACGCTGCGTGAGCAGTGGTCGGTGACGGATCCGGCGTCCTGGGCCGAGCGGCTGGAGCAGCTGCTCGGCGGCGGTTTCCTGCCCGCGGAGACCGAGGCGGCGCTCCGCGCCCGCCAAGGCGGCGACACGGCGGAGCAGGACGCCGCCGCGGTACCGGAGTTGGTGACGCGGTACGAGGAGCGGTTCCGCACCGACGGGCTGCTGCCGGCGGACGGGCGCGTGGCGTCGGTGCTGGCGCTGGATCTCGCCCATGCGGTGAACCTCGTCCGCTGGGGCCTGGGGGCGCGGCTGTGCGCCCCGCCGCAGGCCGAGCAGGCGGTGCAGCGGGCCGGTGCGCTGGCCCGGGAGGCGTACGACTCGTGGGAGGGGTACGCGGCCGGGTACGCGCTGGGCCGGATGCTCGCCTTCGACAACGGCTGGTTCGGCGCCCCGTACGCGGAGGCGCTGCATGTGCACCGGGTGCTCACCCAGGATCCGGCGTCGCCGTGGCGGGGGCTGGCCTTCGCCTGAACCGGACGCCGGGTGCGGGACGGCGGACCGTGCCGCGCTCCCGGCTGCGGCCGGTCCGGACGGCCGACCGCGCGCCCGGGGCGGGCGGTTGGCGGCGGGCGCGCCGGGGCCGTGAGCCGCCGGACGGCAGGGGGCGCGCGGGAGGCGGGCACACTCCGGTGCGTACGCTTTCGGGAGCCCTTCCGAGCGCACAGACCGCGCGCGCTCCCGGTCCCCGGACCGGTTCCGGGGCGAACCGACCGAAAGCTGATGCCGTCGTGCGCCGCCCGTTCCGCCGATCCGTGCCGCTCCTCGCCCTGTGGTGCGCGGTGACCGCCGTCGCCGGCTGCTCCCCCGCCGCCGGCGGCCCGCCCGACGCCCGGCCCCCGGCCGCGTCCGCCGCGCCGGGAAAGGTGCGGCTGCCGCCCGCCGACGCCGTCTTCGACTACCAGTTGGGCGGCGCGTACCCGCCGCGGGACGACGTACGGGTCGTCTCCCGCGACCGCACCGCGAAGCCGGTGAGGGGCCGTTACACCATCTGCTACGTCAACGCGTTCCAGACGCAGCCCGGTGCGGCGGTCGGCTGGTGGCGGCGTCACCACCCGGACCTGCTGCTGCACGAGGACGGCGACGACGGTCCGCTGGTGATCGACGAGGACTGGGACGAACCGCTGCTGGACGTGGCCACACCGGCGAAGCGCACGGCCGCCGCCGAGGTCGTCGGCGGCTGGATCGACGGCTGCGCCGCGGCGGGCTTCGACGCAGTGGAGGCGGACAACCTCGACTCGTACGAACGCTCCGGCGGGCGGCTCGACGCCGACGACGCGGCGGCGTTCGCCCGGCTGCTGGCGCAGCGGGCCCACGCACGGGGCCTGGCCTTCGCGCAGAAGAACACCGCCGATCTGCTGGGCGAGCGGTCCCGGATCGGCTTCGACTTCGCGGTGACCGAGGAGTGCGCCCGCTACCGGGAGTGCGATCGTTATCTGTCCGCCTACGACGGCCGGGTCTTCGACATCGAGTACCGCACCCGGGACTTCACCACCGGCTGCCGCCGCTGGGGCGACGCCCTCTCCCTCACCCTGCGCGACCGCGACGTACGGCCCGCGGGGGAGCACGGTCATGTGTACCGGCACTGCTGACGCCGGACCCCTGGTTCCGGGGCGGCAGCCCCTACTCCGCAGGGGTTCCGGCGCGCGGGGGATGCCGGATGAGGTTGACTTCCTTCGGGCAGTGGGCAGGCGAGAGGGGCGGAGTGCGATGCCGGAAGTGTCCGGTGGGGCGGGCGGGACCGTGGCGCCCGGGACGGGTGCGGTCGCGCCGGCCGTGCGTACCGGCGGGGTCCTTGCAGGATGTGTGTCCGCCGCGGGGCCGGGCCCGATGCGGTATCCGGCGCACGCGGGCCCGGAAGGGTACGCACCGGACGATCCGGGAGCGGAGACGAGGAGGTCGGCGATGGAGCGCGCGGGACGCTGGTGGCGGGCGGTGCTGACGGCGGGTGCCGTGGTGCCGTGCTGTGCGGCGTTGACGGCGGCGGGGCCCGGCCGGCCGCTTTCCGGGCCGTCCGGCCTGGTGGGCGTCCTCGCCGGGTTGCTCGACGGGGCGGTGGCCGCCGTGCGGCTCACGGACGGCTTGCTGGTCGCGGGGGGCGCGGTGGTCGCGCTGCTCGGCGTGGCGATGGTGGTGCTGGCCCTGGTGCCGGGCCGGCTGCGGGAGGGCGCCGGGGCGCGGCTGCTGCCCGGCGCGGACACCGCCCTCGACCGGCGCGGGTTCGGCGCGCTGCTGCGGGACGCCACCCTGCGGGTGCCGGGCATCGCCCGGGCCCGGGTGCGGGTGCGGGGCCGTCGGGCCGTGGTCCGGGCGGTGCTGGTGTTCGGCGATCCGGCCGAGGTGCGGGCCGCGCTCACCGCGGAGCTGCGCGCCCTGCGCGACCGGCTGGGCCTCGTCCGGCCACCGCGCCTGGTGATCCGGATCGCCCCCGCATAGCGGCCGGCGCCGCCACGTTCGACGCACACCCCGATCAGGTAAGGACGGACAGAGATGGCCGGGAGCGGTATCCGCCGTGGGCCGCACCGCAGGGCGCCGGGTGCGCCGCGGCTGCGCGGGAGGTCCGGGTGAGCGCCCCGGCCGCCTCGCGCCGCGGACGGCTGCGGCGCGCGCTGCCGACGGGAGGCCAGTGGCGCACCGCGCTGCGCCGGACGCCGCTGTCGGTGTGGCACGACGACGTGACGGACTGGGCGGCGAGCCTGACGTACTACTCGGTGCTGGCGCTGCTGCCCTCGACGATCGTGACGGTGTCGCTGATCGGGCTCGCCGATCCCCCGGCCACCGAGCAGCTGATCAACCATGTGACCTCGCTGGCGCCGGCCGACTCCGGCCCCACGCTGCGGCGGGCGCTGGTGGGCATGGCGCATCAGCGCACCGCCGCGTGGATGGTGGTCGGCGGTGCGCTGGTCAGCGCCGTCTGGTCGTCGTGCAGCTATCTCGCGGTGTTCCGGCGGGCGCTGCACGCGATGAACCGGACGAAGGACGACCGGCCGCCGTGGCGCAAGGCGCCGCGCATCCTCGCCACCGCGCTGCTGCTGATCGCGCTGCTCATCAGCTCGGCGGTGGCGCTGCTGGTGAGCGGCCCGATCGCGACGGCGCTGGGCCGGACGCTCCATCTGGGCGAGGCCGGTGCGGAGACCTGGAACCTTCTCCAGTGGCCGCTGCTGTTGCTGCTCGCCGTGGTGCTGGTGATGCTCCTGTACCGCTCCGGCCCGCCGCCGTCGCGCGGGGTGCCGCGCGCGGTGCCGGGCGGGGTGGTCGCGGTGCTGATGTGGCTGGTCTCGTCCGCGGCGTTCACGTTCTACGCGTCGTACGTCGGCACCTTCAACCGGCTCTACGGCTCGCTGGCCGGTCCGGTGGTGTTCCTGATCTGGCTGTGGTTCTCCCACCTGTCGCTGCTCTCGGGCGCCCAGTTCAACGTGGAGCTGCGGCGGGCGGGGTGGGACGGCGGGGCGGGGGACGGTGCTTGCGGGGGCGAGGCGGAGCCGGGGCCTGCGGCGGAGCCGGAGCCCGAGACTGAGGCGCAGCCCGCGCCCGAGCCCGAGCCGGGGTCGGAGGCTGTGCCCGAGCCGGGGCCCGTGCCCGAGCCGGAGGCGCAGCCCGCGCCGGAGCCGGGGCCCGGCTCCGTGCCGAAGCCCGCCGCCGAACCGGCTCCGGAGCCCGCCGTGCGGCCGGGCGGCACGGTGCCGCGCCCCGGCCCGGGCGTCACCCGCTCCCCGGGCTGACGGGGCGGGGCGGATCGGGCCGACGGCGCGCCGTCCGCGGCCCGGCCCCGGTGTCCGTGCCGGCTCAGTCGGCCCCGTGGGCCGCGGCTACGGCCTCGATGCGGTGGGCCAGGCCGAAGTCGAGGGCGGTGATCCGGCCGCCGGCGCTGTGGGTGTTCACCGCGACGGCGAGCCGGTTGTAGCCGAGGGTCAGATCGGCGTGGTGGCCCAGTTCCTCCTGGATCTGGGCGATGTGGATGACCATCGCGGCGGCCGGGAAGTGGCCGGCGAAGTGGTAGCCGCGGCGCAGCAGGCCCTCGGAGACCGACCAGCCCGGCAGCTCCCCGAGCCGTGCGGCGATGTCCTGGTCACTGAGCGGTTCCGGCGTGGGCATCCCGTCGCCTCCTCGTCGTCTCCCGGCACGGCCGCTCCGCACCGGACGGGCCGGTACGGGGCGGGCCCGTACCGGACTCCAGCGTGGCATGCGGGGCCGGACGGCCGCCCGGTGGCGGGGCCGGGCGATCGGTCACGGCGCGGGGACGTCCCCCGGCTGCGCCGGTTCGGCCGCGGCGTGCGGGCCGCGTCCCTTGCGGCGCGCCGCCATCCAGGCGTAGACGAGGATTCCGGCGAAGAGGAACAGCACGCCCTGGTAGATCGCGGCGTAGCCGGCCCCGGCGACGAGCCAGAAGGTGAAGCCGAAGGCGACGAGCGCCATGGCCAGGTCGCGGGCGAAGCGGCCGGGGCGGACCCGGTCGCGTTCGCCGATGAGCAGGAAGTAGATCTGCGCGCCGGCGGCGAGGAGGTAGGGGACGGTCGCCGAGAAGGTGGTGATCAGGACCAGGATCTCGAAGACGCCGCCGGAGCCCAGCAGGTAGTTGATCACCGTCAGGCCGCTGGCCAGCACCGCGGCGGCGAGCACGCCGAAGGTCGGCACCCCGCGCCGCTTGGTGAGGAAGGCGCGCGGGAAGAGGCCGTCCTGCGCCGCGGCGTACGGGGACTGGGCGCTCATCAGCGTCCAGCCGTTGAGCGCGCCGACGATCGAGATGACGGCGGCGGCGGCGATCAGGGTGCCGCCCCAGTGGCCGCCGAACATCGCGTTGACCGCGTCCGAGAACGGCGCCTTGGAGTGGATCAGCTTGTCGTGGGGGACGGTGCCGAAGACGGCGACGGTGCCCAGCAGGTAGACCAGGGCGGCGCCGAGGGTGCCGAGGACCGTGGCGCGGCCGACGTTGCGCCCCGGGTCGCGGACCTCGCCCGCGCTCATCGCCGCGGACTCCACGCCGACGTAGCTGTAGAGCAGGATCGCGGCGGCGGCCGACAGTCCGCCGAGGGTGCCGGTGGTGCCTTCGGTGAACGAGCCGAGGTTGCCGGGGTCGAAGAAGAACAGGCCGACGATCGCGATGAACAGCAGCGGGACGAACTTCAGGACCGTGGAGATCATCTGCACGGCGCCGACGTAGCGGGTCCCGGCGAGGTTGGAGAGGGCCGGCAGCCACAGCGCGGCCAGCGCCACGATCAGGTCGGTGCCGCGCCCCGCGTGGCCGGGCAGCAGGACGTGGACGTAGCCGACGGCGGCGACCGCGAGGGCCGCGTTGCTGACCCAGGTGAGGGTCCAGTACGACCAGGCGGACAGGAACCCGGCGAAGTCGCCGAACGCCTCCCGGGCGTAGACGTAGGGCCCGCCGGTGTCCGGGTGGCGGCGGGCCAGCTTGCCGAAGACCAGGGCGAGGGCCAGGGCGCCGAGGGTGAGGACGCCGAAGGCGACGAGGCTGACCGTGCCGTAGGGGGCGACGGACGCGGGGAGCAGGAAGATGCCGCCGCCGATGATGTTGCCCATCACCAGGCAGGTGGCGGTGGCGAGACCGAAGCGGCGGGCCGGCGTGGGTGCGTCGGTGGCCGCACCCGTCCCGGGGTGCCGCTCGTCGGGGCTGGGGTGCATGGAGTGGGTGTCTCTCGTCGTGCCGGGGTGTCCGGTGTGCCGGACTGGTGCACATGGTCACCGGTTCGGGGCACGGCGCAAAATCGCCGCGAATGCTCCCGTCAACCGTTCGCCGGGACGGAGGATCTGCGGCCTGGCGAGCGGCGGACGGAAATCCCGTACGCCCCTCCGAACGGGTGTCTTCGCTGGTCCGAGGCGCGCGGCGGACCGGCCGGCAGCCGTTCGACGACCGCCGCGGCCCTGGCCCGCCCTCGGCCGCTCCTGCTGCAGATTCACGCCGGTTCCCGGGCCGCGCCGCCCGGAAGCGATCGCGTTCCCCGCACCCCCTTGTGTACCCCCCAGGGGTATGCCAATCTAAGGATCACGACATACCCCGAGGGGGTATGCATCGAGGAAAAGGAGTACCGCCATGTGCGGAGGGGTCTGCGGATGCGACACCAAGGCGAGCGCGGCGAGCGGCTCGGCGGGCACGGCGACCGAGGAGCACGGAGTGGTCCGGTCGGTGGTGCGGGCGGTGGACGAGGCGGGGACCGGCCCGGGCCCGGCGCCCACCCGGGACTGGCACCTGCGCGGGGAGTGGTTCGACGTGTGCAGCTGCGGGCTCCCGTGCCCCTGCACCTTCGCCCAGGCGCCCACCCACGGGGACTGCCTGTTCACCCTCGCCTGGCAGGTGCACGAGGGGCACTTCGGCGACACCGATCTGTCCGGGCTCGGCGTGGTGGCCGTCGGCGAGTTCACCGGCAACATGTGGATCGGCGACCCCGACGCCACGATGTCGCTGATGTTCTACCTCGACGCCAAGGCCGACGCCGCCCAGCGCCATGCCCTGGAACGCCTCTTCACCGGCAAGGAGGGCGGCTGGCCCGGCACGTTCGGCTCCCTCATCGGCGACCTGCGCGGCATCGAGTACGCGCCCATCCGGTTCGAGGCGGCGGCCGACCTCGCGTACTGGGAGGCCGAGATCCCCGGCAAGGTCAAGGTCGGCGCCAACGCCCTGACCGGCCCCACCGCCGACCCGGACCGCCGCGTCCAGACCGTCAACGCCCCCGGCGCCGAGGTCGGCCCGGGACAGGTCGCCACCTGGGGCGTCGTCCGCGACGACCACGCCACCGGTTTCAACTTCTCCCATGCCTACCGCGGCGGGTCCAGCAAGCACTTCCCCTTCGACTGGCGTCCCTAGGGGAGCCGGCGCCAAGGTGGTGCGCTCACGCCTCCCCGGCGACGCGGACGCCGCCGTCCGCCGGGGTGGCGGCCGGGCGGGTCCCGGCCGCCTCGCGCAGCCAGCGGCGCAGGACGTGGTGGACCTCGGCGGCGCCGGTCAGCGGCGGGGCGCCGGCGGGGACCGGGGGCGAGAGTTCGGCGGGGGCCAGCAGGAACGGGCGGCTCTGGTCGCCGCCGAGGCCGCCGTGCGAGCCGATCTGCTCCTCGAAGGCGTGCACCTCGCCGGTGGCCGGGTCGTAGGCGGAGTTGACCATGATGTCGGCGACGTGCGGGAAGCCGTCGGTGCGGCGCACCGCGTCGGCGGCGCCCGGGCCGAACGGCGCGAGCGGATCGGCGCCGATGATCCGCCCGGTGTCCAGGTGGTGTTCGGCGCCCGCGGGCCCCAGCACCACCGCACCGTGCTCCGCCGAGCGGACCAGCAGGAAGCCGATGCCGGGGTGGTTGGCGAGGGTGGCGAGCAGCGCCGGGTTGCGGCGGTCCAGCTCCTCGCGGGTGACGCGGCCGGGCATGTCCGGGAAGGACACCAGGCCGAGGTTGCCGGAGGCCAGCACCACCGGCTGGGAGGCGGCGCCGTGGCCGTCGGTGTCCTCGGGCCGCCCCAGCGCGGCGCGCGCCGCCGCCCGCGCCTCGGCGCCGCTGCGGGTCCGGCGCACCCGGCGCGGCACCGGCAGCCCGCACCCGGCGCGGACGAGGTCGCCGAGGCTCAGCCCGTAGCGCTCCAGGAAGGTCTCGCCGGGGCTCTGGCCGTGGTCGGAGAGGAGGACGATGCGGTACGGGCGCGGGGCGTGCCGGGCCGCCTTGGCGATCAGGGCGAGGGCCCGGTCGAGGCTGCGCAGCACCTGGTGGGTGTCGCGGTGGCGGGGTCCGGAGTGGTGGGCGACCTCGTCGTAGGCGACGAGGTCGGCGTAGACGGCGGTGCGTCCGGCGAGGAGGTCGCCGACGATCGCGGCGACGACCACATCGCGTTCGACGACGGTGGCGAAGGCGCGCAGCACGGGGTAGAGGCCGCCGCGGCCGACCCGCGGGGTCTCGCGGCGCAGGCGGCCGCGGAGCGCCTGGACGGTCTCGCGGAGGAGTTCGGCGGCGAAGGAGACGGCGGTGCGGGTGGCGTTGGCCGGGTCGGAGAAGTAGGTGAAGTACCCGGCGCGGGAGCGGGTGTCGCGGCCGCGGCGGGCGGCGACCGACATGACGAGGGCGACCTGCTCGGCGCCGCCGCTGAAGAGGTTGCCGCGGCTGGCGCCGTCGTCGGCGAGCAGCCCGGGGTGGCCGGTGCGGGCCACCGCGCGGCGCTGGAGTTCGGCGGCGCTGCTCGGGCGGTTGCTGACGAGGGTGTGGCCGCTCTCCTTCTCGTACCAGCGGAAGGCGGGCAGGTCGTGGTTGGTGCCGTGCAGGATGCCGAGCTGGCTGGCGCCGGTCTGGCTGGACCAGTCGGTGTGCCAGGGGGTGAGGCGGTGGCCGCCGGCGCGCCAGCCGGCCACCGTCGGCATCAGCGGCCGCTCGCCCTCGGTCGCCTCGCGCAGCAGATCGTGGCCGACGCCGTCGAGCTGGACGAAGAGGGTGCCGGGGGTGCGGGGCGCGGCGGCCCCGGCGCGGCGGGCGCGGCGTCCGGCGAGCCGCACCAGCCGTCTGCGGTACGCCTCGTCGTTGCGGACGGCGAGGAAGGCGGAGGTGGCCGAGGAGGCCGCGGACATCGCGGCGGCGACGATCACCGCGCTCTCCAGGGCGAGGTGGCCGCTGCCCTGCGGGAGCAGGCCGAGGGCAACGAGCAGCAGCGAGCCGTTGAGGACGAAGACCAGCAGGCCCAGGACGAGGGCGGGGACCAGCAGGAACGCGCGGACCAGCAGCGGCCAGACCAGCGCGCCGAGGAGGCCGAAGGCGCCGGCGCCGAGGACGGCGGTCAGGGCGGTGCGGGTGAGGCTGTCGCCGCCGGGCGACTGGAGCCGGAAGTCCGGCAGCACCACGGCGAGCACCAGCAGCGTGAGGCTGGACACGGCCCAGACGGCGAGTACGCGCAACGCGGCGCCGCCGAGGGATCTCCACCGCCCGGTCACGGCCTTCCTCTCTCCCCTGTCCGTTCCCCGGGCCGGCGGCACGGGCATCGCTCCAGCGTGTCATATACGCGCAGGTCCCCGGCCTTGGCCCGGTAACGGGCGGAAAAGACGGAAAGGGATACCTGTACGGGTTTCCGCCGCGTCGGCCCCGGGGCCGGGAGCCCGGCCGGGATGAGGCAGGATCGACGGGCGGCGCACGGGAGTCGGCCCGGCGCCGGGAGTCGGGAGGTCCGCGGTGCCGGTGGAGATCACCTGGTGGGGGCATGCCACCGCGACGATCGAGGACTCCGGGGTGCGGGTGCTCACCGATCCGCTGTTCGCCCGCCGCCTGGCCCATCTGCGGCGCCGCCGCGGCGCCCTGCCGCCGCCCGAGGCCGCCCGCGCCGATCTCGTCGTCGTCTCCCATCTGCACGCCGACCATCTGCACCCCGCCTCCCTCGCCCGGCTCGCGCCCGGCACCCGGGTGGTGGTGCCGCGGGGCGCGCCCGCCGCGGTCCCGGCCCTGCGGCGGGTCGCGCTCGCGTGCGGGCTGCGGCTGACGGAGGTGGCGCCCGGCGAGACGGTCGCGGCAGACCCTTCGGGCACGGTCACCGTCACCGCGGTCCCGGCCGCCCACGACGGACGGCGGCTGCCGTACGGCCCGCACCGCGTACCCGCCCTCGGCTACGTCGTCCAGGGCGCCGCGCGGACGTACTTCGCGGGCGACACCGGGCTGTACGACGCGATGGCGGAGGCGGTCGGGGGGTGCGAGGTGGCGTTGTTGCCGGTCGGCGGCTGGGGGCCGTTCCTGGGGAGCGGGCATCTGGACGCGCGGCGGGCGGCGCGGGCGGCGGCGCTGCTGGGCCCGGCGTGCGCGGTGCCCGTGCACTACGGCACGTACTGGCCGATCGGGCTGGACGCGGTGCGGCCGCACGAGTTCCATGCGCCGGGCCAGGAGTTCGAGCGGCAGGCCGCGCTGCTGGCGCCCGGGGTGCGGGTGTACCGGCCCGCGCACGGCGAACGCGTCCGGCCGGTGGTCGCGCGATGACGCCCCTCGCGGTGCTGGCGACCGCGGCGCCGCCGGAGTCGACGCAGCAGGCGGTGGGCTATCCGTCGCTCTTCCTGCTGGTGGTGCTGGGCTCGCTGGTGCCGGTGGTGCCGACGGGCGCGGTGGTCAGCTCGGCGGCGGCGGTCGCCTTCCACCACAGCTCGCCCCTCGCCCTGCTCGGCGTCTTCGTGGTGGCGTCGGCCGCGGCGTTCCTCGGCGATCTGGGCCTGTACCGGCTGGGCGCCCGCGGGCTGCGCGCCGGGAGCGGTTCGCGGTGGCCCGAGCGGCTGCGCGACCGGGCGGCGCCCGAGCGGCTGGCCCGGGCGCGGGAGCAGCTTCGGACGCACGGGGTGCTGGTGCTGACGGTGTCGCGGCTGGTGCCGGCCGGGCGGATCCCGGTGATGCTGGCGTGTCTGCTCTCGCGGATGCCGCTGCGCACCTTCGCCCGCGGCGATGCGCCCGCCTGCCTGGCCTGGACGGCGACGTACCAGCTCATCGGGGTGGCGGGCGGTTCGCTGTTCGGCAGTCCGTGGCAGGGCGTGGCGGCGGCGGTGGCGCTGACGGTGCTGGTCGGCGCGGTCCCGGCGGTGTGGCGGCGGGCCCGTCAGGCGCACGGCGAGGCGTGAGGCGGCGTCAGGCGCCGGGCAGGACGCGGGAGGCGCCGACCGGGAGGTCCCAGAGGTCCTCGCGGGGGCGCCCGGTGGCCTGCCAGGCGGCGCGGACGCGGTGCAGCGGCTCCATCGGCGGCTCGCCGGAGAGCAGGAACGTCGACCAGTGCATGGGGGCCAGCGCCCGCGCGCCGAGGTCCTGACACGCCCGGACCGCCTCCTCGGGGTCGGTGTGCACCGGCCGCAGCATCCACCGCGGGTCGTACGCGCCGATCGGCAGCAGCGCCACGTCGATGCCCGGGTAGCGGCGGCCGATCTCCTCGAACCAGTGGCCGTAGCCGGTGTCCCCGGCGAAGTACACCCGTCGGCCGTCGGGCGCGGTGAGCAGCCAGCCGCCCCACAGGGTGCGGCAGGTGTCGAGGAGGGTGCGCTTGCTCCAGTGGTGCGCGGGGACGAAGTCGATGCGGACGGGGCCGCCGGGCGCGGGCAGTTCGACCGCCTCCCACCAGTCCAGTTCGGTGACGGCGGTGAAGCCGCGGCGCCGGGCCCAGGGCGCGAGTCCCGCCGGGAGCAGCAGCGGGGTGGTGCGCGGCAGCCGCTTGAGGGTGGGGGCGTCGAGGTGGTCGTAGTGGTTGTGGCTGATGACCACCGCGTCGATCGGCGGCAGGTCCTCCCAGCGGACGCCGACGGGCGTGACCCGGGCGGGGGTACCGAGGATCTTGCGGGACCAGACCGGGTCGGTGAGCACGGTCAGCCCGCCGATGCGGACGATCCAGCTGGCGTGGCCGGCCCAGGTGACGGCGGTGGTGCCGGGCCCGGCGGCGGGCAGCGGGCCGGGGGCGAACGGCAGGTCCTGGATCTGCGCCAGCGTCTGCGGCGAGGGCCGCAGCTTGCCCTCCCGCGCGATCCGGGCCAGCGCCCGGACGCCGGGCAGCGGTGCGGTCAGCCGGTCGGTGAAGTCCCGCGGCCAGGTGCGGCGTTCACCCGGCGGCCGGGGCGGGGTGAGCGGCGGGGCGTCCGGGCGGACGGGCGCGGCGGGGCGCCGGACGGCGGACCGGGCCACGGCGGACGGCCCCGGGGGCGCGGGGTGCGGGGACGCGGGGACGGGGCGCTCGGTCTGTTCGGTCATCGCGGGGCTCCCTTTCGGGTGGGGTGGGGACGACGCGGCCGGAACGGGGGCGGGTGCGTTCGTACGGGCGGCGGTGCGCGGCGGGGCGGGTGCGTTCGTATGGAGCCGGGGGCGTGCGTGCGGGCGGCGGTCCGGGGCGGGTGCTGACGGGGCGTCATCCGATGGCGGTCGTGCCGGTGGTCAGGGCGGTCAGGGCGTGGTCGAGGCGGGCCAGGGAGGCGGCGACCGGGGCGGTGCGCAGCGGGTCGGGGGCGTCCAGGGCGGAGCGGCGGGCGTCCGGGTCGGGGCCGAGGAGCGCCTCGGTGCCGAGGCGGACGCGGAGCGCGCCGGGGTCGTCGCCGAAGCGGTGCCCGCCGCGCGCCTCCCACGGCGCCAGCTCCCGCTCCAGTGCCGCCGCCCCGGTGACCCCGGCGGCGGCCAGCGGGCGGCGGAGCGGTTCGAGGTCGGCGTAGAGGTGGCTGCCGGAGCGCGGCGGGCGGCAGAGCGCCCCGGCGGCGGTGAGGGTGCGGTAGAGGGCGGCGGCGAGGGTGCCGTGCAGCCGGGCGGCGGCCGCGGCGCGGGCGCGGACCGCGGCCGGTTCGCCGAGCGCGTACCCGGCGGCGTCGGCGAGCGGTCCGGGCAGCGGGGTGGCCGCGGCGGTCAGCGCGCCCAGGGCGGCGGCGTGCAGCGCGGCGCCCCGCTCCCCCTCCGGGAAGCGCGCGACGCCGACCGGCCAGGACGCGGGCAGCAGGGTCGCCCGCAGATCGCTGAGCACCACGACGTCCGCGGGCAGCATCTCGGCGGGGCTGAGCACCACGGTGTCGTGCGGATCGTGCAGCAGATCGCGGCGCGTCTCGTCGCTGACCACCCACATCCCCTCCCCCACGGCCGCCTCGCAGACCTCGTGCAGCTGCTCGGGCGGCGGGCAGGTGCCGGTCGGGTCGTCGGCGACGGACAGCACCAGCACCCCGGGCTCCGCCCCCTCCATCCGGGCCCGCCGCACGGTCTCCAGGAAGGCGAACGGGTCCGGCGCGCCGCCCGATTCGGCCGGTACCGGCGCGAGGTGCACGGCCCGGCCGAGCAGCCGGGCGGGCGGCGCGTACCAGGCGGCGCAGGGCCGGGGCAGCACCACCGCGCCGCCCACCGCCGCGTACAGCGCGAGGAGCAGGGCGGGCGCGCCGGGGCCGACCAGCAGGCGGTCGGGGCCGGCGGGCAGACCGCGGCGCCCGGCGTGTCCGGCGGCGGCCGCCCGCAGCTGCGGGGAGCCGCCGGACGGCTCGGGCCCGGCGCGCCCGGCCGCGGCGGCGAGGCGGTCGGCGATCTCGGGGAGCACCGGGAGGCCGGACGGTTCCGGGGCGGGCTCCGGCCGCGGATCCGGGGCGGTCCGCTGCATCCGTACCTCCACAGTGCACACGACGGGACGGTGGGCCGCCGGCGGCCCACCGCGGCGTCGGCGGTGCGCCGACCGGACGTCGGCCGCGTGGGTCGTTCATGGGCCCATCACATGAATCACACCCGGCCCACCTTGGCAGATCCCGCGCCGCACACACCCCCGACACGTCTACGGAGCCCGTGCCACGCCCGCCCGGCCGGATCCGGGGACGCCGTCGCCATCCGAATGGGGCAGTGAGCGGGCGGGGGCGGGGCCCGGATGCCGGTCCGGCGCGCGGGCCGGCGGCGGCAGCCGGGCCCGGCGGCGCAGGCCGGTCAGCCGCGCCGCCCCGCCTCGTAACGGTGGATCACCACCCGCTCCCCCGGCCGCCACTCCTCTTCCTCGGTGGCGGTGCGGGTCCAGCCGTGGCGTTCGTAGAGGGCGACGGCCGTGTGGTCGGTGGCCTTGACCTCCAGGGCCGGGGAGCGGCCGCGGGCGAGCGCCGCGTCGTGGGCGGTGCGCAGCAGCCGGCCGCCGACGCCGTTGCCGCGGGCGGCGGGGTGGACGTAGAGGCGGCTGATCTCGGGGCCGCACAGGGCGGCGTGACCGACGATCACGCCGGACTCCTCGGCCACCCAGGCGGCGGTGAGGCCGTCCGGGGTGAGCCAGCCCGCCGGGTCGGCGGGCCAGTGGTGCGGGTAGCCGCTGCGGCGGTGCACCTCGGCGAGCACCGCCGCGCAGGCGTCGAGATCGGCGGGTTGACGGTTCCTGATCATCCGGGCAGGAAAGCACGGCGGGGCGCGGCGGGCGCCCGGTTTTCCGGGGACCGGTGGCCACCGGTCCCGGCCGGCGCCCCGCAGCGCCCGGCCCGCGCACCGGGGAACGGCGGCCCGGACCCGCCACGGTGACGCCCGTTGCGGCGACCTCCCCGCCCCGCGCCCCCCGCTTGGGGTACAAGGGGCCGCATGCGCTCACTCCTGTCCCGTGTGGACCGACGGCTCTTCGACACCATCGCCGCGCGCGAGTGGCCCGGCGCGCAGCGGGCGCTGCCGCGGCTGACCCGCAGCGCGGACCACGGACTGCTCTGGCTGGGGCTCGCGGCCGGTGCCGCGGCGCTCGGCGGCCGGCCGGCCCGGCGGGCCGCCGTCCGCGGCGTCGCCTCCCTCGCCGTGGCCTCCGCCACCGTCAACACCCTGGGCAAACGCTCCGTCCGGCGTAAGCGCCCGCTGCTCGACCCGGTGCCCGTCATACGCCGTCTGCGGCACCAGCCCTTCACCTCGTCGTTCCCGTCCGGGCACGCGGCGTCCGCGGTCGCCTTCGCCACCGGCGTCGCGTTCGAGAACAGGTGGTGGGGGCTGGCGCTGGCGCCGCTCGCCGCGTCCGTGGCGTTCTCCCGCGTCTACACGGGGGTCCACTACCCGGGCGACGTGCTGGCGGGCGCCGCGCTCGGCGCCGGGGCCGCCTTCGCGGTGCGCGGCCTCGCGCCGACCCGGGCCCAGCTGGCGCCGCCGGCCCGGCCGCGCGCCGACGCGCCCGCGCTGCCCGGCGGCCGCGGGCTGTTCGTGGTGGCGAACCAGGGGTCCGGGCAGCGCGGCGAGGCCCGGCCGGACCGGGCGCCGGAGGTGCACGGGGCGCTGCCCCGCGCCACGGTCGTGACCTGCGGCGGGGCGGACGCCCCCGATCTGGACAAGGCGCTGGAGGAGGCCGCGGAGAGCGCCAAGCGGTGCGGCGGCGCGCTGGGCGTGCTCGGCGGCGACGGCACCGTCAACGCGGCGGCCGCCGTCGCGGTCCGGCACGGGCTGCCGCTGGCGGTGCTGCCCGGCGGCACCCACAACCACTTCGCCTACGACCTGGGCATCGAGACGCTCGGCGAGGCCGCGCGCGCCGTGGAGGACGGCGAGGCGGTCGCCGTCGACCTGGCGCGCTTCCGTACCGCGCCGCACCGCGAGGGGCAGTACTTCCTCAACACCTTCTCGATCGGCGCCTATCCGGAGCTGGTCCGGCTGCGGGAGCGCTGGGCGGGGACGATCGGCGCCTGGCCCGCGGGGGTGCTCGCCGCCTGGCACGTGCTGCGCACCGCGAAGCCGGTGCCGGCCGAGATCAACGGCCGCCGGATGGAGCTGTGGATGCTGTTCGTCGGCAACTGCTCCTACCGCGGCCTGGGGCTGACGCCCGTGCGGCGGCACGATCTGGCCGACGGGGTCCTCGACGTACGGGTGGTGCGGGCCGGGCGGCTGGCCCGCACCCGGCTGCTGGTGGCGGCCCTGACCGGCACCCCGCGCTCCTCCCCCGTGCTCAAGGAGGCGCGGCTGCGCAGCCTGCGGATCGGCGGGCTGCCGGACGGCACGGATCTGGCGTACGACGGTGAAGTCACCGGCGCCCCGGGCCCGTTGATGCTGACGAAGGAGAACGAGGCGCTGACGGTCTACCGCCTGCTGCCCGAATCCTGAGATGCCTCTCTCGTGATGCGAGATCGCGGCGTACGGTGAAGCCACCACGCCGCGAGAGCGGTCCGCGTCGCCGCGGTGCGGACCGCCCCAGGGGCACCCGGGGCGGTCCGCGGCAGCGCGGGTCCGCCGCCCGACGCCGCGAAGGAGACCGCATGCCACAGGAAACCGCCGTCTACACCCACGGCCACCACGAGTCCGTCCTCCGCTCGCACACCTGGCGCACCGCCGCCAACTCGGCCGCCTACCTGCTGGATTCGCTCCGTCCGCACATGACGGTGCTGGACATCGGCTGCGGCCCGGGCACCATCACGGCCGATCTGGCCGCGCTGGTGCCGGACGGACACGTCACCGCCCTCGACCACGCGCCCGGGGTCCTGGACAAGGCCCGCGCCACCGCCGAGGAGCGGGGCCTGACCAATGTCCGCTTCGCGGTCGGCGACGTCCACGCACTGGACTACCCGGACGACACCTTCTGCGTGACCCACGCCCATCAGGTGCTCCAGCACGTCGGCGATCCCGTCCAGGCGCTGCGGGAGATGCGCCGGGTGACCAAACCCGGCGGCATCGTCGCCGTCCGCGACGCGGACTACGCGGCGATGACGTGGTACCCGCAGGTCCCCGGCATGGACGCCTGGCTTGACCTCTACGAGCGGGTGACGCGCGCCAACGGCGGCGAGCCGGACGCCGGACGCCGGCTGCACGCCTGGGCGCGGCAGGCGGGCTTCGCCCCGGAGGCGGTCACCGCGACCGCCGGTACCTGGTGCTACCGCACCCCCGAGGAACGCGCCTGGTGGAGCGGGCTCTGGGCGGACCGCACGGTCTCCTCCGGCTACGCGCGGCAGGCGGTGGACGGCGGCCACGCCACCCCGCGGGAGCTGACGGAGATCGCGGCGACCTGGCGGGCGTGGGGCGCCGAGGAGGACGCCTGGTTCGCGGTGCTGCACGGCGAACTCCTGTGCCGGGTGTGACGCCCCCGGGCCCGCCGCCACGGCCGGCCCCGCCGCCCCGGCCGATCTCCCCCCTCCGGTGATCGCGCACCTCCCGGCCGCTCAACTACCCTGCCCCGTATGGACATTCTGGGGACCTCATTGCGGGTGTGCGTCGGCGATCTGGACACCGCCGTCGGTGTGTACGAGCGGCTGACCGGGACCGAGGCCGTGCGCTTCCAGCACGGTCCGGTCGCGGTCGCGGCGGTGGGCTGCTTCTTCCTCATGAGCGGGCCGGAGGCGGAGCTGTCGGTGCTGTCGAAGGTGACCGCGACGCTGGCCGTCAAGGACGTGGACGAGGCGGTGGCGGATCTGCGGGCGGTCGGCGCGGAGATCATCGCCGGCCCGCTGCCGACACCGATCGGCCGCAACCTCATCGCCCGCCACCCGGACGGTTCGATCTTCGAATACGTCGACCGGCAGGGCGGCTGACACCGCGTCGGTCACCCGGCCGGCCGTGGCCGCCCCGGGGCGCACCGTCCCGTGTCCCGGGCGGCCGGCTCACGCCGCGCGCGCGGGCACCCCGGCGAAGTGCGGCAGGACCTCCTCGGCGAGTTCGTGCAGCACCTCGTCGACGGGCCGCTCGTTGGGGCGGAGGTTGAACGAGACATGGCGGACGCCGAGGCCCGCCATCGTCTCCAGATGGGCGATCAGGGCGGTGCGGCCGGTGCTCAGGCCCAGCCGGATCGCCCGGGCCGGGGCCTCGGGGTCGCCGAGGAGGTCGAGGACCATCGGCGTCAGATACGGCTTGTCCCCGGCCAGCTCCTGCCACTGGCGGATCCGCAGCCGCAGGGCGCCCAGGTCACGCGGGTAGTTGAGCGAGGCATCCGCGTGCTCGGCGATCCACTCGGGGGACTGCTGGGCGCCGCCGGCGACGGCGATCGGGATGCCCGCGCCGTCCACCGGACGCGGCAGCACCTCCAGCTGCCGGTCGGCGGTGAGCCCGAGCGCGGGCAGGGCGAGCGGACCGGGCCGCCAGGCGGCGCGCAGCGTCTCCACACCTTCCCGGAAGGCCGCGCCGCGGGCCTCGAAGTCGCGGCCGAACAGCGGGTACTCCACCGGGCGGTCGCCGCTGGCGACGCCGAGCAGCAGCCGGCCGCCGGAGAGCACGTCGACGGTGGCCGCCGCCTTGGCGACCAGCAGCGGTTCGCGCAGCGGCAGGACGATCGCGGCGGTGCCGAGCACCGCGTTGCGGGTGGTCGCGGCGAGGTGCCCGAGGTGGGTGAAGGTTTCGAAGACGCTGCCGGCGTCGCCGAACCGCGCGGGGTCGTACAGCGGCACGTCACGCAGCCACAGGGCGGCGAACCCCAGCCGGTCGGCGAGTTGGGCGAGACGGGTGTGTTCGGTGAGGTCGGGGACGCCGAACGGCCGGCCGGCGGCCTGGTCGGCGCGCTGCCGGGCGGTGCCCCAGTCGTTGTCAAGGGGCAGTTCCAGGCCGAGGGTCAGCCCGCCGTCGGCGGGGGCGATTCGGGCGAGTGCGGGAGAGAGCGGTGCCATGGGATTCCTCGGACGCCGCGGCCCGGGGGGCGCGGCGGTGGTACGGGCCCGGTCCGGGCGGCCCGGGCGGGCCACCCGGACCGGAACGGCCGGGACGGAAGGGTCAGTTGAGCTGGTCCGGGTGCGGGCCGGTGCGCAGATCGCGGTCGCCGGCGGCGATGGCCGCCATGTCCTCGTCCGTGAGCGTGAAGTCGAACACGTCGAGGTTCTGCCGGATACGGGCCGGGGTGACCGACTTGGGGATGACGATGTTGCCGAGCTGGAGGTGCCAGCGCAGCACGACCTGGGCGGGCGACTTGCCGGTGCGCTCCGCGACGGCCGTGACGGCCTCGTCCTTCAGGACGGCGCCCTGGGCGAGCGGGCTCCACGCCTCGGTGGCGATGCCGTGCTTGGCGTGGAAGGCGCGCAGCTCACGCTGCTGGAGGCCGGGGTGCAGCTCGACCTGGTTGACCGCCGGGACCAGTTCGCTGCTCTCCATCAGCCGCTCCAGGTGCGCGGGCTGGAAGTTGGAGACACCGGCGGCGCGGACGCGCTTCTCGATGACGAGGCGCTCGATGGCGCGCCAGGAGTCCCGGTAGCGGTCGCGGGCCGGGGTGGGCCAGTGGATGAGGTAGAGGTCGACGTACTCCAGGCCGAGCTTGGCCAGGGAGGCGTCGAAGGCGCGCAGCGTGGCGTCGTAGCCCTGGTCGTCGTTCCACAGCTTCGTGGTGACGAACAGTTCCTCGCGGGGCAGCCCGGAGGCGGCGAGCGCACGGCCGACGCCGGTCTCGTTGCCGTAGATCGCGGCGGTGTCGATGCTGCGGTAGCCGGCCTCCAGCGCGCTGGAGACGGCGGCGGTCGTCTCGTCGTCGGGGACCTGGAAGACACCGAAGCCGAGTTGGGGGATCTCGACGCCGTTGTTGAGCTTCACGGTGGGGACGCCGGTCATGGCGGCCTCCTTCAGTCGGTGCGGGTGGGTCAGGTGCGGTCGGTGAGGGTGTACCGGACGGTCTGGGCGCTGATGCGGCCGTCGCGGAAGACGAAGGTGTCGACGCCGTCGGTGACCTGCCGGGACGCGGTGGCGGCGGTCCACTCCAGGAGCAGCACGTCCCCGGCGAAGTGCGGGGTCAGCCGCCAGTCGGCGTCCGGGAGGTCGGCCAGCAGGCGGCCGATCACCTCCCGGACCCCGTCCCGTCCGTGGAAGGCGCCGGCGGGCGTGAGCAGGACGGCGTCCTCGGTGTAGTTCGCGGCGATGTGGTCGAGGTCGCCGGTGGCCAGGCGTTCGCCGTGGTCGGCGAAGACCTCCTGGGGGCTCCGGGTCATCGGGTCAGCTCCTCAAGGGCGGCGGTGGCGAAGGAGTGGTCCTGCTCGGGGGCGCCGCCGCCCAGGCCCAGGGCGCCGATGAGGTGGCCGTCGCGGTGGATCGGCAGGCCGCCGGCGATGAAGAGCAGCGGCTTGTCGAGCGCGGTGGGCAGGGAGTGGAACGGCCCGTCGGGCTTGACGAGGTCGACCAGGTCGGCGGTGGGCGCGTTCAGCTGGAGGGCGGTGTAGGCCTTGCGGGTGCTGGTCTCGCCCGAGATCAGGACGGCCCGCTCGTCGCGGCGGAAGGCCAGCAGGTGGCCGCCGGCGTCCAGCACGGTGACGCTGACCGGGACGCCGGCCGCGTCCGCGGCGGTGCGGGCGGCGACGATGAGGCGCTCGGCCTCGGCGGTGGTCAGCGGGGTGACGGTGGTGGCCACGGTGGTTCTCCTCGGGGTGTGGTGCGGTGTGCGGTGATACGGGACCGGCCGGACGGCCGGGGGTCAGTGCAGGGCCGGGACGCGCGGTGCGGCGTCGGCCGGTGTGACATCGGTCGGTGTGACGTCGGCCGGAGCGGCGTCGGCGGGTGCGGCCGCTTCGGGGCGGCGCTCGCGGCGCTCCAGGGCGGCCGAGAGGACGGCGAGGCCGAGGGCCGCGGCGGCGAGCAGCGCGCCGACCCAGTTGGGGGCGGTGTAGCCGAGTCCGGCGGCGATGACCGCGCCGCCGAGCCAGGCGGCGAGCGCGTTGCCCAGGTTGAAGGCGCCGATGTTGACGGCGGAGGCGAGGGTGGGGGCGCCGTGGGCCTGGTCCAGGACGCGCTTTTGCAGCGGCGGGACGGTGGCGAAGCCGAGCGCGCCGACGAGCAGCACGCTCACGGCGGCGAGGATCTTGTGGTGGGCGGTGACGGTGAAGAGGCCGAGCACCACGGCGAGCCCGCCGAGGGTGGTGAACAGCATCGGCATCAGCTTGCGGTCGGCGAACCGGCCGCCCAGCAGGTTGCCGAGGAACATCCCGACGCCGAACAGCACCAGCAGCCAGGTCACGGCGCCGTCGGAGTACCCGGCGACCCGGGTCATCATCGGCGCGATGTAGGTGATCGCGGCGAAGACGCCGCCGAAGCCGAGCACGGTCATCGCCATCGCCAGGACGACCTGGACGTTGCGGAAGGCGGCCAGCTCATGGCGGATGCGGGCGCCCTCGGGCCGGGGCACCTCGGGGACGAGCCGGGCGATGCCGAGCAGTCCGGCGACGCCGAGCAGGGCGACGGCGACGAACGTGACGCGCCAGCCCGCGGCCTGCCCGACGTAGGTGCCGAGCGGGACGCCGACGATGTTGGCAACGGTCAGGCCGGTGAACATCGTCGCGATGGCGCCGGCCTTCTTGTGCGGGGCGACGAGGTCGGCGGCGACCACGGAGCCGATGCCGAAGAACGCACCGTGGGCGAGCGAGGCGACGATGCGCCCGGTGAGCATGGCGCCGAAGTCGGGCGCCAGCGCGGAGAGCAGGTTGCCGGCCGTGAAGAAGCCCATCAGCAGCATCAGCATCGTCTTGCGGCCGATCCTGGTGCCGAGCACCGTCATCAGCGGCGCGCCGATGACGACGCCGATCGCGTAGCCGGTGACGAGCAGCCCGGCGGCGGGGATGGTGACGCCGTAGTCGGCGGCGATCTCGGGCAGCAGGCCCATGACCACGAACTCGGTGGTGCCGATCCCGAAGGCCCCGATGGCCAGGGCGAGGAGCGCGAGAGGCATGACGCAAACCTCCGTACGATTGCCGGTGCGCCTTACGAGCCTCGACAATAATTGCACGCGCGCTATAAATGCAAACGCGGGCATTCCCTTCGTCTCCGCGGGACCGATCGGATGCGGTGGCGCCCGGCCACGGGCTACGGGCTACGGGCTACGGGCTACGGGCTACGGGCTACGGGCAGCCTCGGCCGGCGGGCGGGCCGCCGGGCGGGTCCATCGGGCGATGCGAGCAGCCCGGCGGCGAGCCGGGAGAAACTGGTCGGCCGGCTAACTGGCGAACCCGCCCATGGGGCGGATGATCTCCAGGTTGGTGCCGTCGGGGTCGTTGAAGTACGCGACCTGGGTGCCGAGCGCCGCGTCCGGGGTGACCTCGCCTTCGAGGAACGTGTAGTCGTCGCCGAGAAAGTCGTATCCGGCCTCCTTCATCCGCCGGTACACCGCGTCGAAGTCGTCGACCCGGAAGCAGAGGTGCATCGAGCCGGGACGGTTCGCCGCCCCGCCCGTGCGCTCCCCCACCGGCTCCTGGAACTGGATGAGGTCGATGCCGAGGCTGTTGTCGAGATTGATCGTGGCGTACCGCAGCTTCGCGGTGGACAGCCCCTGCGATCTGCCGAACGGCACGCTGTGCATGGTCTCGTCGGCGACGACGGGCTCGCGTCCGGTGAGGGCGCGGTAGAACGCGATCGAGGCGTCCAGGTCCGACACCGAGATCCCGACGTGGGCGGCGTGCGTGAGCCCCATCGGCGTACTGGAAACGGCCATGGCGCATCCCTTCGTTTCCCGCCCCGGCGCCGCGGCGACGCCCCCGGACGCGGGCGGATTCGGAAGAAGCAGGTGAAACCGATTCTCCGGGCGTGAGCGGATCGCGCATCTCGCACCCGCCGGACCCCGCCTCCCGCAGGGCGGGGCGTGATCCGGACACGCCGGAGGCCCGCCACGAGCCGCCCGGCGCCTTCGTCCGTGACCGGAAGCCCGGTCCGGCTCCCGGGGAAGACCGACCCGGCGGAGGGCTCAGCCGGCCGACCCCGCGCCCCTCGCGCGGCGGAGAGCCGACCGTGCCGCTTCGCCCACCAGCGCATGGGCCGTCCCGCCGGGCACGGCGGGCAGCTCCGCCCAGTGCGTCACGCGCTCATCGCCGACGACGGCGTACCCCTCCGTGCCGGGCTCGCCGGGGACCGCGGCGCAGTCGTGGCGCTCGCTCCCGTCCTCGTCCTCGGCCTCCGCCGCATAGGCGTACCCGTCGGAGTCGAAGAAGCTGTTGCGGTGGACCACACCCGCGCCGCAGACGCGGCTGGTCGCGAAGACCATCGGCCTGACCAGCCAGTACGCCTGCCCCCCTCCCCGGTCCCGCTCCTCTCGGCTTTCGGGAGGGTAGTGGCCCGCAGTGGCCACGGTCACCGGCCAACCATCCCTGTGCGGCAGGCGCTCGCGGGCGTCGATCCAGGTCACCACGGCTTCGAACTGCGCCATCTCGTCGCTCCTCCGTACGGCGTCGGCAGGCCGCCCGCCGCGCCCCGCACCGTAAGGACCCCGGCGGGGCGACCGGGGTTGCCAAGAAACTCCCGGACGGAAACGACGGCGAGGTCCGCGCCGGCCGGCAAGCCCGCCCGCCCCGCGACGGGGTCGCCGTCCGCCGCCGCCGGATCGTTCCGAAAGGCTCAGCGAGCGGGGTCGAGGCCGTCGGCGAAGTGCGCCGAAACCATCTCGACCAGCGCGCTGACGTCGGCGTCGGCCATGGGCGCACCGGTCATGCCCATCCGGTGCAGCAGGACCCCGACCACGACGTCGATGAAGAACAGGACGCGTTCCTCCGGCTCGCCGAGCGCGTCCTGGAGCGCGAGCCGGTACGGGTCCTGCAACCGCGTCGACAGGATCTCCCGCAGGTCCGGATCGCTGACGGCGTCACTGAACACGCCGGCGAACGCGTCGCCCACCCCGGGCTCGGCGATCTTCGCCGCGATCCAGCGGGTGGTCGAGGCCAGGAGCTCGGCGCGATCGGCGCCCTCCAGCGGCGCCGGGCCGAACGCGTCCAGGAGGCAGTCCACGATCAGCGCGCCCTTCGACGGCCAGCGCCGGTAGACCGTCGACTTCGCGACACCGGCCGCGGCGGCGATGCGGTCGACGGTGGCGCGCGCGTAGCCGAGCTTCTCGACCGTGCTCAGCGTCGCGGCGAAGACCACCTCATGGACGCCGGTGCGCGGGCGACCGGGGGGCCGTGGGGATGTGTGCGACGCCATACCCGGAGGGTATCTGATTTCGGTACCTTGAGTATCGATACCAGAAGTCGCGAAACTCTCCGGGTGAGGAGAGGCCATGAGCGGGATGAGGGGAAACCATGAGCGGGATCACTGATGCCGGGCGGCCGCCGGAGCCGGACTGGACGGCGGTGACGGCCGAGGAGTTAGTCGCCTACCGCGATGCGGAGAACCGCTTCCGGGCGTCCACCGCGGCGCGGGCGCTCACCGGCGAACCGGACCCCGGCGCCACGATCCGGTGGCAGAAACTGGCGCTGCCCGGCCGCGAGCTCCCGGTCCGGGTGCACCGGCCGGCCTCCGGGCGCGAGGCCGAAGGCGCCGGACGGGCCGATCTGCCGCTCGTGCTCCATGTGCACGGAGGCGGATACGTGGGCACGGCGGCGCAGTCCGACTGGGTCACCAGCCACCTCGCCGCCCGGCTGCCCGCACTCGTCGTCTCCGTCGAGCACCGCCTCCTCGCTCCGGATTCCCCGCTGCCGGCGGCCGTCGACGACGGCTGGGACGCGCTCCAGGACGTGGTGCGGCATGCCGCGCGGTGGGGCGTCGACCCGGCCCGGACCGCCGTCTTCGGCGAGAGCTGCGGCGCGTTGATCGGCGCCCTGGCAGCCATCCGGGCCAAGGAGGCAGGCCTGCACCTCAGGGCGCAGGTGCTGGTCAACCCCGTTACCGAGGTGACGGAGACGATGTTCGACCACGCCTCGATCGCCCGGCACGCCCACACGCCGACCCTCACCGTGCCGCAACTGCGCCTGATCCAGCGGCTCGCCGTACCGCCGGGAGGCGACCCCCGCACGCTCTCGCCGCTGTCCGCCGGCGACCTGAACGGGCTGGCCCCGGCGCTCGTGGTCGTGCCGACGCACGACCCCTTGGCCGATCACGGCCGCCGCTACGCGGAACGCCTGCGCGCGGCCGGGACACCCGCACGGCTCGCCGAATACCCCGCGGCGGAGCACGCGTTCCTCAGCCTGCCGGGCGTGGCACGGCAGGCCGAGGCCGCGCGGGCAGACATCCTTGCGTTCCTCCGGACCTCCCTCACCGCGTGAGGCGGACGAAGAGCACCGACGGCGAAGACACGGACACGTCATGAGCGGTGGGCCGGCGGAGAGTTTCCGGGCCGCGGCGCACGGCTCCGCGACGCGGGATCGGCCGGCGCGGGCGGGCCGTCATCGGCCCCGGCCACCACGAGGCACGCTCACCACACACACCGTGGAGAGGACACAGTCACCATGGAGAGGGACGCAGTGAAGCAGCGCATCGGCATCATCGGGGTGGGCGAGATCGGCCGGGCCGTCGTGCAGGGCCTGTGCGACGAGGGCGACACGTCACCGGAGGTGTTCCTCTCCCCCCGGGGAGCCGGCACCGCCGCGGAGCTGGCCGAACGCTACGAGGGCGTACACGTCTGCGCCGGCAACCAGGCGGTGGTGGACCGCTCCGAGATCGTGATCATCGCCGTACGCCGGCAGGACCGGCACGAGGCGCTCGCCGGCTTGCGGGTGGCCGACGACAAGATCGTGATCAACGTGATGGCCGGCGTCGGCAACGACGAGCTGCGCCGGATACTGGCGACCGGCGCCCCGCTGGTGCGGGCCATCCCCCTGCCCGCCATCCGCGAACGCCGCTCGGTCACGGTGACCTGTCCGTCGCACCCGGTGGTGGATGCGCTCTTCGCGCAGCTGGGCGGGGTGCTCCCGGTCGCGGACGAGGCGGCCTTCAACGCCTTCTCCGCGCTGACGGGAACGCTGACCACCCACTACTCATACCTCGCCACCCTCACGTCATGGGCCATCGGCCACGGCATCGCCTCCGACGACGCGGACCGCTACGTTCGCGGTCTGTTCCAGGGCGTCGGGCGCTCCCTGAGCGACGGGACCCGCTCCCTGCAGCAGCTCGCGGCCGATCACGAGACCCCGAACGGAAACAACGAACGCATCCGCACCACGTGGTTCACCCCCGCCAACTCCGAAGCCCTCCACACAGCCCTCGATGACCTCCTCACCGATCTGGGGTGACCGCTGACAGCCGGGCGGGCGCCCGAAGCCGCCCCGGGCGCCCCTCGGCCCGTCACGCCACCTCCAGCACGATCTTTCCGCGGACATGACCGCCCTGGCTGAGCCGGAAGGCGTCGGCCGCCCCGGAGAGCGGGAAGGTGGCCTCGACCGGGACCGTCAGCCGGCCGGCGTCGGCGAGCGCGGCGAGGGCCGTGAGGTCGGCGCTGTCGGGCCGCACCCACACCATGTGCCCGCCGCGGGCGGTGACCTCCCCATCCGCGATCGACGCCACCCGGGAGCCGTCCTTGAGGACCTCCTGGGAGACGGCCACCACGCCGCCGCCGACGAAGTCCAGCGCCGCGTCCACACCGCCGGGCGCCAGCTCCCGCACCCGCTCGGCGAGCCCGGGACCGTAGCGCACCGGCTCGGCGCCCAGGGAGCGGAGGAAGGCGTGGTTGCGCTCGCCCGCGGTGCCGATGACGCGGGCGCCCTCCGCCACGGCGATCTGCACGGCGAGCGAGCCGACGCCGCCGGACGCCGCATGCACCAGCACCGTCTCGCCGTGGCGCAGCCCGACCCGGCGGATCGACTGGTACGCGGTGAGCCCGGCGAGCGGCAGCCCCGCCGCCTGCTGCCAACTGAGCGCCGCCGGGCGCCGGGCGAGGGTGCGCACCGGGGCGGCGACCAGCTCGGCGTAGGTGCCGTGCTGCACGGCGTCCTTGCGGACGTAGCCGATGACCTCGTCGCCGACCGCGAATTCGGTGGCGTCGAGGCCGACGGCCGCCACGACCCCGGCGACGTCCCAGCCGGGGATCAGCGGGAAGTAGGTGTCCATCATCGGATCGAGTCCGCCGGCGACCACCTTCCAGTCGACGGGATTGACCCCGGCGGCGTGCACGCGGACGAGCACGGAGTCGGGGCCGACCTTGGGGTCGGGGCGGTCGGCGAGCGTGAGGACCTCGGGGCCGCCGTAACTGTTCGCAATGATTGCCTTCATGTTCGTCACAACGAGTAACCATCGTGGATGATTCCGTGTCCGGCTGATCTCTCCGGATGAATTTCCGGGTGCGGTGGCGGAGCGGGCGGCGAAGGCCGGGCGCGCCCCGGCGCCGGGAAATTCCCGCGCGGTCGCGGCCTCCGCCCGTCTACGCTGACCGCGCCCTCCCGGCGGCGCCGGGGCGGTACGCACGGCGGGGCGACGCGCGCCCCGCCCACCACGGAAGACGGAAGACGGGCCGATGGCAGCGCAGCACACCTACCGAGTGATCGTCCGCGGCAACTGGGACCGCCTGTCACAGGCCTCCCGCGCCACCCTTCTCGCGGAGGTGGACGACCACGGCATGGCGCAGTTGCGGTTCACACCCGAGGGATCGCTGGTCTACGACACCGCGCTGGTGTCGTTCAGCTACCGCTACACCATCGTCTCGGACGCCGAGGACGGCGAGGAGATGGCCGCCGCGCTCGCCGAGGAGAAGGCGGAGACGGCGCTGCGGGCGGCCGGGCACGGCTACCGCAACCTCCGCGCCAAGGCCACGGACATGGACACGATGAAGATCAACCGCAAGGGCCGCTGACGGCTCCTGCGCTCCCGGGCCCGGCGGCCGCCCGCGTCGTCAGGGCGCCTCGTGTACCGGCACCATCTCGCTGGTGATCGCCCAGCGTTCGTGGTCGCGCCAGGCGCCGTCGATGAAGAGGAAGTCCGGCGAGAACCCCTCCAGGCGGAAGCCGGCCCGGCTCACCAGGGCGAGGGAACGCTCGTTGCCGGGCTGGATGTTGGCCTCCAGGCGGTGCAGCCCGAGGACGTCGAAGGCGTACCGCAGGACGAGCCGCAGGCCCTCGCTCATCAGGCCGCGCCCGGTGGCGTGCGCGAAGCCGCCGTAGCCGATCGCCCCGCAGCGAAAGGCGCCGTGGACGATGTTGTTGATCGTCAGGTACCCGGCGATGCCGCCGCCGTCGCGTTCGCAGATCAAGAAGCCCTCGCGCAGCGGTTCGCGGAGCTTGGCGGTGTACCCGGCGTACGTCTCGTCGTCGGCCGGCGGGGCGAGCCACGGATGGTGCAGCGCGGCGCTCTCCCGGGCCCGGGCGGTGAACTCCGCGCAGTCGTCCGGGGCGAAGGGACGGATGCCCACCCGGGGACCCGTCGCGAGGTAACGATCAGCGGTCATCGGCCGATCGTACGGAGCCGCGGGCGCGCCCGGCCAGGGCATTACGGCCCGTGGCGGGCGGGTCAGTCGCGCCACCGGGGCGCGTCCGCGCCGCACCGGCCGGGCGGGGCGGCCCAGTCCGCGGGCCCGCCGTCGAAGGTGACGGGCGAGGCCGCGTACCGCAGCCGGCCGAGCGGGCCGTCGGTGCTCCGCAGATGGCGCTCGGGGTCGTACGAGCCGTCGGCCGCGGGAGCGGGCGGGGTGTCCGCGGCCGCGCCGTGCACCAGCCAGCGGGCGGTGCGGGCCAGGGAGAGCGTGGTGAGCTGGGCTTCGCCGGTCGTGGCCTGTTCGGTGAGGGAGCGCAGCACCGCCGCGGCCAGCAGATAGCCGGTGCCGTGGTCGAGCGCCTGGGCGGGCAGCGCGCCGGGCGTGCCGTCGGGCGCCGCCTCGACGACGGCGATGCCGGTGGCCACCTGGACCAGGCTGTCGAAGCCCCGGCGGCCGCCCCAGGGGCCGTCCTCGCCCCAGGCGGAGAGGCGGGCGAGGACCAGCCCCGGGCGGCGTTCGGCCAGCGCCTCGGGGGCGAGGCCGAAGCGGTCGAGGGAGCCGGGGCGGTAGCCGGTCACCACCACGTCCGCACCGGCCAGCAGCTCCTCGAAGACGGCCCGGCCGGAGCGGGAGCCCAGGTCGAGGGCGGTGGAGCGTTTGCCGAACCCGGTGTCGTTGTGCGCGTCCTGACTCTCCGGCAGCTGCGGTGCGTCGATCCGCAGCACCTCGGCGCCGAGCAGCGCGAGCGTCCGGGTGGCGACCGGGCCCGCGATGACCCGGGTGAGGTCGAGGACGCGCAGGCCGCGGGCGGGCAGCAGCGGGTCGCCGGCGAGATGGGGCAGGCGGCGCGGCGCCGTGCGCGCGCCGAGGCGCTGGCGGGTGACGAGCGGATGGGTGGCGACGGTCGCGCCCTGGCCGTGGACGGCCCACTCCCGGGGCGTGCGGGCGGCGACCGCCAGCCCGCCCGCCGCGTACACCGTCTCCTGGATCTCCTCGGCGCGCCGTCCGGCGAATTCGGCGGCGACGTCGGTGGCGTCGGCGGTGGCGGGCAGGCCGAGGGCGTGCAGCAACCGTTCGCGGTGGTGCGGGTAGTTGGCGTGGGTGCGGACCCAGCCGTCGGCGGTACGCCAGAAGCGGGAGAGCGGGGCGAAGGTGGCGGCGGCGCGGCCGTCGACGCGCAGATGGCGTTCGCTGACGAAGGCGGTCGCCACCGCGCCGTCGTCGACCCGGACGGCGGGGGCGGGGCGTCCGGTGCGCAGTGCGGTGAGTTCGGCGGCGGCCAGGGCGCAGCAGGCGACCGTGGCGCGGGCCAGCTCCCGCACCGGCAGCCGGGCGGGCAGCAGCCCTGGTGGTCCGGTGTACCGGATACGGTCCGTCAGCTCCGGGGCGCCGCCGAGCGCCGCCCATGCCTGCGCGGTTTTCCCGCCGTGTCGTTGCCCCATGGGCGCAGTCTGGCACCGTGCGGCGGGCGAGGGGTAGCCGGGGGCGTTCGGCGAGCGGAGTACGGCGGCCGTGGTGGGGCGGGTGGGACGGCAGGGGTGGCGCGCGGCGGGCGGGGACGGGGCCGGGCCGGGGCCGGGCGGGCGGCGGTCCGCCGTGGCCGGGGCTCCGCGCCCGGCGCCACGGGTGCGCCGCCCGGCGCCGCCGGGCCGGCAGTGCGGGGCGGCGCGCGCGGTCCGCCGGATGCGCCCTCCCCGCTACCGCACGCTCCCCTGCACGACGGGCAGTTCGAGGACTCCGGTGTCGCCGGGGGCGCTGGTGACCGTCACCGGCTTGATGCCGCGGTTGCCGTGATACGCGCCGTCGCTCGCGGCGATCGTGAAGCGCAGCCGGTGGCCCGGGGCGTAGCGGTGGACGATGCCCGGCAGCTGGACGGTGAACTTCCGGGTGACGTCCGGCACCCGCACCGGCGCCACCAGGCGGTGCACCAGCGTCTGGCTACCGTCCGGCGCGACGTCGTAGAGCTTGGCGAAGAGCACCAGCCGGTCGGCGGCGTCGGCGCTGTTCTGGCTCTGCTCGGCCCGGGGCGAGACGACCTTCAGCGTCGCCCGGGGGATGCCCGCGACGTCGAGCGGGCCGCCGGTGACCGGGTCGGACGTCCAGTCCAGGGCGGTGCCGCGGATGTCGTACGGCGCGGGGTCGGCCATGCCCAGCGCCCCGGCGAGGGAGCTCTCCGAATGGCTGGTGGGCACCAGCCAGTTGCGGTACTCGCGGCTGCCGCGGACCACCTTCGCGCGGCTGTCGACGAGCCGGCCGTCGCCCGAGAGGTACAGCGTGCGCGCGCCGCCCGCCGGGAAGGTGTCCGCGGTGCCGTACGGGTCGGCGTCGGCGGCCCAGTCGCGGTAGTAGGCGAAGGCGGGGCCGGTGTCCGTGCCGGTGCGGTGGTGCAGGTAGCGGTCGAACCACGCCAGGATGCGGCGTCCGACGTAGCTGGTGTCCAGGTTGCCCTTGCCCAGGTCGAGTTCGCCGGGCGCGGGCTTGTCCATACCGCCGCTGTGGCCCCAGGACTGCCAGATCATCTTGGTGTCGGTGCCCTGGCGCTTGAGGGTGCGGTAGGTGGCGGTCGCCTCGTTGAGGTTGAAGAGGGTGTCGGCCTCCCCCTGGACGAGCAGGGTCGGCGCCTTGACCGACTTCAGGTACGAGACCGGGGAGACGCTGCGCGCGTACTTCAGCATCTCGGCGGTGCGGTCGGCGGGGTAACTGCCGGAGTCCAGCAGCCGCTTGGTGCGGCAGACGTCCGCGACGAAGTGCAGACAGCCCGCGCCGCCGGCCCGCGACGGGTCGAAGTTCGGGTGGAGCAGCCCCTGCGCCTCGCCTATCAGGAAAAACCCGCCGGTCCACTCCTTCTTGTACGCACCGGGGACCGGGCCGCTCACGCCATCGGTGCGGCCGGCGTTGTTGGGGTCGAGGGAGTAGGAGAGGTCGTTCCAGGTGATGAGGGGGACGAGCGCGTCGACGCGGTGGTCGACGGCGGCGGTGGCCATCTGGATCGCGCCGCCGTAGGAGCCGCCGATCATGCCGACGCGCGGGTCCGGGGTGCCGTCGGCGGTGCGGTCGCGGGTGACGTAGTCGACGCGGGTGCCGTCGTCCGCGGCGCGGGCGCCGGCGAGGAAGTCGATGAGCTGGCTTGCCGCCTTGCCGTCGATGGCGGGGTCGTCCTGTGAGATGGGGCAGCCGGACTTGCCGAAGCCGAGCCCGGAATAGGCGAGGGCGACATAGCCGCGGGACGCGAACGCCTTGGCCGTCGCGGCGGTCGAGCCGTCGGACTTGCTGCCGCCGAAGCCGTTGGTGGTCAGCACCGCGGGCGCCGGGTGCGCCGCGTCGACGCCGGCCGGGCGGTAGAGGTCGGCGTCCACGGCGCAGGTGCGGTCGCCCGCGGCGACGGTCAGCTTCAGCGCGGTGGTGGTGTACGGCTCGGCGGACGCGGCGGTGGCCGGGGCGGCGAGGGCGAGCGGGGCGGTGAGCGCGGTGGCGGTCAGCACGGTCAGGGCGGTGCGGAGCGCGGGGCGGGCGGTGCGGCGGTGCGCGGGGCGGAAGACGCTGGGCACGGGGACCTCCACGAGACGTGCCGTACCCACCAGTCGGTAACGGCGCGCTCATGCTCCGGTACGTCCGACAGGGGTGTCAACGGCCGGGACGCGAAGGATTCGGGCCTGCCCGGGGGCGGTTGAGGCCCGGGCGCGCCCGGCCGCCGCCCCGCGCGCGGGCGCCGCGCCCCGGGAGCCGCCGGGCCGCCCCCGTCCTCGGGCGGCCCGGCGGCCGGGGTCAAGGCCGCAGGTCGAGCGGGGCCAGGTCCGGGCGCGTCACGCCGAAGGCCTTCGCGTACAGGGCGAGTTCGGACTCCAGGGCGCGGATCATGGTGTCGGCGCGGCGGAAGCCGTGGCCCTCCCCCTCGAAGGCGAGGTAGGCGTGCGGGATGCCGCGCCCGGCGACCTCGGCGAGGAAGCGGTCGCACTGCGCGGGCGGGCAGATGACGTCGTCCAGGCCCTGGAGCAGCAGGAACGGTGCCCGGATGCGGTCGGCGCGGTGCAGCGGCGAGCGGTCGCGGTAGCGGTCGGGGACCTGCGCGAGCGGGCCGATGAGCGACTCCAGGTACTGCGATTCGAAGTCGTGGGTCTCGCCGGTCGCCCAGCCGGCGAGGTCCAGGATCGGGTAGCTGATGGTGCCGCAGGCGTACAGGTCCGTGGTGGTCAGGGAGGCGGCGGTGGTCCAGCCGCCGGCGCTGCCGCCGCGGATGGCGAGCCGGGCGCGGTCGGCGGTGCCCTCGTCCGCCAGCGCCCGGGCGACGGCCGCGCAGTCCTCGACGTCGACCACGCCCCACTGGCCGCGCAGCCGTTCGCGGTACTCCCGGCCGTAGCCCGTGGAGCCGCCGTAGTTGACCTCGGCGACGCCGATGCCGCGGGAGGTGAAGTAGGCGATCTCCAGATCGAGGACGAGCGGGGAGTGGCCGGTGGGGCCGCCGTGGGCCCAGACGACGTACGGCGGGAGTTCCCCGTCGGGCGCGGTGTGGTCCGGGTTGTGCGGCGGATACAGGTGCGCGTGGACGTCGCGGCCGCCGGGTCCGGTGAAGGTACGGGCCTCGGGGCGCGGGTAGTAGGCCGGGTCGACGGCGTCGGTGTGGTGGTGGGCGAGGACGCGGGCGCGGCCGGTACAGGTGTCGAGTTCGACGATCTCGTAGCCGGTGCGCGGGCCGGCGGCGACGCCGATGACGCGGCTGCCGTGGACGGCGAGGGTGGACGCCCACTCCGTCCAGGGGCCGGCGGCGTCGACGAGGTCGCCGCTGACCGGGTCGAGGATGCCGAGGGTGGTGGTGCCGCGGCCGTGGAGGGCGGCGAGGGTGCCGCTCTCCAGGGGCAGGAACCACCGGGAGCCGATGTTCCACAGCGGGCCGCCGAACTCCTCCCGGCGGGCGGCGCACAGCCGCCGCGGCTCCTTGGCCCGGCCGTCGGCGATCTCCGTGCGGTACAGCTCCCACCAGCCCTCGCGGTCGGAGGCGAAGAGCAGGGCGCCGTCCGGGGCCCATTCGATCTGCGCGACGGACTCCCCGCGCCTGCCCGGCTCGAAGACGTCCGGGCCGAGGTCGCCGAGTATCGGGCGGACGGCGGTGAACTCCCCGCCGTCCGTGGTGTCGGCGAGCATCACGAGGGTGCCGTCCCAGGGCATCCGGGGGTGGTCCCAGGCGAGCCAGGCGGTGTGGCGGCCGTCGGGCGAGCGGCGGGGGCCGGTGACGAAGCGGTGGCGGTCGTCGCTCAGCTCCCGCACGGCCGCGCGGTCCCCGGCGGCGGAGCCGTCGAGCGGGACGGCGGCGACGAGGCGGCGGACGTCGGTGGGCCCGTCGCCGGTGAACTCCTCCAGGACGCACCACACCTCGTCGCCGACGAGCACCGGGTCGGCCCAGCGCAGTCCGTCGCCGACGGGCGAGAGCGGGGTGAGGGGGCGGGGCGCGGCGTCGTGGTCGGGGGCGTAGGCGTAGAGGCGCTGGTCGGCGAAGTGGCTGAAGACGACGAGCGGTCCGTGGCCGGTGACGGTGCCGGCCCAGGGCTGGCCGCCGTACTCGTGGACGCGGCTGCGGACGTTCCAGGGCGCGGGGAGCACGGACTCCTCGGTGCCGTCGGCGCGGCGGCGGACGAGCGCGCGGCGGCCGCCCTCGGCGGGGCGCGGCGCGGTCCACCAGACCTCGTCGCCGATCACGCCGACGAAGGCGGGGCGTCCGTCGTGGGCGGCGACGGCCTCGGCGTCCACGGGGGACGTCCAGGCTCCGTAGGGGGCCGTGGTCACCATGCGGGTCTTCCTCCTTGTGCACCGGCGGGGCCGGATCGTGGGTGCGCGGACGACGGGACGTGGCGGGCCCGCGCGGCCGGTCCCCGGGGGCGGGACGCCGGCCGCGCGCGGCGGTCAGGCGCGGAGCAGGAAGTGGTCCAGGACGCGGACGCCGAAGTGCAGGGCGTCGACCGGGACGCGTTCGTCCACGCCGTGGAAGAGCGCCTGGTAGTCGAAGCCCGGCGGGAGCTTGAGCGGCGAGAAGCCGTAGCCGGTGATGCCGAGCCGGGAGAACTGCTTGGCGTCGGTGCCGCCGGACATGCAGTACGGCACGACATGGGCGTCCGGGTCGAAGCGCTCCAGCGCGGCGCGCATCCCCGCGAAGGCGGGCGAGTCGACGGGGGCCTGGAGGGCGATCTCGCCGTGGTCGATCACCCAGTCGACGTCGGGTCCGGTGAGGCGGTCCAAGGTGGCGCGGAACTCGTCCTCGCCGCCGGGCACCACCCGGCCGTCGACCTGGGCGGCGGCGCTGCCGGGGATGACGTTGACCTTGTAACCGGCGTCCAGCATCGTCGGGTTGGCGCTGTTGCGGACGGTCGGCTCGACCAGGGCCGCGGCGGTGCCGAGGCGGGCGAGGAGCGCGTCGACGTCGAAATCGGGTGCGTCCGGGTCGGCGTCGATGCCGTGCAGGGCGGCGAGTTCGCGCAGTGCGGCGCGGACGGTGGGGGTGAGGCGGACCGGCCAGCGGTGCTCGCCGATGCGGGTGATCGCGGCGGCGAGGCGGGTGACGGCGTTGGCGCGGTTGACCTTGGAGCCGTGTCCGGCGCGGCCGTGGGCGGTCAGCTTCAGCCAGGCGGTCCCGCGTTCACCTGCGGCGACGGGGTAGAGGTGCAGCCCGGTGTCGGTGTGGAAGGAGAACGCGCCGGATTCGCTGATGCCCTCGGTGCAGCCCTCGAAGAGCGCGCCGTGCCGGTCTGCGAGGAAGCCGGAGCCGTCCTCGGCGCTGGCCTCCTCGTCGGCGGTGAAGGCGAGGACGATGTCGCGGCGGGGGCGGACGCCGTCGCGGGCCCAGCGGCGGACGGTGGCGAGGACCATCGCGTCCATGTTCTTCATGTCGATGGCGCCGCGGCCCCAGACGACGCCGTCGCGGACCTCGCCGGAGAAGGGGTGGACGCGCCAGTCGGCGGGCTCGGCGGGGACGACGTCGAGGTGGCCGTGGACGAGGAGGGCGTCGGCCGACGGGTCGCTGCCCTCGATGCGGGCGACGACGTTGGTGCGGCCCGCGGTCCGCTCCAGCAGCGCCGGTTCGAGCCCCGCCTCGCTGAGGGCCTCGGCGACGTACTCGGCGGCCGGGCGCTCGCGGCAGGTGCCGTCGCCGTGGTTGGTGGTGTCGATGCGGATCAGGTCCGAGGTGAAGCGGACGACCTCGTCGAGGGCCTTGTCGTCGACGGGCCCGTGGTGCTGCTCAGCCATACTGCTCCTCCACTGCGGACGAGGCGAGGGTGGTGACCGCCTTGAAGCAGCGGATCGCTTCGTACATGTCGTCGCTGGTGTAGGCGACGCGGCGCTCCCCGCAGCGCTCCACGCCAGGGACGCAGGAGGCGGCGCCGACGAGGTGTTCGGCGTCGAACTCCATCTCCACCCGGAACGGGCCGCCTTGCACCGGCTCGTGGCGGACCGCCAGCGCGGTGGCCTCGCGGGCGGCCGCGCGGATGTCGGCGGCGGTGCGGGCCGGGGGCCGGCAGACGGCGGCGTAGCGGGAGACGTAGTCCTTGACCGCGACGGTGCGGGCCTCGGGGGCGTAGCCGCGGGCGTCGGTGCAGGTGCGGTCGTCGCCGGTGACGAGGACGACGGGGACGCCGTACTCGGCGACGACGAGGGCGTTGAGGTAGCCCTCGCTGGCGCGGGTGCCGTTGACCCAGACGCCGGTGAGGGAGTTGGCGAGGTAGGTGTGCGCGAGGACGCCCTCGGTGCCGGCGCCGGTGTGGTAGCCGATGAAGGCGATGCCGTCGACGTCGCCGTGCTGGACGCCCTCGACCATGCTCAGGGACTTGTGGCGGCCGGTGAGCATCTGGACGCGTTCGTCGAGCTGCTCCAGCAGGAGGTTCCGCATCGACCAGTGCGCCTCGTTGATCAGCACCTCGTCGGCGCCGCCGGCGAAGAACCCGGTGGCCGCGGCGTTGACGTCGGAGGTGAACAGATGGCGGCAGCGCTCCCATTGGGGCGTGCCCGGCAGCACGTCGGCGGGCCAGGTGACGCCGGTGGCGCCCTCCATGTCCGCGCTGATGAGGATCTTCATGTGGTTGCGCCCTCTCGCCGGTCGGAAGCGGTCCGTGTCCGTCGCCGGTCGTGGCGGCCGTTCCTCCCGGAGTACCGCCAGGTCCCGTGTTCGACCGACCCATCCAAGCATCCTCACCGCCCGGCCTGCGCCTCCCCTCCCCGTTCGGCGGCGGGCAGGCGCGCCGCGGCACACGGGACGCGGCCGACGCCCGGGCCGCGGGAGGGGCCGGGCCGCGGGGCCGCAGCGGAGCCGCCGCACGCTCGGGGCGGCGCTGCCCGACGGGAGCGCCGCACCGTCCGCCCGCGTCACCCCTCGCCGTCCCGCCCGCCCCGCTCGCGCGCATACCAGGCATCGAAGCCGTCGGCGGTGGTGACCGCGCCGTCCAGCACCGCGCGGTAGACCTGATGGCTCGGCACCCGAGCGCCGGTCCGCCCGGCCAGAACCTGCTTGATCCGCAAGATCGCCGCGCGGTGGTCGTCCGTCAGCCGGAGCGGCAGCGTCCGGACGTGCGCCAGATCGGGCTGCCGGTCGGGCTCGTCGACGAACCAGAGGTCCACGGTCCACTCCCGCCCGGTCCGTGAGCGGTGGCGGATCTTGAGGTAGAGCCCGTCCGGGTAGCGGGGATCGGTGTTCCAGTGCCCCGTGTCGTCCCGGAAGGTCACCTCCCGCACCCGGTCGCGCACCGCCAGTTCGGCGCCGATCGCGGCCACCGCCCGCCGGGTGGCGTCGTCCAGCTCCGGGCAGATCACGGTGATGTCGAGGTCCGGCACCACCATCAGGCCCAGCGCGGCGCTCCCGACCCGCACGGGCTCGCCGCACGCCGGCAGCAGCCGCGCGAGACCGAGGTCGGCGGCGACCTCGTCGGCCTCGGCCTGCAGCTCCTCCTGCCGTGCCGCCGGCTCTCGACTGCCCGGCCCCCTCATCGGCGATGCGTCCACACCCGTCCCCTCCCGAAGCCCAACACCCTCACGGATCAAGGGATGCGGCGAGCCTGCGACCCTACCGGCGCCGCCCCGAGGCCACGGACCACGACGTTCCTGGCGCCCCGCGCGCCTCCCGCCCCGGATTCCCTTCCCCGAGGCGCCGCACCGCCCGGACCACACGGCCGCCGGCTCCGGTCGCTCCTCGCCACCGCCCGCCGCGCCTGCCACCGCGGCCGTCCGCTCGGCGGCTCCTGACGGCACGGCCTACACGTGCGGCGGGCGCGCGGCGTACCGGTGCGGCCGGTATGCGGTGTACGGTCGCCCGATGGCCCGGGGGTGATTGTCGGCCACGGGGTGGAACCGGCCCGCCGGTCGCGAGGGTTGCGGACCGGTCGGTGAACTTCATATGAACATGGCGGAGTTCATTCGCCGATGCCGCAGGCCGGAGGCGTTCCGGCCCGCCGAAGGCGCTTCGGGACGGCCGGTTCGGCACGGATCATGGCTGCAGACTTCACGTATTCTGTGAGAAGTTCAGAGGGTCCCTTGAGGTTGCCGGGCCGGAATTTGCGTCAAGCTCACGACGTATCCGACGCGCTTCCCGGGATGACCGCCCGGGGTGGGAGCAGCTCGCGACCGAACGGGGCCGGGGAGCCCCGCGGACCCCGTCACCTCATGCGCCCCGCGCCGAGAAAACGCCACGTACCGGCGGCACGAGAGATCTTTTCCCGGTTCGTGCCCTGTCCGAGGAGGAGTGCCCGTTTTGCGAACGGCCCACCCGTCCACACCTCGCGCAGACGGCGGCCGCTCCGGCGGGGCGCGCCCGCCCGCCGACGCGGACGCCCTGCTGCGCGGTGCGATGGAGCGCCACCGCCCCGCCCTGCTGCGCTACGCCGCCCGTCTGACCTCCGGCGACCCCTACCGCGCCGAGGACATCGTCCAGGAGACCTTCCTGCGCGCCTGGCTCGCCGCCGACCGCCTCGACCTCACCGACGAAGACCTCCAGGACCTGCGCGCCCCCGAAGAGCGTTGCGGCGCGGGCGCGTTCCGGGAGAGCGGCGCGGCGCGGGCGGGTGAGGCCGGGTGCGCGGCGCCGGAGGTCCGGGTGCCCGCCGCGCGCACCGGTCACGAAGGCGGCTGCCGGCGGGAGGGCGAGGGCCCGCACCCGGACCCCGCGCGCGGCCGGCCGCGCGCCGATGCCGGGCGGGGCCGGCCCCGGCTCGGGTCCTGGCTGTTCACCGTGGCGCACAACCTCGCGGTCGACGCGCACCGCCGGGAGCGGGCCGTGCCGGTGGGCCCGACACCAGCCGAGGCGCTGACCCGTCCCGCGGGCGCCGACATGGCCGACGCCGTCGTGGACCGCCAGGTCATCACCCAGGCGCTGTGCCGCCTCTCCCCCGAACACCGCGACGCGCTGGTCCACGTCCACCTGCTGGACCGCACCGGCGCCGAGGCCGCGCAGGCCATGGGCATACCGCGCGGCACCGTCAAGTCCCGTACGCACTACGCTCTGCTGGCAATGCGGCGCGAGCTCGCCGCCTCCGCCAGGCCCACCGTCCCGCGCCCCCGGCTGCGGAACACGACCCCGAGGACCGCCACGAACGCGCCGCCCCCGCACCCCGCCGACCGTACGACCGCGACGCCCCCTGACTCCCCCGCCGAAAGCGCCGCCGCATGAGCCGTTCCGGCGATCCGTTCGCCTTCATCAACGCCCACCAGAACCTCATCTTCACCATCCTCGGCGTGCTCGGGATGGTCCTGCTGCTCTTCTTCCTGATCCGGATACCCGTACAGCGGGCCGGCGGCTGGAAGGCCTCCAGGAACGCGGTACGCCGGGAGGCCGCCGCCACCGCGCACGCCTTCGGCGCACCGCTGCGTGCGCTGCGCGCCCACCGCAAGGCGCTGCGGCTGCTCATCCGCCATCTGCGCTCCCCGCACACCTGGCGGGACGCCGAGCGCGCCGTGACCGCCGCCCGGCAGGCGGCCGCGCCCGGCGCCGCCGCGGACCGCGCGCCCCGGCCGTACGCGGCGCTGGTCGACGGAGCCACCGTCACCGTGCTGTTGGCCGGTACCGCCGCGGACGCGCCCGGCGCCCCGTGGTCCGAGGACCCGGCGGACCCGCGCCGCTGGACGGTGCGGCGCGAGGACCTGCCCGCCGTCGCGCCGTCCGCGGACGACGGCCCGCCGCTGCTCGTCGCCGTCGGCGTCGGGGAGGGCCGCTGCGCCTTCCTCGACCTGGCGTCGGGGCCCGCGGTCACCGCGGTGGAGGGCGACGCCCGCACCGCCCCCGCCCTCGTGCGGGCGCTCACCGCGCAGCTCGACGCGCGGCTGCCGGAGGGGCTGGTCACCGTCGCCGAGGGCGTCCATCCGCGGCATCCGGGCGCACCGGTCCGGGAGGCGTACCGCGCCGCCCGGGAGACGGAGCCGCGGCACGGCATCGCACCGGTGCTCGCCGCCGCCGAGCTGCCCGATCCGCTGCCCGACGACTTCGGGCACAGCCCCGGCGGCCCGCCCCGGCTGCGGATCGTGGTGCCCGGCCGGCCCCGCGGCCACGCCCGGCGACTGCTGACGGACCGTCACGGTCAGCTGCTGCTCACCGGCACCTCGCTGCTGACCTCGGCCAACGCGCTGGGCCGGGCGCTGTCGCGGGTGCTGGCCGATCTGCCGCCGGTGCTGCCGCCGCCGCCCGCCGCGGGCACCGCCGACGGCCACCCGGACGCGCTGTTCGACGAGGACGCGGCCGAGGCGACCGCGGCCGTCGGCAGCCGGGTCCCGGCGCCCGCCGGGCGACGCCCGGTGTCGACCGCGAAGACCCCGAAGAACATGGAGAACGCGGCGGGCGCCGCCACGGCGGAGGAACCGCCGGCCCCGGGCGCCTCCGCCCGGAGCGGCGCCGCCGGTGCGCCCGGCGTCTCCGCGCGCGCCGCCGCGGCCGACACCGCGCAGGACGCCGCCGACGGCTTCCCCGGCCGGGCCGCGCCCGCCGGCCGGGGACAGGAGGCGACCGGCGGCGCCGCCCGGCCCGCCGCGCGCTCCTGACCCGACCCGCCGCACCGCGGGCGGCCGCCGCCCGGCGGCCGCCCGGCCGTGTCCGCACGCTCCTGCCCGCTCCGGGTGACGGCAGGAGCGGGCGGACACGTCCTCGCCCCGTACCGCCCCTTTGACGGCACCGATCAGTGGGACCCCCGTGAAACTGACGCTCACCACCTCCGACGCCGGACGCCTGACGGACCATCTGCTCGATGTGCCCGAGCAGGCGACCGTCGCCGACCTCGCCGCCTCGCTGGCCCCGGCGCCGCCGGACAGCGACGAGAATCCCCCACCGCCCCCGCAGGTCTACCTCGGTGACCGCCCCCTGGACGGAGCGCTGCCGCTGCGCGGCTCCGGCATCCGGGACGGCGCCGTCCTCGGGCTGGGCGCGCCGTGCGCCGTCGTTCCCCCCTCGCGGGCGTGGGCCCCGGCGCCGGGCGACCCCGTCCTCGTCGAGGTCCGGCACGTCGGCGGGCCCGGCGCGGGCCGGGTCTGGCGGCTCGGCGCGGGCAGCCACGAGATCGGCACCGCCCGCGGCTGCGCGCTGCGGCTGTCCGGCGGCGGCGCCCCCGACCACGGCGTCTGGCTCACCGTCGGCCCGGACGGCGAGGTGACGTATCTGCTGCCGGAGGACGCCGACGAGGACAGCTGCGGGCTGCGCAGCCTGACGCCCCCGCCGCCGGTGGACCCCGAGACGGGCACCCCGCTGACGGCGGAGGAGCCGGCCGGGGTCCGCGACGGCGGCACCGGCGGCCACTCGGTCGCGCCCGGCCCCGACGGGCTGCCGCCGGCCGAGCCGGAGCGGCCCCCGGGCCACCGCCCGCCGCCGAGCGACGGCTCCGCGCAGTGGCCGGCCTTCGCCGACCTCTCCCTGGGGGAGCATCTGCTGCGGCTGACGGCGCCGTTCCAGCCGGACGCGGCGGTCAACCCGTCGGCGGACGGCATGGCGGTCGAGTACAACCGCCCGCCGCGGATCGCCCCGCACCTGGACGCCGAGACGATGCGGATGCAGGGCCCGCCGTCGCGCCCGGGACCGCGCGCCTTCCCACTGCTCTTCGTGCTGGCGCCGCTGATGATGGGCCTGATCATGATGGGCCTCTTCCGGTCCTTCTACTTCATGATCTTCATCTTCTTCAGCCCGATGATGGCGATCAGCAACTGGATCATCGGCCGCCGCACCGGCCGTAAGCAGTACGAGGAGTCGCTGCGCGTCTACCGGCTGCGCCGCGCCTCCCTCGAACTGGAGCTGCGGGAGGCCGCCGTCGAGGAACGGCACCTGCGCAACACCACCTTCCCCGACCCCGCGACGGTGCTGCTGACCGCCACCGGCCCGTCCGGTTCCCTCTGGGAGCGGCGCCGCCGCGACCCGGACCGGCTCACCGTGCGGCTGGGCACGCTGACCCGCCCGTCGCTGCGGCGGATCGAGGACCAGGCGCGGGACTCCAACCACCGCTCCGTGCACTGGCGGCTCGCCGATGTGCCCTACGGCCTGGAGATGGCCGACCTCGGCGTCGTGGGCCTCGCCGGGCCCGGCGCCGTCACCCGCTCGATCGCCGCCTGGACGGTCGCCCAGAGCGCGGTGCTGCACAGCCCCCGCGATCTGCGCATCGTGGTCCTCACCAGCGACGAGAACGCCGAGGCCTGGTCGTGGGTGCGGTGGCTGCCGCATCTGGACACCGGCCGCGGCACCAGCGTCGTCGCGCTCGGCAACGACCCCGAGTCCACCGCGCACCGCATCAACGAACTCGTCGCCGACATCCAGGCGCGTACCGCGGCCGCCGGCTCCGCGCTCGGCCGCACCCTGCTGGACGAGCCGGACGTGCTGGTCATCGCGGACGGCGCGCGGCGGCTGCGCGACGTGCCCGGCATGGTGCAGGTCCTCAAGGCCGGGCCGCCGGTGCACATCTACAGCCTCTGCGTGGACGAGCAGGAGCGGCTGCTGCCGGAGGAGTGCACCTCCGTCATCACCGCGACCGGCAACCACCTCGCCGTGCACACCACCGGTTCGCCCAAGGTCAGCGGGGTGCGCGCGGATCTGGTGGACACCGCCTGGTGCGAGGAGGTCGCCCGCGCGCTCGCCCCGGTCCGTGACGTCACCCTCGACGGCGACTCGGGGCTGCCGGACGGCGTCAAGCTGCTCGGGCTGATCGGCCAGGAGCCGCCGAACGTCGAGGCGCTGCTGCGCTCGTGGGAGAGGCGTCCCGCGTCGACGACGTTCGTGCTGGGCGCCGGGTACGACGGGCCGCTCCGGCTGGACCTGGTGCGCGACGGGCCGCACGGGCTGGTCGCCGGCACCACCGGCTCCGGCAAGTCCGAACTGCTCCAGACCATGATCGCCTCGCTCGCCGCCGCCAACCGGCCCGACGAGCTGGCGTTCGTCCTCATCGACTACAAGGGCGGCAGCGCGTTCCGCGAGTGCGCCGAACTGCCGCACACCCTCGGCATGGTCACCGACCTCGACGGCCACCTCGTGCAGCGGGCGCTGGCCTCGCTCGACGCGGAGCTGCGCCGCCGTGAGCAGCTGCTCGCGGACGTCGAGGCCAAGGACCACGCCGACTACCGCGCCAAGCGCTCCCGCGACCGCGAGCTGCCCGCGCTGCCGCGGCTGCTGATCGTCATCGACGAGTTCGCGACGCTGGTGCGCGAGGTGCCGGACTTCGTGCCGGGCCTCATCAGCCTGGCGCAGCGCGGCCGTTCGCTCGGTCTGCATCTGATCCTCGCCACCCAGCGGCCCGGCGGTTCGGTCTCCACCGACATCAAGGCCAACACCAACCTGCGGATCGCGCTGCGGGTCACCGACAAGAGCGAGAGCCAGGACATCATCGACTCCGGCGACGCGGTGAGCATCTCCTCCGCGACACCCGGCCGCGCCCTGGTGCGCCGCGGCGACCACGCTCCGACGCCGTTCCAGACCGCCTGGGTCGGCGCCGCCCGCGCCGGTCAGGAGCCCGGCGAGGACGACGCGCCCACGCAGCCGGGGGCGGTCACCGCCGCCGCCCGCAACGTCCGCGGCGTCGAGCTGTCCTGGAACCGGCTGGGCCGTCCCGTCGAGCTGTTCGACGAGGACGAGGACGCCGGGGCGGACGTCGCGGCGCCGGAGACCGCGACCGATCTGCTGGCCCTGGTCGAGACGATCCGCAAGGCGACCGCCGCGCTGGCGGACCACAGCGAGCAGGCCAGCCCGTGGCTGCCGGCGCTGCCGGACGTCGTCACCCTCGACGACCTGCCGAAGGCCCCGCCGACCCCGCCGGGCCGCCCCGCGGCCGTGCCGTACGCGCTGCTCGACCTGCCGAGCCAGCAGGAGCGCCGGGTCTGCTGCCTGGACTTCGCCGCCTTCGGCCACCTCTACGTCGTGGGCGCGCCGCGTTCGGGCCGTACGCAGGTGCTGCGCACCCTCGCCGGTTCGGCGGCGCGCACGCTGTCCGCCGCCGATCTGCATCTGTACGCGATCGACGCGGCGGGCGGCGGGCTGTCCGCGCTGGAGGCGCTGCCGCACTGCGGTGCGGTGGTCTCCCGCTTCGACACCGAGCGGCTGGCGCGGCTGCTGGGCCGGCTGATCCGCGAGCTGACCATGCGTCAGGAGAAGATGGCGGCGCACGACTGCGCGAGCCTGACCGAGCTGCGCGCCGCCCTGCCGGCCGCCGAGCGCCCGGCCCATGTGATGCTGCTGATCGACGGCTGGGACGGCATCTCCCAGATGCTCGACGAGTACGACGGCGGGCGGCTGTTCGAGGAGGTCACGCGGTTGCTGCGGGAGGGCGCCGCGGCCGGTATCCATCTGGTGGCGTCGTCCGAGCGCGGGCTGCTCGGCGGGCGGCTCTCCGCGCACAACGACTTCCGGCTGCTGCTGCGCCAGTCGGACAAGGGCGACTACTACCTCGCGGGGATGTCGCCGAACCGGGTGCCGGGCCACATCCCGCCCGGTCGCGGCTGGCACACCCCGGCCGCCGTCGAGACGCAGATCGCGCTGCTGCCGACCGCCGGTGACGGCGTGCCCGGCCAGGGCAGCGCCGATCAGGCCGACGCGCTGCGGGAGATCGGGCGGCTCGCCACCGAGCGGGACGCGGCGCTGTCCGCCGAGCGGCGGCCGTTCCGGGTGGCGGAGATGCCGAAGCTCATCGGCTTCCAGGAGGCGATGGACCAGGTTCCGGAGACCTCGCGCCGCCCGATGTGGGCGCTGCTGGGCATCGGCGGGGACGAGGTGCGGCCGCTGGGCTTCGACTTCCTCTCCGGCGGCGGCAGCTTCGCGGTCGTCGGCCCGCCCGGGTCGGGCCGCTCCACCGCCCTCGCGGCGATGTCCGTCTCGCTGCTCACCGGCGGTACGTCGCTGGTGGTGCTCGCCCCGCGCGAGTCGCCGCTGCGCAGGCTCGCCGACCACGGTCTGGCGCAGGTCATCACGGACACCGACCCGTCGGCGAACACCGTCGAGGAGGCGCTGCGCGCCGTCGGCGACAAGCCGGTGGTCGTGGTCGCCGACGACAGCGACCTGCTCTCCAGCTGCGGTGCGGACAAGGTGCTGCGGAAGATCGCCTCGTCCGGCCGCGACCGCAACCAGGGCATCTTGATCGGCGGTCCGTCGGAGGGCATGAGCTCGATGGGCTGGATCGGCATGGTCCGCCGCTCGCGGCGCGGTCTGCTGCTCGGGGCGCGGACGATCGGCGACGGCGACATCATCGGCGCGCGCATCAGCGCCGAGCACATCCGCACCCGGATGAACCCGGGCCGCGCCTGGACGGCGGGCCCGTCCGGCAGCGTGGTGCCGGTGCAGGTGCCGCTGACGGTCCTGGAGAGCTGACGCACCGTCCCCGGAACGCGAACGGGCCCGGCACCCACGGTGGGTGCCGGGCCCGTTCGCGCGCGGCCTCAGCCCTTGGAGCTGCTGCGGACGCCCGCGGCGATCTGGCTGTCGGAGTCCGTCATCGACTTCACGATGTCGGTGAAGGACTGCGCGAACACCTTGATGTTCGCGGAGGACTCCTTCATCTGCTTGCTGAACGCCTGGTACGCCTCTTCGAGCGCCGGGCTGGACTGCTCGAAGACGAGACCGTCCTTGAGCAGCGCGCTCACCGTGTTCTCCAGATCGCCCAGTTCGTTGGCGATGTCGGTGAACTTGTTCTCCATGGTGTTGGCGACGCGCTTGATGTCGTCGTAGTCGAGAAGGACGTCCTGTGCCATGTGTTCCTCCGGGAAGTGCGGTCGGGTCTGCGGGGTGCCGCCGGGCGGCGGAGGCGTCAGCCGCTGGAGCGGATCTTGTTCGCCATCTCGTCGTCCATGTCCCGCATCGACTGGACGATCTTCTCGAACTGCTCCGCGAAGTCCTTGATGCTCTGCGTCGCCTCGGTGAGCGACTGCGTCAGCTTCTCGTAGGACTGCTGGAGGGCGGGGCTGGAGTTGTTGAACTTCAGCGTGGAGTTGAGCATCGTGTCGACCTCGTTCTTGGCCTCCGTCATCCGGGGCACAAGGGTGTTGTCGGCACTGTTCTTGAGGAGGTTCGAGACGCGCTCGATCTCCGCGAAGTCGAGGCTGATGTTGGCGGCCAAGATCTCTCCTTGGTGACGGGATGTCGTACGGGGGCTTCGGGTTCCGGGGCGGGGCCCCGGGGGCGGACGGCCGGCGCGCGCGGCGCGGCTCAGTCCTCCTTCTCCTTCCATTCGGCGCCGTCGCCGAAGGGGGAGGAGCGGGTGTAGGTCGTGGTCTCGTCGTCCGTGGTGACGGTCATGGTGCCGCTGCCGTCGTCGTTGATGACGTACCGGCTGGTGGTCTCCGAGCCGTCCGGGCCGGTCGTCACCGTGGTGTAGTCACGGGCGTCGAAGGTCTTGCCGTCCTTGAGGGTGATGGGCTGCGGCGCCGAGTCGTACGTCGTCTTGTTGGTGTACTTCTGTTCGTCGTCGCCGGTGCCGATCGTGACGGTGGACTCCTCGGTCATGACGTTGTTGTTCTCGTCGAGGGTCACCTTGACGTGGGTGCTGCCCGATTCGGTGGTGATGGTCTTCTCGGTGGGCGGGGTGTCGCTCGGGCGCTCGCCCTCGGGGTGGTCACCGGGCTGCGAGGGCACGTCCTTGTCGTTGTTGTACCGGTCGCACCAGCCCGGGGCGCCGTCGGCGGAGCACACCTCGTTGATGTCGGCCCCGGGGTGCTCCTTGAAGTAGCCGTCGGCGCCGATCTCCTTCAGGTAGTCGTTCCACGCCTTGGTGTCCTCGTCCCACTGCTCCCAGGCGGCCTTCTTGTGCTTCCAGTCGTCCAGGCCGAGGCTGGCGCCCATGACCCCGGCGCTGTCCGCCATGCCGGCGTCGACCTGGAAGTAGTTGTCGGAGACCGACTCGAAGATGTCGGCGAGCTTGTTGAGGCCGTCCTTCGCGTCCTTCGCCCGGCTCGCGGAGCGGTGCGAGAAGGCGTACATCGCCGCGCCCAGGTCGCTGAAGCCCATGACGCTCTTGGCGTCGTCGGTCGACTCCGTCAGGGTCTTGAGCGCGCCCTTGGCGCCGCCGGAGTCGGCGGTGTCGGCCAGCTGACGCATCCGGGTCTGCACCTGGTTGAGCAGCTCGTAGTCGATGGAGAAGTCGGGCATGGGCACCTCTGGGGCCTGCGGCCGGGCGGCGGGGAAGCAATACCTTGCACTCCTCTCACGCACGGGCGGGCCGGATGGTTCACACCGAAGCGGAATTCGTGCGCCGGGCGGTGAACCTCCCGGGCCCGTGGTGCGTGTTATGCGTACGGGCCCTTCCTCCCGCCGGCCCTCTCGCCGGCGGATCCGGGCCCGAACTGCCCGTACTGCCCGCACCGCACCCCACCCGCACCACCCTGCCGCGCCGCCTGCGGCAGCCGTTCAAGGAAGGCCGGTACGTCGTTGCCCCGCGAAACGGACTGGAGCGCCCTGGGCCTGGACTCGGACCCGACCCCGGGTGACGCGGCCAGGATCCGGGAGGTCATCGCGTCCCAGCAGGAGCTGGTCGATCTCGCCGACAAGATCGACGACGGGCTCACCGAGGTGAAGAACACCACGGACGGCGCCTTCGTCGGCAAGACCGGTGACGCGCTGCGCGAGGTCATCGACGGCAAACTGCGCAACTTCGTCTCGACGTTCCGCGAGGCGCAGGAGGACGTGCAGAACGCGCTGCGGACCTATCAGGCGGTCATGGAGGAGCAGCAGGGCCGGGCGGATGCCGCGCTCCAGCAGGCCAAGGGGCTGGCCGAGGACGACGAGGACGGCCGCGACTCGCTGAAGTCGACGGCGAAGGACGCCGGGGACGTCCAGAAGGAGGCGTCGAAGACGGCGGCGCGGGCGGTGCGGGAGGCCGGGGAGAAGATCGCCTCGCCGATCGACGCCTGCGACGAGATCATGAAGGCGCTCAGCTGGCTGGCGATCATCCTGATCATCCCCGCCATCATCGTCGGCGGTCCGGTGGCGCTGTTCGCCGTCGCGCTGAACGTCGCCATCTTCATCAAGACCGCGGTGGACTTCGCCAACGGCGACGCCAGCGCGCTGGACCTGCTGCTGGCCGGGCTCGGCATGATCGCGCCCAGCACCAAGGGCCTGCAGATCACCAAGGTGTTCTCCAGCCTGCGGGGGCTGGCCGCCAAGGGCATCGGCGGCATCAAGACGGCGTTCACCTCGTTCAAGAACGTCTTCACGGGCCGCAACATCCTCAACATGTCGCTGCATCTGTTCTTCGGCGCGAAGGACTTCGCACGGGGCGCGTCGAGCTGGAGCCGGGGCCTGAACGGCCTGTGGACGCACACGCCGTTCAGCAGGATCCCCGGGTTCGGCGGCCGGATCTTCACCGGCATGAACGGCACCTTCCACATCGTCACGCCGTTCAAGGCGCTGCCGATGATGCTGCCCGCGGGCATCAACGGGCTGCACATCGCCGGGGCGTTGGCGTACGGCGGGATGAAGGGCATCGGCAACGCCGCCAAATGGATCGGCTCCGGGCTGGTCGCCGGCGGCAAGTCGGTCGTGGGCGGGCTGTCCGGCTTCAAGTCGCTGCGGCTGATCCTGCCGGTGGACGCCGCCGAGATCCAGGCGCTGGGCATCGGCAAGGCGCTCAAGATCGGCTTCATCGAGCGCGGCGTGTTCGGCAAGTACCGCTTCGGCGCGGTCGGTGCGGGCGGGCGGCTGCTGGGCGGCGCCGGGCCGATCAACCACCTCGCGGGCGCAGGCGGCGGGGGCATCCCGTCGGTGCACATCGACCCGATCGGCGACCTCGCGGTGATGCGGACCGGGAACTTCGCCGGGCCCGGGACGTTCTCGCCGTCGCTGTCGACGCACGGCGTGAGCGCCCCGCCGGCGATGCACTTCGACGGTTCGGTCGGCGGCCTCGGCACCCCGCATCTGTCGATGCCGAAGCCGGCGGGCATGGGCGGCGGGCTGCACGGCGGGATCTCCATGCCGTCGGTGCAGGGCCTCGGCGGGCTGCACGGCGGGCTGAACCTGCCGTCGATGCAGGGGCTCGGCTCCCTCGACTCGTCGCTGGGCGGACTGTCGAACCTCGGCCACTCCGGGGTGCTCGGCGACCTGCCGACCGCGGGCCCGGTCTCGCACCTCTCGCCGCAGGGCGGACTGTCCGGCGTGACGGCGCCGGGCGGCACGACCGGGCTGGGCGGGCACGGTCTGGGATCCGTCTCGGGCGGGCACTTCAACTTCTCCGGCAACCTGGGCGATCTGGGCAACATCGGCTCGGGCGCGCGGATCGCGGACGTTCCGGCGCTGCGCTCCTTCGACCTGCCGTCGACGTCGGTCGCGGCGCCGCACGGTTCGTCCGCGGGCCTGGTCGACCTGGGCCACGTCGAGACGCCGGGCGCGCCCGCCGTCGGCGCCGTCGACCTGCACACCGGATCCCTCACGCCGGGGTCGATGCCCACCGTCGGGCATCTCGACGTCCCGGCCACCGGGGCGCACACCCCGGTCTCGACGCCGTCCGTCGGCCGGATCGACCTGCCCGCGACCGGCACCGCCGCGCCCGGCGTGACCGCGCCGGGCACGGTCCACCTCCCGGCCACCGGCTCGGTGACGCCGGGTCCGGTGCAGGGGCTGGCCCACACCGATGTGCCGGGCGCCGCCGTCACCGCGGGCGCCGGGAAGATCGCCGACGTCGGCGCGGCCCGCGGCCTCGGCGCCGGGGTGGACGTCTCCGGCATCACCCCGCCGGCCGTCGCCACCCACGGCATCACCCCGCCGGTGACGGGCGCCCACGGCATCACGCCCCCGGCCTCCGCCACTCACGGGATCACCCCGCCCGGCACCGTCACGCACGGCGTCGACATGCCCGCCGCCGGGACCACCGGCGTCACCCCGCCGCCGGCCGCGCGCGGGCTCACGCCGCCGGCCGCCGGGGAGCACCTGGCCCCGCCGGCCGCGGCGCACACCGAGGTGCCCGCCGTGGGCGCTCCGGTGCGCACCCCGCAGGGCGGGTTCGGCGGGGACCTCGCCGGGCTGGGCGAGCGGACCGTACCGGCGCCCGGCCACGGTGCGCCCGACGGGCCGGGCGCCGTGCCGGGCCACCCGGTGGAGACCCCGGCCACCGGCGCGGCGGCCACCGCGGTGCCGGAGCCGAAGCTGCCCGAGGTGCCCGGCGCGGGGACGCCCGGGCACGGCGTCACGGCGCTGGACGGCGCGACCACGCCGGTGGTGTCGCACGCCGGGGGTGGCATCGACGTACCGGGCGCCGGGATCGTCCGCCCGGCCACCGGGCACCTGCCCGCGCCGGGCGCCCCGCACGGGCGCCCCGACGGCGTCGATCTCGGCGGCCCGGACGGCGCCGGGATCGGCGGGAAGGGCAAGGGCAAGGCGCCCGACCCGTTCGCGCAGTGGAAGAACGAGTCGCTCGCCAAGGTGGACGTGTTCCGCAGGCCCGGCGATCTCCCCGGCGACCTGGAGGCGCGGCTGGGCGCCTGGGACCGGGTGCAGCAGGCGCGGATCGACCACGCGGCGGCGGAGAGCCACCTCGACGCGGTCGGCGGCCGGATCGACGGTCCCTCGTCCGGCCCGTCCGTCGGCGACCAGGCGCTGGCCGACTTCCGGGCCACCGAGAAGGCCCTGGGCGACGCCGAGGACGCGTTCCGGGCGCACGGCATGGACCCGCACGACGTGACCCGCAAGCTGGACGCGCTGGATGCCGCCTCGCTGAAGGAGCGTCCGCGGCTGCTGGGCGGTGCGCAGGCGAGCGGCCGGGCCGAGAAGGAGCTGCCGGGTGTGGCGGGCGCGGTGGTGCGCGCACCGCGCGGCGAGGTCCCGGAGATCATCGACGCCGGTCCCCTCGGGGACCGCCTCGTGGTCCGCGGCGGCGCGGCCGACCGGAGTTTCGACGTCCAGCTGCTGGACGCGCCGGGCGGCAGCCCCGTCCGCACCTGGCACTTCAACCGCGGTATCGGGCCGCTCCGGGTGACCGGCGAGGACCTCGTCCTGCGCGGCGGACACTTCGACGGCAGTACGCTGACCACCGCCCTGAGCAAGGCGAATCCCCTCGAAGCGGGCGGGAATGCCTGGCCCGTCAGGATCGACGGGGACGAGGTCACCATCGCCTCGCCGGCCGGACCGCAGCGCTACACCTGGTCCGGCGGCGCGTTCCAGGACGGTCCGCCGCTCCCGGCGCCGCACACCGACCCGCCGCCGGCCGCCGCGGGCCTGACCGGCGACGCCGCCGCGAACTGGGGCAAGCTCGTCGACCTCGCCCGGGCGCACCTGGGCGAGGCGGCGGTCAACAAGTCGGTCGACGCCATGATGAAGAAGATCTACGGAGGCGGATTCACCGGAAAGCGCGGCTACGGCGGTTACGTCGACCCCAAGGCCCTGGAGCGGGGCGACCTGGTCGCCCCCACGAGGGAGTTCCACGACCTCGCCCAGGACCTGGTGTTCAAGAGCCCCAGCCAGCGGATCACCGTCTACCGGGGCATGACGATGGAACCGTCGGGCCAGACCGCCGGCACCTTCATCGAGCGGCTGCCGATCTCCACGTCCAACACCATGGACTTCCAGCCCCACTGGGCGGGGAACATCCCGCGGAGCAACCGCATCGTCTTCAAGATCGACGTCCCCGCCGACCACGGCAAGATGGCCCTGGCGTACCCGCCGCACTACGACCACGCCGGCGCGGGCGCCGCGGCCCCCGTGAGCGACCAGTGGGAGGTCACCCTCCCGCCGACGACGCTGGAGCGTACCGGGGACAACTACCTCGATCCCGACACCGGTTTGACGATCGTCCCGGTCCGCGCCAAGGCGATCTCCCCGGACGACTTCGCCAAGCTCATCTACGAGGAGGGGCCCGGCTTCCCGTCGAGCACCGCCTTCGACGACTTCGGACGCGCCTTCGACCCGCAGACCATCAACCGCTGGGAGGGCCTGGGGGACGCCTCCGCCCGCGCCGAGCTGAGCGGGGACGGCCTGGTGCGGACGGTGACCGTCTCCAAGCCCGGCCGCTCCGGCGACCTCACCATCGGCATCACCCACCTGCCGGAGAAGGAATCCGTCCGTCTCACGTTCACCGACGCCGACGGCAAGGTCCTCTCCGAGCGGACCTTCGGCCCGGAGCAGTTCCGTGGCCTCGGGGCGGACCTGCGGGGAGATGTCCTGTACCGGAACGACATGCTGGAGGCGCTGCCGCTGCCCAAGAGCTGGGACGCCGCCCCGCCCGCGGAGGTCCCGCACGCCCCCGGCGCGGGCGCCGGCGACGCGCACGGCACGCCGGGCCCGGCCGGCGGCACCACCGGTGGCCTCCCGGAGGGCACCGGCCCGCTCGACGTCCGGCTGCCCGGCGCCGGCCGCGGCGTCCCGTCCCGGCCCTCCGGCGCGGAGCTGGACGCGATCTGGGCGCGGGAGTCCGACGCCCGGCTCGACGTCTTCCGCAGCCCCGGCGCCTCCGACGACGTGGTCGACGCGCGGGTCGGCGCCTGGGGTGAGGTGCAGCGCGCACAGCGGGAGTTCGACCAGGCGCAGCTGGACTTCGACATCAACGGCGGCCGCGGGGACGGCGGTTCCGGCGGGCCGAGCGTCGGCGAGCAGGCGCGGGTCGACCTCGATGCGGCGGCCAACCGCCTCGGCCACGCCCGGGACAGCTTCCGGCAGCTCGGCATGGACCCGGACGCCGTGGCGCACGAACTGCGCGCCCTGGACGACCTCTCGCTCGCCGAGCGCCCGCGGCTGCTCGGCGGCGCGCAGGCGACCGGCCGGTTCGAGAAGGACCTCCCGGGTCTGGACGGAGTGGTGGTCCAGGCCCCGCGCCGCCAGGTGCCGACGCTGGCGGGCGCCGAGGAGTTCGGCGACCGGCTCGTCGTCCACGGCGGCGCCGCCGACACCCGGATCAGCGTCCAGCTGCTGGACGCGCCGGGCGGCAGCCCCGTCCGCACCTGGCACTACCAGCGCGGGATGGGGCTCAGCCTCAGCGGGGAGGACATCGCGCTGCGCGGCGGTCCGCTCGACGGCATCACGGTGGAGACGACCTCGAAGCTGGGGAAGTCCACGGCGGCGCCGGTGGACGCGGCCGGTGGCCACGCCTGGCCGGTGAAGATCGAGGACGGCCACATCACCGTCGCCACGCCCTCCGGCCCGCAGCGCTACACCTGGTCCGACGGCGCGTTCCACGACGCCCCGGCGGTCCCCGCGCCGCACACCGGCGCGCCGCCCGCGGCCGCCGGACTGAGCGGCCGGTACGCGGAGAACTGGAACTCCCTCATCGACGTCGCCCGGCTGCACCTGGGGCGGGCCGACGCCGACGGCAAGGTCGCGGCGCTGATGCGGGACGTCATCGGCGGCTCGTTCACCTCCAAGCGCGGCTACGGCGGTTTCGTCATCCCGTCGAAGCTGGAGGACGGCGCGCTGCTCTCGAAGGTGGAGGACTTCCACCGCGTCACGCAGGACCTGCTGTTCGAGGGCCCCAACAAGGAGCTGACCGTCTACCGCGGCGTCTCCATGGATCCGGAGAGCCAGGCGGCCGCCACGTTCACCGAGCGGCTGCCGATCTCCACGTCCAACACCTTCGACTTCCAGCCCGAGTGGGCGAGGAACGGGGTGGTGAGCAACCGCGTCGTCTTCGAGATCCAGGTCCCGGCGGACCACGGCAAGCTCGCGATGGCCTACCCGCCGCACTTCGACCACACCGGGAACCCGGCGCCGCGCAGCCCCGACCAGTGGGAGATCACCCTCGCCCCCACGACGCTGGTGCGCAACGGCGAGCCCCGGATCGATCCGGGCAGCGGCCTGACGATCGTGCCGGTGCGGGCCGAGGCGATCGCGCCGGCCGACTTCGCCGCCGTCATCAAGGCGGAATGGCCCGGTCTGCCCTCGGGCACCGCCTTCGACGACTTCGGCCGCGCCTTCGACCAGTCCTCGATCGTCCGCTGGAGCGGCTTCGAGGACGTCACGGTGCGACCGTCGCTCAGCGAGGACGGGCTGGTGAAGACCTTCACCGTCAGCAAGCCGGGCTCCGCGGACGAGCTGACCGTCACCGTCACCCACCGGCCCGACGCCAACAGCGTCGGCGTCACGTTCACCGGTCCCGGCGGCGAGAAGCTGCTGGACAAGAGCTGGAGCGGCACCGGCTTCACCCATATCGCCGCCGATCTGCGCGGCGGGGTGCTGCACAACGCGGAGGAGTTCAGCAGCCTGCCGAAGCCGGGGAGTTGGGACGGCCCGCCCGCCGCGCCGCACACCCCGGCGGCCGACCTCGCCCGCTCCGTCGACGGCCTCCGCCTCGGCGACGGTCCCACCGGCGGCCTCAGCGCCAAGGCCATGGGCAAGCTCCCCGAGGGCAGCCTCCCCTCCGTCCACGCCTCCCGTCCCACCGGCGCCGAACTGGACGCCGCCTGGATCCGGGAATCCGACGCCCGCCTCGACGTCTTCCGCCGCCCCGGCGACACCGAGGACGCGGTCCAGGCGCGGGTGGACGCCTGGGTGGAGGTCCAGCGGGCGCAGGCGCAGCTGGACCGGGCGCAGTTCCGCCTCGACACCGAGGGCGGCAACCACTCCGGCGGCTCCGACGGCCTGACCGTCGGCGACCACGCGGCGCTCGACCACGGTGAGGCGGCCTCGCGGCTCGGCCTCGCCCGGGACGCCTTCCGGGCGCACGGCCTGGAGCCGGACGAGGTCGGCGCCCGGCTGGACGATCTGCTCGCCGCCTCGCTCAGGGAACGCCCGCGGCTGCCGGGCGGCAGCGGCGGCGACCTGGGGCCGCACCAGAAGGAGCTGCCCTTCGGCGACGGCGCGGTCGTCGAGGTGCCGCGGGGCGCGCACCCGCAGTTCCGCGGCGGGGACGACGCCGGCGGCCGGCTGGTGCTGCACGCCGAGGACTTCGGCCCGCGGAACAAGCAGTTCCGTGTCGATCTGCTGGACGCGCCGGGCGGCGCCACCCTCCGCACCTGGCACTACAAGGTCGGCTTCGGCAACCGGCTCGCCCTGGCCGGTGAGGACCTCGTGCTGCGCGGCGGACCGCTCGACGGCCACACCCTCGCCACCACCACGCGCCTGGACGGGCCCCACCCGGCGCCGGTGGCGGACCCGGCCGGCGGCCACCCCTGGCCGGTGCGGATCGAGGACGGCCGCATCACCGTCGCCACGCCCTCCGGCCCGCAGCGCCATCTGTGGTCCAACGGCGCGTTCCACGACGCGCCGGCGGTCCCGGCGCCCCGCACCGACCTCCCGCCCGCCGCGGCCGGACTCGGCGGCGCGTCCGCGGAGAACTGGACCGCCCTGGTCGACGTCGCCCACCGCCATCTCGGGCGTGCGGCGGCCGACGGCAAGCTGGCCGCACTCATGCAGGACGTCGTGACCGGCGCCTTCACCTCCAAGCGCGGCTACGGCGGTTTCCTCAAGCCCGGGGCGGCGAGCGACAAGCTCCTGGGCAAGGTGCAGGATTTCCACCGCGTCACCCACGACCTGCTGTTCGAGGGGGCCGACAAGGACATCACGGTCTACCGCGGTGTCTCCATGGACCCGGCGAGCCAGCAGGCGGGCACCTTCACCGAGCGGCTGCCGATCTCCACGTCCAACACCTTCGACTTCCAGCCCGAGTGGGCCAAGGGGCTGGAGCTGAGCAACCGCGTCGTCTTCGAGATCCACGTCCCGGCCGGCCACGGCAAGCTCGTCATGGCCTATCCGCCGCACTTCGACCACGTCGCCGCGGGCGCGCCGATTCCGCGCAGCCCCGACCAGTGGGAGATCACCCTCCCCCCGACGACGCTCGTCCGCACCGGCGACACCCGCGTGGAGAGCGGGCTGACGATCGTGCCGGTGCGGGCCGAGGAGATCTCCCCCGACCGGTTCGCCGCCGTCATGCGGGAGGAGTGGCCCGGTCTGCCGTCGGGCACCGCGTTCGACGACTTCGGCCGCGCCTTCGACCAGTCCTCCATCGTCCGCTGGCGGGGCTTCGAGGACGTCACCGTGCGCCCGTCCACCAGCGAGGACGGGCTGGTGAAGACCTTCACCGTCAGCAAGCCCGGCTCGCCCGACGAGCTGACCGTCACCGTCACCCACCAACCCGGTGACAACCGCGTCGGCCTCGCCGTCACCGGCGGCGCGAAGCCGCTGGCGAAGAGCTGGAGCGGGACGGACTTCTCGGCCATCGCCGCGGATCTGCGCGGCGGGGTGCTGCACAACGCGGACGAGTTCACCAACCTGCCGAAGCCCGCCAGTTGGGAGCGGACCACGCCGCCCACCGCGGCGGACGACCTCGCCCCGTCCGTCGACGGCCTCCGCCTCGGCGACGGCCCCACCGGCGGCCTCAGCGCCAAGGCGACCGGCAAGCTCCCCGAGGGCGGCCTCCCCTCCGTCCACGCCTCCCGTCCCACCGGCGCGGAGCTGGACGCCGCCTGGATCCGGGAGTCCGAGGCCCGCCTCGACGTCTTCCGCCGCCCCGGCGACACCGAGGACGTGGTCCGGGCGCGGGTGGACGCCTGGAACGACGTCCAGCGCGCGCGGATCGACCTCGATCAGGCGCAGTTCCGCCTCGACACCCAGGGCGGGCGCGCCGACGGTTCCTCGCACGGCCTCAGCGTCGGCGAGCGGGCCCGCGTCGAACGGGACGCCGCGCGGACCCGGTTCGACCAGGCCCAAGACGCGTTCCGGACGCACGGCATGGACCCCGATGTCGTCCGCGGCAAGCTGGACGACCTGCTGGACGCCTCCCTCAAGGAACGCCCCCGGCTGGTGGGCGGCGCCGGGCGGTCGACCCGGCCGGCCGGCGAATGGCACGAGATGCAGACCCTGGAGCAGGCCGGCGTCCCGGCCGTCCACACCCCGCCGCAGCCTCCGGCGCCGCCCGTGCACGGGGCGCCCCCGCACGGGGAGCAGGCGCCGCCCGCCCCGGCGCCGCACGGCGCGCCGGCAGGCACCGGCGCGCCCCGCGAGGTGTCGCTGCACACCCCGGAGGGGCTGACGCTCTTCCGCACGGTGGTGGAGACCCCCGACGGCCACGTCCTGCGGTTCGGTGACGGCACGCCGGTGCCGGGCGCCCGCGTCGAGGCGTACGGCGAGCATCTGCGCGTCTCCACGGCCGAGGGCCACCAGGTCTTCGACCGGCGGGGCGGCCAGCTGCACGACCTGGTGGAGCTGACCGACGCGGACGGCGCGACGCGCTTCGCCCACCGGCCGCTCGCCCGCCCCGGCGGCGCGGCGCCCGCCCCGTCCGGCCCGCTGCACACCGCGGACGGCACCCCGCTGCCCGGCACGGACATCGCCGCGCACGGCGACGGCTTCCGGGTGACGGACGGCACCGCGGTGCACGTCTTCGACGCCTCGGGCACCCACGAGTTCCGGGCGCTGCGCCTGCCGGACGCCCCCGGCGCCGCCGGGCAGTCGCTGCGGTCCTACGCACACGGCGCCGTGGACGTCCTCGGCGCCGACCTCCGGCGGGCCGAGGGCTTCACCGCCGAGGCGCGGCCCGGCGGCGGCTTCCGCGTCGAGGACGGCGACGGCGGGTTCCGGCTGGTCGCCGAGGACGGCACGGTGACCCGTACCGTCACCGTCGAGGGCAGCACCTTCCATGTCGCGGACGGCGCCGGGACACACCTGTACGACGCCGTGCGGCTCGCCGATGCGCCCGACGGCCGGTTCCTGCGCACGGGCTCCGACGAACTGCTCGACGCCCGCCTCGACGGCACCGGCGTCCACGTCGTCCGGCAGGGCGACGGCGGATTCCGCGTGGACGGCTCCGGGCCACTGCGCGAGGGCGAGTTCACGCTGTACCGGGCGGACGGCAGCCTGGAGAAGATGCGGATCAACGTCGTCCACCACGGCGAGCTGCAGCCCGGCCACCACTTCGAGATCGACCACCCGGCGAAGCCCGCCGACGGCTCCGACGCCGCGAAGGCCACCTGGAAGCGGATCGTGCCCGGCGCCGCGGAGCGGGCCGAGGGTGCCACCGCGAAGTGGTTCGACGCCGGGACCGTCGGCGACAAGGGGATCGCGGGCGGCCGGGTGCAGCTGCTCAGCCACAGCGGCGCCGAGGTCTTCGAGCGGCGCCCGCTGCCCGGCGGCGGCCATCTGGACGCCCAGCGGCCCACCGGCGCCACCGGGTTCGCCCGCTTCGGCCACCAGCGCAGCGACTGGCAGGAGATCCTGCCCGACGGCACCGCCGGGCGTCACGGCCACCGCCACTTCGGGACCAGCGGCCGCAGCTGGTACGACATGGACGGCACCACCCGCGTGCGCCACTGGCGGGAGAACCCCGACGGCGGCCATGTCCTCGCCGAACTCGACCGCGACCCGCTCACCCAGGGCCTGACCAACCGCCCCACCACCTGGCACCGCTACGACGCCGAGTACCGGCACCTCGCCGAGGGCGAGCGGACGTGGAGCCCGGGGCGCGGCTGGACCGACACCCTGACCGATGCGCGGACGGGGCTCACCGAGACCGTCCACGAGCGGTTCGGCCGGCTGCACGCCGACAGCAACCGCCGGTACTTCCAGCGGGAGATGGAGGCGGACGGCACCCTGAAGCGGGACTGGATCTCGCACTCCGCGCACGGCAAGGAGAACGCCGCGGGCACCACCCTCAAGGACGGCGGTTTCCTTCAGACCCACCGCCTCATGGAGCAGCGCCCGCCGTCGTGGGTCCGTCAGCTGCTCTCCTCCGTCGAGCACCACACGTTCGACGGGAAGGGCTGGCTGCGCGCCGACAGCGGCTTTCAGGTGCACACCTGGAAGTACACGCCCGCCGGCGCCGAGGCGCCCGCGACGACCGGCGTGCGGCTGGTGGGCCGGGACGGCTCCACGCTCGACATCGCCTCCGACGGCACCGTCGTCCGCGCCACCTCCACCCTCTCCGACGGCTCCAAGCTGACCGTCGGCGATGTGGAGCTGCCGGCCGGCGCCACCGCTCGGGAGGGGTATCTGCCCTGGTCGGCGGGGGACGACGGGCTCAAGGGCCACCGCACCTTCCACCCCGGCGACTTCACCGGCACCGGCGGCGGCGACCGGGGGCACGGCGCGCTCGTCTGGCAGGACCGCTACCGCCCCGGCGCCGCCGACGGCGACTGGTTCACGCCGGGCGCCGGCCAGTGGCGCGTGGCGCGGGAGGGCTTCGCCGACGGCACCGTGGTGGAGTACCGCACCCCGCCCCGCGCCGCCGCGGCCGACGACGCGGCGGCCGCCGGGCCCGGCGACGACTGGATCCGCACGAACCAGCACGGGGAGATCACGGCGCGCCGCGACACCTGGCCGGGCGGCGACGGCGGCGCGGGCATCGAGGTCACCGCGACCGGCCGCCCCGGCGCCGCCAGGATCACCTGGGAGGCGGGCGGCGAGTCCGGTGTCCGGGTGCAGTCGGCGGGCGGCGGCACCGGACGGTACTGGGACAACGCCTCGTACCAGGACTTCGACGCCGCGGGCCGGCTGATCCGCGATCACCGGGTGCTCGACGACGGCACGTTCGTCGACGCCTGGCGGGTGGCCGGACGCGACGGCGAGCCGCCGGTGTGGCACTGGAACAAGGTCGACAAGGACGGCCACGTCCTGGAGTTCGGCGACGGCGCCGGCGGCCGCATCCGCACCTGGACCGACACCCGCGGCAACCCGCTCGACGACTGGCGCAAGGGCGCGCTGTGGCGCGACAGCGCCGGCGCTGACCTCGTCCAGGAGATCCCGCCGGTGCCGCGCTCCGGCTCGGCGTTCCAGGACCACTTCGGCGATCCGTCGGTCCGGGTCCGCGAGCACCGGGCGACGCCGGACGCGGAGTACAAGGCCGGTGAGTGGCGGGAGTTCGACAACGGCGTGGCGGTGCGCACCCGCACCGCGCTGGACGACGGGACGTTCCTGGAGTCCGACGCGTGGAACAAGCAGTGGCGGCGCTACGGCGGCGCCGACGGCACCACGCTGCTGTCGGAGCGGACGATGGCCGGGTACGTCTGGGAGAAGGACAGCTTCGGCCGGATGACGCTGGCCGGCCGGGAGAACGACTTCCGCGGCTGGGCCGCCGAGTACCGCGGCGGCAGCCGGATGCTGCGGGAGCCGAACCGCTTCGAGTGGTCGAAGAACGTGAACGGCGAATCGCTGTACACGCCGTTCGTCCAGAAGGCCGCCACGCAGGCGCTGGTGGAGTTCGTCCAGGAGTTCACGCTCGACTTCACCGTCGGTCTGATCGTCAACGCGGTCGCGGCGGAGATCTCCGGGCGGGAGTTCAGCTGGACGGACGTGGCCAAGGCGGCGTTCGGCGCGGCGGTCGGCTCCACGGTGAAGATCGGCGTGAGCGGGCTGCACAACATGGCCGGGCGCGGCGGCGCCCTCAAGACCGGGATGAGCAACGTCGATTCCGGCAAGCCGTTCGCCCGCCCGCCGGCCTCCGACGACACCTGGTCGACGGAGTGGGCGGGCAACGAGAAGGTCACCCGCTGGCGCGCCGGAACGTACGACTTCAGCGTCGGCATCGCCTCCGGCCTGGTCTCCGGCTTCATCACCGGCACCGCGAGCGCCGCGATCTTCGGGGTGTACGACGCGAACGGCAACGTCGTCCACCTCTCGGGGACGGACGCGCTGCGCGAGGGCGGTCTCGGCATGGCGTCGGGCCTCGTGGGCGGTCTCACCTTCGGGGCGGGCAAGACACTGCTGCAGCAGTCGGCCGCGGGCAGGTTCTACCATCGGCAGGGCCTGGCGGATCTGTTCCTGGTGGGCGGCATCAGCAAGTTCGCCGACAAGATGTTCGGCGGGCTGATCCTCACGCCCGAGCTGCGGCAGGCCGATCCGCCGTGGTGGCGGCAGCCCGCCCCCGAGCCGTCCGACCCCGCCCCGCACGACCCGCAGGAGAGCACGTCATGACGAACCCCGTGTACCGCGTCGCCGCCCGGGGGCGCGGTGCCCACCGGACGATCTCCGATGCGGTGGCGGCCGTCCCCGCGGGCGCGGTGATCGCGATCGCGCCGGGCGCCTACCCGGAGCACGTGCGGCTGGAGCGCCGGGTGGTGCTCGTCCCCGAACAGGGGCCGGGCACCGTCGAGATCCGTCCGGCCCACGGCCCGGCGCTGAGCGTCGCCGCCCCGGACTGCGCGGTCCGGCAGCTGACCCTCCAGGGCAGCGATCCGGCGGAGGCGCTGGTGCGGGTCGAGGACGCGGCCGGTCTGGTGCTGGAGGAGTGTGCGCTCAGCCACGGCCGGATCGAGGTGCTGGGCCGGCCCGACGCCCCGGACGCGCCGGAGGCCGAGCTGCCCGAGGAGGCCGCGCGGCTGGCGGCGCTGCACGGCGCGCTCACCGCGGATCTGGTGGAGGACCTCCAGGACCCGACGACCGGCGGGGTGCTGCTGTTGCGCCGCACCCGGCTGCACGGCGCCCGCCATGCCGCGCTGCACGTCAGCGGCGACGGCCGGGCGCGTCTTGAGGACGCCGTGATCACCTCGGTCGACGGCATCGGCGTGGTGCTGTCCGGCACCGCGCGGGTGGTCGCCGACGGGCTGCGGATCACCGGGAGTTCGGGTTCGGCGCTGCGCGCCCGGGGCGCGACCCGGCTGGCGGTGCGCGCCGCCCGGCTGACCGGCCCCGGCCGTCACGGGCTGCTGGCGCAGGACACCGCGCAGGTCCTGCTGGACGACTGTCTGGTCGAGGGCGCCGCTGGCTCCGGCGCGCAGGCCGAGCACGGGGCGCGGGTCGATCTGACCGGCTGCCGCATCGCGACGCCGGGCGGCAGCGGCCTGGTCACCGGCGGCTCCGCCCAGCTGGCCGCGCGGGATTGCCGGGTGGTGGCCCCGGCGGCCAACGGCGCGCTGGCGCTGGGCGAGAGCGTGCTGGCGCTGACGGACTGCGCGGTGTCCGGCAGCGGCTTCAGCGCCCTGCACCTGGGCGAGCGGGCCCGCGGTGAGCTGGCCGGCTGCCGGGTGACGGGCAGCGAGGAGCATGCGCTGGTCGTCACGGACGAGGCCCGGGTGCGCGCCGCGGACTGCGTGCTGAGCGACGCCGCGATGTGCGGGGTGCAGGTGGCGGTGGCCGGTGCGGTGGCGCTGACCGGCTGCCGGGTGACGGGCGGCGAGAGCGGCGTACGACTGCTGTCGGCCGAGGAGTCGGAGCTGACGGAGAGCACGGTCGCCGGGCAGCGCAAGGCCGGTGTGGAGCTGGGTCCCGGCGCCCGGGCGCTGCTGACCGGCACCCGGATCGCGGACGTGGGCAGCGCCGGTGTGACGGTGGCGGGCGGCGCCCGGCTGCGGATGGACGGCGGCGGGGTGTTCCGGGCCGGCGGCACCGCGCTGGTGCTGTGGAAGGACACCGACTGCGCGGTGACCGGCGTCCGCATCGACACCGCCGGGAAGAACGGCGTCCTCGTCGGCGACGACGCGTCCGGCACCTTCGAGTACTGCGACATCCGCGCCACCGCCTTCCCCGCGCTGCACATCGGCGAGCGGGCCGAGCCGCGCTTCGTCCGCTGCCGGATCTTCGACTGCGCCCAGGACCTGGGCACCGCCAAGGACGCGGCCCCGGTGTTCGAGGACTGCACGGCGCACGGCGTGGAGCAGTCGGTGCTGCCGACCGCGGGCGCCGCCGGTCCCGGCCCGGCGGCACCCGCCCGGCCCGGCGCGTCCGGTCAGCCGTCCGGCCCGGCGCCCGAGGCGGAGCGGCCCGACGAGACCGGGGAGCTGGCCGACGAGGGCGCGCCCGAGGCGGAGCCGGAGTCGCTGGAGGACCTGCTGACCGAGCTGGGCGAACTGGTCGGCCTGGAGCGGGTCAAGAGCGATGTCGGCGGCATGGTCAAGCTGATGCAGACGGTCCGGCGGCGCCGCGAGGCCGGGCTGCCGGCGCCGCCGCTCAGCCGCCATCTGGTCTTCGCGGGCAACCCCGGCACCGGTAAGACGACGGTGGCCCGGCTCTACGGCCGGCTGCTGAAGGCGCTGGGGCTGCTGGCCGTCGGGCATCTGGTGGAGGTGGACCGCTCCGCGCTGGTCGGCGAGTACGTCGGTCACACCGGTCCGAAGACCACCGAGGCGTTCAACCGGGCCCGCGGCGGGGTGCTCTTCATCGACGAGGCGTACTCGCTGGCCCCGGCCGTCGCCGGGAACGACTTCGGTACGGAGGCCATCGCCACGCTGGTGAAGCTGATGGAGGACCAGCGCGACGAGGTCGTCGTCATCGCGGCGGGCTACCCCGACGACATGGACCGCTTCATCGGCTCCAACCCCGGTCTGTCCTCGCGCTTCTCCCGCACCCTGCTGTTCGAGGACTACAGCTCCGACGAGCTGGTGCACATCGTGGAGCACCATGCCGAGCGGCACGCGTACAAGCTGACCGGCGAGGCGCGCGAGGCGCTGTCGGGCCACTTCGCGGCGATCCCGCGGACCGTCCGCTTCGGCAACGGCCGCACCGCGCGCCAGGTCTTCCAGGAGATGACCGAGCGGCAGGCGATGCGCGTCTCCGAACTGGAGGCACCGGACGCCGATGTCCTGATGCAGCTCTCCCCGCTCGACCTGCCGGAGAGCGCCCTCACCCTCTGAAGCCTTCCTCCCTCCCCGTCCGTTCCTACTCGGAGGTCCCCGTGCCACCGGACAACTCCCGTTCCCCCAACCCCCCGTCGAAGGAGCCGCCCGGCGGTTTCTCCCGTACGTTCGCCCGCGACCCGGGCCGGACGCGGATCGGGCTGCTGCCCGAGCGCCGGGTGTGGATCGCGCTCGGCTCGACCGTCGCGCTCGTCGCCGGAGCCGTGGTGCTCGGGCCGCTGGCCCAGCGCGGGCTGCGGATGAGCGCCGACGACACCCGGGTGGCCGCCGCCGCGGTGGCCAGCCCCTCGCCGGAGGCGTCGAAGAAGGCCGAGCCGTCGCCGAGCGCGACGAAGGAGGCGAAGGCCACCGACGCGCCCGGCAAGAAGGACGACGACGCGCCCCCGGCCGGCCGGCCCGCGCGCGACGTGCCCCCGCCGCGCGGCCAGGACGCCCCGCATCCGCCGCAACAGCCGCAGAACGGCGGCGTGGTGGGCGACGCCCCGTCCACGGGCAAGGCGAAGCACCACCCGGCGCAGCCGCCGAAGGTCACCGGCCCGGCCGGCCCCATCACCGGTATGAACGGCATCTGCCTGGACGTCGCCAACGGCGGCCGCGCCAACGGCACGCCCGTTCAGGTCCACGACTGCAACGGTCTGCCCGCCCAGCGCTGGACGATGGCGTCGGACGGCACGGTGCGCGCGTTCGGCAAGTGCATGGACGTCGCGGACGGCGCCACGTCGGACGGTTCGCTGATCCATCTGTGGGACTGCAACGGCCGTCCGTCGCAGCAGTGGGTCTTCGCGGGCGCCCCGCACGACCTGGTGAACCTGCCGGCCAACAAGTGCCTGGACATCCGCGCCGCCAACGCCTCGAACGGCACGCGCGTCCAGATCGCCAACTGCTCGGGCAACCCCGCGCAGAAGTGGAGCGTGCCGGCCTGATCCGGCCACCGGACGGCGACGTCCGGCCCCCACCGGGCGCGGGGTCCTCCCCCGCGCCCGGTGGCATGTGGTGAAGCCCCAACCACCGTCTTTTTACGTGCTCTTGGCCGAGCAGGGGTGGTTCGTTGGCCGGGCCACGGGCCTTGCGGGGGTTCGTAGGGTGAGGGCGTGCCCAGACGCAGCGAACAGGCCGGGTCGGCGCGCGGGGGCCGCGCGGCGGGCCCCGCACCCGACGTCTTCGTCCCGCGCGGCGGGGTCAACCACGGCCCCCGCCACGACGATCCGGTGCCCCTGCATCGCCTCGACGTGCCCGCGCCGCACCTCCTCCCCTTCGCGATCGGCTCGTTCGACACGATCGGCCCGCTCGCCCGCGCGAACTTCCCGCACCGGCACTCGTTCCACGAGATCGCCTACGTCACCGGGGGCCGCGGCGCCCATGTCGTGGACCTGGTCCGACGGCCGCTGCGGCCGCCGGAGCTGAGCGTGATCGTGCCGGGGCAGGTCCACCACTGGGAGCAGGTGGCGCAGCTGCGCGGCTGGGTCATCCTCTTCACCGAGGACTTCCTGCTGGCGCACCCCGGCGACCGGGACGCGCTGGCGGCCCTCGGCGGCTGTCCGGGGCTGCGGGTGACGGCCGGTGCGGCGCCGCGGATCGACTCGCTGGTGGCGGAGATGGTGCGGGAGCACGGCGAGCGGGCCGACGGCTTCATCTCGGTGCTCCAGGCGCAGCTGCACATCCTGATCGCCCAGGCGCTGCGGCTGCCCGGCGCGTCCGTCCCGGCACCGGCCACCGGCCGGACGCCGCCGGTGGCCCGGGAGTTCGCCGCCCTGCTGGCCCGCCCCGGCGCCGCGGGCCGCACGGTCCGCTCGTACGCCGAGGAGCTGGGCGTCTCGGTGGGCCATCTGACCGAGGTGGTCAAGCGGAGCACCGGCCGCACGCCGGGCGGCCTGATCCGGCATGCGCAGACCGTCGAGGCCAAGCGGCTGCTGTCCGGCAGCGGCCTGAGCGTGGCCCAGGTCGCCGCCCGTCTGGGCTTCGCCGACCCGGCCTATTTCTGCCGCTTCTTCCGCCGCGAGACCGGCGTGAGCCCGGGCGACTTCCGCCGCGCGACGAGCGGTACGGCGCAGGGCCGGACCACCGGCGGCACGACGGCGCTGGAGGGCGCGGAGGCGTGAGCCCGAGGGCCGGGCCCGCTGTGTCCTGGACGGAACGGGGCCGCGGCGCGCCGCAGTCCGTGGCCCCGCCGGGCGGAGCCACGGAATTCACCATGACGCCCGTGTCCAGTCCCTCGAACGCCCCGCGCCTGCTGGCCTACCGTCTGTCGTCACCGGCCCGCACCACTTGGTCCGGACCATGTCGCGGAACGGCGGGGACGCCCGCGGTTGCGCAGCGATCCGTTCCGTACGGGCCCTCCCGCCCGTCACCCCCACCCGAATTCCCCCTTCCCCTCCCTCTCTCCCCCAGGAGCGCGCGATGGAAGACGACCGCAGTCAAGGCCTCCGGCCGGACGCCGCACCGGACGGCGGGGCCGACCGGCCCGCCCGTCCGATCAGCCGGAAGAACGTGCTCAGGGCCGCCGTCGCGGCCGTACCGGCGACGATGCTGCTCGGCGGCGGGGTCGCGCTGGCCCGTGACCACAAGCCCTCCCACGGCACGCTCGCCCCGACGCCCTACTGCGACGACGGGGACGACCCGACGCCGCCGCAGATCGAGGGCCCGTACTTCAAGCCCAACTCCCCGCTGCGCGACTCGCTCGTCGAGCCCGGCACCCAGGGCACGCCGCTGACGGTGAGCGGCTTCGTCTTCGGGCTGTCCTGCACCCCGCTCGCCCACGTCCTGCTGGACTGGTGGCAGGCGGACGACGACGGCGCCTACGACAACACCGGATTCCGTTTCCGGGGACACCAGTTCACCGACGCCCGCGGCGCGTTCACGCTGACGACGATCGTGCCGGGCCTCTACCCGGGGCGCACCCGGCACCTGCATGTGAAGGTCCAGGCACCGGGCGGCCCGATCCTCACCACGCAGCTGTACTTCCCGGGCGAGCCGCGCAACAACACCGACCCGATCTTCGACCCGGCGCTGCTGATGAACGTGCGGGACGCGGGCGGCGGCAAGGAGGCGACGTTCGACTTCGCGCTCCAGGTGTCCGGGGCCGCGCCCCGCCCGCGCGGCTGACGCTCCGGCGGCCGGTCGGCCGGCCGCCGGGTATGAAGAACCGGCGGTGGGTTCCCGCGCCCTGCACGAGGCGTGGGAGCCCACCGCCGGAGCGTGGTGCCCGGCGGGCCCGTGCGCGGGCCCGCCGGATCAGCGGCAGCGTACGCCGCCGGACGCCGCCTCGCTCACTTCTCCGTCTCGGTGGCGAGATTGGCGAGAATCGCGTCGTAGATCCGGCCGAGGCCCTTGGGGGCGAAGGTCCGCTCGAAGAAACCGCCGATACCGCCGGCGCCCTGCCAGGTCGTGGTGACGACGACCTTGGCGCGCTTCTCGCCCGCCGGGGTGACCACCCAGGTGGTGACCATGGAGGAGTTGCGGTCCTTCTCGACGAGCTGCCCGTCGGTCGGCTCGTCGACCTCCAGCAGGCAGTCGCGGACCCGCTTGCTGGTCGCCTGGAGCTTCCAGTGCACCAGCGTGCCCTTGCCGTCGCCGCCCTCGCGGACCTCGTACTCGCTGAACTGCTCGGGCAGCAGCTTGCCGCGGGTGCCGGTGTAGTCGGCGAGCGCGTCGAACACGTCCTCCGGGTCCGCAGCGATCTCCCGCTCGGTGACGGCCTCGACCTGACCCATGTGTGCTGTCCTCCACTTTTCGGCGCGGTCCTGCCCAGCGCGGTCCCGCGATGCGCGCTCAGCCAACCATCCCGGGGCCACCCGCCCAAAATCCGGTGCAACCCGTCCGAACGAAGAGGTGTTCCTTGTGGTGTGAAGGAACCGGCAGGACGGGCGAGGAGGAGAGGCACGATGCACCGGGACCATCCGGGCGCAGGCCCGCCGGCACTGTTCGGCACCGTCCGGCACGGGGAGCACCGGCCGGGCGTCCGGCAGCCCGGATTTCCGCGGGATGACCTTGAGGACGCCTCCGGCGCGGCTGCCCGGCCACGGCGTCATCCGCGCACCGGCTCCACCGCCTCGTCCAGGGCGCGGGCCAGCCGGTCGCGGGCCGCGGTCTGGGCGGCGATCCGCTCGTCGAGGGCGGCCAGCCGTTCCCGGGCGATGCGCAGCCCCTCGGCCGAGGGCGGTGTGCGGGCCAGGTCGCCGTCCAGGCAGCCCTCGAAGCACCACACATCGGCGAGGGTGAGTCCGGCGTCGAGGAGATGACGGATGTTGCGGACGCGTACGGCGGCCTCCGGCCCGTAGTCGCGGTAGCCGTTCGGCAGGCGTTCGGAGGTGATCAGCCCTTCGCGTTCGTAGTGCCGCAGCGACCGCGGTGTGGTGCCGGTCAGTCCGGCCAGTTCCCCGATCCGCATACCATCCCTCCGCTCGCCCGGCTCCTCGTTCTACCAGGCGGCTGCGGAGTTGCGGCCGGCCGGGCCGTCAGCCGACGACCGCCCCGCCGTCGACGGGCAGGACGACGCCGGTGACGAACGACGCACCGGGCGCGGCGAGGCCGGTCACCGCCCAGGCCACCTCGTCGGGGCGGCCGATCCGTCCGAGCGGCGTGTGGTCGGTCTGCCAGGCCCGTACGGCGGCGATCTGCCCGGCGTCCAGGCCCCGGTGTTCGGCGATGGGGGTGTCGATCGCGCCCGGCGCGACCCCGACCACCCGCACCCCGCGCGGTGCCAGCTCCACCGCCCAGCTGCGGGTGAGGAGTTCGAGGCCGGTCTTGGTCGCGGCGTAGACGGCGTTGCCGGGCCAGGCGCGCTGCCCGACGGAGGTGCTGATGTTCACCACCACTCCCCCCGTGCGCTCCAGATGCGGCACCGCCTCCTGCGTCAGCAACACCGGCGCCACGAGGTTCGTCGCCAGCAGCGGCGCCAATCCGTCGGCGGTGTAGCTGCCGAGCCGCCCCTCACCCACGATCCCGGCGTTGTTGACCAGCACGTCCAACCGCCCGTAGGCCGCCGCGACGTGCCGGACGAGGGTCTCGGGGACACCGTCCGCGGTGATGTCGGCGGGGTACGGCACGATGGCGCCGCCGTCGGGAAAGCTGCCCCGTGCGGTCTCCCGGAGCGGCCCGCTCCGGCGGCCGACCGCCACCACCAGGGCGCCACCGGCCGCGAATGCCCGCGCCGTGGCCCGCCCGATGCCGGTACCGGCCCCGGTCACGAGCACCACCCGGCTCTCCCCCGCCGCACCCTGCCCGCGCCCCGCCGTCTGCTGCTGTGTCGTCTCCATGCCGGCAGTCTTCAACCCTGACACCGGCGGCAAGGTCAACCCCGTCCTCGGCCGGGCCACGGAAAAGGACGTGCCCGCCCCCGCCCCGGCGCCCTACCGTCCCCCCATGACGAGAGCGGACGGGGCGCCGGTGCGCATCCGGGAGATGGACGAGGGCGACGCCGAGGCGGTGGCCGCGGTGCGGGTGCTCGGGTGGCGGGTCGCGTACGACGGACTGATGCCGCGGGCGTATCTGGCCGGGCTGAGCATCCCGGAACAGGCGGCGGCACAGCGGGCCCGGCTGCGGCGGCGGCCGCCGGCGGTCCGCGATCTGGTGGCGGAACGGGCGGGCACGGTCGTCGGCTGGGCCTGCGTCGGCCCCGCACCGGCCGCCACCACTCCTCCGGACCGGAACGCCGCCCCCCGGCCCGAACCGGACACCACCGCCCACCCGGCACCGGACGGCCCGGGCCCCGAACCCGCCCCCGTCGGCGAACTGTTCGCCCTCTACGTCACGCCGCAGCTGATCGGCACGGGAATCGGCCACGCCCTCATGACCGCCGCACTGAAGCACGCCCGCGAGGCCGGCTTCGGCGAGCTGCGCCTGTGGGTGGTCCGCGGCAACACCCGCGCCCAGCGCTTCTACACCCGCGCCGGCTTCACCCCGGACGGCACGGAACAGACCGACGAGGTGGACGGCGTCCCCGTCCCTGAGCTGCGGTATCGGCGGACGTTGGGGTGAGGGCGAGGCGGCGTCGTCCCCGGCCCCGGCGAAGCTCGGCCACGGCCCGGGCAACCGCAGCGAGCAACCTCGCCCCTGAGCCCGCCCCTCACCCTCCCCCCGGCTCCCCCAGCCGTGCCAGTGCCGCTGCCGCCGCGGCTGCCAGTCGGGGGTGGCCGGTCGCCGTGGTCAGGGCGGGGACGGCGCGGCGGTCGCCGAGGGCGCCCAGGCCCTCGACGCAGGCCAGGGCAACGCGCCAGTACGGCGTGTGCGGGGCGGTCAGCCGTTCCAGGGTGGCGATGAGCGCCGGGACGGACTGCGGGGCGCGCAGTTCGGCGAGGAGGCGGACGGGGTGCAGGGCGTAGGCGGTGCGCAGCGGATTGGTGGCGAGGGCGGCGGCCGCGCGGGCGGTGCGGGGGTCGCCGAGGCGGGCCAGGGCGTGTGCGGCGGTGGCGCACCGGACCGGGTCGCGGTAGTTGAGCAGCAGGACCAGCGTCTCGAAGGCGCGGGCGTCGCCCGCGCAGCCGAGGACGAAGGCGGCGATCTCCCGGGCCCACAGCGGGCGCTCCACCGCGACCAGGACGGCGGCCAGTTGGTCGTGGGCGGCGGCGTTGCCGCGACGGGCCAGGCCGAGCAGCCGCTCGTAGGCCGCCAGATCGTCCGCGGTGCGCAGCTCGGCGCGTACCCGGTCCGTCAACTCGTGGAACTCTTCTTCCATTTGCCGCCTTCTCTCCCGCCGGCCGGCCGATCGCCCGCCGCGCCCGCCCGCTGTGGCCCGCGCCACGCTACAAGCCCCGCCCTACCCCTGGACCCGCGGTTACCCACCGGTTAACCTCGGGGAACGAGCAGCACCCCTGCTCCGGCGGCCTGGTGACGCAGCCGCCCGTAGTACGTCGGTTCGGTGAGCACCACCCGGTCCGGTCCGCCCGTTCGGTCCGGTATCCGGCACAACACCGTTACGAAGAGCACGGCACGGCCCCGGGACAGGGCCCGCCGGCCGCCTCTTCGCGCACCCGCATTCCTTAAGCCCGCACCGCCCGCGGCCTCCGGCCTCCCCGGCGCACGTCCGCCGTGGTGGCCGCCGTATGCCGCGCCGCGCCGTGGTGCGCCCACTCCTCAGTCGTCACTCTCCCCCGCCCGCGGGGGAACACCCTCTGGAGTCCCTCGATGGACCGTCAGTCCACCCCAGATCTCTCCTCCGACCCGTCCGGCGACACGCCGCCGCTGACGACCGTGGCCGTGATCGGCCTCGGCACGATGGGCAGCCAGATCGCCGAGATCCTCGCCCGCGCCGGGCGTGAGGTCATCGGCGTCGACACCGATGACACCGCCGCCCGCAACGCCGCGGACGCCCTCGCCACCGCCACCGCCCGCTCCGTCGCCCGCGGCCGGATCACCGAGCGGGAGCGGCAGTCGGTCCTGGCGCGGTTCCGTACCTTCCCCGATGTGCGGGCCGCTGCCGGCGCCGACCTCGTCATCGAGGTGGTGCCCGAGGACCAGGCCCTCAAGCGGGAGGTGCTGGCCGCGCTGGACGCCGTGGTGCGCCCGGACACGATCATCGCGACCGGCACCAACGCGCTCTCGGTGACCCGGCTCGCCGCCGACTCCCAACGCCCCGAGCGGGTCCTCGGGCTGCACTTCTTCAACCCGGCGCCCGCGATGAAGCTGGTCGAGGTGGTCTCCTCGGTGCTTACCGCGCCGACCGCCGTCGCCGCCGTCACCCAACTCGCCCGTGACCTGGGCAAGGACCCGATCGCGGTGGGCGACCGGCCCGGCTTCGTCGCCGACGGTCTGCTCTTCGGCTACCTCAACCAGGCGGCCGCGATGTACGAGTCGCGCTACGCCGGGCGGGAGGACATCGACGCCGCGATGCGGCTGGGCTGCGGTCTGCCGATGGGCCCGCTGGCGCTGCTCGACCTGATCGGCGTGGACACCGCCCGCACCGTTCTGGAGGCGATGTACGCCGCGTCCGGCGACCGGCTGCACGCACCCGCGCCGATCCTCGGCCAGCTCGCCGAGGCGGGGCTGACCGGCCGCAAGGCGGGCCGCGGCTTCTACACCTACGAGGCGCCGGGCTCGGCCACCGTCGTGCCGGACGCGCTGACCCCGGCGGACGGCGGCGGGCGCGGCGCCGGGCGGCCGGTACGCGCCGTCGGCGTCGCCGGGTCCGGGACGATGGCGTCCGGGATCGCCGAGGTCTTCGCGAAGGCGGGCTTCGACGTCGTGCTGGCGGCCCGCAGCCGGGAGAAGGCGGAGCGGGCGGTGGCACGGATCGCGAAGTCGCTGGCCCGCTCGGTGGAGAAGGGCCGGCTGACCGCCGGGGAGCGGGACGCCGCGCTGGCCGCGATCACCCCCGCGGGCTCCCTGGACGCGCTGGCGGAGGTCGATCTCGCCGTCGAGGCAGTGGCCGAGGACCTGGCCATCAAGCAGGAGCTGTTCGCCACCCTGGACGCGGTCTGCAAGCCGGGCGCGATCCTGGCGACCACCACCTCCTCGCTGCCGGTCATCGCCTGCGCCCGCGCCACGTCCCGGCCGCAGGACGTCATCGGGATGCACTTCTTCAACCCGGCGCCGGCGATGAAGCTGGTCGAGGTGGTGCGGACGGTGCTGACCGCCGATGACGTGCACGCCACCGTCCGGCAGGTGTGCACGACGGCGCGCAAGCACGCGGTGGACTGCGGCGACCGCGCCGGTTTCATCGTGAACGCGCTGCTGTTCCCGTACCTCAACAACGCGGTGAAGATGGTGCAGGAGCACTATGCGACGCCGGACGACATCGATGCGGCGATGAAGCTGGGCGGCGGCTACCCGATGGGCCCGTTCGAGCTGCTGGACGTCGTCGGGCTCGATGTGTCGCTGGCGATCGAGAAGGTGCTGCACGCGGAGTTCCGGGACCCGGGGCTGGCCCCGGCGCCGCTCCTGGAGCACCTTGTCGCCGCGGGCTGCCTGGGCCGCAAGACCGGCCGCGGCTTCCGTGAGTACGCCCGGCGCTGACCGGGAGCGGTGGGGCGGGCTGCTGGCGCCTTCGGGCGGTCCGCCCCAGGTCAGCGGGGCGCGGGTGGCACCGAATGCCACGGGCCGCGGGAATATGAAGTACCGTCCCCACATGTCCCAGCCCGCTCGTTCCCCGTCCCCCGACACCCCGGAGCCCGCTACTCCCGGCGCCCGCCGCGCGGCGGCCCAGCGACTCAAGATGCGCCGCGAACTCTCGGCCGCGGCCATGGAGTTGTTCGCGACCAAGGGCTACGAGGCGACCACGGTCGACGAGATCGCGGCGGCCGCCGGTGTCGCCCGGCGGACGTTCTTCCGCCACTTCCGCTCCAAGGAAGAGGCGATCTTCCCCGATCACGACGACACCCTGGTGCGCGCCGCGGCGGTCCTCGATGCGGCACCGGCGCACGAGAACCCGCTCGACACGGTCTGCCGCGGCATCAAGGAAGTCATGCGGATGTACGCGGCGTCCCCCGCGGTCTCCGTGGCCCGCTACCGCCTGACCCGCGAGGTGCCCACCCTCCGGGAGGCCGAGATCGCGTCGGTGGCCCGCTACGAGCGGCTGTTCACCCGCTATCTCCTGGGCCATTTCGACGAGGGCGCGCACCGCGAGGGCGACGATGATCCGCTGCTCGCCGAGGTCGCCGCGTCGGCGGTGGTCACCGCGCACAACCATGTGCTGCGGCGGTGGCTGCGGGCCGGCGCGCAGGGCGATGTGGAGACCCAGCTGGACCACGCCTTCGAGATCGTCCGGGAGACCTTCGGCACCGGTATCGGCGCGGGCCGCGCCGACGCCGGGGAGAGCGCGCCCGCGGCGGTCTCCCGCGAGGGCGAGGTGCTGGTCACGGTGGCCCGCACGGACGCCCCGCTGGACGAGATCATGCGGACGATCGAGCGGGCGCTGAAACAGCGCTGACCGGCCGGGCGCCGCCCACCGCCCCTGCCCGCACACCGAGCCCGCACCATCCGGCCCCCGGGGACCGACGCCGCCGCGCGTCCGGTCTCCGGGGGCCGCGGCATGTCCGCAATCAGGGCCGGTTCTGCGCGATCATCGCTCATTCACCAGGCCTTTTGAACGATCATCCATCGTCCGAAACCCCCTTTGAACGATCATCGCTCAGATGTGAAGACTTTCTTTCATCTGAGAGAAATTCATGGCACTCGGTGTCTTGTTCACTGGCACCCGGTGTCATACGTTGAGGGGGTCCGAGCGACCGGCACGCGGCCCTCACCGCGTGCCGGATGTCCCAACGGCCGTGCCACGGCCGTCCGTTCGGGCGCCTGCGTCACAGGCACACCGCGCTCACCGGCGCCGACCCCCGCGGACCCCTCATCCGCAGCCCGCACCACCCCCGACGTTCCCTCAAGCCGTTTCCGAACGAGCTTCGCCGGAGGCACACCGTGAACGAAATCCTGGACGCGATCCTCGCGCCCGACACCACCCGCGACGACTTCGCCGCCCTGCCGCTCCCCGAGTCCTACCGCGCGGTCACCGTCCACAAGGACGAGGCCGAGATGTTCGCCGGACTCGCCACCCACGAGAAGGACCCGCGCAAGTCCCTGCACGTCGAGGACGTCCCGCTGCCCGAACTGGGGCCCGGCGAGGCGCTGGTCGCCGTCATGGCGTCCTCCGTGAACTACAACAGCGTCTGGACCTCGATCTTCGAGCCGCTGCCGACCTTCGGCTTCCTGGAGCGCTACGGCCGGCTCTCCCCGCTCGCCAAGCGCCACGACCTGCCGTACCACGTCATCGGCTCCGACCTGGCGGGCGTGGTGCTGCGCACCGGCCCCGGCGTCAACTCCTGGCACCCCGGCGACGAGGTCGTCGCGCACTGCCTCTCCGTCGAGCTGGAGTCCTCCGACGGGCACAACGACACGATGCTCGACCCCGAGCAGCGGATCTGGGGCTTCGAGACCAACTTCGGCGGGCTCGCCGAGATCGCGCTGGTCAAGTCGAACCAGCTGATGCCGAAGCCGGACCACCTCAGCTGGGAGGAGGCCGCGGCCCCGGGCCTGGTCAACTCCACCGCCTACCGCCAGCTGGTCTCCCGCAACGGCGCCGGCATGAAGCAGGGCGACAACGTCCTGATCTGGGGCGCCAGCGGCGGGCTCGGCAGTTACGCCACCCAGTTCGCGCTGGCCGGCGGCGCCAACCCGATCTGCGTGGTGAGCAGCGAGGACAAGGCGGAGATCTGCCGGAAGATGGGCGCCGAGGCGATCATCGACCGCAAGGCCGAGGGCTACCGGTTCTGGAAGGACGAGCACCACCAGGACCCCCGCGAGTGGAAGCGGTTCGGCAAGCGGATCCGCGAGCTGACCGGCGGCGAGGACGTCGACATCGTCTTCGAGCACCCCGGCCGCGAGACCTTCGGCGCCTCCGTCTACGTCACCCGCAAGGGCGGCACCATCGTCACCTGCGCGTCCACCTCGGGCTATCAGCACGAGTACGACAACCGCTACCTGTGGATGTCGCTGAAGCGGATCGTCGGCTCGCACTTCGCCAACTACCGCGAGGCGTGGGAGGCCAACCGCCTCATCGCCAAGGGCAAGATCCACCCGACGCTCTCCAAGGTGTACGCGCTCGAAGACACCGGCCAGGCCGCGTACGACGTCCACCGCAACCTCCACCAGGGCAAGGTCGGCGTCCTCGCGCTCGCCCCCGAGGAGGGGCTGGGAGTCCGCGACACGGAGATGCGCGCCAAGCACCTCGACGCGATCAACCTCTTCCGCGACGCATGAGCGCGCGCTTCCGGCGGGCCCGGAACGCGCCGTCGCACTGTCCGAACCGATAGGCGGTTGCACAACCATGACTGAGCGTCAGAAGGATCGTCCGTGGCTGATGCGGACCTACGCCGGGCACTCCACGGCCGAGGCGTCCAACGAGCTGTACCGGCGCAACCTCGCCAAGGGCCAGACCGGGCTGTCGGTCGCGTTCGACCTCCCGACGCAGACCGGATACGACCCCGACCACATCCTCGCCAGGGGTGAGGTCGGCCGGGTCGGCGTCCCGGTCTCCCACCTCGGTGACATGCGGCGGCTGTTCCAGGACATCCCGCTGGAGCAGATGAACACCTCGATGACCATCAACGCCACCGCGATGTGGCTGCTGGCGCTCTACCAGGTGGTCGCGGAGGAACAGGGCGCGGACATCGCGAAGCTCCAGGGGACGACGCAGAACGACATCGTCAAGGAGTACCTGTCGCGGGGCACGCACGTCTTCCCGCCGGGCCCGTCCCTCCGGCTGACCACCGACATGATCACGTACACGGTCAACCACATCCCGAAGTGGAACCCGATCAACATCTGCAGCTACCACCTGCAGGAGGCCGGGGCCACGCCGGTCCAGGAGATCGCGTACGCGCTGTCCACCGCCATCGCCGTGCTGGACGCGGTGTTCGCCTCCGGGCAGGTCCCCGAGGACCGCAAGGGCGAGGTCGTCGCCCGGATCTCCTTCTTCGTGAACGCGGGCGTCCGCTTCGTCGAGGAGATGTGCAAGATGCGGGCGTTCGGGCGTCTGTGGGACACGATCACCCGCGAGCGGTACGGCATCGAGAACCCCAAGCAGCGCCGCTTCCGCTACGGCGTGCAGGTCAACTCGCTGGGGCTGACCGAGGCGCAGCCGGAGAACAACGTCCAGCGGATCGTCCTGGAGATGCTGGCGGTCACGCTGTCGAAGGACGCCCGCGCGCGGGCCGTCCAGCTCCCGGCGTGGAACGAGGCGCTGGGCCTGCCCCGCCCCTGGGACCAGCAGTGGTCGCTCCGCATCCAGCAGGTCCTCGCCCACGAGAGCGATCTGCTGGAGTACGAGGACCTGTTCGCCGGGTCGCACGTCGTCGAGGCCAAGGTGGACGCGCTCGTCGCGCAGTGCACGGCGGAGATCGACCGGATCCAGGAGATGGGCGGCGCGATGGCCGCCGTGGAGTCCGGCTACCTCAAGGCGCAGCTGGTCTCCTCGCACGCCGAGCGGCGGGCCCGGATCGAGTCCGGCGAGGAGAAGATCGTCGGCGTCAACTGCTTCGAGTCCACCGAGCCGAACCCGCTCACCGCCGACCTCGACACCGCGATCATGACGGTCGACCCGGCCAACGAGGCGCGGGTCGTCAAGGCCCTGCACACCTGGCGGGACGAGCGGGACGAGGTGCGGGCCCAGGACGCGCTGGCCGCCCTGAAGAAGGCCGCGGCGGGCGACGCCAACCTCTTCCCCGCCACCTTGGAGTGCGCCCGCGCCGGCGTGACGACCGGCGAATGGTCCTGGGCGCTGCGCGACGTCTTCGGCGAGTTCCGGGCGCCGACCGGGGTCTCCGGCGCGCCGCTGGCGATCACCGCCGAGGCCGGCACGCCGCTCGCCGCGGTCCGCGAGAAGGTGGCGAGGACCGCCGCCGACCTGGGCACCGGCAAGCTGCGGCTGCTGGTCGGCAAGCCCGGTCTGGACGGCCACAGCAACGGCGCCGAGCAGATCGCGGTGCGGGCCCGGGACGCCGGTTTCGAGGTGGTCTACCAGGGCATCCGGCTCACGCCCGAGCAGATCGTCGCGGCGGCGGTCGCCGAGGACGTGCACTGCGTGGGCCTGTCGATCCTGTCCGGTTCGCACGCCGAGCTGGTTCCGGACGTCCTGGCGCGGCTGGATGCCGCCGGGGCGGACGAGGTGCCCGTCATCGTCGGCGGGATCATCCCGTCCGCCGACGCGGCCGCGCTCCGCGAGGCCGGGGTGGCCGCGGTGTTCACGCCGAAGGACTTCGGCATCACCGAGATCATCGGCCGTATCGTCGACGAGATCCGCACCGCGAACCGGCTCGCCCCGCTGGAGGTCACCCCATGACCCCGGCGCCGGCCCGCGCCACCCGTACATCCCCGTCCCACGCTCCCGAGGAGTGAGCACGATGCAGTTCGGCCGTACCTACGAAGAGTTCACCGTCGGCGACGTCTACAAGCACTGGCCCGGAAAGACGGTCACCGAGTACGACGACCACCTCTTCTGCCTGCTGACGATGAACCACCACCCGCTCCACATGGACGCGAACTACGCCGAGCGGACCACCGACTTCGGCAAGAACGTCGTCGTCGGCAACTACGTCTACTCGCTGCTGCTCGGCATGTCGGTGCCGGACGTCTCCGGGAAGGCCCTGGCAAACCTGGAGGTCGAATCGCTCAAGCACGTGGCGCCGACGTTCCACGGCGACACGCTCTACGGCGAGACGACGGTGCTCGACAAGACGCCGTCGCGCTCCAAGTCCGACCGCGGCATCGTCCAGGTCGAGACGAAGGGCTACAACCAGGACGGCACGCTGGTCTGCGTGTTCCGGCGCAAGGTCATGGTGCCGACCGCCCAGTACATCGCAGAGCGCGGCGGCGAACAGCCCGGCCGCCCCGAGCTGAAGGCCCCGGCGGCCCGGAAGGAGAAGTAAGACATGTCCCGTCTCGCACAGACCGAGGGCCTGACCGACATCCAGCGGGAGATCCTCGCCACCGTCCGCGACTTCGTGGACAAGGAGATCATCCCCGTCGCCACGGAGCTGGAGCACCGCGACGAGTACCCGACGCAGATCGTCGAGGGCCTCAAGGAGCTGGGCGTCTTCGGGCTGATGATCCCCGAGGAGTACGGCGGCCTCGGCGAGTCCCTGCTGACCTACGCGCTGACGGTGGAGGAGATCGCCCGCGGCTGGATGAGCGTGTCGGGCATCATCAACACCCACTTCATCGTGGCGTACATGCTCAAGCAGCACGGCACGCAGGAGCAGAAGGAGTACTTCCTGCCCAAGATGGCGACGGGCGAGATCCGCGCCGCCTTCTCGATGTCGGAGCCGGCGCTCGGCTCGGACGTCGCCGCGATCTCCTCCAAGGGCGTCCGCGACGGCGACAGCTATCTCCTCTCCGGCCAGAAGATGTGGCTGACCAACGGCGGCTCGTCGACGCTGGTGGCGGTGCTCTGCCGGACCGACGAGGGCCACCCCGAGGGCACCGCCCCGCACAAGTCGATGACGACCTTCCTGGTGGAGAAGGAGGCCGGGTTCGGCGAGGTCCGCCCCGGTCTGACCGTTCCCGGCAAGATCGAGAAGATGGGGTACAAGGGGGTCGACACCACCGAGCTGATCATGGACGGCCTGCGTATCCCGGCCGACCGGGTGCTCGGCGGGCAGACCGGACGTGGCTTCTCTCACATGATGGACGGCGTCGAGGTGGGCCGCGTCAACGTCGCCGCGCGCGGCTGCGGCGTCGCCCGGCGCGCCTTCGAGCTGGGCATCGACTACGCACAGCAGCGCCACACCTTCGGCAAGCCGATCGCGCAGCATCAGGCCATCCAGTTCAAATTGGCAGAAATGGCGACAAAGGTCGAAGCAGCCCATGCGATGATGGTGAATGCTGCACGCAAAAAGGACTCGGGACAACGAAACGACCTTGAGGCGGGCATGGCGAAGTACCTGGCCTCCGAATACTGCAAGGAGGTGGTGGAGGACGCATTCCGCATCCACGGTGGCTACGGCTTCTCGAAGGAGTACGAGATCGAGCGCCTCTACCGCGAGGCACCGATGCTGCTGATCGGTGAAGGTACCGCCGAGATCCAGAAAATGATCATCGGTCGGCGGCTACTGGAGGAGTACCGAATCCAGGGGTGAAATTCCCCTTTGCCCGGATTTCATCTAGACGAAGATCACACCGCGTCATCCTTGTTCGGCCACGGATTGGCTCTGGCTCTTGGCCAGTTGCCGCTCGTAACCGATAGCATCCCCGGAAAGCCGCCGTCCCCCGTAACCACTACGCGGCATCCTCCGCTACGAAGGTCATCCATGCCCCACAGCCCATCCTCTGCACCTCGCGGCCGCGTCCGCCTCGCGCGCGGAGCGTCGCCGTGGCTCCTCCCGACCGTGGCAACGGCAGCGGTCAGCCTGGCCCGCTCCCGTCGCTCGGGACGCTGGGCCGCCGTCGCCGTGCCCACCACCGCTCTCGCGGCGGGCATGCTGTGGTTCTTCCGCGACCCCGAGCGCGAGATCGCTCAGGGCCGTGTGATTTCCCCGGCCGACGGCGTGGTGCAGAGCATCATGCCGTGGAAGGACGGACGCACCCGCGTCGCGATCTTCATGAGCCCGCTGAACGTCCACGTCAACCGCGCGCCGCTGGCCGGCACCGTGACGTCCGTGGAGCACGTTCCCGGCGGGTTCGTGCCGGCGTTCAACAAGGAGAGCGAGAACAACGAACGCGTCGTCTGGCATTTCGACACCGAGATCGGTGACGTCGAGATGGTCCAGATCGCCGGTGCGGTGGCCCGCCGCATCGTGCCTTACGTGCCCCAGGGCACCAAGGTGGAGCAGGGCGAACGCATCGGTCTGATCCGCTTCGGCTCCCGCGTCGACGTCTACCTCCCGGAAGGCGTCGAGGCGGCGGTCGAGGTCGGACAGGCCACCACCGCGGGGGTGACTCGTCTTGACCGTGACTGATTCCGAAACCCAGGCCGGCTGGGCTCCTGAGAACGAGGAGGAGGGTGACGTCGACATTCCGCTGTCCACGCGGCTGTCGATAGCGGACACCCTCACCCTCGGCAACGCCATCTGCGGCTTCATGGCCGTCTACTTCACGACCACCGGCGTCCTCATCCCGCATCTGACGGGCACGGACGACGGCGGCATGGCGCGGCACAGCGCGGCGATGGCCGTGATCTTGATGCTGCTGGCGTCGGTCTTCGACCTCTTCGACGGACTCGTGGCGCGCAAGCTGCGGGCCTCCGCGATGGGCGCCGAGCTGGACAACCTCTCCGACCTGATCAGCTTCGGCCTCGCGCCCGCCTACTTCGTCGTCACCTGGGGCATGGTCGCCCAGGACGCGAACCAGCAGGTGTCGGTGGTCGCCGCGGTCGTGGTCCTGCTCGCCGTGGTGCTGCGGCTCGCGCGCTTCTCGTGCGTGCCGATGCGCGACGGCATGTTCCAGGGCATGCCCGGCCCGTTCGGCGCCCTGACCGTCGTCGCCATCGTCCTGCTGGAGCTGCCGTTCCTGCCGACGCTGCTGGCGATCATCGGGGTGGCCTGGCTGATGGTGAGCCGGGTCGAGTACCCGAAGCCGCGTGGCCGCCTCGCCGTGGCGATGCTCAGCTGGATCGTGCTCAGCATGGGCATGCTCGCCGCCTGGGCGCTGGACGCCCCGGCCGGCCAGCGGCTGCTGCAGACCGGTTGCGCCCTGCAGATCGTCCTCGGCGCGATGATCCCGCTCTTCGCGACGGCCCGGCGGGTGAACACCTTCCGCGACAACCGCCGCGAGGCCCGCGCCGCGCAGCTGCCGTAACACCGCGTACGCACCTGAAGGAGCCCCGGGCGATCCGCCCGGGGCTCTTTCGTGTGTGCGGTGGCCGGCCGGTCCCGGCTCAGCTCAGCAGATCGCGGGCGAGCCGCTCCGCGGCGCGCTCCAGCAGCGGGCCCGCCTGGGCCATGCAGCGCTCCGGGTCGCTCTCCAGATCGGTCAGCGGATACGCCCGGCTGATCCCGGCGGCGGCCAGCGCCTCGGGCGTCAGCCGCAGCCGCCCGCAGACCGCGGCGACCTCCAGACCGGCCGCGCGGGCCGCCGCGGCGACGCCGGCGGGCGCCTTGCCGTGCAGCGTCTGCTCGTCGAGCGAGCCCTCGCCGGTGATCACGAAGGTCGCCCCGGCCAGCGCGGGCGCGAAGCCCAGCACCTCCAGCATCACGTCGATCCCGGGCCGGAACGTGGCACCGAGCCCGACCAGCGCGCCGTAGCCGATCCCGCCGGCCGCGCCCGCACCGGGCGCCTGGGCGCACTCCGCGGCGCGGGCGCCGAGCGCCTGCTCCAGCACGGCGGCGTAGTGCGCCAGCGCCGCGTCCAGCTCCGCGACGTCGGCCTCGCTCGCGCCCTTCTGCGGGCCGTAGACCGCGGGCGCGCCCTTGGGGCCGGTGAGCGGGTTGTCGACATCGCTGGCCAGGACGATCTCCGTGGTGGCCAGCCGCGGGTCGAGTCCGGAGAGATCGGCGGTGGCCAGCGCGCGCAGCGCGCCGCCACCGGGGCCGACCGGGGTGCCGTCCGCTTCCAGGAGGCGGGCGCCGAGCGCCGCCAGCATGCCCGCGCCGCCGTCGGTGGTGGCGCTGCCGCCGACGCCGAAGACGATCGAGGTGGCCCCGGCGTCGAGCGCCGCCCGCAGCAGTTCGCCGGTGCCGTACGTGGTCGCCGTCAGCGGGGCGAAGACGCCGGGCGGCAGATGCTGGAGGCCGGACGCCTCGGCCATCTCGACGACCGCGGTGCCGTCCGCGCGGAGGGCGAAGGTCGCGGTGACCGGGGCGCCGGTGGGGCCGGTGACCTGCGCCTGGTGCCGGGTGAAACCGGCGGCCAGCGCGGCGGCGACCGTGCCGTCGCCGCCGTCCGCGACCGGGACGGCGCTCACGCCGATGCCCGGGACGGCGCGGCGCAGGCCCGCCGTGACGTGCGCGGCGACCTCGGCGGCCGTGAGGGAGCCCTTGAACTTGTCCGCGGCGATCAGCACCTGCGCCGCTGTCCTTGCTGCGTCCGCCATCGTGTTTCCCCTTGCTTTCGAACTGGCAGTCGCGCCGGTGCGACCCTATCCGGCGAAAGCCACCACGAACAGGGCTTCCCGGGGCGTTCGCGGGCCCGTGGCAGGGGGCGTCTCTCCTATGCTCACGGCCATGACGACGATGGATGAGGCGACCTACATCGCAAGCCTGCCGCGGGTGCTGTCCGGTGCCGGGACCGTCCTGCGGGACGCGGCCGGCCGGATCCTGTTGGTGGAGCCGGACTACCGGGACTGCTGGCTGCTGCCCGGCGGCACCGTCGAATCGGACGCCGGGGAATCCCCGCGCCAGGCCGCGCACCGCGAGACGGCCGAGGAGATCGGCCTGGACGTCGAGGTCGGCGCCCTGCTCGCCGTCGACTGGGTCCGCAGCCCCGGCTGGCCGCCCGTGGTCTCGTACCTCTTCGACGGCGGTGTCCTCGACGACGCGGCCCTCGCCTCGGTCCGCCTCCAGGAGGACGAACTGCTCTCCTGGCGCATGGCCCCGTGGGAGGAGGCCGCGCGGCTGCTCGATCCGCAGCTGGCGCTGCGGGTGCGGGCCGCGCTCGACGCGCTGGAGCGGGGCACGGGGACGGTGGAGCTGGAGGACGGCCGGGTGCCGGGGAGGCGGGCGGCGAGCTGAGGCCGGGCGGGTGCGGGGCCCAACCCGCCGGCGGGAAAAACCCGTTGAGCGCTCCCCGAGGCCGGTCGTACGGTGCGCCCATGGTGCGATCACCCCGGCTGGAGCCGCTCACCCCCGAGAACGTCGAGGCCGCCTGCGCCCTGCGGATCCGGCCCGAGCAGGAGGGGTTCGTGAGGCCGGTCGCGGTGTCGTTGGCCGAGGCGTATGTGCGGCCGGAGCGGGCCTGGCCCCGGCTGATCGTGGACGAGGGGCGGGCCGTCGGGTTCGTGATGGCGTTCCTCGATGTCCGCTTTTGCCCGGACGATCCCGGGGACCGGCCCCGCAGCGGGCTGTGGCGGCTGAACATCGCCGCGGACGAGCAGGGCAAGGGGTACGGCTCGTTCGCCGTGGACGCCGTCGGCGCGATGCTGCGGGAGCGCGGCGCGCGGACGATGACGGTGACCTGGGGCGTCGGGGAGCACGGACCCGAGCCCTTCTATCTGAAGCTCGGCTTCAAGCCCACCGGGGAGCTGAGCGGCGACCAGATCGTCGCCGAGCGTGCCCTGCCCGCCGGCGCCTGACGCCCGGCCTTCCCCTTCCCCTTCCCCTTCCCCTTCCCCGCCCCCGTAACGAGGAGCCGACATGGACAAGATCGCCGCACGGCTGGCCGAGGTGCCGGGAGTCGTCGGGGTGATGCTCGGCGGCAGCCGGGCGCGGGGGACGGAGCGGGCGGACTCCGACTGGGATCTGGGCGTGTACTACCGGGGCGCGGTGGACCTGCCGGCTCTGGAGGCGCTGGCCGCGGAGGTCGCGGGTGCGCCCGTCGAGGTGTTCCCGCCGGGGGCGTGGGGGGCGTGGGTCAACGGCGGGGCGTGGCTGACGCCCGCCGGGGGCGGGGCGTCCGTGGACTGGATCCTGCGGGACGTGGACCGGGTGCGGCGGGTGTGGGAGGAGTGCCGCGAGGGGCGGTACGAGATCGGGGAACAGCTCGGGCATCCGCTCGGGTTCTGGTCGCCCGCGTATCCGGGTGAGGTCGCGCTGGGGCGCGTACTGGCCGACCCCGCCGGGGAGTTGACGGAGCTGCAGCGGGCGACGCGGGAGTACCCGGAGGCGCTGCGGTCGGCGCTGTGCGGGCGGGCCGTGGGGGATGCGGAGTTCTCGGTGGCGATGGCCGCGAAGGCGCCCGGGCGTGGCGATGTGCTGCATGCCGCGCTCTGTCTGTCGCGGGCGGTCGGCGCCCTCGTCCAGGCGCTGCACGCGCACCACCGGGTCTGGTGCGTCAACGAGAAGGGCGCGCTCGCGGCGGCAGCGGCGCTGCCCGGTACGCCGCCGGGGTTCGCCCGCGACGCCGGTGCGCTGCTCGGCGCGCTCGGCACCGAGGAGGAGCCGCTGCGCGGGTCGCTGGAGCGGGCGCGGCAGTTGGTGGCGCGGGTGCGGGAGGCGGTCGGCGGGTAGCGCCGGGCGGGCGTCGGTGCCGCGCCGGGGCCGGGTGCGTCCGGGCTCTTACGGGTGATTCGGCGGGCGAGGGGCTGTGGCTGTACCGGCGAAGGCGTGCGGGGCGTGTGCCGGGCGGCCGGTCGTTGCCGTTCGCCGGGAGCCGCGGCGGGACGGTCGTCGTGCCGGTTGCCCCGGCTGGTTCCGGACCGGGGTGCCGGAAGGTGTGCGGACGCGGAACTTCGCGTGAAGAGCGGGAAGTTGTGTCAGTGGCACGGGGCACACTGAGGGCAAGCCGACATTGAGCCCAGGGGAGTGCCATGGACATCAGGTTCGAGCTGACCGGTCCGGACAGCGGGCAGGAGCTGCGCTCGCTCCACACCTGGCTGCGCGACGACCGTGCGCTGCGCGGCCGGATTCCGATCGAGCCGGTGCGCGGAGAGGCCAGGCCGGACGAGATGGGCGGCGATCTGGAGGCCGTGCTCGCTCTGGTGTCCACGCTCGCGACGCTGGCGCAGCTGCCGTTCTCCTACGCCGCCTGGCGGGAGGGGCGCAGACCTCGTTCCCAGGTCACCATCCGGGTCACGGGAGCCACGCCCGGGGAGCTGGAAGCGGTCCGGGAGGCCTTCCCGGACGTCTCGGTGCGGCCGGTCGACGGGGACGGTCAGGAGCCGGAGCAGGAGGCGGGGAGGTGAGCACCGACGCGGCGGCGGAGGGCACGGGCGCCGAGCGCGCGCTCGGGATCGCCCCCGCGCGCTCGGCCTGTGTCCTCATCGGCGTCGACCGGTACTCCGCACTCGAACCGCTGCGCAGCGTGGGGCACAACCTCACCGAGCTGGCCGCCGCGCTGGCCGACGAAGCGATCCTGGGAATCCCCGCGGATCGGATCACCGTGGTCCGGAACCCGGAGTCCGCGGCCGCTCTCGTCGGCCCGATCCGCGAGGCCGCCCGGGCGGCCACCGACACCCTGATCGTCTACTACGCGGGGCACGGCCTGCTCGACCGCGCGGAGGAGGACCTCTACCTCTCCCTCCCCGACTCCGTCGAGGACCAGCCCGAGACGGCCGTCAGCGATTCCTACATCCGCCGCGCCATGCGCGATCACGGCTCCGCCGAGCGCCGGGTCCTCCTGCTGGACTGCTGCTACAGCGGCCGGGTCCTCAAGGGCGGCATGTCCGTCGCGGACCGTGGCGTACGGGCGTCGGGGAAGATACTGAAGGGCGTGCGCGGCACCTATGTGATGACGTCCACGACGGCGGACCGCAAGTCCCACGCTCCCGACCCCCGCCGGTGTACGGCGTTCACCGATGCGTTCGTGGGCGTACTGCGCGAGGGCGTGCCCGACGGGCCCGAGATGCTGGGGCTGCACGCGATCTTCGAGGCAGTCCGGGAGCGGATGGCCGAGCGCCGGTTACCGCAGCCGCAGGAGCCCCAGGACCGGGACGAGGGCGGGGTCGGCCTCCTGCCGTTCGTCCGCAATCTGGCGGTGGTGCCGCCGCCGGCGGTCACGGATCAGCCCAGCGCGCCGCGCGTGCGCGTCCCGCGCCGCGCGCTGGCGGCGGGCGCCCTGGTCCTCGGCCTGCTGGCAGGGCTCGCCGCGCCGCCCGTGTGGCGGTGGGTGCAGGAGCTCCACCCCCGCCCGCCGGGCGGCGCCTGCTCGCCGCGGGCCACCCTGCTGAGCTATTCCGACGCGCTCGACAAGCAGCAGCCGGCGGGCGAGACCCTCGGCGGCCTCTCCGCGCTCGCGCTCACCGGGCCCGGCCAGGCCCTGGCGCTGACGGACAATCAGACGAGCCGGGTCTACCCGCTGCGTCTCGGCTCACCGGAGCAGCTCCACCCCGAGGCCCTGACCGCCCGGACCCTGCGCACCACGAGCGGCACCAAGCCCTCCGAGTGGTTCGACGGCGAGGGTCTGGTCGTCGAGCGCGGCGGAAAGACGATCCTGGTCGCCTCGGAGTCCGGGCCGGCCATCCGCCGCTTCACGCTGGCCACGGGCACGCAGGTCGGCCCCGACCTGCCCATTCCGCCCGACTTCCGGACCAGCCCGCAGGGCCAGGGGCAGGCCGGGCGGACGATCGAGTCGCTGACCGTCTCCCCGGACGGGAGGTATCTCTACGCCGCGATGGAGGGCGCGCTGGCCAAGGACGGCGACTCCCGCGGCCGCAACATGCTCCGTATCCAGCGCTACGTCGGCACCCCGGGCGGCGCCTACCGCCTCGATCGGCAGTACGCGTACCAGGCCAAGGAGGGCATGTACCTCGCCGAGCTGGTCGCGGCCGCCGACGACCGGCTGCTCGCCCTGGAACGGCAGTACGTGGAGGGCGTCGGCAATGCGATCCGGGTCTACGACGTCCCCCTCAAAGGCGCCCAGCCCGTGGACACGCACAAGGTGCTCTACGACCAGCCGGCCGATGTGTTCGTCGAGCACAGCCTGCTCTTCGACCTCGGGAAGTGCCCTGCCGGTGACCCCGGTGTCGTCCCCACCCACCCGGGCCGGATAGTCAATCCGCTGCTGGAGAACGTCGAGGGAATGGCCCTCGGCGCGCCGTGGACCTCCGGCCCGCACAAGGGCCGGCGTCCGCTGTACCTCGTGTCGGACGACAACACCAACAGCGAACAGACCACCCGCCTCTACGCGTTGAGCGTGCGGCTCCCCTGAGTTCGCCCGGGCACGCCCGGCCGGCCGGTCCGAGGGGTCCGGCGCGACCGGGTGTGCCCGGCAGGGGCGCGGTGCCCTCACCCCACCTCGGCCACCGGGAACAGCGCCCCGTCGCCGTCCTGTCCCGCGCTCTCGAAGGCGAGCAGCCGGCGCTTGTTGCCGAGTCCGCCGCCGTAGCCGGTGAGGCTGCCGTTGGCGCCGATGACGCGGTGGCAGGGGACGATGATGCTGACCGGGTTGCGGCCGTTGGCGAGGCCGACGGCGCGGGCCGCGGAGGGGACGCCGAGGCGGTCGGCGAGCTGCCCGTAGGTGCGGGTCGTCCCGTACGGGATGGTGACCAGTTCCGCCCAGACGCGGCGCTGGAACGAGGTGCCTCCGAGGTCCAGCGGGAGGTCGAAGACGGTCAGCTCGCCGCGGAAGTAGGCGGTCAGCTGCGCGATGGTGGCGGCGAAGGGCGCCTCACCGGGGTCGGCGCGGCGGCCGAAGGTCTCCAGCGGCGGGCGGTGGCGGTGGTCGGTCATGTAGACGCCGCAGAGCGCGGGTCCGGTGGCGACGAGGGTGAGCGGGCCGACGGGCGTGCCGTCGAGGACGGTGTGCGCGCGGTCGGCGGGCGGCTCGGGTGCGGTTCCCGGGGGCGTGGTCATGGTGTGCCGTTCTCGGTCGGTCGGAGGGGTGGTGCGGGTACGCGGTGGTCGGGTCGGGGCGGTCGGGGGCGGGGCGAGCGGGGGCGGGCCGGCGGTCAGCCGGCCGGCAGGACGTTGATCGGGTGGTCCTCCGTCGCCCAGAGGTACTGGACGGCGTAGGCGCGCCAGGGGCTCCAGGCGGTGGCGTGGCGGATGAGGGCGGCGGGGGTGCCGGGCAGGCCGAGGGCGGTGGCGGCGCGGCGCAGGCCCAGGTCGGTGGGGGTGAAGGCGTCCGGGTCGCCGAGGGCGCGCATGGCGATGCACTCGACGGTCCAGGGGCCGACGCCGGGCAGCGCGGCGAGGCGGGCGCGGGCCTCGGCGCGGTCGCCGCCGACGCCGAGGTGGAGCGCGCCGTCGGCGAGCGCGGCGATCAGTCCGGTGAGAGTGGTGCGGCGGGTGCGGGGCATCGCGAGCCGTTCCGGGTCGAGTCCGGCGAGCGCCTGCGGGGTCGGGAAGAGGTGGGTGAGGCCGCCCTCGGGGTCGTCGATCGGCTCACCGTGGGCGAGGACCAGCCGTCCGGCGTGGGTGCGGGCGGCGGCGGTGGAGACCTGCTGGCCGAGGACGGCGCGGACGGCGAACTCGTCGGCGTCGGCGGTGCGCGGCACGCGCCGTCCGGGGGCCGCGTCGACCAGCGGGGCCAGCACCGGGTCGCGGCGCAGCTGCCCGTCGACCGCCTCCGGGTCGGCGTCCAGGTCGAGCATCCGGCGGCAGCGGGCGATGGCGCCGGTCAGGTCCCGCAGGTCGGTGAGGGAGAGGCGGCACTCGATGTGGTCGGGGCGCGGGGTCAGCGCGGCGATGCCGTGGCCGTACGGGAGGCGGAGGGTGCGGCGGTAGGCGCCGTGGCGCCACTCCTCGACGCCGGGGACGGCGGTGGCCGCGAGGTGGCCGAAGAGGTTGTCGGGGCAGAGCGGGCAGCGGAACGGCAGCCGCAGGGTGAGGGTGCCGGGCAGCGCCGGGCGCGGGCCGGGGGCGGCGCGTTTGCGCAGGTCACCGGGGGCGAGCGCGAAGACCTCGCGGACCGTCTCGTTGAAGGTGCGGATGCTCGCGAACCCGGCGGCGAACGCCACCTCGGCCATCGGCAGCGCGGTCGTCTCGATCAGCAGCCGGGCGGTCTGGGCGCGCTGGGCGCGGGCCAGGGCGAGCGGTCCGGCGCCCAGTTCCGCCAGGAGCTGGCGCTCGATCTGGCGGGTGCTGTACCCGAGGTGGGCGGCGAGCCCGGGGACGCCTTCGCGGTCGACGACGCCGTCGGCGATCAGCCGCATCGCGCGGGCGGTGAGGTCGGCGCGTTCGTCCCACTGCGGGGAGCCGGGCGCGGCGTCGGGGCGGCAGCGTTTGCAGGCGCGGAAGCCGGCCTGCTGGGCCGCGGCGGCGCTCGGGTAGAAGCGCATGTTCTGCGGTTTGGGCGGCACCGCGGGGCAGCTGGGCCGGCAGTAGATCCGGGTGGTGAGCACGGCGGTGCAGAACCGGCCGTCGAAGCGGGCGTCCTTGGACCGCACGGCGCGCAGACAGCTCTCGGTGTCGGTGTGCATGTCTCCAGGATTGTCCTCCGCCCGGGACCGCGCTGGCGGAAATCCGACATCAGCGTGCGCCTGCCGGGAACGATGCCGATCCCGGGTGCCGCTCCCCCGGCCGCCGGCGTCCGCCGCGCCCGGTCACGCGCCGGCGGCCCCCGCGAAGCGGTCGAGCGCGCCGATCACCACGTCCCGGGTGGCCGCGCTGCCCTTGTGGCCGGCGTCGTCGATGACCGTCAGCTCCGCGCCGGGCCAGGCGCGGGCCAGCTCCCAGGCGGTCTCCAGCGGGGTGCTGAGGTCGAGCCGGCCGTGGACGAGGACGCCGGGGATGCCCGCGAGGCGGCCCGCGTCGCGCAGCAGTGCGCCCTCCTCCAGCCAGGCACCGTGCGAGAAGTAGTGCGCGCAGATCCGTACCAGCGCCTGCCGCGCCGCCCAGGGGCGGCCGCCGTACACATCGGGCGCGCCGTGCGGCTCCAGGGAGAGCACCGTGTCCTCCCAGGCGCACCAGCGGGCGGCGGCCCGCTCCCGTACGGCCGGGTCGGGGTCGGCCATCAGCGCGGCGTAGGCGGTGAGCAGGTCCCCGTCGCGCTCGGCCGCCGGGACGCCCTCCCGGAAGCGCTGCCACTGCTCGGGGAAGAAGCGGCCGGCGCCGCGGTAGAGCCAGTCGATCTCGCGGCGGCGGGAGGTGGTGACGCTCGGGATGACGATCTCCGAGACGCGGGCGGGGTGCTGCTCGGCGTAGGCGAGGATCAGTGTGGAGCCCCAGGAGCCGCCGAAGAGCAGCCAGCGGTCGATGCCGAGGTGGGTGCGGAGTCGTTCCATGTCGGCGACGAGATGCGCGGTGGTGTTGGCGCGCAGGTCGGTCGTCGGGTCGGCGACGTGCGGGGTGGAGCGGCCGCAGCCGCGCTGGTCGAAGAGGACGATGCGGTAGCGCGCCGGGTCGAAGTTGCGGCGGGCGCGCTCCGTGCAGCCCGAGCCGGGCCCGCCGTGCACGACGAGGGCGGGCTTGCCGTGCGGGTTGCCGCAGACCTCCCAGTACACGAGGTTGCCGTCGCCGACGTCCAGCATGCCCCGGTCGTACGGTTCGATCGGCGGGTACGGCTCGGTCATGGTGTCCCTTTCGTGGTCCGGTCGGTGCCCGGGAAGGGGCGGGTCAGGCGCCCGTGCCGCCGGGGCCCTGGTAGGCGGTGTAGGCCGTGCCCAGTTCGGTGACGTCCACCGAGGCGTGGACCACCGTGCCGGGCGGGACCGTGGCGGTGTGGCGGCGCAGCACGTCCAGCGCGGCGGCGCCCAGCGCCCGCTTGGCGCCTTCCGTGCGGCCCGGCAGTATCGCGAACTCCAGGTGGATCAGCGCCTGTCCGGGCCGGTCGTCGCCGATGACGGTCTCCTCGACGCGCTGGAAGCGGGTGCGGCAGCCGCCGACGGTGATGCCCTCGTCGGTCGCCGCCGCCGCGGTGTGCAGCTCCCGGGCGAAGGCCCGGCGGTCGAGGACGTCGTCCAGGGACGCGTCGTAGGAGACGAGGATCTGCGGCATGGAAGGACTCCTGATCGCGGTGCGGGCCACGTAGACCCTGCCATACGGGGACGGCGGGCGGTACCGCGGCGCCCGGCGGCGCAGGGCTCGGCCGCGCGCCCGCCGGCGCACGCCGCCGGTGGGCCGGGCCCGGCGGCCGCCCGCCACGGGTCGGCGGTCGCCGGGCCGTCCGTCTCAGACCGCCGACCAGCCCCCGTCCACCGGCAGGACGGCCCCGTTGATGAACGAGGCGGCGTCGGAGGCGAGGAAGGTGATGGCGGCGGCCTGTTCCTCGGGGCTGCTGATGCGGCCGGTGACCGCGCCGATCAGCCGGCCGATCACCGCGGGGCCGTGCGCCTCGGGCGCCGCGTCGACGCGGATGCCGGTGGCGGTGGGGCCGGGGGCGACGGCGTTGGCCCGGATGCCCTGGTCGCGGTAGGTCACCGCGAGGCTCTTGACCAGTCCGGCCACGCCGTGCTTGGCGGCGGTGTAGGCGGCTCCGGCGGCGCCGCCGCGCAGCCCCGCCTCGGAGGCGGTGAAGACGATCGACCCGCCGCCGGCGGCCAGCAGGTGCGGGAGTGCGGCGCGGGTGAGCAGGAACGGGGCGGTGAGGTTGATCCGCAGGACCCGGTCCCATTCCGCGTCGCCGGTCTCGCCGAGGGCGGACATCCGGTCCATGATCCCGGCGTTGTTGACCAGGACGTCCAGCCCGCCGAAGGCCGCTACGGCCCGTTCGACGACGGCGTCGACCACCCGCTGTTCGCCGAGGTCACCGGCGACGGCCAGGGCGGTGCCGCCGGCCTCCTCGATGGCGCGAACGGTGGTGTCGGCGCCGTCGCGGTCCAGGTCGGCGACGAGCACCCGGTCCCCGTCCGCGGCGAACCTCAGGGCCGTGGCGCGGCCGATGCCGGAGGCGGCGCCGGTGACGACGACGGAACGGCCAGGGGGCGTGGTGGTGTTCATGGGGTCTCCTCGGGGTCGGCGGTGCTCTCGTCGGGCGCTGCGTCCCGCTCCGGCGCGCCGCGGGGCGACAGCCGCAGCACCGTGCCCTCGCCGTTGGCGGCGAGGAGGAGCGAGCCGTCGGGGGCCGCGGCGAGGCCCGCGAACGGCGGGGCCACCCCGGGCATGCCGTGGGTGAAGAGCGCGGGACGCTCCCGGGGCACGGTGTCCGGCGGCGGGCCGATCGCCAGTCCCTCGGCCTCCACCCGCCGTTCACCGGTGGTGAGCGAGAGAGCGGTCAGCCGCCGCGCGCCGCTCTCCACCACGAAGACCTCACGGCCCTGGACCGCCAGCCCCTGCGGCGCGTCCAGACCGTCCGCGACGACGGTGGCCTCGCCGTCGTCGATCCGCAGCACCGCGCCGCGCCGCTCCTCGCTGACGTAGCAGCGGCCGTCCGCGTCGAGCGCGACGTCCACGGGCCGCTCCAGCCCCTCGGCCAGGACCGTGACGGTGTCGTCCGCGCCGAGGGCGAGCACCCGGCCCGCGCCCGTCTCGGCGACGAGCAGCCCGCCGCCGGGCCGTACGCACAGCCCGGTCGGCTGCCGCAGCCCACGCGCCCGGACCCGGGTGGTGCCGTCGGCCGGGTCGTACGTGGTGACCTCGCCGTACTGCGAGGTGAGGTGGAGGAGGTCGCCGTCGGCGGCGATGCCGTGGGCGAACGGCCGCAGGACCTCGGTGGGGACGGCGCCGGGCCCGGTGGCGTCCACGGGCCCGGCCACCCGGTAGTGGTCGGCGGCGTAGACCGTGCCGGTCGGGGCGACGGTCACGCCGTAGGGGCCGTCCAGTCCGCGCGGGACGATCTCCCGCGTCCGGCCGTCGGGGTGGAGTTCGGTGATGCCGCCGCTGGCGTAGCTGGAGACGAACATGCGGTTCTCCGCGTCGAACGCGGCGTTGTCCAGGCCCGCCAGACCGCTGGTGACGACCGTTCTGGAGCCCGTGCCGTGCAGGTCGATACGGGTGACGAGCCCCTCGACGCCCCGGGAGAGGACCGAGAGCACACCGCCACGGTCGAAGCGGACCGCGACCGGTTCGTGCACCTCCTCGGCGACCACCTCCGGCGCCCCGCCGTCCGGGGCGATCCGCCAGACCTGGCCGGTCACCATGTGCGGGTAGTACAGGTGCCCGTCCGGGCCGAGCTGCATGGCGTTGCCCAGGGCCAGTCCCTCGGTGAGCACCCGGGGCGCGCCGCCGTCGGGGAACAGTTCGAGGAGACGGCCGTTCATCCGCATCTCGTTGACGAAGAGCCGGTCGCCGACGCAGGTGATGCCGTTGACCACGGCCACCTCGTCGGAGACCAGGCTGAACTCGCCCCGCGGGGTGCGGCGCCACACCCGGCCCGGGACGAGGTCGGCGATGTACATCGAGCCGTCGGCGCCGAAGGCGAGGTCGTCGGGCGACTGCACCGGGCCGTCCATCGGGACGACGACCTCGACGTCCCCGGTGGCCGGGTCGACCGCGCTGATCTGCCCGGCCAGGAACTGCGCGACGTACAGCCGGCCGTCGGGGCCGAAGGCGACGCCGTTCGAACCCCACAGCGGATTGGGCAGGTTGAGCCGCCGCACCTCGCGGTGGGTGGGGGACGCCGGCTCCGCGGGCCCGTAGCGGCTGGGGCTCACCGGCCCTCCCCCTGCGGCTCCGCGCCGACCAGCACCTCGCGCATGCCGCCGCCCTCGCGCCAGGCGCGGAGCAGGGCGTGGAAGGCGACCGGCCCGTCGCCGTAGGACTCGCTGCGCTCGCGGGGCCGGCCCTCGTTGTTGTAGTAGCCGGGGGTGCATTCGGCCTGGAAGGCGTACAGGTCGGCGGCCTTCTCCCGGATCGTGGCGACCCAGGCGTCCTCCGCCTCGGCGGTCGGCTCGACGTAGCGGGCGCCGCTGCGGCGGGCCGCGGCGGCGACCTCGGCGACATGGGTGGCCTGTTCGTCGAGGATGTGAACGTAATTGACGGAGCTGGCGTTCTGCAGCGGCCCGAGCTGGAAGAGGTTGGGGAAGCCGTGGCTGTAGAAGCCGTGGAGCGTGCGGGGTCCGCGCCGGCGCCAGGCGTCGGTCAGGGCGACGCCGTCCCTGCCGTACACCGGCAGCCGTCCGGAGGTCAGCCCGGAGACGCCGACCTCGAAGCCGGTGCCGAAGATGATGCAGTCGACCTCGTACGCCCGGCCGCCGACCACGACGGCGTCCTCCGTGATCCGCTCCACGCCGTGGCTGTCGGCGGTGTCGACGAGGGTGACGTTCGGGCGGTTGAACGTCTGGAGGTAGCTGTCGCTGAAGGTGGGTCGCTTGCACATGTAGCGGTACCAGGGCTTGAGGAGTTCCGCGGTCGCCGGGTCGGTCACGACGGCGTCGACCCGCGCCCGGATCTCGTCCATCTTCCGGAAGTCGGCCAGCTCGTAGGCGCGTTCACGCTCCTCGGGCGGGACGGTGGCGTAGCTGTCGCTGGGGACGAGTTTCTGCTGGAGGCGGGCGGTGCTGGTCCAGCCGTCGTCGACGAGGTCCTCGGCCACCTGACCGCCGGTGACGAGGGTGAGGAAGTTGTCGCGGCGCCGCCGCTGCCAGCCGGGGGTCAGCGAGGCGGCCCACTCCGGGTCGGTGGGGCGGTTGCCGCGGACGTCGACCGAGGAGGGGGTGCGCTGGAAGACGTACAACTCCTGGGCGTCCGAGCCGAGATGGGGGACGCACTGGATGGCGGTGGCGCCCGTGCCGATCAGGGCGACGCGCTTGTCGGCGAGCCGGTGAAGGTTTCCGTCGGCGTCGCCGCCGGTGTACGCGTAGTCCCAGCGGCTGGTGTGGAAGGTGTGGCCCCGGAACGTCTCGATGCCCGGTATGCCGGGGAGCTTCGCCTCGCTGAGGGTGCCGCTGGCGGTCACCACGTACCGGGCGCGTATCCGGTCGCCGCGGTCGGTGGCGACGAGCCATTCGGCCGCCTCCTCGTCCCAGCGCAACTCGCTGATCTGCGTGCGGAAGCAGGCGTCGCGGTAGAGGTCGAAGGCGCGGCCGATCGCCCGGGCGTGCTGCCGGATCTCCTCGCCCGGCGCGTACCGCCACGTCGGTACGTACTCCAGCTCCTCCAGCAGCGGCAGGTAGATGTACGACTCGATGTCGCAGTGGATGCCGGGATAGCGGTTCCAGTACCAGGTGCCGCCGAAGTCGGCGCCCTTCTCGATCACCCGGATCGACGCCACGCCCGCCTGCCGCAGCCGGGCACCGGCGAGCAGCCCGCCGAACCCGCCGCCGAGGATCACCACCTCGACGCGGTCCGCCAACGGCTCGCGGGTGAACTCGCCGTCGGCGTAAGGGTCTTCGTCGTAGTAGCCGAACCGGCCGGTGACCTGCTGATACTGTCTGCGCCCCTCGGGCCGGACGCGGCGGTCCCGCTCGGCGCGGTAGCGGGCACGGAGGGCCTCCAGACCGGATTCGGCCTGCGGGCCGCCGGGCGGAACGGGGGTGCCGTGGGGGTGGGACATGGGTGTTCCTCTTCCTCTCCGTGGTCCGTGCCGCGACGCGGGCGCGGTACGGACCGGGCGGCGGCAGGGAGTGGGGCGGTACGGGCGACACGGGCCGGGCGGACCGCCCGGCGGCACGACATGCGGGACACCGCCGCTGACGCGCGGCGATGTGCATCGTGCACACACTATGCATCATGCACACGATATGCACGACGCATAGTGCGTGAGAGGATGGCCCGGGCGTCCCACCGGCACGGAAAAGGCCGGAAGGTGACGCAGTATCAGGCGACAGGAGCCAGGAAGCGACGGCAGGCATGGACAGACCGACAGAGGCGATCGAGTACGAGCAGATGCTGCTCAGCCGCCACACCCTGAGCCGGCGGGGCGGGCGGCGCCGGGGCGGCGAACTGGAGCACAGCGCCTATCTCCTGCTCAGCCGCATCCGCGTCCAGGGCCCCATGTCGATCGGCGAACTGACCGACGCCTTCGGCCTCGACACCTCCACCCTCAACCGGCAGACCGCCGCGGCCCTGCGCGCCGGCCATCTGGAGCGCATCCCCGACCCCGACGGCGGCATGGCCCGCAAGTTCCGCCTCACCGACAAGGGCGCCCGCGCCCTCGACGAGGAACGCACGGGAACCGTCCGCGCCCTCGACCACGTCATGGCGGACTGGTCGGCCGAGGACCTCACCGCCTTCGCCGCCTACCTGCGCCGCTTCAACGCCGACATCGAACGCTCCGGGGGACGGCCTTGGCCGCGGGGTGAGTGAGGGGGCGGACCCGAGGGCGCCGTCGGGGGAGGCTCGGCTTCGGACGTTGGGCTTCAGGCGTTGGGCTTCAGGCGTTGGGCTACGGACGTTGGGCTTCGGATTCGGCGGGTGGCCGGGCCTCGGCGCGGATTCCGGTCTGTTCCGGGGCCGCGGCCGGGCCTCGGCACAGGGTTCCGGCCGGGCCCGGCGCCGCGGCCGGGTCCCGCCTCCCGCGAGCGTCAGGGCAGCTGCGCGGCGAACGCCTCGTACGCCCGGTCGTCGAAGAGGACGAACCGGACCTCCTCGACCGCGGTCGGCGTGGCCCGTACGGTCGCCACCGCGATCCGCGCCGCGTCCGCCATCGGCCAGCCGTAGATCCCGGCGGACACGGCGGGGAACGCGACCGTCCGCGCGCCCAGTTCATCGGCGACGCGCAGCGACTCCCGGTAGCAGGAGGCGAGCAGCGCGGACCGGTCGTCGTCCTGTGCGTAGCGGGGGCCGACCGTGTGGATCACCCAGCGCGCGGGCAGCCGCCCGGCCGTGGTCGCGACCGCCCGGCCCGTCGGCAGCCCCCGCCCGTACCGCGAGGCCCGCAGCTCCCGGCAGGCGGCCAGCACCTCCGGGCCGCCCCTGCGGTGGATCGCCCCGTCCACTCCCCCGCCGCCCAGCAACGAGGAGTTGGCGGCGTTCACCACCGCGTCCACCTGCTGCTCGGTGATGTCCCCCCGTACGAGCACGAGCCGGGGGCCGGGGGCGGACGGGACCTGGGAGTCATCGGGTGCGGTGTTCATGGCGGGAGCCTAGGGGGTGTGCACCAGGGGTGGCGGGCGGAGCCGGGCGGTCAGCGCCTCCAGAACAGATGGTGGGTGACGCCGCTGGGGCTCGGCACCCGCTCCAGGTGGAAGCGGTCGAGGAGTTCGTCGGGGCTCTCCCAGAGGCGTTCGCCGCGGTGGAGGTCGACGGGGGCGACGGCGATGTGCAGCGTGTCGATCAGATCGGCGGCCAGGAACTCCCGGAGGGTGGCGACTCCCCCGCCGATGCGGACATCGCGCCCGCCGGCCGCCTCCTTCGCGCGGGCCAGCGCCTCGGCCGGCGTCGCGTCGAGGAAGTGGAAGGTGGTGTCGGCCAGCGTGAGGGATGGGCGCGGGTGGTGGGTGAGGACGAAGACCGGGGTACGGAACGGCGGGGTGTCGCCCCACCAGCCCTGCCACTCGTGGTCCTCCCAAGGCCCGCGCTGCGGGCCGAACTTGTTGCGGCCCATGATCTCCGCGCCGATGTTCCGGGTGTGCTCGCGGGTGAAGTAGTCGTCCAGACCGCGGGTGCCGCCGGGGTCCGTGCGGTTCACCCAGCTCGCGGTGGCGCCCGCCCAGGAGAACAGGGCGGCGGGGTCCGCGTGCCCGAAGGGGCGCTCCAGGCTCTGCCCCTCGCCGGAGCCGAACCCGTCCCGCGACACGTTGAAGCACTGCACCCGCACCAGCTGTTCCATGAGCCCTCCTCAGGGAGCCGGAGCCGCACCCGGCATCCGATTGCAAACAACAACCGGTGGTACGGTACTCCACCATGGACACGCCGCAACCGGAACCGGCCGATCGACTGCCCGTGCCGTCGGGAAAGTCGGGCTGCCCGATCAATCTCACCGTCGAGCTGCTGGGCGACCGCTGGAGCCTGATCGTGCTGCGGGACCTGATGTTCGGCGGCCACCGGCACTTCCGCGAACTGCTCACCCACTCCGTCGAGGGCATCGCGTCGAACATCCTCGCCGCCCGCCTCGCCAAGCTGACCGGCGCCGGGCTGCTGACCCGGCACGACGATCCGAGCCACCGGCAGAAGATCGAGTACCGGCTCACCGAGGCGGCCATCCAACTCGTCCCGGTCCTGACGCAGCTCGGCGCCTGGGGCGCCCGCTGGCTCCCCACCACACCCGAACTGTCCGTCCGCGCCCAGCTCCTCGCGGCCGGCGGCCCCGAGATGGGCGAACGCTTCATGGCCGAACTCCGCGCCACCCACCTCGAAGGCCGCCCCCTGCCCGCCGACGGGGTCCTCGCCGAACTCACCCGGGCCTACGAACGGGTCGCCGCGGAGGGCTGACGGCGACGGCCGGGCCCGCACCGCAACGCACCAGGGGCGGGCCACGCCGGGGTGCGGGACGGCGGCTCGGACCGGACCGCTCCGGAGCGGGGGACGGCGGCCGGAGCCCCGGCGGCCCGGCGCGGGTCACGGCCGGACGGCGGCGGTGCCCCGGATCACGCCCCGGCCAGCAGGCGCGCCTCCTCCGCCGGGGTCAGGCCGTGGTCCAGGGGCGGTTCGCCGCGGGCGCGGTCCCAGGCGAGGACGTCGGCGAGGGTCGTCTCCAGCGGGGTCGCGGGCATTCCGGCGGCCCGCGCCCGGGCCGGACTGCGTTGCTGGGTGGGCCACAGTGGCTCGGGCCGGACCAGCGGCAGCGCCGGCGTCACCGCGCCGGCGGGCACCGGGACGAGATCGACGGCGCTGCCCGCGACGCGTGCGCAGGCGTGGATCAGCCCGCCCAGGGTGGTCGGTTCGGCCGGCCCGACGGCGTGGAACGCGCCCGGCCGGCCGTCCGCCAGCAGCCGGGTGACCAGACGGGCCAGGTCCCGGGAGTCGATCACCTGGACCGGCTGCTCCGGACGGCCCGGCAGGGCCACCCGCCCGCCCCGCGCGGCCCGGCGCACCCAGTAGGTGACGCCGTCCTGTGCATCGTGCGGCCCCACGACCTTCCCCGGCCGCACCACGGTCGCCCGCGCGCCGTACCGGGCGCACACCTCGTCCTCGCAGGCCACCTTGAGGGGTCCGTAGGTCTCCTCCGTCAACTCCTCGGTGTCCCGGACGGGCGGGCGGCGCGGGGTGTCCTCGTCCGCCCCGGCGGCCACGCCCGTACGGACGTACACCGCCTGGCTGGAGAGGAAGAGATATCTGCCGACGCGGTCACCGAGCACGGCCATGGCCTGGCCGACATGGCGCGGCACATAGCCGCTGACGTCGACGACCGCGTCCCACTCCCCCGACCGCAGCGCCGTGTAGTCACCGGTGTCGCGGTCACCGATCCGCCGGGGCACCCCCGGAAAGAGCTCGGGTCCCGTCCGGCCCCGGCCGAACAGCGTCACGTCCGCGCCCGCACGGAGCGCGTCTTCCACGAGGGCCCGGCCCACGAACGAGGTACCGCCAAGGATGAGGAGGCGCATGGCCGTTGACGGTAGCGGGCGGCGGGTGACGCCGCCACGGCGGGACGGGGCGGAGGCCGTCCCGTGCCCTCCGTGCGGCGCTCCGAGGGGCCCGCCCCGGAGCGCTCAGACGTGGCTCAGCGCGCGCCGCTTCGCAGATGGCGCCAGACGTAGCGCGCCGCGTGATGGCCGGACATGCCGTGGACGCCCGGGCCCGGCGGGGTCGCCTGGGAGCAGAGGAAGACGGCGGGGTGTGCGGTGGCGTACGGGACGCGGGCGAGCTTGGGGCGGATGAGCAGGCGCAGTCCGGCCGCGGAGCCGGTGGCGGTGTCGCCGCCGACGTAGTTGGCGTTGCGGGCGGCGAGTTGGGGCGGCCCGGCGACGGCGCGGGCCAGCACCAGATCGCGGAAGCCGGGGGCGAACCGCTCGATCTGCCGCTCGACGACCTCGGTGGCATCGCCCTCCCAGCCGTTGGGGACGTGGCCGTACGCCCAGAAGGTGTGCTTGCCCTCGGGGGCGCGGGTGGGGTCGACGATGCTGGGCTGGGCGGTGATCAGGAACGGGACGGTGGGGTCCGCGCCCCGGGTGGCGGCGTCGAGGGCGGCGGCGATCTCGCCGCTGGTGGGGCCGATGTGGACGGTCCCGGCCCGGCGGGCCTCCTCGGCGGTCCAGGGCACCGGACCGGAGAGCGCGTAGTCGATCTTGAAGACGCTCGCGCCGTACCGGACGCCGCGGTAGGCGTTGCCCAGCCCGGCGATGCGGGCGAGCGCGGTGGGTGAGGTGTCGAAGACGTAGGCGCGGGCCGGGGGCAGGTCGTCGAGCCGCTTGACCTCGAAATCGGTGTGGACGGTGCCGCCGTGCTCGCCCAGCACCCCGGCGAGCGCGTCGGAGATCGCCTGGGAGCCGCCGCGCGCCAGCGGCCAGCCGCGCTCGTGCCCGGCGAGCGCGAACATCATCGCCAGGCCGCTGGTGCCGAAGCCGCCGAGCGGGGCCATGGCGTGGGCCGCGAGACCGGCGAGCAGACCACGGGCCTTCTCGTCGCGGAAACGGCGCTCCAGCAGGGTGATCGGCTGCATCGCCGTCAGCCCGAAACGGGCGTACGTCACCGGGTCGCGCGGCAGGCCCAGCCACTGGGTGCGCAGGAAGTCGTGCGCCATCGTGTCCCATTTGCCGAGGAACGGGGCCATGAGCCGGCGGTACGTACCGGCGTCGTGGGCGCCGAAGGAGCGGGCGGTCTCGGCGGCGGAGCGGGCGAGGACCGCGGCGGTGCCGTCCGGGAAGGGGTGGGCCATCGGCAGGTCGGCGTGGAGCCATTCCAGGCCGTGGCGGGCGAGCGGCAACGCGCCGAACGCCGGGGAGCCGATGCCGAAGGGGTGCGCGGCGGAGCACGGGTCGTGGCGGAAGCCGGGGAGGGTCAGCTCCTCGGTGCGGGCGCCGCCGCCGATGGTGCCGTGGGCCTCGAAGACCTCCACGGCCAGCCCGCGGCGGGCCAGCTCGACGGCTGCCGTCAGGCCGTTGGGCCCCGCTCCGATCACCACGGCATCAAGCATTCTCGGCACCTGCGCCACTCCCCTCGTGTGCGGCCCCCGCCGCCGCGGGGGTCAGTTGGCGGCTGCCAGCAGTCCGAGGATACGCCGGGCCACCTCGGCGTCCCGGGCCGCGGTGAAGGGCAGGGCGTTGCCCCCGGCGAGCGCGAACGGCACGCCGGCGACGGTGGCGTCGGTGCCGCCGGTCTCCTGGACGAGGAGCAGCCCGGCGGCGTGATCCCAGGCGTTCTCCCAGCTGAAGGCGGTCGCGGCTATCTCGCCGCGGGCGATGCGCAGATACTCCAGACCGGCCGAACCGCAGGGACGCGGGGCGACACCGTCGGCGTCGAGGGCGCCGAGCACCCGCTTCTGGTCGTCGGTGGTGAAGTCGTAGTGGGAGATGGCGACTTCGAGGGCGGCGCCGGGCACCGCGGGGCGCGGCACGAGCGGCGCGCCGTTCAGCGTGGCGCCGTGGCCGCGGCGGGCGACCGCCATCAGGCCGAGGGCGGGCGCGTACGTCCAGGACGCGAGCACCTCGCCGTGGTGGGCGAGGGCGACGAGGGTGGCGAAGCCGGGGTCGCCGTGGACGAACTGGCGGGTGCCGTCGACCGGGTCCACGATCCAGACGGGGGCGTCGCCGCGCAGCGCGTCGAGGACGGCGGGGTCGGCGTGGACGGCTTCCTCGCCGACCACCACGGAGCCGGGCAGCAGCGCCGGGAGGGCGGCGGTGAGGTGCTCCTCGGCGCGGCGGTCGGCGATGGTGACGAGGTCGTGCGGGCCGTTCTTCTCCACGACGTCCTCGTCGGCGAGCTGCCGGAAGCGGGGCAGGATCTCCTCGGCCGCGGCGCGGCGTATCGCGTCCTCGACGGCGGCGGCTTCCTCGGGCGTCGGAACGGCGGCCTGCGGCCGGGCGGCCGGGGCGGCGGTGTGGTGTACGAAATCTCCCGGATTGCGGTTTTCGACTGCTTCGATCATGCGTCCATCGAACCACGCCCCACTGACACGGCAGCCGGACCCGAGGTGAATTCCGGGTGCCCCGCAGGTCACGAGCGGGTGCCGGAGACCGCCCGTGACCTGCGCATCGCTCAGCGTCCGACCGCGTAGCCCTGCATTCCGCGCGGGTTCGCGGCGGCCGAGAGCACCCCGGTCTCCGGGTCGCGGGCCACGGCGCACAGGCGCCCCTCCGACCAGGGGCCGCCGACGGTGACGTGGTGGCCGCGGCGGCGCAGCCCGTCGATGACGTCCGGGCCGATGCGGGATTCGACGGTGACCGCGCCCGGGCGCATGGTGCGGGGGTGGAAGGAGCCGGGGAAGGAGTCGTTGTGCCAGTTCGGGGCGTCGATGGCGCCCTGGAGGTCGAGGCCGGAGCGGACCTGTGCGCGCAGCGCCACCGCGAGGAAGAAGTGGACCTGCCACTGGTCCTGCTGATCGCCGCCCGGGGTGCCGAACGCCATGACGGGCACGCCGTCGCGGAGCGCCATCGACGGCGTCAGCGTGGTGCGCGGGCGGCGCCCCGGGGTGAGGCTGCCCGGCAGGCCCTCCTCCAGCCAGGTCATCTGGAGGCGGGTGCCGAGCGGGAAGCCGAGGCCGGGGACGACCGGGTTGGACTGGAGCCAGCCGCCGGAGGGGGTGGCGGAGACGAGGTTGCCCCAGCGGTCGGCGATGTCGAGGTGGCAGGTGTCGCCCCGGGTGGCGCCGTCGGGGCCGGTCAGCGGGTCGGCGGCCCCGGGGAGCCCGGTGCCGACGGTCGGTTCGCCGGCCCCCGGCGACCAGGCGGCCCCGGCGGTGCCCGCGGCGGCGGCGAGGGCGTGGCGGGCGAGGCGCGGGGGGCGGCCGCCGGGGCTGCCGGGCCGCAGTTCGTGGCTGGCGGTGTCGGCGATCAGCCGGCGGCGGTCGGCGTTGTAGGCGTCGCCGAGGAGCGTGGCGACGGGGACCTCGGCGGCGTCGCCGTACCACGCCTCGCGGTCGGCCATGGCGAGTTTGCAGCCCTCGATCAGGGTGTGGACGTACGCGGCGCTCCCGTAGGGCGGCAGGGTGCCGGGCAGCAGGGCGAGTTGCTGGAGGAAGGCGGGGCCCTGCGACCAGGGGCCGGCCTTGGCGACCGTCCAGCCGTTCCAGTCGTGGGTGACAGGCGCCTCGTAGCCGGCGCGGTAGGCGGCGAGGTCGTCGCCGGTGAGGGTGCCCGCGTGGCGTTCGCCGGAGGTGTCCATGGCGGGGCGGGCGGCGAAGCCGGCGAGGGCGTCGGCGATGAAGCCCTCGCGCCAGATGCGGCGGGCCGCGTCGATCTGCGTCTCGCGGCCCGGCCCGGCGGCCTCCGCCTCGGCGATCAGCCGCCGCCAGGTCGCGGCCAGCGGGCGGTTGCGGAGCAGCGCGCCCGGGGCGACGGGGCGGCCGCCCGGCAGGTACAGCTCGGCGGAGGTGGTCCACTCGGTGGTGAAGAGGTCGCGGACGGTGGCGATCGTCCGGCCGATCCGCTCGACGGCGGGGTGGCCGCCCTCGGCGTACCCGATGGCGTACCGCAGGACGTCGGCGAGGCGCTTGGTGCCGTGGTCGTGCAGGAGCAGCATCCAGGCGTCGAAGGCGCCGGGCACGGCGGCGGCGAGGGGTCCGGTGCCGGGCACCAGGTCGAGGCCGAGGCCGGTGTAGTGGGCGATGCTCGCCCCGGCGGGCGCGGGGCCCTGCCCGCACAGGACCTGGACGGGGCCGCCCGCCGGGGCGAGGAGCATCGGCACCTCGCCCGCCGGGCCGTTCAGATGCGGTTCGACGACGTGCAGGACGAAACCGGCGGCGACGGCCGCGTCGAAGGCGTTGCCGCCGTCCTCCAGCACCGCCATGGCGGACTGCGACGCCAGCCAGTGGGTGGTGGCGGCCATCCCGAAGGTGCCTTGGAGGGTGGGGCGGGTGGTGAACACGGGCGGACTCCTCGGGGTTGCGGGCGGCCGGGCGGGCCCGGCCCGGCGGGACGGTCGACCGGGCCAGCAGAGCGCACCGGGCCCGCCGGACGCAACGGGGGCCCGCCCCGGGCGGGTTGCCGCCGGGGCGGGCCCGGGTGCTCCGGGGCGTACGGGAGCGCCCCGGAGCACCCGGCCCGGCCGGGACCGGTCAGGCCGCCCCGGCCGAGTCCCGGTCAGGCCGCCTGCCGCACCGCCGCGGGGTCCGCCAACGCGTCCGTGAGCACCGCGAGTCCGGCGCGCAGCTCGGCCGGGTCGCGTCCGACCGTCACCCGCAGATGTCCCGGCCGGTCGAAGACCTCGCCGGGGATCACCAGCACGCCGCCGCGCAGCGCCGCCCGGGCGACCGCGAGGCTGTCGGTGCCCGCGGCGAGGCGCAGCCAGGCGAACGGCAGCTCCTCGCCCGAGCCGAGGACCTCCACCGTGCCGCGCTCGGCGGCCCAGGCCCGCAGGACCGCGCGCCCCGCGCCGCAGAGCGTTGCGGCGCGGCGGCGGAAGGCGGCGTCGTCGGCCAGCACGGCGAGCGCGAGCCGTTCGCACAGCACCGAGTTGGCGATCGTCGACAGATGCTTCCGGCGCGTGCACCGTGCGATCAGCTCCGGCCGCGCCACGCACCAGCCGATCCGCAGCCCCGGCAGTCCGTGCAGCTTGGACAGGCCGCTGACGACCGCCACGGACTCGTTGAGCCCGGCCACGGACCGCTCGCCGTCGATGACGTACTCCTCGTCGACGATGAGCAGCGCGTCGTAGGAACCGGCGATCTCGGACAGTGCCTCCAGCAGGGCGGGCGAGGCGGACCAGCCCGTCGGGTTGTCCGGGGAGGCGACGACGATCGCGCCGGTGCGCCAGGTGGCGGCCTTGGCGACCGCCGCGAGCAGCGCCTCCTCGTCCTCGGCGAGCGGTACGGTGACGACCTTCATGCCCTCCTCGGCGGGCAGCGCGCTGTGCTGGCTCCACCCGGATCCCACCACGATCGCCTCGCTGCGCGGCGGCCGGTCCAGGGCGCGGATCAGCAGCGAGAAGGCTTCCTGCGCGCCGTGCGCGACCAGGACGGACTCCGGCCCCGCCCGGGCGTGGCGCGCGGCGATGGCGGCGCGGAGTTCGGGCAGGCCCGCCTCGTGGCCGTAGCCGAGCGGCAGCCGCGCCAGTTCGCGGAGCGCGTCGGGCCCCAGCAGGTCGGCGGCGGACAGCGGTGTGACGTTGCTGTCGCCCAGGTCGATGGTGTACCTGCCGAAGCTCTCGGTGAAGATCCACTCCTGCATGGAGAGCGTCATGGGTCCACCGTCCGCTGGACGAGGGCGAGGTCCTTGCGGACGCCATCGAGGTTCGCCACGCCCGGGCAGAGTCCCACCCGGGTGAACCCCGCCTTCCGAAACAGCCGGACGCTCGCCTCGTTGTCGGCGAACATGCTGGTCACGACGGTGTCGATGCCCAGCTCGCGGGCGTGGCCCAGGAAGTGGCGCAGCAGCCGCCCGCCGACGCCCCGGCCCTGGTGTTCCGCGCCGACGTACAGGCCGCAGTCGGCGGTCGTCCGGTAGCCCGGGCGGTCGTTCCAGAAGTCCGACACCGAGAGATAGCCCGCCACCGTGCCGTCGGCGACGGCCGCGTAGACGGGCCGGGTGGTGACGTCCCTCCCGTCGAACCATGCCTCGACGGCGGTCAGCGGCAGCGGCTCCAGATCGCAGGTGCTGATCCGTCCGGCGACCGCCTGGTTGTAGATCTCCCGCAGGCGCGGCGCGTCCGCCCGGACGGCGTGCCTGACGGTGATGGTGGCCGTGGTCACCGCGCTCCTTCCTTCGCGTCGCCGGTGGCGTACGCACGGTCGATGGCCCCCGCGAAGACCCGGTGGGCGCTGCCGCGCTGCCAGACGACGGCGCCGTCCCGCAGGAGGACGGTCACCTCCCCGCCGGCCATCCGTACGGTGACGGGGGCGCGGACGAGGCCGCGGGCGAGCGCCGCGGTCGCCGCGGCGCAGGCGCTCGCACCGGAGGCGAGGGTCCGCCCGGCGCCGCGCTCCCAGACCTCGATGGCGAGCGCGTCCGGTGCGATGCCGGTGACGAACTGGACGTTGGTGCCGTGCCGGAAGAGCGGATGCGTCGCGATCTCGTGGCCGAGCCGGTGCACGGCGTCCGGGGGCAGGTCGGAGAAGACGACGGTGTGCGGGTTGCCGAGGGAGAGCGTGGTGACGTCGAGGTCGCCGGCGGAGGTCGGCAAGCGGTGGCGTCCGCCGGGGACGGCGGGGTCGGTCAGCCCGATGTCGTCCGGGCGGTGGGACGCCGTGCCCATCTCCACGGAGAGGGAGGCGTCGTCGTGGAACTCGACGGCGGAGGTTCCCGCCCGGCAGTGGACGGGGAAGCGGTCGCGGGCGGTCACGCCGGTGTCGCGCAGCCACTGGGCGAAGATCCGCAGCCCGTTGCCGCTGCGTTCGCAGGCGGAGCCGTCGGAGTTGTAGATCCGCACCGGATACGGGCCGTCCGGCGGTGCGGGGCGCCGTTGCAGGATGCCGTCGGCGCCGATGCCGAAGCGCCGGTCGCACAGCAGCCGGACCGCGTCCGGGGTGAGCGGGCCGCCCCAGGTCTCCTCGTCGAGAACGAGATAGTCGTTTCCGCCCGCGGTGTATTTCTGGAAGTCGATCCGGGTGTCAGCCGCGGTCATTGGCCGCTCCGATTTCCTTGTCCGCCGCGGTCGTTGGCCGGCTCCGGTTTCCGTGTCCGTCGCGGTCACGGCCGGCTCCGGTTTCCTCCGGCGCGGCGGACGCGGGCGAGAAAACCCGGGCGATCGTCCGATGCTCTCTCATGTCGCGTCCGCCCCGCCGTCCGGCGCCTCGGTATCCAGCGCTTCGTTGTCGTGGGCGTCGCCGTACCAGCGTTCGTCCCACCGCGAATAGGCGATGATGAGAATGTCGCGGTGGCCGCCCTCCGGGGTCAGCGGCTCGATGTCGGTGACGTCGTGGAATACCGCGCGGTCGTCGAGGAGTACGGTCTGGCCGGGCTCCAGGGTGCGTTCCCAGAGCGGTTCCCCGCTGTCCTTGTCCGCCCAGACCCTGGTGTGTCCGCCGGAGACGTTGTGCCGCCGGAAGACGCTGATGGAGACGTATTCGTGGCCGTCCTTGTGCCGGCCTTCCGGGGTGAGCTGGCCGTGGCGGGTCACTTCTGCGACGGAACGGTTCTGGTGCACATTGATCTGCCACGGCGTGGACGGATCGAGACCGATCTCCCCGGCGAGCCGCTTCACCAGACCGGTGAAATCCGCGACCAGCGGGGAATATAGCCGCCGGAATCCGCCGCCGACGGGGTTGAATTTCTTCGGCGTCACATAGGCGCGGGCCGGGAGCAGTTCGGTCTCCCAGCCGTCGCCCCCGCGGAAGATCTTGTACTGCGAGAACCGCTTGTAGCGGGTGCCGTTGCCCATGTACGGGTCGTGCGGGCAGTCCTCGTACGACGCGAGCTGTTCGTCCGTGGCGAGGACCCCGTCGAGCAGGGCGAGTCCGTCCTCCGTCAGCTGCTGGTTCACTTCTCTCCCCGCTCCGTGCCGTCGGTCAGCCGGGTCAGGATCCTGTCGAGGTACCGCTGCGAGGAGTTCAGCCGCGCCAGGGCGCCGCGGTAGACCTCGCCCGCCACCGCCGGGGAGGCGTCGACGAGCGGGGTGATGACGTTCTTGAAGAAACCCGAGGCGTGGCGGGCGTCGACGCCGACGTGCTCCCGGTGGTACTCGTGGCCCTTGGCGGACAGGCCGTTGCGCTCCCAGGCCTCCAGCAGCTGTGAGCAGCGCCGCGGGAAGAGGAATTCGGTGACCGCGAAACTGCCGATCGCCCGGTGGATGAGCGGCCGGCGCAGCGCGAAGAGTGCCGAGAGGTTGCCGCACACCGTCGCCTCCACGATCTGGTGGGAGGCGATGTATTCGGGCGTCGCGCCGACCTCGTCCAGGGCGTCCTGGAACATCACGGTGTGCACCCGCGGAAAGGCGCCGTTGCCCATCTCGTCCCAGTAGTTGGCGGCGAGTTCGAGTTTCGGGCCGACCGGCATACCGATCTGCATCAGCGCGATGAAGTCGTCGAAGCGGGGGTCGAGCGCGGATTCCTGTGCGAGGTAGAACGCGATGTCGGCGACCGACGCCTGCTCCGGCAGATAGGTGAGGTAGAACGGATGCCGGTTGGCGGGGTGTTCCCGCACCACCTTTTTGAGGCGGCGGACGAATTCCTGGCCGCCGTCCTCGGCGCCCTCGAACCCTTCCAGGTCGATGAAGCGGTCCTCGTGGGCGAGCATCCGCTCCTCGATGCGCAGCGCCTCGTCCAGATCGTCGCCCAGACCTTTGAACCCGGTGTGTTCCTGCGGTATTTCGAAGGACTTCGCATGCAGCGCGGCGAGCCTGTTCTGCACCGTTTCCAGTGCCGTGCGGTCCCCGTCGTCGTAGGCGCGGTCGAGGAGTGCGGTGAGGAATTCCTCCGCGCCACCGGACGGGGCGGCGTGCTCTTTTTCCTGACTGTACGTAACCAAGACGTTCTCCCACCTTGCGGTCGGCATCGCATCGCGACGCTTTTGCCAGAGAATTGGTCGTGCAGCGGCGTACCGGATCCGTCAGTGAGGGCGACGGCAGAATCTCCGGTACGGGAGGCGGGGCCGGAATTATTTTTCCGGCCGCTCGTTCAGCAAGAAAATTCGACCATGAAGCGGCCGGGCAAAGCAAGGCACAAATCTTATTTCCCGCACGCCCCTGCGGCAGGGAAATGCGGGCAGGCGTGAGCGCCGCGCCTGCCCGGGGAAGGGCCGCGCGACCGCCGGCGTCCGTCAGGCGGAGGCTTCGCCGGGGCGTGCGGAAAAGCGGGACAGCGAGAGGAAGGCGGCGACCGCGGAGAGGGCGATGGCGAAGATCATGACGGACAGCGCCCGTGCGTCACCGGGAAAGAATCCGACCGCCAGGGAGGCGACGCTGCCACCGATCATCTGCAGGGCGCCGAGCAGGCCGGAGGCCGAGGCGGCTTTGGACGGGAATTGCGTGACACCGCCCGCGTACGACATCGGCAGCAGAAATCCGTTCGCCGTCGCCACCACGCCCATGAGGACGAGCAGCGGCCAGGGACTGCGGACCTGCGCGAGACCCGCGACGAGCAGCAGCAATGCAGCGGTCGAGAACAGGAGATAGCCGATACCGAGCACCTGGGAAATGCTGCGCCGGGCCGAGAGGCGGCGCGAACAGAGATTTCCGAGGACATAGGTGAAGGAGACGCTGATGTAACAGTATCCGGTCGCGGTGGTGGACAGCCCCATGCGCTGAAAGATCACCGGCGAGGCCACCAGATATCCGAAATAGGCCGAGTAACCCGCCGCCAGCGACACCGCGTACAGCCAGAACCGGGACTGCCGCAGCAGATACGGGTAATTGCCGACGGTGCCGCGCAGTCCGCTCCCGCCGCCGCGCCGGGACAGCGTCTCCGGCACGGCGAGCGCCACCGCGGCCACCGTGACCCCGCCGATGACCGCGGTCAGGACGAAGGGCGCGCGCCAGGAGAACCAGGTGGTCAGATAGGAGCCGATCAGCGGGGACACGGCGGGCGAGACACCGACGATCGGCATGATGGTGGCGAAGGTACGGGTCGCCGTCCGCTTGTCGAAGAGGTCGCCCACCATGGCCCGCCCGACGACGAGTCCGGTGCCCGCGCCGAGCGCCTGGAGCAGCCGGCCCACCGCGAACGCCGTGATGCCGGGCGCGGTCGCGCAGAGCACGGAGGCGACCGCGAAAAGGGAGAATCCGGCGAGCACGAGCGGGCGTCGGCCATAGGCGTCGGACACCGGCCCGTAGAGCGCCTGGGCCACCACCAGCCCGGCCATGTAGATGCTGAAGGTGCGCTGTACGGAGGACTCCCCCACCCCGAAATCCGCGGCGATGCGCGGCACCGCGGGCAGATTGATGTCGGAGGCCATCAGCCCGCAGACGGCAAGCGAGACCAAAATGGCCAGCAGAAGCGGGGAGAGCGTGGTCGGGGTGCGGTCGGATAAGGCAGCGATCTCCCCGCCCGCGGGCGGGTTTTCACTCTTCCTGCTGGCCATTTCCCTCTTCATCCTGGCTCGATGCACGGACAACGGGGCACGGAACGGAAACGCGGCCCCGAACAGGCCCGCTCCCGCGGCTCAGTTGTCGCGACATCGCTCCGGGAACGGCCCGGCGGAGCGGAATCCGGCGGAACGTGCGCCGGCGGAACGACCGGCAATGGCGCCATGAGCGAAGCGCGTGTCCACGAACTCACCCCCGTCGTATTCGACCGTTACGGCCGGATCGGCCGGCCAGCATATGCAGGTGGGGTAAGCGTAATTGCCGAACGGCGCGCCATGTCAACCGCCGGGCCCGCCATATGGGACGAAGCGGCCGCGCCCCGTCACATTTCATTTCGCCGTCACATTCGGCGGGCACCCCATGACGGGAATTCGGGCCGCCCGCGCCCCTTCCGGTCTTCCCCGGCATACGCCGCCGCATGGCCTACCCGGTGCATACGCCGTGAGTCCTTTCCACCCTTTCGCCGATGACGACCAGACGGGCTGAGAGCGCAGCGGAGCAGCGAGCAGGCCGGCGGTACGCGGGTCGTCACCGGTCAGGGCGGCGGTTGCCAGGGGCCGCCGCCTTGACCGGCTGCGCCGTCAGGCAGGACGCGCGTGCTCACACCGCGTCAATGCCCACCGGGCGGTGTGGGTTCACATGTGCTCCCCGAAGCGTTTCCAGCCGGTCCGGGTGCCGTCCCATGCGTACCCGTTGACCCACGAGCGTCCGTCGGTGCCGACGATGGAGACGTAGAACTCGATGTTCTTGTGGTCACCGTCGAGCATGACCACATTGCCCCAGAATTCCCCGCCCAGGGAGGACCAGTCGCTCCAGTCGGTGGTGGCGGTCTTGGAGCGGACGTAGGCGGCGTGGTCGGTGCCGACCGCGAACTCCCGCTGGATTCCGGCCTTCGAGGTGATGAGGCCTACGCCGTATTCGCAGATGATGGTGCCGGTACCGCGGTTGCAGTGGCTGAGGGCCTGTGCCGGGGTGGCGGCGAGGGCCGTGCCGGCGATGATCGTGGCGGCGATGACCGCAGCCCTGATTTTCTTCATTGCGGATCTTTCTGTGCTTGCGGATGCTGTGCCCGCTCGGCCCGGACGGGAGCACGCAACGGGCCGAGCGACAGCACCTACCTTGTGGCAAGCGGCTGACGTTTCGCCTGCATCCTTCTGACGTTCCGCTGCTGTCCTGTCGGTGGCCGGTGCGCAGCCGTCCGGCGGTGGGGAACAGCGGGCACCGGGATGCGGGCCGGAGCGCCGACGGGCCGTCGCGGTGCCGGGCCCCGCGTCCTCACAACTCCGCGTCGAGCGGCAGCCGGTGGACGCCCGGCAGGTACTCGTCCAGCTCGCCCGGGGTGAAGCGGGCCATGCCGACGACGTGCCAGAACTCGCCGGTGACCTCGCCCTCGTACTTGTAGCCGCCCTCCGGGGTCAGCGCCGCCCAGCCGCCGGGGACGCCGATGAGCGTGGCGTGCGGGGTGGGCGGCCCGTCCGGCGCGGGGACGTTCCACAGGCGGACCGTGCCGTCCTCGCCGCCGCTGGCCAGACGCGTGCCGTCGGGGCTGAAGGCGAGGGAGAAGATCCGCCCGGTGTGGCCGGTGAGGCGGGCGGTGCGGGTGCCGGTGCGGGCGTCCCAGAGGCAGATGACGCGGTCGTCGCCGGCGGTGGCGAGCAGCGGCAGCCGGGGGTGGGCGACGGCCGCCCAGAGACGGCCGTGGTGCCCGGTCAGGACGTGGCGGGGGGCGCCGTCGCGCCAGATGAGGGCGGTGCCGTCCCAGGAGGCGCTGGCCAGCCAGTCGCCGTCGGAGCCGAAGGTGACGGCGTAGACCCGGTCGGCGTGGCCGTCGAGTTCGGCGGTCAGCCGGCCGCTCTCCTGTTCCCAGAGGCGGACCCGCCCGTCGTCGCAGCCGGTGGCCAGCTCCGCGCCGTCGCCGCGGAAGGCGATCGACCGCACCCGGCCCCGGTGGTCGGCGAGGGTGGCGATGTGGGCGCCGGTGGCGCGCCACCACAGGCGGACGGAGTCGTCGTCGTTGGCGGTGGCGAGCAGGGTGCCGTCGGCGCTGAACGCCTCGGCCCACGTGTGGTCGGTCTCCACGTCGATCTCGCGCAGATACTCGCCGGTCATGGCGTTCCAGAGATAGACGTCGCCGTCGTTGCTGGCGGTGCCCAGGATCGGCCCGGCGGGGCTGAAGACGCCGGAGATCAGGCGGTCGCCGCGGCCGGTGAGTTCGGCGGTGCGGCGGCCGGTGCGGGCGTCCCAGAGGCGGACTATGCCGTCGTTTCCGCTGGTGGCGAGGCGGGCGCCGTCGGCGCTGAAGGCGACGGTGTTGACCCGGCGGCCGTGGCCGCGCAGGATCCGCTGGCCCTGACCGGTGTCGGCGTCCCAGATCTGCGCGCCGCCGTCGTTGCCGACGGTCACCAGCTGGCTGCCCTGCGGGCGGAAGCGGCAGGCCCAGGCGGAGCCGCGGTGCTCGACGGGCTGCTGCCGCAGCAGGCTGATGGCGCGGTGGCCGCCGCTCAGCGCGACCCGCCACAGCCGGACGGTGCCGTCGCTGTCGCAGGCGGCGAGGAGCCGTCCGCCGTTGCCGAACATCACCTGGTAGACGGCGCCGGTGCAGCGCTCCAGCGCGCCCGCGGGAGCGCCGACGACCGGGTCCCAGAGCCGGACCTGACCGTCGGTGTCGCCGCTGACGAGGAGGTTGCCCTCGGGGTGGAAATCGAGGGTGTAGACGCGGCCGGTGTGGCCGGTGAAGGTGTGCAGCAGCCGGCGTTCGGCCAGATCCCAGACGCGGACGGTGCCGCGGCCCTCGGCGCCGTGGTCACCGGTGGCGAGGAGGGAGCCGTCGGGGCTGAACCGGGCCCGGAAGACGGCGTGTTCATGGCCGTCGAGGGTGCCGGTGCACTCTCCCGTACGCGTGTCCCAGATACGGAGGTTGGCGGCGGCGTCGCCGGTGACCAGGGTGCGGGCGTCGGCGCTGAAGACCGCGGTGTAGACGGGGGCGGCGTGGCCGGGCAGCTGCTGGAGCGGCTCGCCGGTGGCGGTGTCCCAGAGGGTGACCAGACCGTCGGCGTCGCCGGTGGCGAGCAGGGTGCCGGCGTCGTCGAGGGAGACCGGCCAGACGCCGCCCGGGTGGATGTCCAGGCGGTGCAGCTGACGCCCGGAGACCGGGTCCCACAGGCGGACGGTGCCGTCGGCGCCGCCGGTCGCCAGCACCCGGGAGCGGAACTTCACCGCGTACACCCGGCCCTCGTGGCCGTGCAGGGTGCGCAGCGCCCGGCCGGTGTCGGCGGCGCAGACCAGCACCCCGCCGTCCTCGCTGCCCACCGCGAGGAGTTCGCCCTCGGGGCTGTACGAGAGCGGCTCGGGCAGGCGGCTGGTGCGCATGTCGAAGCCGTACGGGACGCCGACGGCGGCGGGACGGAAGCCGACCTCGACGGGCATGCCGGGGGCGAGGGAGGCGGTGCGCAGTTCGGGGGCGGCGCGGACCTGCGGGTCGATCAGCGGGTCGATGAGGGCGGCGCGGTGCCAGCGGCTGCGGGCCAAGGCGGCGCCGCGCAGGTCGGCGCGGGTCAGCCGGGCGCCGCGCAGATCGGCGCCGGTGACGTCGGCGCCGGAGAGGTCGGCGTGGTCGAGGCGGGCGCCGTTGAGGCGGGCGTCGCGCAGCACGGCGCCGGAGAGGTTGGCGCCGATGAGGCGGGTGTCGGTGAGGTCGGCGCCGGTGAGGTCGACGCCGGAGAAGTCGCGTCCGGAGAGGTCCTCGCCGGAGAGGCGGGCGGCGCGCAGATCGGCGCCGGCGGGGACGCGGAGCCGGTCGATGACGCGGACGGCGTTGGCGCGCGCCGCGTCGCTGACGCCGGGTCCGGGGGCGTTGAGGACGGTGCGGACCCAGGCGGTGGACAGGTCGTGGTCGGCGAGGTCGCAGAAGAACTCGACGGCCAGGGCGCTCAGCGGGCGGGCGGCGAGCAGGGTGCTGTCGCCGTCGGCGAGGCGCTCGGCGGCCTCGCGGGCGATGAGCCATTCGACGACGGAGCCGTGGATGAACTGGAAGAGGCCGTCGTCGGTGCGGATCAGCAGCGATCCGGCGCCGACCGCCTGGGCGCTCTCCTGGGTGGTGAGGGTGGTGCCGGCGAGCCCCGCGAGGGCGGTGGCGACGGTGTCGGTCAGCTCGTCGAGGTGGAGCGCGCTGCGGCCGGTCTCCCACAGGCGGCGGGCGAGGGCGGTGACCGCGGCCCAGAGGTGGTCGAGGGTGAGGCCGGGGGCGGCGCCGGGACCGCCCTGGCCGCGGCGCTCCTCGTGGGCGAGCCAGGCGCTGAAGACGTCCTCGTAGAGGCGGGCCGGGCTCAGGGCGCGGCCGGCGCCCGCGACGGCGTGCAGCTGGTCGGGGTCGAGGTCGGCGACGAAGCTCAGCAGCCGGGGGTTGGCGCACAGGGCGAGCAGGTCGGGGATGTTGCCGAGGAGTTCGAAGCGGCGGGCGGCGGTCTCCTCGTCGCCGTAGCGGCCCACCAGGTAGGCGCGGATCTGCTCGGGGACGAAGCCCTCGACGGCGAGGATGCGGCGCTGCGAGAGCAGTCCGACGCGTTCGCCGAGCGCGGTGAGGACCTGGTCCTGGGACTTGAAGTGCTGGGTGCGGCTGCTGACGACGATCTTGGCGTTGTCGACGGCGGCGTTGAGCAGCACCTGGAGGTGGTCGGCGGCGCGGTCGTAGCTGACGCGGTTGACGAGTTCGTCGAAGCCGTCGAAGAGGAGGACGACGCGGCCCTGGCCGAGCATGTAGCGCAGGGCGCGCAGGTCGATGGTGTCGACGTCGTGGCCGGCGAGGTGGGCGGCGACGAGCCCTTCGAGGCTGTGGGCGCGGTCGAGGGTGTGCAGCGGGATGAGGATCGGGGTGAGGTGCGGGAGGCGTTCGGGGATGCGGCGGGCCAGCTCGCGCAGGGCGAAGGTCTTGCCGTGGCCGAAGTCGCCGAGGAGCAGCAGGAAGCGGCCGTGGTCGGTCTCCAGCAGCCGGAGCATCTCCTCGACGAGGTGGTCGCGGTCGTCGGCGTCGGGGCGCTCGGCGTCGCGGTAGCGCTGCGGGAGGTAGAGGTCGGGGGCGTAGCGGTCGTCGCTGCCGAGCCGGGCGGTCTGGGCGGTGACGTAGGAGCGCAGGTCCAGCAGGCCCTGGAATTCGAGGAAGCTGCGGACGCGGACGCCGCGGCGCCCGGCGCGTTCGCGCAGCGACGGCTCGGGCGGCGGCCCGTCGTGGACCAGCTCGGCGTCGGAGCCGGTGCCGGCGGCGTGCGCCTGGGCGAGGAAGCGGTCGAGTTCGGCGTCGGTGGGGGTGCCGGGGTGGACGGCGATGCGCTGCTGGCGGACGACGCCCTCGTCGCTCCAGGTGACCATGATCTGGGTGAGGTCGTCGGCGGTGGCGCGGGGGACGTCGCGCAGGCGGACGCCTTCCTGGCGGGCGCGGCAGACCTCCTTGACGCGTTCGGCGAGGGAGTCGGCGGGCTCGGCGACGGCGCGGTGGTCGGCGGGCGGTGCGGCGACGGCCTGCCCGCCCGGCCCGGTGGGCTCACCGGCCGGGGCGAAGAGGCGCCCGGCGCCCCGCCAGCTGACCGGGAAGACGGTGGGTTCGGTGCCGCCCGCGCCCGTCCAGCGGGTGGCGCCGTCGGCGGTGACGTGCAGCAGCTCGAACCCGGCGGGCGCGGCCGAACCGTACAGCGGCAGCGCGCCGTTCTGGAGCGGGAGGTGGTCGTGGGAGGGCTCGCCGCCGGTGGTGCGCGGGCCGCCGCTGGGGCCGTGCAGGACGAAGTGGAGGCGGGGCGCGGCGAGCCGGGTGAAGGTGTCGACGTCGCGGAGGGTGCCGGGGCCGCCGGGGGCGTCCTGGGGGCGGCGGCGGCCGGTGAGCGGGTGGCGGAGCGCGCCGATCCGCAGCCAGCCCTCCTCCTCGTAGCCGCGCAGCGCCTCGGCGAACCAGGTGGCCTGGTCGCGGCCGAGGAAGCCGTACTGGTCCTCGGGGCGGTGGCTGGAGGCGATGGAGGAGTTGAACCCGGCGACGACGGTGTGGAGTTCGGGAACGGGGAAGAGGGTCCAGGGCTGATCGCTGTCGAAGACCGTGTCCAGCCCCTCGTAGAGGCCGCGGAAGAGGCGGGTGTAGTGGCGCCACTTGGGCCAGTACGGGGGCTGCGGCGGGATCTCGTCCGCCTCGCAGGTGTGGAAGTAGCCGCGGCAGGCGGCCTGGCTGACGTCCTGGTTGCCGGGGATGACGACGACGCGCTGCGGCGGCAGGTCGAGCTGGGAGCGCAGCCCGGTGAGGAAGCTGAGGGCCTGGTCGCACTCGCGGGGGCTGCCGGAGGCGGTGAGGTCGCCGGTGACGACGAGGAGGTCGGGCGAGGGGGCGCCGGCGTCCTTCAGCTCGACGAGGTCGCCGCGGATCTCCCGGCGCAGCGCGTCCGGTTCGCGGCCGCGGCCGAAGTCGGGGCCCGCCAGGTGCAGCACCGTGAGCGCGCCCTGCTCGCGGGCCGGTCCGGGGGCCTGCGGGTACTGCGGGGCGCGGGCCGGGCGGCGGCGGCCGGACCAGCCGGTGCGGCCGAGCGGGCGCTGCCGGTCGTCGGCGGCGGGCGTGGGCAGCTGGAAGGAGCCGGTGGCGGAGAGGGAGCCGGGGTAGCCGGGGCTGTGGCCGGGGCGGGCGTGGCCCTCGACGGCCTGGCCGACGCGGGTGAGCAGCATGCTCCGGGCGGTCGCCGGGTCGGTGACGCCGACGAGGTCGACGTAGGTGATGGTGGCGAGCAGTCCCTCGATGGGGATGTCCTCGACGCGGACGGTGAGCAGTTTGCGCTCGGGCTGCTCCGGTTCGGCGCGGAGGGCGGCCTGCCACTCCATCCGGCCGTAGGTGGAGCGGCCGTAGTGGCCGGAGAGGACGGCGATGACGGCGACGGATTCGCTGACGCCGCGGTCCATGAAGTCGATGAAGTTGGTCCCGGCGACGAAGTCCCACGCCTGGATGACGGTGCGGTAACCGGCCTCCTCCAGCGTCCACGCGATCCAGGACGCCCATTGCTCGTCGGCGGGCGAATAGCTGATGAAGAAGTCCAAGTCGCGCGTCCGGCCGAGCAGTTCCCCGTCTGTCACCATGGCCCCATCGTAGGAGGCCGGGGGTGGCGGGGCAGGCGGTTCGGCGGGATCACGCGGGCGGCCGGCGGGCCGTGGGTGGGGCCGGGGTGCGGTGGGCGGGCGCGGGGCGGGCCGCCGTCCGGGCGCCGCCGGGCTCCGGCGTACGGGGCGGGGCGGCGGGCGCCGGAGCCTTCCGCCGGGGTTCCTTGATCCGCCCCTCTCCCCCGTCCGGTCCGGCCGTGTGTGCGACGCTGTCGGGCGTGCGCTTCCTCAAACGTCTGCATCCCCTGGACTGGCTCGCCGCCGGGCTGCTCGCCTGCGGCCTGGTGTGCGTGGCCACGGGGCTGCTGCCGACCGCGCCCGCCGGGGAGGCGATGGCGCGCATCGGGCCGCTGCTGGCGTTCCTCGCCACGGTGATCGTGATGGCCGAACTGACCGGCCGGGCCGAGGTCTTCGACGCGGTGGCGTCCTGGGTGGCGCGGACGGGCCGGGGCAGCTATCCGCGGCTCTTCGGGCTCTGCGTGCTCTTCGCCTCCGTCACCACCATCGCGCTGAACCTCGACACCACGGCGGTGCTGCTGACGCCGGTGATGCTGGCGCTGGCCGGACGGGTCGGCATCGCGCCGGTGCCGCTGGCGATGACCACGGTCTGGCTGGCGAACACCGCGAGCCTGCTGCTGCCGGTGTCGAACCTGACCAACCTGCTGGCGTCGGACCGGGTCGGCCTCTCCCCCACCGGGATGGCGGCGACGATGGGCCTGCCGCAGCTCGCCGCGATCGCCGTGACGACGGTGTGCCTGTGGGGCTTCTACTGGCGGCGCGGGCGGCGGGGCTCGGACGCGTACATACCGCCCGAGCCGACGGCGCCCGCCGATCCGGTGCTGTTCCGGGTGTGCGCGCTGGCGTGTGCCGGGTTCCTGGTGGCGATCCTCGTCGCGGACGTGCCGCTGTGGTCGGCGTCGCTGACGACGATGCTGATCGTGGTCGTGGCGTTCGCGCTGCGGCGCCCGGCCGAGCTGCGCTGGTCGCTGGTGCCGTGGCGGCTGCTGGTGCTGGTGCCGGGGATGTTCCTGGTCGTCGAGACGGTCAACGCGCACGGGCTGCACACGCTGCTGACCGCCGCGATCGGGCCGGACGGCGGGCTGCTCGGCATGCTCCGCTCGGCGGGCGTCGGCGCGGGCCTGTCCAACGTCCTCAACAACCTGCCGGTCTACATGGCGGGCGAGGCGGCGGTGCCGGTCGGCAACCACCACCAGCTGCTGGCGCTGCTGATCGGCACCAACGTCGGCCCGCTGATCACCCCGTGGGCCTCGCTGGCCACGCTGCTGTGGTTCGAGCGGTGCCGCGGCCAGGGCACCGTCATCCCGCTGCGGCGCTTCATGGGCACCGGCTTCGTCCTGGCCACGGCGGCGACACTGGCGGCCACGGCGGCGCTGGCGATGGCGTGACCTGCGCCGGGACGCCGCCGCCCCGGCTCCCGTCCGCCGCCCCTCCTCAGGCCGCCCGCGCCTGCCCGACCACGTCGAGCAGGTACGTCAGGGTGTCCGCGCGGGCGGCGACGAAGCTGCGGTCGGTGTCCGGGCCCGTCGAGCCCACCGTGAAGGGCCCGCCGCTCAGGGTGCGGAACTCCACGCCCGTCTCGGCGGCCAGCAGGGCGCCCGCGGGGAAGTCGATGCCCTCCGCGCGGTAGCCGACGAACCCGTCGATCGCGCCGCGCGCCAGCATCGACCAGCCCAGCAGCGGCGCCCACAGCTGGAGCACCCGCCGGGCGCTGCGCTCCAGCCGGCCGCGGAGCCCGGCGGCCACCGGGTCGGCCCGGCCCACCGCATGGCCCTGGGTCCAGGCCACCACCGGCCCGCTGCGCGGCACCGCGCCGCCCGGTCCGGGCAGCCGGCGTGGGCCGCAGGTGGCGCCCCGGCCGCGGACCGCCTGCCAGGTGCTTCCGGTGACCGGCTCGTGCACCACCCCGACGACGGGCGCGCCGTCCACGCACAGCCCGATGCCGACGGCGTACGCGGTCAGGCCGATCGCGACGTTGTTGCTGCCGTCGAGCGGGTCCACCAGCCAGGTGCGGCGGCCGACGGCGTCGAGCAGACCCGCCTCCTCGGACAGGATCCGGTCGTGCGGGAAGTGGGTCTGGAGGCGGGCGAGGATGATCTTCTCGGCGGCCAGGTCGAGGTCGGTGACGACATCGCCCTCGGCGTCCTTCACGCCCACCGCCCGCGCCGCGCCGAAGCGGCCGCGCAGCAGCGCCCCGGCCTCCTCGGCGGCGGCGACGGCCACCCGCGTCTCGTGCGCGTACGGTGCGGCGTCCCGGTCACTCGCGCTGCTCGGCATGGATCCTCCTGAGTGCTGTGCGGACGGTCCGTTCGGTGTGTTCCGCGCCGCACAGCCGGCGCACCGTGCGGTGGCCGCGGCCGTGCAGGGGGCCCAGGGAGAGGTCGGTGTGGCCGGGCAGCGACCGGCCGAGCACCAGCGTGGCGGCGGGCTCGTCGCGGGTGACGACGGTGGCGTGGAACTCACCGGCCGGCAGGCTGTACGTCTCCCCGCTGCCGCTGGCCGCGGCGGGGCCCGGCTCGCAGCGCACCAGACGGGAGGTGGGGCGCAGTTCGTCGACGCCGGAGGGGGCGCTGATGACCTCGAAGATGCGGTGGGTGGGGGCGTGCGCGGCGTCCGTGACGGTGACCGGGAGGTTGCCGACCCGGCCGTAGAGGACGTAGCTGCGCAGCTCCCAGCTGTGGGCGTGCATGGGGGCGGCGGTGGGGTCGGGGCGGGCGCCGGTGCCGAAGAGGTGGACGCAGACGCCGCGGGCGCCGTCGCGGACCAGCGGCAGGCAGAGGAAGCCGAGCGGATGGTGGACCGCGCGCAGCTCCCGTCGGCCGCGGGCGATGTCCTCCAGGACGCCGGTGATCCCGGCGCGCGGCGCCTCCCGCGGCGTGCCGGGCCTGAGCAGTCGGTCGAGCGTGTCGTAGTCCATGAGCCGCGCCCGAGGCGTCTCACCTCCGGTAGGGGTCCTCGGCGTGCAGGGCCTTGTCGATGATCTCCGCGACATCGGTGTCGCCGAAGACCGAGGGCAGCGGCAGCGCGACGTCGTCGAAGACCGCGCGGACCTCGTCGACGGTGGGCTCGTCGCCGAGCGGGGCGGCGTCGCGCAGGCTGAGGTGGACGGCCTGCTCGCGGCTCTGGTGCAGCTCGGTGACGTAGTAGTCGTAGAGCGGCCGGTCGCGCGGCACGAGGAGGTTGACGCGGTTGGGGTCGTCCTGGGTGATGATCAGGCAGGACTCGGAGAGGTCGAAGCGGAGGGTGGGGACGCCCGAGGAGAGGTGGACGCTGATCTCCAGGGTGTCGAGCCGCTGGCGGTACCAGCAGGCGGCCAGCACCGTGGCGTACGCCTCCTTGCGGGTGCGGTCGACGGTCCAGGCGTGCGCCGTGTCGTCGTTGCGGCGGCGGGCGAAGGTCTGGCGGAAGCGGGCGTAGGCGGCGCAGGTCCGCTCGTCGGCCGGGTTGATGATGTCGATCTTGATGCTGAGCTGGGCGCGCTGCCGGGTGGCGGCCGCCACGCAGCGCGGCAGCGTCACGGCGCGCAGATAGGTGCCGGTGCCGCCCTTGAAGGACCAGCGGTTGGTCTGCGCGCGGGCCTCCTCCAGGGCGTCGCCGACCTCGTCGCCCGACAGGGAGCGGACCATGGCGAGGTCCTCCAGGGCGCGGCGGGTGTCCGCGGACGCCTCCTCGATGTCGGACTTGCGGCGCAACCGCTCCGTCATCGAGCCGACCGCGAGGGTGCCGAGCACCAGCAAGGTCGCGCCGGATGACACGTCGTCGCTGATGACGTCGCCGAAGACGTCCATCATTCCGATGGTCAGGCCGAGCCCCACGGCGATGAGCACGTCGAGGTTTCTGATCACCCAGGCGACGCCGAACTCCACCCGTCCCACACGCTGCACCACGTCGTTCCCCCTCCCCGTTCCCCCGCATCGTAGGAGCACGGGGACGGCTCTGGCCAGGGCTGCCAAGATCCGCCCGGGGCCGGGGAGTTGCCGCGGAGCGGCCCTGACGTGGGGGCGGGGCGGCGGCGCCGGGTCGCGGACGCGGGCGGGCCCGGCTGTCACCGGTCTCGGTTACGGTGGGACAAACAGGACGGATCTCGGCCGGTGGGGCCGACGGCGGCGCGGAGGCGGCACGGTGCACGGCGAGTACAAGGTTCCCGGCGGCAAGCTCGTCGTGGTCGATCTGGACGTGGCGGGCGGCGTGCTGCGGCACGTCCGGGTGGCCGGGGACTTCTTCCTGGAGCCGGACGAGGCGATCGGCGCGATCGACAACGCGCTGGAGGGCGCCCCCGCCACCACGGACGCGGCGGGCCTCGCCGCCCGGATCACGGCGGCGCTGCCGAAGGACACGGTGATGTTCGGGCTGACGGCCGAGGGCGTCGCCATCGCCGTGCGGCGGGCGCTGGCGCAGGCCACCGAGTGGGGCGACTACGACTGGCAGCTCATCCACGACCAACCGCAGCCGCCCGCCCTGCACATGGCGCTCGACGAGGTCATCACGGCGGAGGTGGCGGCGGGCCGCCGGGCGCCGACGCTGCGGGTCTGGGAGTGGGACTCCCCCGCCGTGATCATCGGCAGCTTCCAGTCGCTGCGCAACGAGGTCGACCCCGAGGGCACCGCCCGGCACGGCGTCACGGTGGTGCGCCGGATCTCCGGCGGCGGCGCGATGTTCGCCGAGCCGCAGAGCACCATCACCTACTCCCTGGCCGTCCCGGAGGCGCTGGTCTCCGGCCTGTCGTTCGCGGACAGCTACGCCTATCTCGACGACTGGGTCCTCGGCGCCCTCGGCGACATGGGCATCCGGGCGTGGTATCAGCCGCTCAACGACATCGCCACGGAGGTCGGCAAGGTCGCCGGCGCCGCGCAGAAGCGGATGGTCGGCCCGGACGGCGGGCCCGGCGCGGTGCTGCACCACGTCACCATGTCGTACGACATCGACGCCGCGAAGATGCTCGATGTGCTGCGCATCGGCAAGGAGAAGCTGTCCGACAAGGGGACGAAGAGCGCCAAGAAGCGGGTCGATCCGCTGCGGCGGCAGACGGGGCTGCCGCGCGAGGAGGTCATCGCGCGGATGATCGGCTCGTTCCGCGACCGGTACGGCCTGACCCGCGGCGCCGTCACCGACGCGGAGCTGGCCCGCGCCGAGGAGCTGGTGCGGACGAAGTTCGCCCACGAGGAGTGGACGGCGCGGGTGCCGTAAGGGGGCGGGCGGAGGCCGTAGCGGTGCGGGTGGGTCTCCGCCGGGCGGCCGCGCGCGGAGCGGCGCCCGCCCGTGCGGGTCGCGGCGCGCTCGCGGGCGCGAGTCCCCGGTAGCGGCGGCAGGGCCCCGGAGAGCGCCGAGAGTTCCAGCAGCCCTCTCCGCGCGAGCCACACCCCTGCGGACGCCCCTTTCCTGTCCGGCTTCCTGCCCGGCTTCCTGTCCGGCCCGAGGCCGATCGCCGCGTAGGCCGTCGGCTTCTTCGGTGTCCCGGCCGACGGACGGTGGAGCCGCGCCGGCACGGGGGCACCCGACGGGTCGTGAGGGGCGATTCGATCAGCGGCTCGGCGGCCCGGTCTGCGGGGCGCGAGGGACGGTTCGGCGAGCGGAGCGAGACCGTCAAGTGTGCTGACAGTGACGTCATTAGCGCTTCTAAGCTCGAAGAAGTCAAGGGCCGAGAGCGCCTGACTCCCCCTCGCCCTGCCCTGGAGCCGTGACAGCCGGCTGGGGCACGCGCCGAGGACCCCGAATCACCCCCGTTTCCCCCTGTTCGGGAGGACCCATGATCCACACCCGCGGGCTCACCCGCAGCTTCCGCGCCCAAGGAGAGACCGTTGAGGCCGTGCGCGGCTTGGACCTCGACATCGAAGCCGGCTCCGTGGTCGCGTTCCTCGGCCCGAACGGCGCCGGGAAGACCACCAGCCTGCGGATGCTGACCACCCTGCTCCCGCCGACCTCGGGCACCGCCGCCGTCGCCGGTCACGACGTGGTGACCGACCCCTCGGGCGTGCGCCACCGCATCGGCTGCCTCGGTCAGGGAAACAGCGCCGGCAGCAATTTCCGGGTCGGCGACGAGCTGATCACCCAGGGCCGCGCGTACGGCCTGAGCCGCGCGAAGTCCCGCGCCCGGGCCGAGCAGCTGCTGACCGCGCTCGAACTGGAGGGCCTGGCCAAGCGGACGGTGGGCGCCCTCTCGGGCGGCCAGCGCCGCCGCCTGGACATCGCCATGGCCCTGGTGCACGAGCCGGAACTGCTCTTCCTGGACGAGCCCACCGCCGGGCTCGACCCGCACAGCCGCGCCACCGTCTGGGAGCACGTCCTGCGGCTGCACAGGGAGCTCGGCACCACGATCGTCTTCACCACCCACTATCTGGAGGAGGCGGATCTCCGGGCCCGGCGGGTGATGGTGATCGACCACGGCCGAGTGATCGCCGACGGCTCCCCCGAGAAGCTCAAGGCGGACCTGGCCGGCGACCGCATCACCCTGGGGACCGCCGACCGCGCCGACGCCGAACGGGCCGTCGCACTCGCCCGCGCCCTGCCCACCGTCCACGAGGTCACCGCCGAGGGCACGGAGGTGCGGGTGCGCGCCCCGCACGGAGACGCCCAACTCCCGGTTCTGCTGCGGAGCCTGGAGGCGGCCGGGGTGCGGGCGCTCACCGCCCGGCTCGCCCGCCCCACCCTCGACGACGTCTTCCTCGGCCTGACCGGCCGCACCCTGCGGGAGAGCGCCGACGCCCCCGCCGCCCCGGCCACCACGCACGAGGGAGCCTGACCATGAAGGTGCTCAACGACACCCGCACCGCGCTCGCCCGCGAGCTGGGGCCCGAGCTGCGCCGGCCGGCCGGCCTCCTCTTCACCATGCTGCTGCCCTTCCTCCTCCTCGCCCTCTTCGCGCCTCTGCTCTCCGGCATCGGCCCCTCGGGCGGCAACACGGGCACGGGCTCCCCCTGGCAGTGGTTCGTGCCGGGCATGCTCGTCCTGCTGGCCCTCTCCGCCACCGCCGGGGCCGGGGCCTCCCTGCTCAACGAGATGTCCTCGGGGGCCTTCGAGCGCATGCTCGTGACCCCGCTGAACCGGGCCGCGATGCTCGTCGGGCGGGTGCTCAAGGAGGTGGTGATCCTGTTGACGCAGGCCCTGCTGATCCTCGCCCTCCTGCTGCCGGCCGACTTCCGGCCGCGCCCGCTCGGCGCCCTGGCCGGCCTGGCGCTGCTGGCCGTCTTCGGGGTCGGGATCGGCGCCCTCTCCTTCACCCTGGCGCTCCGCTCCCGCAAGCAGCAGACCCTGTTCTACGGGGTGCAGCAGCTGGTCTTCTTCCCCCTGCTGCTGCTCTCCGGCGTCCTGCTGCCCATCACCCATTCCTCGGCGCCCACCTGGCTGTACGTCCTGAGCCGGATCAATCCCGCGACGTATGTGGTCGAGGCCGAACGCGCCTTGTTCGACGGCCGGTTCGCCGGGACGGGCGTGGTGTACGGGGTCCTCGTCGCGACGGCCATCGCGGTGCTGGGGGTCCTCGCGGGCATCCGGGGCATGCGCAACGCCTCCGTGTGACGCGCCGGCCGCCGCGCCGTCCCCCTCCGCCGTCCGACGTCGTAAGCGAAGGAGTACCGCACCGTGACCGCCGAAGCCTTCCGGAGCGCCCCGCGTCCTGGGCCCCGCACCGTGGACGTCTGGTTCGACCCCGCCTGCCCGTACACCTGGCTGACCGCCCGCTGGCTGCGGGAGGCGGCCCGGGTCCGCCCCCTGGAACTGCGCTGGCACCTGATGAGTCTGGCCCTCCTCAACGAAGGCCGGGACGACGATCCCGAGGGCGACCCCGAGGGGTATCTGAGGGTGCCGGTGCGGATCGGCACCGCCGTCCGGCACCACCACGGGCAGGAGGCCCTGGACCGCTTCCACGCCGCACTGTGGGCCGATCCGTGCGCCCCCGGGGAGCACGGCCGGCACACCAGGAAGTGGATCAACGATCCGGCCCTGGCACTGGCCCACGCGGATCTGCCGGCGGAGCTGGCGGCCGCCGGTACGTCCACCGCCTACGACGAGGAGCTGCGGGCCTCGCACGCGGCGGCCGTACGGCTCCTGGGCCCGCGGCCCGGCACGCCGGTGGTCGCCGTCGGGGAGCCGGCAACACCGCACCGCCCCCTGGCGGCCTTCTTCGGGCCGGTCATCTCCCGCGTGCCGAGAGGGGAAGAGGCGGGACGGCTGTGGGACGGGGCGCTGCTGGTGGCCGGTACCCCCGGCTTCCACGAACTCAAGGGAAGACCCGCCGACCCGGACCCGGACGTGACCGCCGGCTCGTCCGCCCGAGGGCCCGCGGCGACGGAGCAGCACACGGCACACGGCCACAGCGAGAAGATCACGGCTGCGACGGTTGAGACGGTTGAGGTGGCACCGCGTTGAGGACACACATCCCCTACCTCTTGGCCGTGGCGAGCACGGTCGCGACGCGCCGGGTGGACGAGCGGTTGGCCGCATACGACCTGACGGTGCGCCAGTACGGCCTGCTCGCCCAGCTCTCGGTCGAACCCGAGCTGACCATGGCGGATCTGGCCCGTCAGCTCGGCATCGCCCGGCAGTCGGTGCATCAGCTGGTCAACGAACTCGTCGAGGCGGGCCATGTGCGCCGGCGTCCGGGCGCGGACGACCGCTCGCGCCGCCTGGAGATCACGGACACCGCGCACTACCTGCTGAGCCGGATCGACGGGCCGCTGGAGCAGACGGAGGCGGAGCTGCTCGGCGCTCTCGCCCCGGACGAGGCCGAGAGCCTGCGCGGCCTCCTCCAGCGGGTCCTGGCCCACGCCACCGACGACGAGGCATGGTTGCCCGTCCGCTGATGCCGCCAGGCGTGTGCTGTCCGTAATCCTGGCCGCCTCGCCGCACTGCTACCGCCCCGGGGCCCCGCGGGCCACCGGGCACGAGGCGGCGACCGCGCCCGGCGGCCCGCGTCCGGTATCTGACGGCCCGTTTTGTTCTGGCGGCGAATCCTCCATACGATCCGTCGATGATCATAAGAAAGCGGCTGGCGGCCGGGGTGTGCGGCCTGCTCGCCACGGTGGCCGTCGGCCTGCTCCCCACACCCGCCGCGGCCGGTGAGCCGGACGCGAAGCCCACCCCGAAGGTCGAGCTGGTCCTCGACGTCAGCGGCTCCATGCGCGCCCGTGACCTCGACGGCCAGAGCCGGATGGCGGCGGCGAAGACCGCCTTCAACGAGGTGCTGGACGCGGTGCCCGGCGATGTCGAGCTGGGCATCCGCACCCTCGGCGCCAACTACCCGGGCGAGGACCGCAAGGTCGGCTGCAAGGACACCAAGCTGCTCTACCCGGTCGGCCCGCTCGACCGGAACGACGCGAAGACGGCGGTCGCCACGCTGGCCCCCACGGGCTGGACGCCGATCGGCCCGGCGCTGCTCGCCGCCGCCGACGACCTCAAGGGCGGCGACTCCGCCCGGATCGTCCTGATCACCGACGGCGAGGACACCTGCCAGCCGCTCGACCCCTGCGAGGTGGCCCGCGACATCGCCGCCAAGGGCATCCACCTCACCGTCGACACGCTCGGCCTGCTGCCGGACGCCAAGACCCGTAAGCAGCTCAGCTGCATCGCGGAGGCCACCGGCGGCACGTACACCTCCGTCCACCACACCGATCAGCTCCGCAAGCGGGTCCATCAGCTGGTGGACCGGGCGGCCGATCCGGTGGTGACGCCGGTGGCGACCGAGGGCGCCGCGCAGTGCGCGAAGGCGCCCGAGCTGAAGCCCGGTCTCTACAGCGACCGGGAGCGCTTCGGCGAGCACCGCTGGTACCGCGTCGACGTCCGTCCCGGTCAGGAGCTGCGCGCCGCGGTGAGCGTCGCCGCCGACCGGGCCGTCGACAACGACTACGGGGTGCTGCTGCGGGCGGTGACCGTCCACGGCCGGGAGATCGTCCGCGGCTCCGAGGCGGGCGACGGGCGCACCGATGTGCTCTCCACCGGGCTGCGCTACCCGAAGCCGGACGAGGACGCGCCGGACGGCAGCGACACCCCGCCCGCCGAGACGGTCTGCCTCCAGGTCAGCAACTCCTTCTCCGCACCGCCGTCGGTCAAGCGGGATCCGGGGCTCCCCGTCGAGCTGGCCGTCGACCTGGTGGACGCGCCGCGCGCCGCCGCCGACCCGGCCGCCTTCGGGCTGGGCCGCGGCTGGTGGCTGCTGGTCACCCTCGCCCTGGCCGGTCTGGTGGGCGGCCTCGTGTGGGGCTGGATCTCCCGCTGGCGCATCTCCGTCTGGAGGACCAACTGATGCGGACCCTGCGCACCCTGACGGCGGCGCTGCTCGCCGCGGGCTCCCTGCTCACCGCGGCCGCACCGGCGCTCGCCGACGACCCGGCGCCCACGGCCACCGACGGCTCCCCGAGCCCGGGGTCCGACGGTGAGGCGCCCGCGCCGACCGAGGCGGGCACGTCGTTCCGTACGGCCGCCCTGATGCTGCCCGGCCAGCGTGCCACCGCCGACGCCTCCACGGGCGACTACCTGTACTGGGCCGTCCCCCTCGACCAGGGGCAGGACGCGACGGTACGGGCGAAGGTGAAGCTGCCCGAGACGGCCCGGCACGGCGCGGCCACCTGGCGTCTCGACGTGTACGACGGGCTGCGGCGCCGTCAGGCGTGCCGCTACGGCATGCAGGCGCGGACGGTTCCGGCCGACGCCGCGTCGGTGGAGCTGGCCTGCACCCTGCGGACCGTCCGCGCCTGGGCGGAGCCCTGGTCCGACGATCCGCTGCCGGGCCGCTACTACCTGCGGCTGACCACCACCGAGCAGCCGCAGGAGGATCTGGGGCTGCCGGTGCGCGCCGAGGTGACCGCGGACGTCAAGGACGCGGGCGGCGCCCATGCCGTGGACGGGGCGCTGGCCGCGCCGCTCGTCCCGGGGGCGACGGCCGCCTCCGGTGCCGAGGAGCAGGATCAGGCCGGCGACGAGGCGGCGGACGGCGCCTCATCGAGCCCGTCGACGGACGCCGCGTCACCTGCGGTCCCTGCGTCCGCGGCCGCCGAACCGGACGGCGGCTGGGCCTCCGGCTGGTGGTCCGACCGCTGGATCTGGACGGCGGCGGGCGGTGTCGCGGCGGCCCTGGCGGGCATCGCCGGCTACCGCCTCACCGCCGGCCGCGGCCGCCCCTCCCGGGTGCCGCCGGGCGTCTGACCCGGCGGAGGTTGCGCCGTTGTGTGTCACGGGCCCGGCCGTTGCGGCCGGGCCCGTGGTGTGTCCGAGGGCGAGCCCGGGGCGGCTCGGGCCGGGCCCGCCCGGTGGCTCGGCGGGGCACGCCGGGGGCCCGGCGGGGCGCACGCCGCCGAGCCGGGCGTCCGCACCGCGCGGTCCGGGCGCCCCTCTCAGTAGTTCAGCCGCTCGCTCCCGCTCAGCGGTTCAGTCGCTCGCTCACACCGCTCGCTCAGTCGCTCAGTCGCTCAGTCGCTCAGCGCCGGAATGATCTGCTCCCCGTACGCGTCGATGACGGCCTCCTTCGCGTCGTGCATGGCGTACAGCGCGAACTGGTCGACGCCCAGCTCCCGCAGCCGTTGCAGCTTCTCGATGTGGGCCTCGGCCGGTCCGAGCAGGCAGAAGCGGTCGACGACGGCGTCCGGCACGAACGCGGTGTCGGGGTTGCCGGTCCGGCCGTGGTGGGAGTAGTCGTAGCCGGCGCGCTTCTCGATGTACGCGGTCAGCTCCTCCGGTACGGCGCCGGAGTGCGCGCCGTACCGCTCGACGAGGTCGGCGACGTGGTTGCCGACCATGCCGCCGAACCAGCGGCACTGCTCCCGGGCGTGCGCGAGGTCGTCGCCGACGTAGGCGGGCGCGGCCACACAGACCGTCACCTCGGCCGGGTCCCGGCCCGCGTCCGCCGCCGCGTCGCGCACCGCCTTGACCATCCACTCGGTGAGGTAGGGGTCGGCGAGCTGGAGGATGAAGCCGTCGGCCAGCCGCCCGGCCATGGCCAGCGCCTTGGGGCCGTACGCGCCCATCCAGACGGGCAGCCGGCCGTCACGGACCCAGGGGATGCGCAGCCGGTGGCCGCCGATGTCGGCCTCGCGGCCCTCGGCGAGGTCGCGGATCACGCCGATCGCCTCGCCCAGCCGGGCCAGGGTGTTGGGCGGCCGCCCCGCGACCCGCATCGCGGAGTCGCCCCGGCCGATGCCGCAGACGGTGCGGTTGCCGTACATGTCGTTGAGGGTGGCGAAGGTGGAGGCGGTGACCTCCGGGGTACGGGTCGAGGGATTGGTGACCATGGGACCCACGATGAGCCGATCGGTGTGTTCCAGGATGCGGCTGTGGATGACGAACGGCTCCTGCCACAGGACGGCGGAGTCGAAGGTCCAGCCGTAGCGGAACCCCCTCCGCTCGGCCCGGCGCATCAGCCCCACCACGGACGATGCGGGCGGATCGGTCTGCAGAACGACTCCGAAGTCCACGCTGCGCTCCTTCTGTTCGGCGTACGGGCGGGCCCGGGAGCACCGGCCGGGCGGGGCCCGGCGGCCGTGCCACGACGGCACCGTCCGGAGCGGGTCCGCCGGGGCCGCCCGACGCGGACGGTGCCGGAATCCTTCCACACCGGGGCGTTTCGAACCCCGTACGACGCCACCCGCCGACGCCGGTCCACGGACCTCCGGGAGCGCGGCGAACCCCTGCCAAAAGCCGTGCGGAGCAAGGACGTTGGACCTCCGGTGCGGGTTGTCCACAGGCCTTGCGGCGCTCGGCGCGGGTGTGGGGTAGTGGGCCCATGAACGGGAACACCGATACCCCGTCCGAGCGGCCCTTCCCGCCGCTCGGCACCCCGCTGCGCCGGCAGCACCGGCTGTGGGGCCTGCTGCTGCGCCTGATCGGCGCGGCGCTGAACGCCGTCGCCGTGCTCGGGTTCATCGCGGGCGTCTCCCAGCTGGGCCGGGCGCGTTTCCCCGAGGACCTGCTCGGCACGCCGGGGTGGCAGCGGCTGCTCATCGCCGCCGTGGCCTTCCTCGCGAGCACCGGCGCCACGGTGGCCGGGCCCCGGCTGCGGCGCCACGGCCGGCGCCACTGCGCCCGCGTGCTGCGGACGCTGGACGAGGCCCGCGGGGCGCCGTTCGTGCTGTATCTGCGGCCGTTCGCGGCGGACCGGCCCGCGGCGTCCCTGCCGCCCCCGGCCGCCTGGCCGCACTTCGTCGACCGCCGCGGTGAGCAGCTGACGACGGAGGAGAACCTCGCCCGGATGTTCCGGGCGTTCGGCCGGGTGATAGCCGTCGGCCGGCCGGAGGAGCGGCTGCCGCAGCCCGGCGCCGACCGCCTCTACCTCCCGTGGGACGACTGGCAGCCGGTGGTCGCGCAGCTCATCGACGACGCCCGGATCGTCGTGCTGGGCACCGGCGTCGCCGAGGGCACGCTCTGGGAGCTGGAGCAGCTGATCCGGCGCCGCGCCCCGCACCACGTCCTGCTGCTGGTCTACTCGGACGAGGAGGAGTACGCCGCCTTCCGGGTCCGGGGCGACGCGATCCTCGCCCGGGCCGCGCACGGTACGAAGGGGACGCGGGCCGACAGCGGCGGGGAAGGTACGGCCATCGCAGGCGCAGACTCGGCGGGCGCGGGCACGACCACCGCGGGCACCGGCTCAGCCGACACGGGTACGGGTACGGGTACCGGCGCCGAGGCCCCCGACCCGCCGTCACCCGTCTTCCCCGACTGTCCGCCGCTGCGCCGTCCCGAGCAGGCCGGGGCGCCGCTGCTGCAAGGCGTCATCCACTTCGGCCCCGGCTGGATGCCGCACTTCACCCGGATCGACCCGACCGCGTTCGACGGCAGGCGCAAGCAGCGGGTCAGGCAGGCGGTCAGGACCCAGTGGATGCCCGCCTACCGGCACGTTCTCGACGGCGTCCGCGCCGAGGAGGAGGCCGCCGACCGCCGTGACGCGACCGGCTGCCCCACCCTCGCCGACCTGGAGGAGCTGCTGCGGACGGCGGAGCGGGAGGGAGCCGCGAGCAGGACGGCGGGCGCGGGTGCCGCGGACGGGACGCCGGACGGCCGGGACGGGGCCAGCGCGACAGGAAGCGCCGCGCCGGGCCCGGAAGGCACCCTGTTCCGGGTCGAGTTCACGCCCGGCGCCCGGATCCGGGCCGTCTCCCCCGCCGGGCCCAACGAACCGGCACTCGATCCGCACGGCCGCCTGGTCTCCCTCGCCGGGGCGGTCCGCACCCCCGGGCAGGAGCGGCCGGAGGGCCCGGAGACCGCGGGTGAGGGACCGTTCGCGCTGGACATCCCGTACGAATGGCTGAGCGCGCGGCTGCGCGCGGTGCGCGGGCGGGGCGCGGCCGATACGGACACCGTCCGCCTCGATCTCGGCCCGGCGGGCCGGCTGCACGGACTGGCCGGCACCCCGGCGGCGGACGCCCCGGCGCCCGGCGCGGAGATACGGACCGAGCCCTGAGCGCGCGCCCGCGGTCGGGCGGCCGGTACGGAACTCTCCCTTCCAGGGCGGGAGTTCGGCCACCATGACTCCGTGACAGGCATCGATGAGAACCTCTGGAACGCGGACATCGGCCCGTCGGACTACTCCGGCAGCGAGGAGACCTATCAAGGCGCGGTACTGGAGCAGTACAAGCTGTGCGTGGAGATGGCCGACCGGGTCAGTTCCCGGCGCAATCTCACCAACACCTTCTTCCTGACGCTCAACACCGCGGTGGTCGCCGCCGCGGCGGCGGGCGGCGGTGTCCACGGCTCGGTGTGGATCCGGCTGGCGGGGCTGGCGATCCTGCTGACGCAGTGCCTGGCGTGGTTCGTGACCATGCGTTCCTACCGCCAGCTCAACGCCGCCAAGTACGCGGTGATCGGCGCGCTGGAGCGAAGGCTCCCGGCGCTGGCCTACTCCGACGCCGAGTGGGGCGCGCTGGGCGAGGGCCGTGACTGGCGGCGGTATCTGCCGCTGACCTACGTGGAGCAGTGGGTGCCGCTGATCTTCGCCGCGGCCTACGTTGTAGGGTTCCTGGCCACCGTGGCGTAACGCCGGGAGGGGGCGAGGCGGAGATGCGGAGGGTCGCCGTGACCGGCCACATGGATCTGGCCGGGGGGACGGAGCAGTTGCTGCGGGACGCGCTGCCCGGGTTGCTGACCGAACTGGCCGCCGGCGCGGACGGTCTGACGGGGCTCTCCTGTCTGGCTCCCGGGGCCGATGCGGTCTTCGCGGAGGCGGTGCTCGCCGCCGGGGGCACCCTGGAGGTGGTCCTGCCGTTCCACGACTACCGGAGTTCCCTCGCCGCCCCGGCCGTACGGGGGCGGTTCGACCGGCTGGTGGCAGCGGCGTCCGAGGTGACGGTGCTGCCCTACCCCGAGGCGTGCCTGGCGGCGTTCGAGGCCGCCAACTCCGCGCTGCTGAAGCGGGCGGACGCCCTGGTCGCGGTCTGGGACGGGCGGCCGCCCGCGCGGGGCGGCGGCACGGCCACCACCGTCGCCGAGGCGCGCGAGGCGGGACTGCCGGTCCATGTGCTCTGGCCCAAGGGCGCTCGGCGGGACGGCGGGCGGTAGCCGGAGCAGAGCGCGACAGCCGAGGCGCCGGACGAAGGCCGAGGCGGCGGACGACAGCCGGGGCCCTGCGCGGCAGCCGGAGCGGCGGTCCGTGCCGCGCCCGCCCGCCCGTGGCGGCGGCGCCCGGCCCGGCGGCGGCCACGGAAGCCCGGTGCCTGCCGGCCCCGGTGCCGGGAAGCCCGGCCCGGCGCCGGCGCGCCACCCGGTTCACCCGCCGCGGCCAACGCCATCCGGTTCACACCGCCCCGGCGCGCAGCCCGGTACACGCCGCCACGGCCGACGCCACCCAGCTCGTGCCCCGCGCCCGACACCGCCCCGTTCACGCCCCGTCGCCCGGCGGGCGACCCGGCGCAGCAGCAGGGTCACGCCCGTGGTCGGCAGCAGCCCGGACCCGCCGGGACCCGGTGCCGGCCCGCACGCGGCCGAGGCCGGCGCGAAGAGCACCGTGGCCGGGCTCGGGGCACTGCTGCCGACCGCCCGGAACGCCCCGCTGATCAGCCCATGCGGGGTCGTCACCCGCCCGGTGCGGGACATCTCCCCCAGCCGCTTCGCGCCGGCCCGGCGCGTCGGCGACCGCAGCCTGCCGACCGCCGACCGCCGACCGCTGGTACGGGACTACGTACGCGCAGGTGAACCGGCGACCGGCGCACGGGGCTGAGCGGGGGCCCGGTGGGTCCGGTGTCCGGCGGGGCGCCGGGCGCCGGACCCATCGGGGTGTCAGCTCAGCCGTGCCGCGGCGTACACCTCCATCGCGTCGCGCTGGTAGGCGGCCAGCCCTTCCGCGATCCGGTCGAAGTTGGCGCGGAAGCGGGGGTCGTCGGCGTAGGTCGCCGCCAGCCCCCGGTACGCCTCGGCGTTCGGGGTCCAGAAGCGGCAGACGCCGCGGTAGTGGACATCGGTCTCGTCCTGGACCGCGGGGTCGGTGACGGGCGTGCCGGCCACCATGAACTCCGCCATGCGGACCATCTGCGCCGTGGCCTCCCGCTGCCACCGCTCGCTCTCCTCCTCGGTCATCGCGGCGGTGGCGCGCCGCGACTCCTCCCACGCCTGCGGCCAGCGCTCGCGGACCTCGGCGTCGGTCTCCGGGTCGTGCTCGAAGCCCTCGAAGAGGTTCTCGGGCCGGTTGATGCCGTTCATGTCGGGGTGTTCCCTGCCTTCCTCCAGTGCGGCGAGGGTGCGGCCGACCGTTGTGGCCAGTGTCGTCAGCCGGTCCCGCTCCGCCAGCAGCCGGGTGTGGTGCTCGCGGAGCACCGCGGCCCGGTCGGCGGGGCGCTCCAGCACCGCCGCGATCTCGCGGAGCGTAAGGCCCAGCTCCCGCATCAGCAGGATCTGCTGGAGCCGCAGCAGCTCGGCGGCGCCGTAGCGGCGGTGGCCGTTGCTCCCCGTGCCGGCCGGGGGCAGCAGGCCGATGCCGTCGTAGTGCCGCAGCGTCCGGGACGTCACCCCGCTCATCCGGGCGACCTCGGCGATCGACCAGGTCATGGCGGTATCCCTTCCTCGCCGGGCCGGTCTCTCCGGCCCTGGTGACGACCGTAGAAGTTGACGCAACGGCAACCGCAAGCGGCGATCAGCGCGCGTGGGGGCCGAGCCCCCGGGGCACGTAGACGCCGTGTCCGGCGCGGCCCGTGTGGCGGCGGTTCTCGATCACGACGGTGCCGCGGGAGAGCACCGTCTCGACCCGGCCGGTGATCCGCCGCCCCTCGTAGGCGGAGTAGTCGACGTTCATGTGGTGGGTGCGGGCGGAGAGGGTCTGCTCGGCGTGCGGGTCGTAGATGACGAGGTCGGCGTCGGAGCCGGGGGCGATGGTGCCCTTCTTGGGGTGGAGGCCGAACATCCGGGCCGGGGCGGTGCAGGCGATCTCGATCCAGCGGCGGCGGTCGAGGTGTCCGTCGACGACGGCCTGGTGGAGCAGGTCCATGCGGTTCTCGACGCCGGGCATGCCGTTGGGGATCTTCGAGAAGTCGCCGCGGCCCAGCTCCTTCTGGCCCCTGAAGCAGAACGGGCAGTGGTCGGTGGAGACCACCTGGAGGTCGTTGGTGCGCAGGGCGCGCCAGAGGGTCTCTTGGTGTTCGGCCGGGCGCAGCGGGGTGGAGCAGACGTACTTGGCGCCCTCGAAGTCCGGTTCGGCGAGGTTGTCGGCCGACAGGAAGAGGTACTGCGGACAGGTCTCGCCGTAGACCGGCAGCCCCTCGTCGCGGGCACGCATCAGCTCGGCGACGGCCTCGCGCGCCGAGACGTGCACGACGTAGACGGGGGCGCCCGCCACCTGCGCGAGCTTGATGACGCGGTGGGTCGCCTCGGCCTCCAGGAGCGCCTTGCGGACCTCGCCGTGGTGGCGCGGGTCCCGTTCGCCGCGGGCCAGGGCCTGTTCGACGAGGACGTCGATGGCGAGGCCGTTCTCGGCGTGGGTCATCACCAGTGCGCCGTTGTCCGCGGCGCGCTGCATGGTGCGCAGGATCTGCCCGTCGTCGGAGAGGAACACCCCGGGGTAGGCGGTGAAGAGCTTGACGGAGCTGACGCCGGCTTCGACGAGGTGGTCCATCTCCTTCAGGGAGGCGGCGTTCACATCGGACATGATCATGTGGAAGGCGTAGTCGATCGCGCAGACACCGTCGGCCTTGGCGTGCCAGGTGTCGAGCCCCTCCTGGAGGGAGCCGCCCTTGGGCTGGATGGCGAAGTCGACGACGGTCGTGGTGCCGCCCCAGGCGGCGGCGAGGGTGCCGGTCTCGAAGGTGTCGGACGCCTGGGTGCCGCCGAACGGCATCTCCATGTGGGTGTGGGCGTCGACGCCGCCGGGGATGACGTACTTCTGCGCGGCGTCGATGACGCGGTCGGCCTGCCAGTCGTGGCTGCCGTGCGTGGCGAGGGCCACCACCCGGCCGCCCTCGACGAGGACATCGGCGTGGAGTTCGTCGGAAGCGGTGATCACCAGGCCGCCGGTAATGAGAGTGCGTGTCACGTCCGGTCTCCCTCACTGCGCCACGGATGCGTGCCGTGCGGCGGGCGGCCCGGCGCGGACGGCCGCCCGTGCCGCGGACGGTGACCCGCGCCGGGCCGCCGTCCGCTTCCTTCCGCACGGGTGCCCGCGCGCGGCGGGCGGGCCCGTGCGGCGCCGGTTCCCGGGCGGGAAGGAGACCGTAGAAGCATGGCAGGGGCGGGGGCAATACCGTGTCCGCCGCCCGCGCGGGGCCGCTGTGTGGCGCCGCCGGTCATCCGGCCGGTTGAACGGTGCGGCGGGCGGGGCGCGCGGGGAGGTATGGACCAAGAGGGGTGCGGGGTGCGCGGAATGGGCAGGTAACCGACGCCGCCGGGGGACGCCCCTCACCGTCCAAGGGGAGCGGGGAGCAGGGCCGCCGGGGAGGCGTGGGCGCCACACGGCACGGGCGGCAGCAGCGGACCGACACCGGGCAGAGAGGCGACACGTCATGCAGCGGAGCACGCCGTGGGAGTTCTCCGACGACCGCGGACGTCTGGCGGTGGCCGGCGAACGGCCGTCGCGGATCATCGCGTACATCCAGGCCGGGGCGACGCTGTGGGATCACGGCGTACGCCCCGTGGGGCTCTTCGGGTCGCAGCACGACGGGGCGGTCCCGGACCGGACGAAGAGCGGGGAGCTGCCCCGGGAGGGCATCCCGTATCTCGGTGCGGGGGCGGCGCTGCATCCGGACACCGTGCTGGGGGCGGCACCGGATCTGGTGGTGGCCGTCACCTACGACGGCGAGGCGGTGTACGGCCTGGAGGCGAAGACGGCGCGGGAGTTGGAGGCACACGTGCCGGTGGTGGCGCTGGGCGTGGGGCCGGGCCGGGGGCTGGCCGTGGTGCGGGAGCGATTCGCGGCGCTCGCCGGGTCGCTGGGCGCGGGCGAGACGGCGGGCGCCGCCCTCGCGCTGGACGACGCGGAGGACGCGCTGCGCACGGCGGCGGGCGACGGGCCGCGGCCCCGGGTGCTCGCGGTGTCGGCGGCCGGTCCCGAGCACGCGTATCTGGCGCGGCCGGGGGCCTGGCCGGATCTGCGGACGCTGCGGGAGCACGGCGTGGCGCTGCTGGAGCCGGCCGCCGGGCCGGGCGCCAACTGGGCGACGGCCACCTGGGCCGAGGTCGCGGCGCTCCGCCCGGACATCGTGCTGAGCGACGTCCGGGCCAACGCCGCGCCGCCGCGGACGCTGCGCGGCGGCGCGCACTGGCGGACGGTGGCGGCGACGGCCCGGCTGGTCGGCTGGAATCCGGAGGCGCCGTGCAGCCGCCGGGCGCACGCACGGTTCTTCCGCGAGGTGGCGGCGGCGATCCGCGGCGCGGCCGGGCGGTGACCCGGCGCGGGCCGCGGGCGCCGGGCCGGGGGTGTCCGTGAGGTCCCGCCGTCCGCCCGGAGGGCGGGGCGCGCGGCGCGCGAGGGCACGTGCCGAGCGTCGTGCGCCGGGCGGGACGTCACGGATGCGCCCTACTCCGGCGGGGTCGGGGTGTCGTGGCTGCGGTACATCGCCTGGACGTCCAGCTCCAGCTTGACGGTGGGGCCGACGACGGCGATGCCGCGGGCGAGCATGGTGCGCCAGTTCAGCGTGTAGTCCTCGCGGTGCAGTTCGGCCTTGGCGAGGGCCGCGCAGCGCAGCTCCTGGCCGTAGCCGCCGTTGACGACGCCGAGGTAGGAGGTGTCGAGGGCGACGGTGCGGCTGACGCCGTGCATGCTCAGCGAGCCCTGGAGCTGCCACTGCGAACCGCCGCGGTGCACGAAGCGGTTGCTGGTGAAGTGGATGTACGGGTAGTTCTCGACGTCCAGGAAGTCCGCGGAGCGCAGATGGTTGTCGCGGGTCCGGTTGCCGGTGGTGATGCTCGATGCGTCGATGCGCACCTCGACGTGGGAGTGGGCCATGTCGGCGCCGACGCGGATGCCGCCCTCGAAGCGGGTGAACCGGCCGTGCACGTTGGCCATGCCGACGTGGCGGGCGATGAAGCGGATCGCGGTGTGCGGCGGGTCGAAGAGCCAGGTGCCGGCGGTGGGCAGCTCCAGGGCGCGGGCCTCGGTGAGCCGCACCGGCTCGGCCTGCGCGCCGTGTCCGGCGATGACCTCGACGGTCTCCTGGTGGGGCTGGAGGTGGCCGACCGAGATCATCAGGCTGTAGCGGCCGGGCGGCAGCGCCGCGGCGAACAGGCCGAACGGGTCGGTGGTGCCCTTGAGGACGACCTTGCGGCTGGAGACCGCGGTGACCGTGACCTCCGCGCCGTCGACCGGCCCTCCCGAGGGGTCGGTGACCGTACGGGCGAGACCGCCGGCGCCGACCGGCAGGGCCAGCCGGATGCCCGCTCCGCCGCGGGCGCGGTCGGACCGGCCACGCCGGAGGAAAGCGAGAGCCATGGGGTGTGCAACCTTTCATCGGCATGCGGGGGCATGGCGCCGGCGGCGCGGCCGGGCCCAAAAGGGCGGCGGAACGCGCCGCGCGGGGGCGGCACCGGCATCCATGATCTTGGAAGGTCCGGCGGGTGTCCGGGTGTCTCATTTCGAGACACCGGGCGCGGGAGCGGCCGGTGGTGCGGGGGCGCGGGCGGCCGCCGCCGTGGGCGGCTCAGTACGGTGGAGCGGTTGTGAGCCGTTCAGATTCCTTCCGTCCCGTTCCCGAACCGGCGCTGATCCGCGAGGCGCGGGCGCGGTTCCTCGCCGGGCGTCCGCTGCCCGACGGCGCGCCCGAGCCCCTGGTGTCCGCCTGGCGCCGGGCCGCGTTCTTCGGCGTTCCGCACGACCTGGGAGCGGCCGCGGCCTCGCGCGCGCCGGCTGACGGGCCGCTGGCCGCGGCCGCCCGGCCGGTGCTGGAGCGGCTGGCCGGGGCGCTGGACGACGGGGAGCGGCGGGTGATCGTCGCCGATGAGCGGTGCCGGGTGGTCTGCCGGGGCGGCGTGCCGTCGCCGGGCACGGTCCGCGACGATCTGTCGGAGGAGGTCGTGGGGCACAACAGCGCGGCGCTGGCGCTGCGCTACGGGCAGCGGTTCGAGACACACGGGCCGGAGCACTACCTCGACCTGTGGCAGGAGGTGTCGTCGGTCAGCGTGCCGGTGCGGCGGCCGGGCGCGGCGCGGGCGCTGGGCACCGTGACGCTCGCGCGCGGGCTGTGCGCCGGGGGCGGCGGGCATCCGGACACGGCGCTGGCGGAGGCGGTGGCCGCGGCGGTCGAGGCGGGGTGGGCGGCGCGGGGGCCGCGGGAGCCGGAGCGGCGGCTGCTGGCGGCGTTCGCGCGGGAGCGGGCGGCCGGGCGGGCGGTGCTCGCGTTCGACGGCCACAGCCGCCTGGTGAGCGAGGCGGCGGCCGGGCTGCTGTCGCCGGAGGCGGTGGACGGCCTGGAGCGGCAGACGGTGGCGCTGCTCGGGGCGGACGGTCCGGCAGGCCGCTGGGACGGGGAGCCGGCGGTGCGGTGGGGCGCCGCGGTCGCAGCCCGGCTGCTGCCGGTGCGGGAGGCGGGGGCGGTGACCGGGGCGCTCGCGGTGGTCGAGGAGGCGGACGGTGCGGGGCCGGAGCCCGGCGCGGGCGCCGCGTCCTGTGCGCCGCCGGGGAGTTCGGCGGTCTGGCGGCGGACCGTGGACCGGGCCGTGGAGCTGTTCGCCTGCCCGCGTCCGCTGCTGCTGACCGGGGAGCGCGGGACGGGCAAGACGACGCTGGGCCGGGCGCTGCTGCGCGGCCCGGACGGCGCCGCGGAGCCGCTGACCGTCGATGCGGCGTGCGCGCCGGACGGTGAGCTGGCGGCGCTGTGGCCCGCTCCGCCGGCGGACGGCGAGGGGCCGGCGCCGCTGCTGCTGCGGCACGCCGAGCGGCTCGGGCAGCGGGACGTGGCGGCGCTGGTGGCGCTGCTGGCGGAGCGGCCGCTGCTGCCGCTGGTGGTGACCCACACCCCGGGCACCGAGGTCGGGCCGTGTCTCGCCCGGCTGCTCGACACCCTCGGGGCGCGGTCGGTGACGCTCCCTCCGCTGCGGGAGCGCCCGGAGGACCTGCACACCCTGCTGACCCGGCTGGCCCCGCCGCCGTCGCCCGGCCGTCCGCCGCTGACCTGGACGCTGGAGGCGGTACGGGCGCTGGAGGCGCATCCCTGGCCGGGGAACGTCACCGAACTCGCCGCGCTGGTACGGGAGATGGCGCGGGGGCGGCGGTCGGCGGGGCCGGTGCGCCGCGAGGAGCTGCCGCGCGCCGTGCGCCTGCGGGTCACGGCGCCGCGGCCGGGGACCATCGAGCGCGCCGAGCGGGAGACGATCCTGGCGGCGCTGCGCGCCCACGGCGGCAACAAGGCCCGGGCCGCGGAGTCGCTGGGCATCGCGCGGGCGACCCTGTACCGCAAGCTGCGCGGGTACGGGTGAGGGCGGTGCCCCCGCCCGGCGGCGGGCCGTGCGCGCGCCCGGCGGTCCGCCGCACCGCCCCCGGCGCAGCCGCCGCGCGCCGCCGCCACGCCCCTTGACGATTACTGGCAACAAACCTAACTTTCACGCGTTCCTCCCACCCCCACACCGGGAGATCCCATGAGACGCGCCTCAACCCGCCCGCTGCGCCGGTCGGTTGCCCTATTGGCCGGCCTCGGCCTGATCGGCCTGATCGGCCTGTGGGCCGTCGCGAACGCCGCGGGCAGCACACCCCCGAGCGCCCCCGGCTCCACGGCCGCCGCCCCACCGGCCGCCCCCTCGCCCCGGCCGCCCGTCCACCGCGCCGCGCCCCTGTGGCGGGCCGATCCTGCGGTCGGCATCAAGGCGTTCGAGGGTGTGGAGACCAAGCCCGGGCAGGTCAGCGTCGTCGACGATCCGGCCGGGCGGTACGGGAAGACGTATGCGCTGCACACCTCGGGGCGCAAGGTCGACGACGCCACGCGGGTGCGGGTCGAGACGCGCGGACAGCGCACCTCGGGCGGACCGCTGCGCTTCGCGAAGGAGGGCGACGTCTTCTACGTCGGCTGGCGCTCGATGTGGGGCCCGCTGCCCACCCGGAAGGGCGAGTGGGTGACGCTCTGGCAGCTCAAGGACTACGGCTCCGGCGCCGCCACCCCGCCGCTGTCGCTGCGCGCCCGCGGCGACGGCACCGTCGACCTGGAGTACAGCGACCCGGAGCTGAAGACCACCCAGCTCTGGCACACCGGTCTGAAGCCGGGCTCCTGGCACTCGTTCGTCGTCGGTCTGAAGATCTCCAAGGACCCGGCGAAGGGCTGGGTGAAGCTGTGGCACAACGGCGCCGCCCAGAAACTGGCGGGCGGCGCCGCGCAGTACCGGGCGGCCACGCTGCGGGCCGGCTGGGTCACCGACAAGTGGGGCGTCTACCGCTCCGACGGCGTCACCGGCGCGGCCACCGCGTATCTCAACGATGCCGCGGTGGGCCGCGCGTACGGCGACGTGGCGCCCTGACGCCGTATCAGGCGGGGAGGCGGGCGCGCGCGTCGGCCAGCGCCCCGGCCAGCAGCTGCGCGCCCTCCTCCGCCTCGGCGACGTTCAGCGTCATCGGCGGGGCGATGCGCAGGCACGCGCCGCCCCGTCCGCCCTTGCCGACGAGCAGTCCGCGCTCCCGGGCCGCCTCCACGACCAGCGAGGCGGCCTCGGCGGACGGCTCGTCGGTGCCGGGCGCGACCAGCTCCACGCCGATCATCAGGCCCCGCCCGCGCACCTCGCGGACGAGGTCGCTGCCGGCGGCGACGGCCCGCAGCCGCTCGATGAGCAGTCCGCCGACGCGCCGGGCGTTGCCCTGGAGGTCGTGGTCGACGAGGTAGGTGAGGTTGGCGAGACCGGCGGCGACGGTGACCGGGCTGCCGCCGAAGGTCGAGATGGAGTGGGCGCTCATCGCGTCCATCACCTCGGCGCGGGCGACGACCCCGCCCAGCGACATGCCGTTGCCGATGCCCTTGGCGAAGGTCAGCAGGTCGGGCGGGCCGTTCCCGGCGTGCGCCTGCCAGCCCCAGAAGTGGTCGCCGGTGCGGCCCCAGCCGGTCTGCACCTCGTCGCTGATCCAGAGGATGCCGTGTTCGTCGAGGACCTCGCGGAACGCGGCGTAGAGCCCGTCGGGCGGGGAGGTGAAGCCGCCGACGCCCTGGACCGGTTCGGCGATCAGCGCGGCGACGCCGCCGGCGGTCTGCGCCAGCACGTCCTTCAGGTCGGCGACGCACGCCGCGATGTAGTCGGCGTCGCCGAGATGGGCGTACGGGCCGCGGCTGCGGACGCCGCCGTGGACGTAGAGCGTCTGGAGCGGCGAGAGGCTCGTCGGGGACCAGCTCGCGTTGCCGGTGACGGCGACGGTGGAGAAGGAGCGGCCGTGGTAGCTGTTGCGCATCGCCAGGACCTGGTTGGAGCGGCGGTACGCGGTGGCGAGCAACAGCGCGGCGTCGTTGGCCTCGGTGCCCGAGGTGGTGAAGAAGACCCGGGCGTCGGGGATGCCGGAGAGCGCGGCGATGCGCTCCGCCAGCTCCACCATGGGGCGCGAGAGGTAGAGCGTCGAGGTGTGGATGATGCGGCCCGCCTGCGCGGTGACGGCGGCGGTGACCTCCGGCAGGGCGTGCGCCGTCATGGTGGTGAGGATGCCGCCGAAGAAGTCGAGGTAGCGCTTGCCCTCGGCGTCCCAGACGTGGCGGCCCGCGCCGTGGGTCAGTTCGATCGGCCGCTCGTAGTAGAGGTCGAGCCAGGAGGGCAGCACCGCGCGGTGGCGGGCGAGCAGCGCCCCGGGGGCGCCGTCGGCCGTCACGGGCGCACCAGCCCCTCGTACGCGTCGGGGCGGCGGTCGCGGTAGAACGCCCACTGCTGGCGGACCTCGTCGATCAGAGCGAAGTCGAGGTCGCGGACGAGGAGTTCCTCCTTGCCGTCGTCGGCGACGTCCCCGACGAACTGGCCGCGCGGGTCGACGAAGTAGCTGCTGCCGTAGAAGTCGTTGTCGCCGTACTCCTCGGTGCCGACGCGGTTGATGGCGGCGACGAAGTACTCGTTGGCGACGGCGGCGGCGGGTTGCTCCAGCTTCCAGAGGTAGGCGGAGAGACCGCGGGAGGTGGCGGAGGGGTTGTAGACCAGCTGTGCGCCGCCGAGCCCGAGCTGACGCCAGCCCTCGGGGAAGTGGCGGTCGTAGCAGATGTAGACGCCGACCTTGCCGACGGCGGTGTCGAAGACCGGCCATCCGGCGTTGCCCGGCTTGAAGTAGTACTTCTCCCAGAACCCCTTGACCTGCGGGATGTGGTGTTTGCGGTAGATGCCGAGCACGGTGCCGTCGGCGTCGATGACGGCCGCGGTGTTGTAGTACACGCCGGACTGCTCGACCTCGAAGACGGGCGCGACGACGACCATGCCGGTCTCCCGGGCGAGGGCCCGCATCCGGGTGATGGTCGGGCCGTCGGGGACCGGCTCGGCCCAGCGGTAGTGCTCGGGCTCCTGTACCTGGCAGAAGTACGGGGCGTTGAAGACCTCCTGGAAGCCGATGATCTTCGCGCCCTGCCCGGCCGCCTCGCGGGCGTGGGCCTCATGCTTCGCGATCATCGATTCGGTGTCGCCCGTCCAGGTCGCCTGGACCAGTGCGGCTCGCACAACATCGGCCATGAACAGCTCCTTTGTCGGCGCGTCAGGCTGCGGGCCACGCGGTCTCGGGCGGGCCCTGCGCGCGTGGAGGCGACCGTAGGCCCCGCCGCGCACCGGGGCAAGCCCCTCTCCGGTGCGTCGCCGGGCGCGCCCGCCACGGACGCGGCCGCACCGCCTCACCCTCCGGCATATCGACAGGGAAACTTGCAAGTTTTCCTGTCGTCCTTCTACGGTGGCGCCATGGACGACGCGCAGAACCCGGAGCCCGGACCGCTCGCCTCCGATCTCGCGGCGGCGGTCGGTCTGCTCATGCGCCAGCTGCGGGCCGCGGCGCCGCTCGGCGGGGTGACCCCGACCCAGCGCGCGGTCCTGGCCCGCCTCGACCGGGACGGCCCGGCGACCACCGCCGCGCTGGCCCGCGCGGAGCTGGTCCGCCCGCAGTCGATGCGGCTGACGCTCGTGGCGCTGGAGGAGCACGGCGTCGTGGCGCGCAGCCCGCACCCGACCGACGGGCGGCAGGTCGTCCTCTCCCTCACCGACGAGGGCCGGCGGCTGATCGGCGAGGCGCGGCAGGCCAAGCGGGACTGGCTGACCGATGCGCTCACCGAGCGGCTGACCGCCGAGGAGCGCCGCACCCTCGCCGAGGCGACGGCGCTGCTGCGCCGGGTGACCGGCCCCTGAGCCGCCCCGCGACACCTCCCGACTCCCCCACGGCGCCCGCCCGTTGACGCCGCCGCATCCCCTTCCCCTGGAGACCTCATGTCCGCAACGACGCTCGACCCCACCTCCGCCCTCGTCGTGATCGACCTGCAGAAGGGCATCGCCGGGCTGCCCACCGTGCATCCGTCGGACGAGGTCATCGCCCGCTCCGCCCGGCTGGCCGCCGCGTTCCGCGCGCGGCGGCTGCCCGTGGTGCTGGTGAACGTCACCGGCGGCGCACCGGGCCGCACCGAGACCTCCCGCGCCGGCGGCACGCCGCCCGCCGACTGGGCGGAGCTGGTGCCCGAGCTGGACCGGCAGCCCGGCGACATCCTCGTCACCAAGCAGGTGTGGGGCGCCTTCCACGCCACCAACCTCGACCTGGAGCTGCGCCGCCGCGGCGTGACGCAGGTGGTGCTCACCGGCATCGCCACCAGCATCGGCGTGGAGTCCACCGCCCGCGCCGCGTACGAGCACGGCTACCACGTCACCGTCGCCACCGACGCGGTGACCGACCTGGACGAGGCGGCGCACCGCAACAGCCTGGAGAAGATCTTCCCGCGGCTCGGCGAGAGCGGCACCACGGCCGAGATCCTGGCCCTGCTGGGCTGAGGCCTCCGGGCGGCGTCGTTCCGGTTCAGGGCCGCTGCGCCGCTCCCGTTCCGGAGTCCTCCGTGAAGTAGCTGTCGTGCCGGATGCGGAACTCCTTGAGCTTCTCGGGGCCGCGCTGCGACATCTCCGCGACCCGCTCGAAGTACTCCTCGCGCGGTCCGCCCGGGGCGAAGAGCATCAGCATGGACACCGGGTCGTCGGTGGCGTTCTTGAAGGCGTGCAGACCGCCCGCCGGTACGTACAGGAAATCTCCCTCGCGGCCCGTGACCCACTTCTCGCCGTCGAAGAGCTCCAGTTCGCCGGAGAGGATGTAGAAGGACTCCGACATCGCCCGGTGGAAGTGGGTCTTCGCCCCGGCGGACCGCGGGCCCAGCACCCCTTTGTAGAGGCCGAATTCGCCGCCGGTCGACTCCTGCGTGGCGAGGTAGCTGGTGGACCCGCCGGGCGAGGAGACCTCCGGCGGGGTGCCGGCCGCACGGAAGGACGCGCTCACCTCGCCCTCGGCACCGTGGTAACGGGGCTGCGGGTACTGCATGTTCTCTACGTACGACATCGTGCGCTCCTTGTCGGCAGATCCACCACAAGGGTGCCCGTGGCGGCCGGGCACGGTATCGGGCCGGCGAAGGATCACCGCGGGCCCCGGGACGAGGTCCAGCGGCCTAAGCCCTGCCACCGCGTGCGCGAGCGGCGCCGTGGGAGCGGGGCCGTCCAGGTGTGGCTACGCACGCCCCGGCCGCGGCCCCGCCGCATCCACGGCCGGGCGGCGCTCGTGCCAGCGCAGGGTGTCCTGGAGCTGCGCGGTCAGCGACAGCAGCCGGGCGTCGCCGCGCGCGGGGCCGAGCAGTTGGGCGCCGAGCGGCAGACCGCCCGCGGTGAACCCGGCGGGGACGTTCACCGCCGGCCAGCCCAGGACGTTCCACGGCCAGGCGTACGGGCAGGCCGCGATCATGGCCTGATCGGTACGGCGGCCGCCGAGCCCGGCGAGGGCGCCGATCCGGAGCGGCGGGGTGGCGGTGGTGGGCGTCAGCAGCACGTCGTAGCGGCCGAACAGCGCACCGATCCGGCGCTGTTGGCGGGGCTCGGCGGCGCGCGCCCGGCGCAGCACCGGGCCGCTCAGCAGCCGCCCCAGGCGGGCCGCGCCGCGGGTGCGCCGGTCCAGCAGCGCCGGGTCGGGCACCCGGGCAGCCCACTCCCGCACCCCGTTGGTGGCGCGCGGCACGAACGCCAGGCCGATCAGCCCGTAGTCCGGGTCGGCCTCCTCGACGAAGTGGCCGAGCCCGGCGAGGGCGCGGGCCACCGCGGTCACCGCGCGCCGTACGTCCGGGTGGAGCGGGGTGGCGGTGGCGGTGAACGGCGGCTTGAAGGACAGGGCGATGCGCAGCCGGCCGGGGTCGCGGCGGACGGCCTCGCGGGCGGCGAGCGGCGGCGGCCGGTGCAGATCGCCGGGGTGGCTGCCGCTCGCCGCGTCCAGCAGCAGCGCCGCGTCCTCGACGGTGCGGGTCAGCGGGCCGATGCCGGTGATGCCCTGGAACGACTCGGCGTCCGGCCAGGTGGAGAAGGTGCCGCGGCGCGGTTTGACGCCGACCAGATGCGTCCAGGCGGCGGGGATGCGGACCGAGCCCGCGCCGTCGGTGCCGAGGGCCGCGGGGACCAGGCCCGCGGCGACGGCGGCGGCCGACCCGCCGGAGGAGCCGCCCGGGGTGTGGTCGAGATGCCAGGGGTTGCGGGTGTCCCCGAAGGCCGGGCCCTCGGTGAACGGCCACTGGCCCAGCTCGCAGGCGTTGGTCTTGCCGACGACGATCGCCCCGGCCGCCCGCAGCCGCCGCACCACCTCGGCGTCGTGCGCCTTGACCGGGAACTCCCCGGCGCAGCCGAACGCGGTGGGCTCGCCCGCGACGTCCATGTCGTCCTTGACCGCCACCGGCACGCCGAGCAGCGGCAGCCGCTCCCCGGCCGCGAGCCTGCGGTCGGCCTGTGCCGCCTCCTCCTCGGCGGCCCCGGCGCGCAGCCGGCGGAAGGCGTTGACGGTGGGCGCGGAGGCGGCGATGCGGTCCAGGCAGCGGCGGACGAGCGCGGCGGAGGTGGTCTCGCCGCGGGCCAGCGCTCCGGCCTGCTCGGCGAGCCCTTCCGGCGGCTCCCCGGCGCCGGGCGGGGCGGAGCGCCCCTCGCCGTCCTCGCGCCGCACGCCGTCCTCGTGACTCTCGTGGCTCTCGTCGATGCTCACGGCGTGCGCCTCCCGGGGCTGCGGCGGACCGGTGGTCCCCGGGAGGCTATGCGGCAGGCGCCCGCCCGGCAACGACGCACCGTGGCGGGGCGCGTCGTCGCCGGGCGGGCGCGGAGGGTCCGGACGGCGGGGCCCGGACCGGCTACAGGCAGGCCGGACCGGCTATGGGCAGGCCGGTCCGGCTACTTCGCGTCGACGACCATCGCCGAGCCGCCGCCGCGCCGTGCCTTCTCGGCCGCGGCCAGCCAGCGGCCGCCGGGCAGCGGCTGCACGCCGGTCGCCGCGCCGATCTCCTCGACCTGCGAGAACCGGTGGCCTATGCCCTCCAGCTCGCTGCGGAGCGGGCTGTTCCACAGCGCCGGTTCCAGCTCCGTCCTCGCCGCGTTGCGCTGGCTGGCGCGGGGCGCGGCGATGGCGTCGACCAGCGGCATCCCGCGGTCTAGGTGGTTGACGAGGGATTGGAGCACGGTGGTGATGATGGTCGCGCCGCCGGGTGAGCCGAGCGCCACCACGGGCTTGCCGTGCTTCAGCACGATCGTCGGCGAGATCGACGACCGCGGCCGCTTGCCCGGACCGGGCAGGTTCGGGTCGTGCACACCCGGGGTGATCGGCGTGAACGAGAAGTCGGTCAGCTCGTTGTTGAGCAGGAAGCCGCGCCCGGGGACGACGATGCCGCTGCCGCCGGTCTGCTCGATGGTGAGGGTGTAGGCGACGATGTTGCCCCACTTGTCGGCGACGGTGAGGTGGGTGGTGTTCTCCCCCTCGTACGTCGTCGGGGACGCCTTGCCGGAGCTGCCGCAGGGCTCGGGGTGGCGCGGGTCACCGGGCGCGAGGGGGCTGGTGAGGACCGCGTCGTCCTTGATGAGGCAGCCGCGGGCGTCGGCGAAGCGCTGCGAGGTCAGGCCGCGGACCGGCACGTTCTCGAACTTCGGGTCGCCGACCCAGCGGCCCCGGTCGGCGAAGGCGACCCGGCTGGCCTCGATGTAGCGGTGCAGGTACTGCGCCTCGCTCAGGTGCTTGACGTCGCTGCGCTCCAGGATGTTGAGCGCCTCGCCGACGGTGGTGCCGCCGGAGGAGGAGGGGCCCATGCCGTACACGTCGAGCCCGCGGTAGCGGGTACGGGTCGGGGCCTCGCCGAGCGCCTTGTAGTCCGCCAGGTCGCCCATGGTGAGGTCACCGGCGCGGACCTTGCGGTCGGCTCCGGCGCGCACCGGGGGCTTGCGGACGGTGTTGACGACATCGCGGCCCAGGTCGCCGTGGTAGAGCGCGTCGACGCCGCGGCGGCTCAACTCGTCGTAGGTGCGGGCGAGATCGGGGTTCTTCATGGTGGAGCCGACGACCGGCAGCTTGCCGCCGGGCAGGTAGAGGCCGGCGGTGGCGGGGAAGTCCCGGAACCGCGCCTCGTTCTGGGCGGTCTGCTTGCGGAACGTTTCGTCAACGGTGAATCCGCGCGCCGCGAGGTCGCGGGCGGGGCGCAGCACCTGACCCAGCGACCGACTGCCCCACTTGCGCAGCGCGGTGTCCCAGGTGGCGGGCGTGCCGGGGGTGCCGATGCTGAGGCCGCTGGTGACGACCTCGTCGAACGGCAGCGGTTTGCCGTTCTCCTGGAAGAGGCCTGCTCCGGCGGTGCGCGGGGCGGTCTCGCGGCCGTCCAGGGTGCGCACGGTGCGGGACTTGGCGTCGTAGTAGACGAAGTAGCCGCCACCGCCGACACCGGCGGAGTACGGCTCGGTGACACCGAGGGCGGCGGCGGTGGCGACGGCGGCGTCGACCGCGTTGCCGCCCTTCTTCAGCACCGCGATACCGGCGGCCGAGGCGTCCTGGTCGACGCTGGAGACGGCGCCGCCGGAGCCGACGGCGACCGGTGTCTTGGCCGGAACGGGCGCGGGCCGCGGGGCGCCGGAGCCCGCGGTGGCGGGTTGGGCGACGGCCGGAACCGCCACCAGTGAACCGGCCAGGGCGGCCACGGCCCCCAGGACGGTGAGACGTCGGGCACGGGACATAGGGGGACTTCCTCCAAGCGCAGGGAACGCAGGTGGCGGGAGCCTACTCGTGGTATTCGCGTCGTGACAGAGGGGTCCACCTGCTGATCTTCCCCGGCTTTCCCGTCGCACCGGCCGCCGGGAGCCGTGGCGTCCTCCGCCGGGAACGCGCCGGAACGCCGACCGCTCGTCATGGCGTCCACCGGGCCGCGCCGCCGCCCGCTCACGTCCGTTTCCGGCCACCGCCCCGCACCGGGTGACGGCACGCCGAAGGCGCACCCCGGGCGCCGCCGCGCCCCGGACCCACGGCATCGGATACCGGCCAACCACGCCGTACGAACCGGGACGAGCGCTCCCATCCCGCCCGCCCCGCTCGAACACACACCCGGACAGGGGTTACGCTCCCCCGCCATGAACGACTCCCTGCTCCTCCTGATCGTCGCCGCCGGTGCGCTCGTCGTCGGGGCGGCGGCCGGCTGGGCCGCCTCCACGGCGGCCGCCCGCCGGACGCTGCACCGCACCCAGCGCTTCTTCGGCCTCCCGGAGGGCTCGGAGTGCGTCCTGGTCACCCACCGGGACAGCGCCTCGGCCCACGGCAGCATCCCGCGCCACGACGCACTGGCGCTGCTCGGCCTCGCCGCGGTGGTCGAGAACTGCGGTGCCCACCCGGAGGTCGCGCCGCACGACACCGGGCTCCAGGGTTTCGGCGCCCGTACGGAGTTCTGCGTCGGCGATCCGACGGCCCACCGCCGTCTCGCCGCACACCTCACCTCGCTGCTGCCTGGTGTCGCGGTGCATCCGGGCGATGCGACCGGCGCGGACCGCGGGACGTTCACCATCGGCTCGACCGCGTACCGCATGGAGCCGGGCGCCGTCGAGTACGTCCTGCTGGCCCGGCTGACGGCCGGTGAGGGCGGCCGTCCGGTCTTCCTGGCGGCCGGCCAGCGCCCGGTCACCCACCGGGCCGCGGTCCGCCATCTGGTCCGCAACCATCCGCAGCTGGCCCGCAAGCACGGCGCCGACGGGCAGTTCTGCCTGCTGCTGAAGGTGGTCAATTCGCAGGCGTACGGGCCGGACGTGGTCGAGGTCGTCGCGGACGTGACCCGCACGGCGACCGCCCCCGCCGAGCCCCGGGGACACCGCGCCACGGCCTGAGCGAGGCGGGGGCGCGCCCGGAGCGGTACGGCGTCCGGCCGCGGGAACGGTGTGCGGCCGGCGCGATCCGAAGGGGCGCCCGGTGCCCCGTTCGCGACGGTCCCTCAGGGCGCGGGCCCGGCACCCGGCGGGCGGTCGCCGGCGCGCGCACCCGGGTGGGATCTGCCAAGCTCGTCAACATGATCGCCCGGATCCGTTCGACCGCCCAGCACTGGACCCGGGCGGTGCCCGTACTCGCCGTCGTCCTGCTGATCCTGGTCTGGGGCCGGTCCCTGCCGGGCGCGCTGGTCGCCGTGGTGACGCTCTTCCTGGCGGGGTCGGTGCTGGCCGCCGTGCACCATGCGGAGGTGATCGCCCACCGGGTCGGGGAGCCGTTCGGCTCGCTGGTGCTCGCGGTCGCGGTGACCATCATCGAGGTGGCGCTGATCGTCACCCTGATGGCCGACGGCGGCGACAAGAGCGCCGCGCTGGCCCGGGACACCGTGTTCGCCGCCGTCATGATCACCTGCAACGGGATCGTCGGGCTGTGTCTGCTGGTCGGTGCGTTGCGGCGGCGGGTGGCGATCTTCAATCCGGAGGGCACCGGCGCGGCGCTGGCCACCGTCTCGACCCTGGCCGGTCTCAGCCTCGTCCTCCCGAGCTTCACCACCAGCGGCACCGGCGCGCAGTTCTCCACCCCACAGCTGATCTTCGCCGCGCTGGCCTCCCTGGTGCTGTACGGCCTGTTCGTGACGACGCAGACGGTGCGCCACCGCGACTACTTCCTCGCCCCGGTGACGGCGACGGGCGATGTGCTCGACACCGACCACGCCGAGCCGCCGTCGCGGCGGACCGCGCTGATCAGCCTGGGCCATCTGGGGCTGGCCCTGGTCGCGGTGGTGGGGCTGGCGAAGGCGGTGTCGCCCGCGATCGAGTCGGGGGTGGCCGCGGCGGGGCTGCCGTCGTCCGTCGTCGGCGTGGTGATCGCGCTGCTGGTGCTGTTGCCGGAGACCATCGCGGCGGTCCGCGCGGCCCGCCGCGGCCGCATCCAGACCAGCCTCAACCTCGGTCTCGGCTCGGCGATGGCCAGCATCGGCCTGACCATCCCGGCGGTCGCCGCCGCGTCCGTCTGGCTGGCGGGCCCGCTGGAGCTGGGGCTCGGCCCGACCCATATGGTGCTGCTCGCCCTGACGGTCGCCGCGGGCACCCTGACCGTCATCCCCGGCCGCGCCACCCCGCTCCAGGGCGGCGTCCACCTCGCCCTCTTCGCCGGGTACATCGTCCTGGCCCTGAGCCCCTGACCGGCGACGACGGCACTGCGGCCACCGATCCGAAGGGCCCGGGCGCCCCGGGGATCCGGGCCTCGCCCGCCCGTCGGGCCCACCCGCTTCGACGGGATCAACGCACCGATCGCGCCCCAGGGGGCGTCACGGCCCCGCGAAGACGGACAAGACACCCCCCAGGTGATCGACTTCGGTCGCCGACCGTGAGACGCGCCACGTTGCGCCCCTTTGGGCCCCTTTTCGGGCGGATGTCCCCACCCAGTGGTTTATCGTTCAAGCGGAAGCGGGTGTCACTGCGCCGCCCGGGCCGCCGTCCCCCCGGTTGCCCGGAAGATCCGGCCGACGACGCCCGCGGGCCGGACGCCATGCGCGTACCAGGCCGCCCCGGCCGGATTCCCCCGTCCGGCCGGGGCTTCCCCTCCACTTCACGGCCCCGGCGCGGGCCCTTCCCCGGCGCGGATCCGGGGCCGCCCCTCACCGCAGATACGACGCCCCGTTCACGTCCAGCACCGTGCCCGAACTCCAGACGGCCTCCGGTGAGGCGAGATGGAGGACGGCGGCGGCGATCTCCGCGGGCTCGGCGACCCGCCCGAAGGGGCTCTGGTGCCGTACGTCCTCGGCGAGCCGGTCGGCGACCCGTTCGGTGGCGACGAAGCCCGGTGCGACCGAGGCGACCGCGATGCCGTAGGGCGCCAGATGGAGCGCGAGCGACTGCCCGAGCGCGTGCAGCGCCGCTTTCGACGCGCCGTACGCCGGGTGGTCCGGCTCGCCCCGGTAGGCGCCGCGGGAGCCGATGTTGACGATGCGGCCGGGGACCGCCCGGTCGATCATGTTCCGCGCGGCACGGTGGCTGACGTGCGCGGCGCCGAGCAGATTCACGTCCACGATCTCCCGCCAGGCGCCCTGCCACTCGTCGAACGAGGTGGTGGCCGCCGGGTGCGGACGGTTCACCGCCGCGTTGTTGACCAGGACGTCGACGCCGCCGAGCCCGTCGACGGCGGCGGCGACCACCGCGGCGGCGCCCTCCGGGGTGGCGAGGTCGCCGCGGACCAGGACATGGCCGCTGCCGTGCAGCCCGGCCAGGGCCTCGCGGGCCGCCTCCTCCCGCGCGCGGTAGTGCAGCGCGACCCGGTCGCCGTGTGCGGCGAACCGCTCGGCGACCGCCCGTCCGATACCGCGCGAGGCGCCGGTCACCAGCACCGCGCGGCTCATCGGGCACCTCCCGCGACCACGCCGGGACGGAACGCCCGGGCAGGGGCCGCGTGCCCCCGCCGCAAAGGCCGATCGGACAGCTGCACGGACACGCTCCACCTCGCCCCTCGCCCCGCCACGACCGCGGGATCGACCGTCAGTGATCGTAAAGGATCACCGTTGGCCGAAGCGGGGCGGGCCGGGGTCGTGACGAGGAAGGACATGGCCTTGACGGCTCCGCCGGGAGGCGGCCGCCGCCGGGCCCGCATGCGTCAACGGGCCCGGCGGTGCGGCCGGTTCAGCGCGCCTGCTGCACCAGCTTCTCCAGGTCCGCGGCGACCTGACCGACCTCCGGCAGGGCGAGCGCCGCGCGGTGCGCCCGGCGGACGCGGTGGGCGACGTCCCGGTCCGCCAGCAGCTCCTCACAGGCGGTGGCGACGGCGTCCGCCGTGTTCTCGGTGACGTGCCGGCCCAGGCCCAGTTCGGCCACGCGTGCGGCGTTGTGCGGCTGGTCGCCGAAGTTCGGCAGCACCGCCATCGGCGTGCCCGTCCGGATCGCCTCGCGGACGCTGTTGTAGCCGCCGTGGGTCACGAGCAGGTCGGCGCACTCCAGCAGCAGCGGCTGGGCGAGGCGCTCGACGAGCCGGACGTGCGGGGCGGGCTCGACGCCGTCGAGCGGTATGCCGCCGGTCGCCACGATCGCCGAGCAGTGCAGCCGCGACAGCCCCTCGACGGTCGCCCGCAGCATCTCCGCCGGGTGCGTCATCCCGGGCGGCAGCTGCAGACCGTGCTCCTGCATGCCGACGATCATGGGCAGCGCGGTGCCGGTGGCCGCGAACACCAGCGGCCGGTCCACCGGGAGTTCGGACACCCACGACGGCAGCCCGTCCGTGCGGTCCACCAGCGTGGTCTGCCGGTAGGCCCGCACGGGCGCGGGGAAGCGGGCGAACGCGTACTCCTGCGGCAGGTAGTCGAACCTGCCGTACGGGGTGAACGACCCGGCGTCCTCCTGCTCGGGCACGCCCACCTCCCGGCGCAGCCGGTTGAGGTCCGGCAGCAGCTGCGCCGGGTCGACCATGTTGACCAGTCCGGACGGGATCGGCAGCTGCGGAATGCCGAGCCGCTCGGCGAGCACGATCCCGGCCATGTCCATCCCGTCCCGGATGATCACATCGGGCCGGACCCGGTCCGCCAGCTCCGCCAGCACGTCGTACATCTCGCGGGCGTGATCGCCGGTGAGCAGGGACAGCACCAGCCGGACGTGCGCCTCCCCGGTGGGGTCGGCCTCCAGCTGCGCGTCGGATCCGGCGAGCGGATCGGTCATGGGCAGCCTCGCCAGGACGGGTTCGAGGGTGACGGCGTCGGCGTGGAAGACGGGCGCCAGCTCGGGGGTCGCGGCGACGGTGACCGTGTGTCCGGCCCCGGCCAGCGCGCGGGCCAGGGGGAGCATGGCCCGGCCGTGGGACGGCGAGCCGGTCGAGGTGCACAGAACACGCATGCGGGGATCCTCATTCTCTGGAGAGTGGCCACGAGCACCGCCGGTCGCCGTGGCCGCCGTACCGCCGGGCACCGCCGTGAACCGCGTCACGCGCACTCCCCCGCCGCGGTCCGCACCCCCACCGACCGACGCATGATCGAACGGTAAGGAGGCCCTGTTCACAGCGTCAAAGCAGTTCAGCGCGGGCCCACCCGGATTGAGCCACCCTTCTCCGGGCACCCTGTTCGAAATTGGAATTGGAGATGCCATTTATGTACGGTGAGGAACGTGCGACTCACCAAGAGCACCGACATCGCCCTTCGCATCGCCATGCGCCTGGCGGTCATCGGCGACGGCGGCGACGCGCCGACCACCCGGGAGGTGGCCGCCGCGGTCGACGTCCCGTACACCCACGCGGCCAAGGTCGTCAGCAAGCTCCAGCACCTCGGCGCGGTCGAGGCGCGCCGGGGGCGCGGCGGCGGCCTGACGCTGACCGATGCGGGACGCACCACCTCGCTCGGGCGCCTGGTCCGGGAGCTGGAGGGCGTCCACGACGTCGTCGGCTGCGAGGACGGAGCGGGCTGCCCGCTGCGCGGCGGCTGCCGCCTGCGCGGCGCCCTGCGCACGGCCCAGGAGGCGTTCTACGCCTCACTGGACCCCCTCACCATCGACGATCTGATCAAGGCCCCGACCGGCCCCTTGCTGATCAGCCTCTCCCCGCGACCACCGGACTGAGAACGGCCGGCACACGGAAGGCCGGGCGAGCGGGGCGTACGAATCCGGGGCGACCCACCGGCTCGACGACTCCCCGCGCCCGGCCGGACGTTGACCATGCCACGGCCCAACTCAGGCCCCAGCAACCAGACTTGACCACTCCTCCCTCATGCGCCACCACCCCCGCAGGCATCTTCACTTGGTCGAAAATATGCATCTCACATGCCTATTTGAGGTCCGTGAAGCCGCCCACCGACCATCCCTCCTCCTCTCCCGTCCCCTTCCTCCTCGCGGTTCCCCTCTGTCCCGCCCTCCCGAAAAGCAGGAGTCCTCCATGTTGTCGCCGAAATCGGCTGAGACCGTCCGCATCACCCTCCCCGCCGTGGCCGCCGCCATCGGCGAGGTGACCCCGCTCTTCTACGAGAAGCTGTTCGCCGCCCACCCGGAGCTGCTGCGCGATCTGTTCAACCGCGCCCACCAGGCCGACGGCAGCCAGCGCGAGGCGCTCGCCGGATCCATCGCGGCGTTCGCCACGCATCTCCTCGACCACCCCGACGAGCGGCCGGACGCCCTCCTCAACCGGATCGCGCACAAGCACGCCTCCCTCGGCGTCCGCGAGAACCAGTACCCGATCGTCCAGCGGCACCTCTTCGCCGCGCTGGCCGAGGTGCTGGGCGACGCGGTGACCGAGGGGGTCGCCGCCGCCTGGGACGAGGTGTACTGGCTGATGGCGAACGGTCTGATGGCCGCCGAACGACGGCTGTACGCGGCGGCCGGCGCAGCGGACGGCGACACCTGGCGGACCTATCGGGTCGCCGGACGGGTGGCGGAGACCGAGGACGTCGCGACCTTCTTCGTCCGGCCCGCCGACGACCGGCCCATGCCGCCGTCCCTGCCCGGGCAGTACGTCTCCGTCCAGGTCGAACTGGCCGACGGGGCCCACCAGATACGCCAGTACAGCCTCTCCGGGCAGCCGGACGGCGGGCTCCAGTTCTCGGTGAAGCGGGTACCCGGCGGTTCGGACGCGGCAGCCGGAACCGCGCACCCCGCGGGCGAGGTCTCCGGCCATCTGCACGACCACGTCCACGAGGGCGACACCCTGCGGGTGAGCGCGCCCTTCGGTGAGGTGGTCCTGGACGAGGGCGACCGGCCGCTGCTGTTCGCGACCGCGGGCATCGGCTGCACCCCGGCCATCGGCATGCTCTCCCACCTCGCCGCCGCCGGCTCCCCGCGCCGCATCATCGCCGCACACGCCGACCGCACCCCCGCCACCCACGCCTTCCGCGACGACCTCCGTCAGCTCACCGGCAAGCTGCCGAACGCCACGGCGGAGGTCTGGTACGAGCAGCCGGGGCCCGAGGCGACCGGCGCCCGGGCGGATGCCGCCGGCTCCGGTGACGAGCCGGCGCCGACCGTCCGGCAGGGGCGGATGGATCTCGGCGCGCTGGAGATCCCGCCCGGCACCGTCGCGTACCTGTGCGGGCCGGTGCCGTTCATGAAGGCGGCCCGTGCCCAGCTGCTGGCCGCGGGGGTGCGCCCGGCCGATCTGCACTACGAGGTCTTCGGCCCCGACCTGGGACTCTGACCGGACCACGGGCCCGGCCCGCTCCGTCTACCCCGGCACCACCCCCAGCGCCAGCAACGCACGGTGCGGAAGGACGAGTTGCCCGTCCGGGCCGGTGAACGAGGCCGCCAGACGCCGGAAATGACGGGCGATCCGGTCGGTGACCTCGGGGCCCTGGCTGATCACGGTCTGCCCGATGGCGGCGACCCCGGCGGCCGGGCCCCGCCACCACTCCTCCGGGGTGGCGCGGTGGTTCCAGGTGACGGGGCGGCAGGCCACCCCGGTGAGCCCGGCGCCCCGCAACAGCCCGGCCAGTCCCGGCACATCCCGCGGGAAGTCGTCCTCCGGCGCCAGGGCCGGCAGGCCGGCCGGGCGGGCTACCCCGGCCGCGGCGACGGCCCGGCCGAGGAGCGCCTGCCCGGGCGCGGCGGGCACCGCCCAGACGGTCAGGGCGATACGGCCCCCGGGCCGCACCACCCGGCTCAGCTCGGCGAGGGCCGCCCGGGGGCGCCCGACGTGGTTGAGGACGAAGTTGCCCGCCGCCGCATCGAACGCCCCGTCGGGGAAGGGCAGTCGGGGCAGCGCGGCCCGGTGCACCTCGGCGCCACCGGCGGACCCGGCGACCGCCTCGGTCCGGCGGACCATGTCGGACTCCGCGTCGACGGCGGTCACCCGCGCCCCGCGCGCGAGCGCCGCGAGCGTCACCGCGCCCGTACCGCAGCCGGCGTCCAGCAGCTCGGTCCCCGACCGCACCCCTGCCGCATCGAGCAGCAGCGGCACGGTATGCGCACAGAGCCGCCCGAACCCGGCCTCGTACGCCGCCGCCCGCCCCGCCCAGGCCCGACGCTCCCCCAGGTCGAAGGGGGTTTGGCCACCGCATGCGCTTTCGTGGCGACCGTCACCTTCACCGCGGCCACCACCTTCGCGGCGGCCTTCACCTCCCCAACGACCGTCAGCTTCACGGCGGCCTTCGCCTTTACGACGGTCGTCAGCTTCACGGAGGCCTTCGCCTTCACGTCGGCCGTCGGCTTCACGGCGGCTGCCGTCCTTCGCCTTCGCGGCGGCCGTCGTCCCGGGCGTCGTCGCCCCCGCCCCCTCGATGCCCCGCTCCATCGCCATGCCTTCCCGCCCTCTCGCTCGTCACCGCTCTCTCGGCCCACCTCGGACGTTACCCACACGTAACCTACCGGTGAGTTACCACCGGTAAGCCGCGCACCGTACGCTCCTGTTCACCTCGCACGCCGGGTGTCGCGTCGTGTCGGCAGGCGCTCGCGGGCCGCCCGCTCCTCCCCGTCGGAGGCGTCCGGGCCCCGCCGGACGGGCCGCGTCCGGCGGCACACCTCACGCTCTGGAGCAGAAGATGACCCCCTCCCGCACGGCGCTGCGCGCCGCGACCGCCGCCGTCTGCGCCGCGGTGCTCGCCACCACCGGTCTCACCGCGGCCCCGGCGGCGGGCGCGGCCACCGCCGGGCACGGGCGCGCCGCGGCGCCCGCCGTGCGGTTCGTCGACATCACCGGCGACGGCGGCGTCACGCTGAAGGCCCATGTCACCACCCCGGCACACGCCGACGGCTCCCGCCGGTATCCGCTCGTGGTGCTGCCGACGAGCTGGGCGATGCCGCGGGTGGAGTATCTGGCGCAGGCGGCGAAGCTGGCGGCGGAGGGCTATGTCGTCATCGGCTACAACGTGCGCGGCTTCTGGCGGTCCGGCGGGGAGATCGAGACGGCCGGGCCGCGCGATGTGGCCGACGCCTCCAAGGTGATCGACTGGGCCCTCGCGCACACCCCCGCCGATCCGGCGAAGGTCGGCATGGGCGGGGTGTCCTACGGCGCCGGCATCAGCCTGCTGACCGCGGCGCAGGACAGGCGGGTCCGGGCGGTCACGGCGCTCAGCGGCTGGGGCGACCTCATCGACTCCATCTACAGCGGACGCACCCAGCACCTCCAGGCGACCGCGCTGCTCGGCGCCGCCGGTGCGCTCGCCGGCCGGCCCGGCCCCGAACTCCGCGCCGTCCTCCAGGACTTCCTCGGCTCGAACCTCGCCAAGGAGAAAGACATGATCGCCTGGGGGAAGAAGCGCTCCCCCGCCTCCTACGTCGACCGCATCAACGCCAACGGCGCGGCGATCATGCTCGGCAACGCCTGGGGCGACTCCCTCTTCCCGCCCAACCAGTACGCCGACTTCTTCGAGAAGCTGAAGGGACCCAAGCGGCTGGAGTTCCGCCCCGGCGACCACGCCACGGCCGAGGGACTCGGGCTCTTCGGTCTGCCGAACGACACCTGGTCGCACGCCCGGGAGTGGTTCGACCACTACCTCAAGGGCGCGGACAACGGCGTCGACCGCGCGGCGCCGGTGCAGCTCAAGCCCCGCTCCACGGGCACGTACGAGGGCTACCACAGCTGGCGGGAGGTGGCGTCCGGGCAGCGGCGGATCGCGCTGGACGGCACCCGTACGCTGCGCACCGGCCTCGACTCCGGCGCCGACGGCGGCCTCGTCTTCCTCTCCAGCATGCTGGATCAGCTCCTCCATCTGCCGCCCACCGCCTCGATCCCGCTGCTGCCCCGCTCGCTCGCCGCCGTCTGGCAGTCCGAGCCCTACCGCACCGCCCAGCGCATCCGCGGCACGGCGAGCCTGCACACCACGCTGACCGGCACCGCGGAGAGCGGCACCGCCGTCGCCTACCTCTACGACGTCGACGCGCTCGGCATCGGCCGGCTCGTCACGCACGCGCCGTACACCTTCCACGACCGGACGCCTGGCGCCCCCTTCGGCGTGGACCTGGACCTCTTCTCCACCGCGTACGACGTGCCCGCCGGGCACCGGCTCGCGGTGGTCGTGGACACCGCCGATCCGCTCTACATCGCACACAATCCGCGCGGCGCGAAGCTCACCCTCTCCTCCCCGGCGTCCGCTCCCTCGTCCCTCACCGTGCCGGTCCGCGACTGATCCGCCCACCGCTCCGCTCCCCCCGTGGATCCCGGCCGCGCCCTTCCGACGCGGTCACTACAGAACGTTACAAGCGACCACTGACAGCACCCTCCGCGCGCTGCAACATGCCTGGTATGGCCGGAAGTTGGCTGTGCGGGCGGGGAAGGCCGCCGTACCTTTGACCCCGTGACCAGATGAGAAATCTGGTCACGACGGGGGACGGAGGTGCGGCGATGGAGCAGCCGGGGCGCGGGGAGCGGATTCTCCGGGTGGCGGGGGAGCTCCTGGTGGCCTGGGGCTACCGCAGGGTGACCATCGACGAGATCGCCCGTCACGCCGGGGTCGGCAAGGGCACCGTCTACCTGCACTGGAAGACCAAGGACGCGCTGCTGCTCGCGGTCCTCCTGGACAGCAAGAACGCCGCCCTCGCCGGGCAGTTGGCGCGGCAGCGGAAATGTCCGCTGGAGGTGCTGCCGAGCCGGATGGCGCGCGGCTATTTCCAGGACTTCCTGACGAGTCCCGTGCTGCGCGCCCTGCACACCGACGACACCAACATCCTGGGCCGCCTCAACGACATCGCCGCCACGGAACTCTCCGACCTGATGGACCGCACCAACCGGGCCGTTCTCCGTCACCTGGAGATCCTGCGCGGCCACGGTCTGGTCCGCGAGGATCTGGCCACCACCGACCAGATGTACACGTACACGGCGGTCATCAGCGGCTTCTTCACCACCGAGGTGCTGCTCGACAACCGCATCCCGGAGCCCGCCGAGAACCGCGCCGATCTTCTCGCCCGCACCCTGCGAGCCGCGCTGGAGACCCCGGCCGGCTCCGTCACCGACCCGGGCGACCTGCCCGGCGTCCGCGCAGCCGCGACCCTGGCCGCACCCGCGGTCATCGCGCTGTACGAACACATCGCCCGGCTCAGCGCCGAGGAAATGCGCCGTCAACTGCGCGATTGACTCCCGACCGGAGGAGAACACGATGTCTGCGAAGCCGTCCACCGACCCGAACGCGGTGCCCGCCGCCTTCTCCGTGCACGTCGGCAAGCACCCGGGCGAGCCCAACGTCATGGACCCCGCGCTGCTGACGGACCCGTTCGGCGGCTACGGCGCACTGCGCGAGAAGGGCCCGGTCGTCCGTGGCCGCTTCATCGACGACTCGCCGCTCTGGTTCATCACCCGCTTCGACGAGGTCCGCGAGGTGCTGCGGGACCCGCGGTTCGCCAACGACCGCATGCACGCCCGCGGCAACGCCGAGGGCGAGGACCCGCTGTCCAATGTGCTGGAGACGTTCGGCATCGCCGAGGAGATGAACAAGTACTTCACGGACTCCATCCTCAACAAGGACGCGCCGGACCACACCCGGCTGCGCCGGCTGGTCTCGCGCGCCTTCACCGCGCGCCGGATCAACGCGCTGCGGCCGCGGGTGGAGGAGATCACGGACGAGCTGCTGCGCCGGCTGCCCGAGCACGCCGAGGACGGCGTCGTCGACCTCATCGAGCACTTCGCCTACCCGCTGCCGATCACCGTGATCTGCGAACTGGTCGGCATACCGGAGGAGGACCGGCCGCAGTGGCGCGCCTGGGGCGCCGATCTGGTCTCGATGGATCCGGAGCGGCTGGGGCGCTCGGTGCCGCCGATGGTCGGGCACATCCACGAGCTGATCGGGCGCCGCCGCGCGGCGCTCACCGACGATCTGCTCAGTGATCTGATCCGGGCGCACGACGAGGACGGCGGCAAGCTCAGCGACGTCGAGATGATCACCATGGTGTTCACGCTGGTCCTGGCCGGCCACGAGACCACCGCCCATCTCATCGGCAACGGCACCGCCGCTCTGCTCACCCACCCCGACCAGCTGCGGCTGCTGCGGGAGGACCCGGAGCTGGCGCCGCGCGCGGTGCACGAGCTGATGCGCTGGTGCGGCCCCGTCCAGGGCACCCAGCTGCGGTACGCCACCGAGGACGTCGAGCTGGCCGGCGTCCGGATCGCCAAGGGGGACGCGGTCCAGGTCATCCTGGTCGCCGCCAACTATGACCCGCGCCACTACGACGACCCCGAGCGGCTGGACCTCACCCGCCACCCGGCGGGCCAGGCCGAGAACCACGTCGGCTTCGGCCACGGCATGCACTACTGCCTCGGCGCCACGCTGGCCCGGCAGGAGGGCGAGGTGGCGTTCGGCAAGCTGCTGGCGCACTACCCGGACCTGGCGCTGGCCGTCGCGCCCGAGGAGCTGGTGCGCCTGCCGCGGCCCGGCAACTGGCGGCTGACGACGCTCCCGCTCCGCCTGCGCTGAGGCGCCGCCCGGCGCCGTCGCGGTCACCCCCGCGGCGGCGCCGGGTGCTGTCCGGCGCCGGGCAGCAGCGTGCCCGGCTCCGGCGGCCCGACCTCGGCCGCCTCCACCTTGGGGTTGCGCCGCTGCCGCCGGGAGACCCAGGTGGCGAGCGCGGAGAGCAGCATGCACAGGCCGATGTAGATCGGCGAGATGATCATGACGACGGGGATGAACGGCAGGTCGTAGTCGAGGTTGGACGCGATGAGCTTGCCCGCGTGCAGGAACTCCTCGTAGGTGATGAGGAAGCCGAGCGAGGTGTCCTTGAGCGCGACCACCAGCTGGCTGATGATCGTCGGCAGCATCGCCCGGACCGCCTGCGGGACGAGCACATGCGTCATGACCTGCGTCTTGCGCATCCCGAGCGCATGCGCCGCCTCGCCCTGGCCGCGTTCGACGGCGTTCACGCCCGTACGGAAGACCTCGGCGAGCACCGAGCCGTTGTAGAGCGTGAGCCCGCTGACCAGCGCGACCAGCGGCTCGGCCTTCAGCGCCACGTACACGAAGAAGATCATGACGAGGACGGGCATGGCGCGGAAGAACTCCACCAGCAGGGTGGCGACCCAGCGCACCGCGCGGTGGTCGGAGAGCCGTCCGGACGCCAGCACCGCGCCGAGCACCAGGGAGAGCACCGCCGCGTACGCGAACGCCTTGAGGGTGTTGCCCAGGCCCGTCAGCAGCAGTTCCTGGATTCCCTGGTAGAGGAAGGGCGTCCACTTCGCGGCGGTGAACTGGCCGGTGTCGAAGAGGAGGTAGAGCACCCAGCCGATCAGCGCCAGCAGGACGGCGGTGGCGGCGATGCCGTAGGTGCGGTGGCGGCGCCGGGTGTGCGGGCCGGGGACGTCGTAGAGGGCGGTGGTCATCGGTGGACTCCCCAGCGCTTCTCCAGCACGTTGAAGAGCGCGCTGATGGTCAAGGTCACGAGCAGATAGCCGACGGCGATCCAGACGAACGACCAGACGATGCTGTAGCCCAGCTCGTTGAGGGTCTTGTAGGTGCCGAGCAGTTCGACGACGCTGAACGATCCGGCGATGGCGGAGTTCTTGGCCAGCGCGATCAGGGTGGAGCCGATCGGCGGGATCACCGAGCGGAACGCCTGCGGCAGCACCACGTCGCCGAGGGTCTGCGGGAAGGTCATGCCCAGGCTGCGGGCCGCCTCGCCCTGGCCCTTGGGCACGGTGTTGATGCCCGCGCGGACCGCCTCGCAGATGAACGCCGAGGTGTAGCAGCCCAGTGCGAGGACGGCGAAGAGCTGGAACGGCAGCACCAGCCCGAAGCGGGGCAGGCCCAGCACCACCGCGAAGAACAGCAGGGTCAGCGGGGTGTTGCGCAGCACCGTCACCCAGACCGTGCCGAAGACGCGGAGCGAGGCGACCGGCGCGACCCGGAAACCGGCCATCACCAGGCCGAGGGCGAGCGCCAGCAGCGAGGCGTAGACGGTGAGTTCGACGGTGCCGAGGAGGCCCTTGCCGTAGAGCGAGAAGTTGTCGAGGAGCACGTTCATCGGTCGGTTCCTTCTCAGCCCGGGTAGCGGTCGATCGGCGGCGGCTTCGGCGCCGGCACGCCGGAGAGGCCCAAGGTCGCCTCGAACGCCCTCTTCCAGTCGCCGTTGCGCTGCCGGGCGGCGAGCGCGTCGTTGAGCGCCATCCGCAGCGCGGTGTCCTCGCGCGGCACGCCGATCCCGTAGGGCTCCTTCGAGAAGGGCTTGCCGACGACCTTCAGTTCGTCGGGCGCCTTCGCCGCGTAGCCCAGCAGGATCGCGTCGTCCGTGGTGACCGCGTCGACCTGGTAGGTGAGGAGGTTGTCGACGCAGATCGAGTAGGTGTCGTACGCGACGAGGACCGCCTCGGGGTAGTCGGCCTTGATGCGCTGGTAGGGCGTGGAGCCGGCGGCCGAGCAGACGCGCTTTCCGGCCAGGTCCTGCGGTCCGTGGATGTTCTCCTCGTCGGCGCGGACCAGCAGCCCCTGCCCGGCCATGTAGTACGGCCCGGCGAAGCCGACCTGCTTCTTGCGCATCGCGTTGATGGTGTACGTGCCGACGTACAGGTCGATCTGGCCGTTCTGCAGGGCGGTCTCGCGGTTGGCGGAGGCGATGGTCCGGAAGTCGATGGTGGCGGGGGCGAAGCCCAGGGAGGCGGACATCATCTTGGCGATCTCGATGTCGAAGCCGGAGTAGACGCCGCTGGAGGGGTCGCGTTCGCCCAGGTAGGGCTGGTCCTCCTTGACACCGATGACGAGGTGGCCGCGGCGCTCGGCCCGTCGCCAGGTGGGCGACTCGGGCAGCTCGAAGCCGGTGTTCACGGCGTAGTGCGGCAGTTGCTCGGCGCTCGGGCCCTTGGCGGGCGGGCTGCCCTCGCGGCCGCAGGCGGCAGTGGCCAGGGCGAGGACGGCGAGGAGCAGCAGAGCAGTGACGGTGCGGCGTGGGCGCCGCCGGTGGGAATTCGGCATCTTCGCGCCCCCGTTCAGTGCTTGAGGATCTTGGAGAGGAAGTCGCGGGCCCGTTCGCTGCGCGGCGCGGTGAAGAAGTCCTCGGGCGTGCGGTCCTCGACGATGCGGCCGTCGGCCATGAACACCACGCGGTTGGCGGCGGAGCGGGCGAAGCCCATCTCGTGGGTGACGACGACCATCGTCATGCCGTCCCGGGCGAGCTGCTGCATGACCTCCAGGACCTCGTTGATCATCTCCGGGTCCAGCGCCGACGTCGGCTCGTCGAAGAGGAGCGCCTTGGGGTCCATGGCCAGGGCGCGGGCGATGGCGACGCGCTGCTGCTGGCCGCCGGAGAGCTGGGCGGGATATTTGTCGGCGTGTGCGGCGAGGCCGACGCGGTCCAGGAGTTCACGGGCGCGCCGGGCGGCGTCGTCCTTCTTCTGCTTGCGGACCTTGACCGGAGCCAGCGTGATGTTGTCGAGGACGGTCTTGTGCGCGAAGAGGTTGAAGGACTGGAAGACCATGCCGACTTCGGCGCGGAGCCCGGCGAGCGCCCGTCCCTCCTCGGGCAGCGGGGTGCCGTCCAGGGTGATGGTGCCCGACTCGATGGTCTCCAGGCGGTTGATGGTCCGGCAGAGCGTGGACTTCCCGGAGCCCGAGGGGCCGATGACGACCACCACCTCGCCGCGGCCGACGGTGAGGTCGATGTCCTGGAGGACATGGAGTTTTCCGTAGTGCTTGTTGACCCCGCGCAGTTCGATCAGCGCCTCACCGGCCATGCAGTCTGCTCACTCTCATCCGTACAGCGGAGAATGTGCAACTTACCGGGACATATCCGACAGCTCTCCGCTGACACGCACGGGGGTGGCGAGGAGAGTGGAATCGGCGGGGCGGGCGCGGGCGCCACGCGGGCGGGGCCCGTCGCCGGACGGCGACCCGGGCCGGGGCGCGCTCGCCGGCGGGGCCGCCGGACGGTCGCCGCGCGCCGGGCCGCCGGACCGCCGGGGCGAGGCCGCGGGTGGCGCCGGGCCCGGGGCGGTCAGCTCTCCGCGACCTCCGCGTAGACCTGGGACAGTTCCGGCGCCCCGTCGTCGGCCCATTCGTGCCCGGCGGCCGCCACATCGATCTCCCGGCCGGACGCCAGGCACACCACCGGCTGCCCGTCCGGCCACACCCGCCACCGCGCGCCGGGGACCGTGCGGACCAGGACCGTGCCGAGGTAGAGCCCGGCGTCGTTGCCGAGCCAGGGCAGCACCTCCGGATCGTCCCGCCACACCGGCTGGAGCTGGTCGAGCGCCTCCAACGAGGCGGCGGAATCGTCCAGTTCGACGCCGGCGTTCCCGGCCTCGGCCCGCAGCAGCTCGCACTCGGACAGCAGCTCGGTGATGGCCCCGGGATCCTCGCGCACCGCGTCCGCGAGCGGCGTCGCCGTCCGGTGCGCGCCCGAACCCTTGCGCCACTTGTCCAGAAAATGCATGTTCATGGGGTGCAGGGTCCCACCCGTCCGCCGGGCCCGGCCACAGGCGCGCGGCAACCGCCGACCGCCGTTCGTCATCCCGACGCCCCCTTCCCTTCTCCTCCCGTTCCCGACGCTCCGGTCCGATCTCCCGGAGCCGGCGCCGCCGCTTCCCGCCGGAACGACCGTTTCCGCAGGGGAAGTCCGCACCGCCGTGCCGCCCACCGCCGTACCGGGCGGGCGGCGCGGGCACCTCTCGCACCCATGCCTCACGGAGGGAACGACCGATGCGCATACGACATCTGTGCACCGCCCTGGCGCTGCTCACCACCGCGGCGACACTGCCCACGGCCACGGCGAGCGCGGCCGCGACGGACCCGGACGCCGCCCAACGGGCCCGGCGCGCCCAGCCGTTGACGCACCTCTACGACAACACCGCGATCGGCGGCGGCGCCAGACCCGGCGCCGCCGACTTCGACGGTGCGGGCAACGCCCTGGCCGCAGCCGATCTGTCGGCGGCCGGCTGGACGCCGGGCCGCGCCCTGGACCTCGACGCCACCTCCCTGACCTGGCCGCGCGCCACCGCGGGACGGCCCGACAACGTGGTGGCCGACGGGCAGACCATCGCGGTGCGCGGCACGGGCGGCGCGCTGACCTTTCTGACCGCCGCGACCGGGACCGGCGCCCCCGCCACCGGGAACGGCACCGTCCGCTACCGCGACGGCTCGGTGAGCGGCTACCGGCTGACCGCCCCCGACTGGCGCTCCGGCCCGACAGCCACCAAGGCGGTGACGCTGCCGCACCTCGTCACCCCGCACGGCACCGCCGCCGGACCGGCCCGGCTGTACGCGGTGACCGTGCCGCTGCGGCCGGGCCGCGCCGTCGCCTCCGTGCGGCTGCCGCGGGCCACCGCCTCCGGCGCGGCGCTGCACGTCTTCGCGCTGGGGGTGCGGCGCGACGACCGCGGCTGGACGGGGAGTTGGGCGACCGCCAGCTCCGGCTACGCGGCGGTCGGGCCGTGGCGGGACCGGACGCTGCGGCTGGTGGTGCACGCCGGTGCGGGCGGGCAGCGGGTCCGGGTGCGGTTCGCCAACACCTTCGCCGACGCGCCCGTCACCCTCGGCGCCGCGAGCATCGCCGTCCGCGGGGACGGGGCGGCGGCCGGCGGCGCGCCGCGGCGGCTGACCTTCCGGCACGGACAGCGCGGGGTGCGCGTGCCGGCCGGGGCCGAGGTGGTCAGCGATCCGCTCGGCTTCGCCGTGCCCGCCGGACGGGATCTGCTGGTCAGCATCCATCTGCCGGGGACGGTCACGGCGGCGCCGGTGCACCGGAACGCGGCCCAGACGTCGTACCTCAGCGCGTCCGGCGCCGGTGACCGCACCGCCGACACGGGTGGCGGCGCCTTCCCCGAAACCCTCACCACCTGGCCGTTCCTGACCGGGGTGGACGTCACGGGCGGGCCCGGGTCGATCGTCACGCTGGGCGATTCGATCACCGACGGGGACGGCTCCACCAGCGGCGCCAACCGCCGCTGGCCCGACGTCCTCACCCGCCGCTTCCAGCAGCAGCACGCCCTGCCCCGCTACGGCGTCCTCAACCAGGGCATCTCCGCCAACCGCGTGGTCAGCGACCGCTACACCGGCGAGGGCGTCAGCACCGACCTGGCCGGGGTGAGCGCCGGGCACCGGCTGCAGCGCGATGTCCTGGCGCAGACCTCGGTCCATACCGTCGTGGTCTTCGAGGGCATCAACGATGTGCGGTGGGGCACCTCGGCGACGGAGGTGGTGGACGGGCTGCGGGCGCTCGCCCGGCGGGCGCACGCCCAGGGGCTGCGGGTCGTCGCGGCGACGCTCGCGCCCTGCGAGGGCTACCGGGACTGCACCGCGGAGGTCGAGGCGCGGCGGCAGGCGGTCAACGCGGCGCTGCGCGAGCACGGCGAGGCGTTCGACGCGGTGCTGGACTTCGACGCCGTGCTCCGCGACCCGGCCCGTCCGCAGCGGATGCTCCCCGCCTACGACAGCGGCGACCATCTCCACCCGGGCGACGCGGGCCTCGCGGCGCTCGCCGCCTCGGTGGACCTGCGGAAACTGGTACCGGAACAGGGGTGAGGCGTATGGGGCGGGGGCGCGCGCTCCCGCCCCGGGCCGCTCCCACCCCGGGCCGCTCCGGGGCCGGGCCCGGTCAGAGATCCAGATCGACCACGACCGGCGCGTGGTCGGACGCGCCCTTCCCCTTGCGCTCCTCGCGGTCCACATAGGCGTCCGACACCGCGGCCGCGAACGGGGCGTTGCCGTAGACCAGGTCGATACGCATACCGCGGTTCTTCGGGAAGCCGAGGGCGCGGTAGTCCCAGAAGGTGAAGGGGCGGTCGTACTTGAGGGCGCGGGGCAGCACATCGCTCAGGCCCGTCTCCCGCAGGGCGGCCAGCGCCGCGCGCTCGGCGGGGGTGATGTGCGTCTGGCCGACGAAGGCCGCCGGGTCCCACAGGTCGTCGTCGGTCGGCGCGACGTTGAAGTCGCCGAGGACGGCGAACGGGCGGCCGCCCGCCGCGTCCTCGGCGACCGCCGTCCGCAGCGCCGCCAGCCACTCCAGCTTGTAGGCGTAGTGCGCGTGGTCGACCTCGCGGCCGTTGGGGACGTAGACCGACCAGGCGCGGACCGGGCCGCAGGTGGCGGAGACGGCGCGGGGCTCCTGGGCGCCGTCGTACGCCGGGCCGCCGGGCAGCCCGGAGACGACGTCATCCAGGCCGACCCGGGAGATCAGCGCCACGCCGTTCCACCGGCCGGTGGCGGTGACCGCGGACTCGTATCCCAGCTCCCGCAGCTGGTCGGTGGGGAACTGCTCCGGGGAGCACTTGGTCTCCTGGACGCACAGCACGTCCGTGCCGGTGCTCTCCAGCCAGGCCAGCAGCCTCGGGAGGCGGGCGGTGATCGAGTTGACGTTCCAGGTCGCGATGCGCATGCCGGTAAACCTACAGCGCACCACCGACAACGGCCGCGGAGCGTCAGAGCGGCCCGGTGGCGGTGCCGGGTGTCATCCGGCCGTGGTCGGTGGTGGTGAGGTTGCCGATCAGCCCGTCGTAGATCGGCCGGGCGTGATCGCGCAGCAGGCTGTCGTGGATGTCGACGGCCCGGCGGGGTGCGACCGCACGGACGTAGTCGATGACCTCGGACACCTTGTTCCAGGGGGCGTGCACCGGCAGCAGCAGCGTGTCGACCTGCCGCCCCTCGGGGACGGTGAGCGCGTCGCCGGGGTGGAAGACCGTACCGTCGACGAGGTAGCCGACGTTGGTGATCCGCGGGATGTCGGGGTGGATGACGGCGTGCAGCTGGCCGTGGACCTCGATGTCGAAACCGGCGGCGGAGAAGACGTCGCCCTCGCCGACGGTGTGCACCCGGCCAGGGAACGCCGCCGACAACTGCTCGGCGACGGCCGCCAGCGTCCAGATCTCGGCGGCCGGATTCGCCTCCAGGCCCGCGCGCAGCCGCCCCTCGTCGAAGTGGTCGGGGTGCTCATGGGTGACCAGCAGGGCGTCGGCCCCTACGGCCGCGTCCTGTTCGCTGAAGCCTCCGGGATCGATGACGAGCACCCGCCCGTCCTTCTCCAGCCGGACACAGGAATGGGTCTTCTTCGTCAGTTGCATGACGCCATCCTGCCGCTCCGGCCCCGCCCGCGCCCGGCTCAGCCCTCCGGCGTGGTCTCCTCGCGGATCACCCGCTGGGCGACGGTGAAGGCGGCGTTCGCCGCGGGGATGCCGCAGTAGACGGCGGTGTGCAGCAGGATGTCCTTGATCTCGGTGGGCGTCAGGCCGTTGCGGAGGGCGGCGCGGGTGTGCGCGGCGATGTCGCCGTGGTGGCCGCCCGCGACCAGCGCGGTGAGCGTGATGATGCTGCGGGTGCGGCGGTCCAGGCCCGGCCGCGTCCAGGTCTCGCCCCATTCGTAGCGGGTCACCAGGTCCTGGAACTCACCGGAGAACGCGTCGGTGGCCTCCTCGACCGCGTCGACGTGCGCATCGCCCAGCACCTCGCGGCGGACCTTCGCACCGCGCTCGTACGCGCTGCCGCGGACCGCCTCCGGCTGGGCGAGCCCCGCCTCGATGGCGGCGGGCGCGGCCTGGGCTGCGGCGGCCAGCTGCGGCTTGGGCGCCGCGGCGCCGATGGCCGGCTGACCGCCCGCGGACGGCTTGTCATGCCAGGCGCTGCTGAAGTGCCGGATGAGGAGTTCGGTGACGGCCGCGGGCTGCTCGACGGGGGCGAGGTGGGAGGTGCCGGGCACCAGCGCCAGGCTCGCGTCCGGGATGCCGGCGACCAGACTGCGGGCGTCGGTGGTCGGCGTCGTCTGGTCGTCCGAGCCGACGACGACGAGCGTCGGCACCCCGACTCTGCCCAGCGACGATCTGACGTCGTACGAGGCCAGCGCCTCGCAGGCGGCGATGTAGCAGCCCGGATCGGTGGTGCGCACCATCTGTACGGCCCATTCGACGATGGCGGGCTGGGCGGCGGCGAACCCCGGGGTGAACCAGCGCTCGGGCGCGGTGCGGGCGATCGGGTCGAGGCCGTTGGTGCGGATGACCACCCCGCGCTGACGCCAGGAGTCGGCGGTGCCGTACCGCGGTGAGGAGGAGACCAGGGCGAGCGAGGTGACGCGCTGCGGGCGGGTGAGCGCCAGTTGGGTGCCGATGGCGCCGCCGAGGGAGCAGCCGCCGTAGCCGAACCGGTCCACGCCGAGCGCGTCGAGGGTGGCGGCGACCCGGTCGGCCAGCTCGGCGACCGAGGAGGCGGGGTAGGCGGGCGAACCGCCGTGACCGGGCAGATCGAAGCGGATGACCCGCCACTGCCGGGTCAGCTCCGGGATCTGCCTGTCCCACATGTGCCATGTGGTACCCAACGAGGCACCAAGGACCAGGGCGGGGGCGTCTTCTGGCCCGTCAACGCGGTATTGGAGCATCTGCGTCCGTGTCTCACTCACGCCCGCACCGTCTCACATCTCACGTTTTCTCACGCGCTCGGGTGGGATCTCCATGCAATCCAGTCCAGGTTTCGGCGGCTTCGCGAAGGTCCTCCACATCAGGCTTGACGTACCACCTCTTGGTGGTACTCACGTTCTTGTGCCCGGCCCAACGCGCAAGGATGTGATCGGGAACACCGTTGTTGGCCAGGTATGTAAAGCACGAGGCCCGAGAGTCATAGAGCCGAACGCGCCGTAGCTTCAAGATCTCCATCAACCGGTACGCGTGGCGACGAAGCTGCTTCACCGTGTACGCGAGCCCCGTCTCGTGCACCACAACATATCCGGAGTCCACGTACCCATCTCCTCGCGCCAGCTTGTCTCTAGCCTGTAGCGCCTTGAGCTGTTTCAGTGCGGCATGGACAGGGGCAGGCAATGGCAAGTCCCGTTCGCCAGCTAGAGACTTGGTGTCCTTCTCCACCACATACCTGTTTCCCATCATCGTGCGCGTGTTAGCGATGACGATCGTAGATTTCTCCAAGTCGACGTCCCTCCACCGAAGTCCACATACTTCAGCCGGACGAAGCCCCATGAGAGATAGCAGGAGCGGAGCATAGAGCCTTTCACCCTCAATCCCACTTATGAATGTTCGAACCTCACGAATGTTCCAGGGAACGACTTCCTCTTTCCTTTTCCGCTCCTCCTTTCGCGCCTTACGAGGAATGACCACATGCTCGGCGACATTCATGGAGACCAATCGACGTGTCACAGCTCGACCGAGCGCCTCTTTCAGACGCGCCAGACTCATTTCCACACTGGTAACACCCAGCGGAGCCCCCGCCTTGCGGCCATGGCCGGACCGAAGGGCCCAGCGCACCCACTCTTCCACTTCCTGTTCAGTCAACTCCTGAAGGCGAATCCTCCCCAGCCTCCCCCGCACACGATCCAAGGTGATCCGGTAGCTGTAAATGGTAGTTTCCTCCAGATCTTCAGCCTTCAGGGCAAGCCACCGATCAAGCCACTCATTCACCGTGATCTTATTGGGTGGCACGAACGTCCCTTCGTGGCGCTGATTGGCGATACGCGCATACTCAACCCTGGCCTCTTTCAAGGTGTCGCATGTTCGCGTTACCTGTTTACGCTTCCCGGTTTCCGGATCAACTCCAACATCAATCACAAACCGGTATCGAATCTCTCCCTTCAAATTCGGCGGAAGCTTCTTTATCGGGGCAACCATTACCCTTACCACCTTTCCTTAGGCAGGACCCCAAAGGGGCACCCAGATTTTCATCATTTCGAGATGACAGTCAACACCAAAGCGGAATTTTAAAGATTCATCCCCTAGCGGCAATCGAATATGAAAACACGAAAGGATCCCGCAGAATCACCAGCTCGATTGGCCGGCGCATGATGGGATTCCTTGCTGAGGGGCGAAGAGGAGGTAAGGAATCGGCAGCATCACTCACTCAATCCGCGCCAGGAAGGCCGCCCGCCGGCGGCACACACTGCCTACGGCTGAAACGTCGCTGCAGAACCACCTCACTCTTTCTCATGCCGGGAGGCTGCCTACATCCGTCAAGGCTCCACCGCCAAGCGCAGCCGAAAGGCGAACACCTCAATGGTCGCGATAACCGGCGGTTGGCCCAACCGTCGATCGTCGGCTATGTTGCGCGCGGCATCGCATGGAACGAGCCTCTCTGCGTCTGCCCCTCTCAGGGAGCCAGGCCATACGAGCACTCGGCCGACGTCACCCCTTCCCCAATGAGCACCAAGAGGCCGTCCTCTACGAGAAGGTCAAGGTTTCGGGCGACGACTCGCTCGGATACCCAGATACTGGTGGCAACAGATCGAGACGAGGTCCCCGGGTGTGCCGCGACGAAAGCGAGAACTGTGCGGTCACGCCGGTACTCACGTTGCGGCAGAGTCTTACGGAAAAGACCCGCCGCGCAAACACATACGCATAGCCCCGTGGAAACTGCGGCGTAGTCGCCCTCCACGCCCCCGTGCCAGGAATTCAGCGCTCCGAGAGCAAAGAGGATGGGGGATGTGAAGCAGGCAGTAGTCGCGGAACCCGACAGGAAGACCTCCAAAGTAGAAACCATGCCAGCCTGACAGCATCACGTGTCTGACTTTCCGGGGTGCTGTACATTGACATGCCTTCGGCGAAGGTTTCCACTCTTCGGGAGTTCTTTCTCGTCTGCCGTGAGCGAATCCCCCATCCTCACGCCCAAACCGCATCTGAACGCGCGAAGAGCGCAACCCCGGTCGTCCTCGAAAACCAAGAGTCCTCGCGGCTGGGTGAGGCTGCGGCGATCACCGCAGACCCGGGTAGCAGCACGGCGAGAGCCAGCCGGGTGCAGGAACCGCCCAGCTCCTTCGCGATGGTGAGCCTGCTACCGGGCCGCCCCCGCACAACGCAGTCACCGTTCCGGCTCGCCTAGCCGTTGAGGATTCCCCCCACGCTCGCGCAGGTTCGCGACCACCCGTTCAGCCACCTCTGGGAAGCCAGCAGTCCATCTCGCCGTAGATTCCGCCGCGCACGTACCGTCCGAGCTGAATACGGCGGCCGCGACACGGAGCGCATCTCCCTCAATTTCGGCGTGCACAGAGCAAGCGGCACGGCAATGAAGCGCTAAGAGCGCTGAGGACTGCACGCTCGATGTGCAGGAGCTGTGCCGCGACCGGACCGTTGACGGATGCGAGGAGCCGGGCCACGATTGCGTCTCCGGCGCGATGTTCAGCGATCACGAATCCGGCGCCCGCGGCAGGGCGGAAGGCGTCGGTGGGAATATTTCTGCGGCACGATGGGCCTGCCCGATGCCCTGCAATCCCGCGTACGCGACCCCGGGGGCGTCCAAGCGGGGGGGGCGACGCCGTGATAGCCAAGGTGGGCGAGGCGCGCCGCAAGGTCGCCATGGGCCTGGGTGATGCTCAGTTCCGCGCGGAGGGCCTGGAGCTGGGCGGCTCGTCGCGGAGCGCTAATGCCGACGACGGCGCCCGATGGCAGGGACGCAAGGTTTATCGGCGGCGCGCCGGCCAGGAGCACCAGGGCATCGCGGCGAGCGAATACGGAGCCGATCTCGATGAGGCGGCCGCGTTCGTGGGAGCCGGGAGGTCCTTGGCGTAGGAGACGGTGATATCGGTGTCCCCCGAGGGGGAGCTTGGTCGAGTTCGCGGGCCGCGGCGGATTTGCCGCCGTGGGATTCGTCGCCCCCGGTACCGGTGGCCGGGGGCGCGACCTCAAGGAAGTGGGTGGCAAGCCCTGAGTTCGCGCGCCGGAGGATGCTGGCAACGTGGGCGGCCTGAGCGGGTTCGGTCGAGCGGGTGCGCTTCTTCACGGCAGGCCGCGAGCCGCGCCCGCAGCCTATGGCTGCGGGGCGCCGGAACTCGTTTCTGACAGAGGCCAGCCGTACCCCGCGCCTCGCTCAGGTCACGGGCACGGCACCATCACGCCGCGCGGGCAGCGGGCCCTGCTCGCTCACCGCCCGTCGGTCCCTCGGCCGACCAGCGACCTGGCAAGTTTCGTCAATTTTTCGCATTCTAGGCCTCTCGCCACATAACACCCCTAAATGCATCGGATGCCCTCCTGTCGGCACCCGTGGTGAGAAGGGGGTCCGGTGAGGTAGGAAGAACTGCTCGCCGCCAAGGCGCTCTCCCATCGATCGCGGCCAGCCTATGAGCGCACCCCGCGCCGGCACTTCGTCCTGCTCGCCCGCGCGGACGACGTTGGGCTGATCGACTGGCGGGTGGCGGGTGGCGGTGGACTCCACCATCACCCGGGCCCATCACCACGCCACCAACACCCGCCGCCCCGAGAAGTGCCCCGCAGCCCGGGGGCAGGGACTCTACGCCCACCGAGAGCCCACCGGGCACGCGATCGGCCGTTCCCGCGGCGGGCTGACCACGAAGATCCACCCCGCCGTGGACGGTCAGGGCCGACCGCCGGCCGCCGTCGTGACGCCCGGGCAGGCGCACGACAGCCAGTCCTTGCCGTTGCTGCCGGACGAGCGCGGCGTTCCCGGATGCCGTCATCGGGCCCGTGCCACCATTGGGCCATGGGGGACTACAACGACGGTGAATCGAAGAAGCCACCCGCGGCTACACACAACGACGTCAGCGGCCGGGTATACGGATCGGTGGTGCAGGCCGGCTCGATCACCGGCGGTGTCAACATCACCCCCGGGCCCGCTCCCCGGCAACGCCGGTGGGGTACGCGAGGCTCATCGCCCCGCGGTGGGCCGTCCGATCTAGACGAGTGGGCCGAGGGCCTGGCCGAAGGCGTCAGGACGTTGTGGGAGAGGGAAGAGGAGCAGCGGCGGGTACACGATCCAGTGGCATTGCCGGTGCGCTGGCACCCGGCTGCCGAGCTGGCCGATCACCCCGCCAACATCCGTCGTCTTCAGGCCGGTGACGCCGGCGAACCCTTGGCGCTGGCCGGGCGCATCGAGCAACTGAGTGAGATCTATCGGTCCGTCCCCTCCGGCCGGCTGGTCATCCTCGGCCCCGCCGGCGCCGGGAAGACCGTGCTGGTCGGCCGCCTGGCGCTGGGCCTGCTGGAGAAGCACCGGCCGGGACGGCGGGTGCCGGTCGTCGTCAACATCGGGGCCTGGGACCCAACGGCCAGATCGCTGCAGGTCTGGCTGGTTGAGCAACTCACGCGTGACCACCCCGGCCTGGCCGCTCCCGCCGGACGGGGCGGACCGAGCCGGGCCCGCGCGCTCATCGAGGCCGGCCGGGTGCTGCCCATCCTGGACGGTTTCGACGAGATCCATACCGGGCTGCACAAAGACGCACTGCGCGAGCTCAACGCTGCCCCGGACACCCCGATGGTGATCACAAGCCGGGCACCGGAATTCACCGCGGCGGTACACGACGTGGACGTGCTGACCGCGGCTGCCGTAGTGGAAATCGACGATCTGACGGTGGAGGATCTGGCCGACTACCTGCCCCGCACCGTGGCCGGGCGCCGCACCGGAGTCTGGGACCCGGTCCTGGAGAAGATGAACACCGCACCGGTCGAGCCGGGCCCAGCCGCGCTGCGCCGCGTGCTGACCAACCCTCTGATGGTCTTCCTGGCCCGCACTATCTACAGCGACAACCCCCGCCAGGAGCCCACCGAGCTGCTCGACACCAACCGCTTCCCCACCAGGACGGCCCTACAGGACCATCTGCTGAAAGAGTTCCTGCCCGCCGTCTACCGGTCCGGCCGGCCGGACCGCCCACCGCGCTGGCCCGAAGACCGCGCACGCCGCTACCTCACCCACCTCGCCGGCCACCTCCGCCAGGCAGGCACAGTCGATCTGGCCTGGTGGCAGCTGCGTGACACCATCCCGCGGTGGAAACGCACCCTCATCCTCGCCATGGTGGACGGACTGCTGGTGACTGTGGCGCTCGGGCTCATGGATACGCCCACAGGGCTGGTGCCGGCCTTCACCAGATGGGGGTCGGCCCCGGATTGGCCGGTGTACGCGCAAGAGCGGGTGCTCGCGCTTGTGCGAGGGGCGATGAACGGGCTTCTGGTCATGCTGAGCAGCGGGGTCGCAGTCGCCCTGACGGCCGGACTCGGCAGATGGCTCCACATAAAACGTCTGCGTAGGTTCACCGTTGCCCTCGGGGCCGGGCTCGGGACCGCAGTCGCTAGTGGGCTCGCGTTCACGCTTGTGGCCGGGGAGGTGAGGGAGGGGCTCAGTGCGGGTCCGATTCTTGGGCTCATAGCCGGTCTTGTGGCGGGACTCGTCGGATTGCGCGGCGCGGGCCCTCAACCGACCGGCACGCGCCTTCAGATCCGTGGCCGGGTCCGGTTCATCTCCGGCAGGTTCGTGGCGGGGATGCTCTTCGGGCTGCTGCTGGGGCTTGTGAACGGGTTCGCCAACGGGATATTCAGCTTTGGGCGCGGCACCGCTGCCCGGGTAGCGGAGGGGCTCTCTCTCGGGGGAACGGATGTGCTCGGAGACGCGTTCGTGATCTTGTCCGTGGTGGGGCTCGTGCTTGCTCTCGTAGCCGCGCTCGCGTTCGGGCTTGAGGCACCCGCCCATCCGGCCGATGTGGTCGGTGCGGCGGAATCGCTGGCCCGGGACCGGCGAAACGCCATCCGTAAAGGGCTCGTGGTAGGACTGGCGGTCGGCCTTATGGTTTCTGCCATGTACAGCCTCCCGTTCGGGATCGCGGCCGCGGTGCTGGCGGGATTCGTGAGTGTGCGTGCCACGAGCGCCTGGGTTCACTGGCTGGTGCTGGTACGTGGATGGCTGCCGGTCACCGGCCACCTGCCGTGGCGTGTCCAGGCGTTCCTCACCGATGCCTACCGCCGCGGCGTGCTCCGGCAGACCGGGGCGGTCTACCAATTCCGCCATGCCCGCCTTCAACAGCACCTCCTGACCACCTGCCGCGGGCCTGAACCGGACGCGGCCACCGAGCAGCCGCGCCCGGTAAAGCGCAGTTGTTGATCGTCGACCGGCACCTTCGCCGTGTGGCGGCTTGTCCGGCGCTCACGGTGCTCGGTGCCGTCCTCTTGGTGGAAAATCAGGCCTTCCTCTACTTCCGGCAACAGGTCGGTTGCGAGCGGGAGTCGATCCAGGAAGCGACCAGGTCCAAGACGTCCTACGCGTGTGGTCTCGAGCGACTTTCCGCACCTCCAGGAAGAACGAGCTCAGCGGTTCTGCCGGACGCATGTCGAGATCCAGGAAGGGGGGCGTGTCCTCCTTCCTACCCACCGTTTCCTCACCCGACAGCCATAGACGCCCCCGTCACTGGCCCCCTTCAACCGAGCGAGACGGCTCAGCGCCGGCGCCGCGGGGGGGGCTTTGTGCCTTCTGGAGGACCGACGTGCCGACCTATCGCCTGTCTGTCCTCCCCACCCGCCGTTACACCTGCAGGAGAGGGACGTCCGGCACGTCCGCGAACACGTCCCCCCTTGTGTTGAGCGGATACGAGCGCGGCTGATGTCCCGTCTCAGCGAAGTTAGTCGGACGGAAGTCGCTGCCCTGGAGGGACTCGATTGGTGGAGACAGGAGTCTGTTGGCATCAGTCCATCAGCGGCTGGTCGTGGACATAACGTCTGATGATGCCGTAGGAGATCGAGGTGTCGTGTTCGTCCATGAGCTACGCCCAGATCTGCGTGGGACCGTGACCGGCCTCGATCACGGAGTCGATGAGTGGCTGAACGGGATCGATGGCGGCCGGCCGGCGAGGAAGTGGCTTGCGGGGGCGGGCATCGTGACCGTCCAACGCGGCCCGGACGGTTCGCCAGGTGACGCCGTGGCGTCTCTCCAGTGCCCGTGCCGAGAGAGCTTCCGTTTCAGCGTCGTGGCGGATGCTCTGGTAGAGCTCCTTCTTGTCGACCTTCTTCGTCGGCGTGGAAGGTGGACCTGGCTTGCGACGTCGGCGGGATTCTCGACGACGGCCGAAGTCTGCCCCTCTGACGGCACGTGAGTTCTAGGGCTTGTCTGGCAAAGGATCTTGGGTGGCTCGGAGCCAGAGGATGAGTGAGGCCAGGTGGACTCCGGCCCGGTAGCGGTGGGCAAGTTTGTCGAAGCGGGTGGCTATCGCGCGGAACTGCTTGAGACGGCCGAAGCAGCGTTCGACGACGTTGCGGGCCTTGTAAAGCTCGCGGTCGAAGGCTGGCGCAGGGCCTGGCGGATCGCCCGTGACGAGTACGCCGTGTCCGCGAGCACCACGTCCGGTCTGCAGCGGGGACGTCCGGCACCGGTCCGGGGCACTCGCAGCTCGCCCATGACGGTGTCGAAGACGGTGGAGTCGTTGATATTGCCCGGCGTGACGACGACGGCCAGGGGAAGGCCCCTGCCGTCGCAGGCGAGATGAACCTTGGTGGTCAGCCCCCCGCGGGACCGGCCGAGCGCCTGGCGAGCTGCCGAGCGTGCCGGATATTCCAGTTCGCCCGACACCGCCCCCCTTTTCCCGGGCACCGGCGGCGTGCTGGTGGGCTCGGTTGACTGTGGAGTCGACCGACACGGTCCACTCCACGGCCCCGACGGCGTCGTCCCGGACCTGAACCTGCTGCAGCAAACGGGCCCAAGTGCCGGCCGCCTCCCAGCGGGCGAACCGCTCATAGACCGTCTTCCACGGCCCATAGCGTTCCGGCACGTCACGCCACGGAGCACCGGTCCGCAACCGCCACAACACCCTGTTGATCACCTGACGATGATCCCGCCACGGCCGCCCACGGCCATCAACACCAGGCAGCAGCGGCACTATCCGCTCTCACGCCGAATCCGTCAGCTCACCACGACCCACCACAAGATCAATTATCAGACAGAACCTAGCCCGTTCCCGCCACACCTCCGCCCGCTCCCTGGAGCGATACGCACGGCCCGGCGTCGACTCGGTCGCCCGACACATCGCCGAACACGACCCCGCCGCACGTAGAGCCGAGCGGATCAGGGCTTCAAGATCGTCCCCTTGCCCCTTTGGCGCGTATCTCGGTCACATCCTTTCCGGGGGCGCTGGTCTAACGCCTTCAGGAGGACGAGAAGCGAACAGGTCGAGCTCGATCTGGATCATTTCTCTCGCGGACCGAGGTTGGCACGACCTGGGCCTTCTCGGCGGCGGTACATCAGATCGAGGCCAGCCGTCAACGGCGGGCCTCCATCTATGGACGGCCTCACCCCGCCAGGCGTTACATCGAGAACTTATGGAGCCCGCATCAGGTCCGATCGGTTCTGCCTCGGTCCCGTTAAGTGGGCGTTGAGGTGGCGCGGCGCCCGAGGGAGTTCCTAGTGTGCGCCCGCAGATGAGTGGTCATCGGTGACTGCTCTGCGGCGAGGGGAGAGCCTTGAACGGCTACAGCACGGTCGGCAAGCTGGTACGGGACCGCATCCCGCAGATCATCCGGGCGGACGGGGCCGAGCCGATCGTCCGGACCGCGGGCCCGGAGGAGTACCGCAGGCGTCTGCGGGACAAGCTCGGCGAGGAGATCGCCGAGTTCCTCGCAGCGGATGAGACCAGGGCGTTGGAGGAGCTGGCGGACGTGCTGGAGGTGGTACGCGCGCTCGCCGTCGATCTGGGCGTCGGCCCGGGTCAGTTGGAGAAGATCCGCGAGGCCAAGGCACGGGAGCGGGGCGGGTTCGCAGGCAGGATCGTGTGGATGGGCAACCGCCAGCCCCGCGCTGCGGGAGCTCACGACCGACCCGCCTGAGCGAAGAAGCTCTCCAGGAAGGTCGTGCGCCCGCGTACCTGCGTAGGTGGAGCTGCTGTTGTTCGAGTCGGTCAAGATGCTGGAGCGGGTGCTGGCCCGGCTCGACGCGGCGACCGCGAAGCTTCAGGCGGCCTGCCTGAGGAGCGCGCCGGGCCTGCGCTCATGCCCGGGGTGGCTCTGCCGATGACGAAGAGCAGTGTTTCGCGGGCAGTTCGGGAGGCGTGGCCTCGTCGAATATCGATGGCTTCGGACAGCAGCTCGGTGCCGACCGGCAAGACCTCGTGTGCCGCTCGTTCGGGGCCCGGGATAAAAGCGCTGGTTACGGGCGCGGGCGGCGGCCGCCATCTCGGACTCGCTTACCAGGTCAAGCAGGGGTACTGGCTACTCGGTAATGCCGGGCAGCGCACCGGCGGACAGGCCGGCGTCGTGCATCTCCTGGATGCATTTCATCTGCCAGTCCTCGTAGACGCCGAGGTGAGAGGTGTAACCGAAACACAACAGATGCGCCAGCTTGTGCAACTCGTTCACCTGCTCGTAGAAGTTGACGTTCTTCTGTGTGGGGCGGGCTGGAGCACGGTTGGGTACGCGCCCGACGACGGCGTAGCGGAATGTCTCCCCCGTCTTGTCCTCGCTGTCCAGCCAGTTCAACTGCTGCCAGGACTCCGGGTCGATGCGCTGCTCCGGCGCTGGGAGATCCAGCAGTGCAAGGTACCGATTGAGGCAGTCCGCCAGCTTCCTGATGTTGTGCGTGTGCAGGCGGTTGTCCAGCTTCCCGGGGCTCAGGTCCTCGGCACCGTTGTAACCACCACGGATCGCGCAGCGGGCAGCCGTCCGGATCAGCCACTTCAGCGACAGCTCGATGCTGTGCCGGTAGTTGTAGAGGATCGGGATGGGCAGCCGATCATTTGGCCCGTGGTCAATCCAGTGCCGAGCGGCCATCTCAGCTACGTCCAAGTAGCCCCTCGCGATGGCGAGATCGTCTTCGCTGGCGCCTCCCCAGACCGCGATCTCATACTGCGACCACGGAGGACGTGGCAAGCTCAACTGGTCCTTTGCACCTTTCACCGGACCAGGATGGCAAACGTACAGGGCGCTCACTACCGATTTCCCGTGTCTCGTGAGACACGGATCGCAGCCCGTTCTCGTCGACATCGAGACCGGGCTCGGTGAGTGCCTCCCGAGGTCGTCGACAACTGCTGTCTTGTGTCGTGGATAAAGCCACCCGGGGACTGTCCTGTCTGACTCAATCGGGTCGCTTTCTCAGCGAACCTGGTCGCATTGGTGAGGGGACTGGGGTGCTGAATGGCGGTGGCCGGGCGCCGGGCTCGGGGCGGGGCCCAGAACATGCGGGGGTGTCGAGCTAGTCGCCCCGTAGCCAGGACCCTGAATGTGGCGCGGCGCCGCGGCGCTTCATCGTCGGGGGCGAACACGTTGGCGCGAAATGCTGGCCAGCACCTATTGCTGCAGCCGCTACTGTCCGCATATGACGTGGCTATCACTGCTTGGACCGCTTGTGGGGGCCGCCATTGCCCTCGCCTCGGCTCTCCTGGTCGAGCGCCGGCGCGAGCGGAGAGAAGAGCGAGCTGAGCGCCGCACGGCGAGGCAAGAGGTGTATGCGCGCTACCTCGCCGCTCACGCCGAGGTCCGGACGCAACTGAGGGTCCTTTCTGTCGCCACCGGCCTCACCGACGAGGAACGCGGGCACCGGGCATTCACCGCATACGCCGCCTGCTACGCCTCCCGTTATGAACTCGCCGTGCTGGCGCCACAGTCCGTAGTGACACCCGCGAAGAGCCTTGACCGGCACGCTCGGGATCTTCGCGATGTCGTAATCGAAGGTACGCACGTCGAAGTCCCAGGTGGACGAATGAGGGAGTACCTGGACGCCTTGGAAGTCGTGCACGCAGCGATGCGGGCGGATCTGGGCGCTGACATCACCAGCTGATAGAAGTGCATCCCCGCGAGTGCCGTATCAGGCAACGTTTGCCCTCTTGCGAGGAATCCCGGCAACCTTCCCTCGGTGTTCTCCCCCGCCCCGTGCTTGCCGCCCGACTACTGTTGGCGGCCCTCGACCGCCGACCACTGTCGTGTCTCAACGAAGTTGGTCGTTCACGAGGCTCTGATCTGCATGGGCCGAGTTGCGTGCTCCAGCCACGGCTCGAAGCCGACGTGCTGTCGTGCCGTCGCCGCCCAGTACCAGCCCGTTAGGTGACGCTCGCCCCGCGACCAGCGGAACGTACGTACCGGAGCGACATCCTCAAACCGGCTCGTCACACAATCCCGCAGCGGACGCCGATGACGCCCGTGAATCGGATCCACGTACGACAGCTCAACGCGCAGCCCTGCCGGATCTACGCCAGCCGGTACAGTCATTCAGCACCCCAGCCCCCTCACCAATGCGACCAGTTTCGCTGAGACAGAACTCCAGACGACTCGGTTCGCTGAGAAAGCGACCCGATTGAGTGAGACAAGACAGGGACCATCTACTGGCGGCGGTGCCACTTGTGCTCGTCGCCGTGCAGGATTGCCGCCCTGGCTGCCCAGGCCAGGATGCTCTGTCCGCGCATGGACAGTCCGAGCCGGTTCCAGTGGAAGATCACGTGGTAGCTGAGCACCTGCCGCAGCCCGCGGTCGAGGGTTCCGTCTTGGACAGCGTGGTAGAGCGCCTGGCCTGTGTCGTGGAAGGCGGCGGCCCACTCGGCAACGGGCTCCAGCGGACCCCCGGAACGCAGCAGGGCGTCGGTGTCGGCGAGGAGCAGGGGACGGATCTCCTGGGCTCGGGCGTTGAGCCGTTCCACCGGGGCATCGCTGATGGCCGAGCGGTGTTCCTTCGTGATGACGCGGTGCCAGACATCGCCCTGCTCGTACCACTCCAGTCTGGCGGCGCGCATCATGATCGTGCACAGGAGGACGGACAGTTCCCGGGGCCCCACAGCGAGGTCACCGCGCCGCCGCAGCTGCTGGGTCTCCCGGCTGTCGGTGACGAACAGGGCGTGCGCGGCCGTCATGCTGGCCTTCCCTCCGAACGCCGCGGTCTCCGGCTCGTAGATGCCGGGCCACCAGCGTTGGAGGTGGCCCTCAGATACGAGCCGGTCGAAGTCGTTGCCGACAGTCGACTTGGCGTCGGCCGCGGGCTGAAGGCGGATGCGCAGGCGCCAGCAGGGGTGCTTTCTGGTGTACCACCAGCCGTCGATCGCGCCGGTGGTCTCCGCGTTCCGCAGCACGGGAAGGACGTGCGTGGTGAAGGTGGTGTCGGCGTTCGCCCAGTCGGTGAAGTGGAGGTATGTCTGCCACCAGTCGGTGGTGACGGTGTGGCGGTCCAGGGCTTTCCGGCCGGCCTGGTCGTAGACCACGATCGCGTCGGAGAGGACGACGGGGTCCATCTGGTACTGGTGCGCGGCGTCGGCGATCGGCAGGCCGGTCAGTACGGCGAGGACGGCACGCTGGGTCGGGCTCGGCTCGGTTTCCTGAGTCAGTTGATCAAGAGGCATGAGTCCCATCCGGTGGTCGGCGTCTGCTGCGAGGTGATGGTGGTGAGGGCGAGCGCGGTGCCGGCGGCGCCGTTGAGCAGTCCGGGGGGCGGCGGGTCACCGGGCTCGGCGTGCGTGGTGAGGGCGTCACCAAGGCGTTCCGGGAGGGTGCGGAGCCGCGGGTCGAGTGTGTCTGCGGCGGCTCGGTGAGCAGTCTGGTAGATGCCCGCCCATCCGTGGCAGAGGCCGCTGTCGGTGACCTGGGCGAGCTGCGCGGGATCGGTCAGGGCCCGGTACAGGGCGTCCTCGTAGAACTTCTGGAGCGAGGGGGAGCGCAGGGCGATCCCGGCGAGTTGACCGGCGCGTGCGATGCCCGTCGTGCCGTAGCACCAGCTCGGCCGCGCTGGGGCGTGGTGGTGGGGGCGCCCGCGGTCGAGGTCGTGGTGCGCGATGTGCTCGGGCCACCAGGGGCCGGAGTCGCTGTGCTGGCACCAGGCGTCGAGGTGGGCGCAGATGGTGAACATGGCGTCTCGGTGGCCGCTGATGGTGATGCCTCGGCGCAGGGCCTGGGCCAGGAGGAGAAGCGGGCCGGTGATGCCGTGGGCGGCGCCGAAGTTGCCGTGTCCGCCGGGGAAGTAGGGGGATTCGCCGCGGGCGGGGTCGTGGTGGACCCACCAGCCGGGAAGTCCTCGGCCTGCGGGAGCGAGGGGGCGGGTCAGGGCGACGAGGTAGTGCAGAACCCGTTCCAGGGCGGGGCCTTCGGGGTCGGTGCGCAGGAGGTAGGCGCCGATTCCGGTGAGGCCGTAGAAGAGGTCGTACTCCGAGAAGGTGGGCAGGTCGCGTCTGTCGATGCGGGCGAGTGCGGCGTCCACGCGGCGGTGCGCGAGGTCGGTGATGTGCTGGTGCAGGGTCGCGCGTGCCGCGGCGTACAGGTGCTGGTAGGCCGGGGGGACGGTGGTGAGGAGGAAGCCGACGGCCGGGGCCCCCAGGAACAGGCCCGTCTGGTCGGCGGCGCTGACGGTCCCGGAGGCCGCGGCTGTGATCCATCGGTGGGCGGCGCGCCAGGCGCCGCCGTACCGGCTGGCGATCTCGGTGTGCAGCAGAGCGATCCCGGCGGCGCCCTCGGCGAGGGATTGCGCCGCCCAGGGCTCGTTCTCCGACGCCGGGACGGGCTCTGCCAGGTGCGTGGCGTACTGGTCGAGGAGGGCCGATGCCGTGGCGGGCAGGGCGGTCATCGGCTGGCCTTCTGGTGCTGGAGGGCCGCGGTGCGCACGAGCCGCAGCGTGATGTCCTCGGCGGTCGGGCTGACGCCCAGGGCCCGGACGTGGTGCTGATGGAGCAGCGATCGGGCGGCCCGCATCGGGTCGGCGCCGGCCCGGCAGAGCCGGTAGGCATCGAGGGCGGCAGTGCGGGCCTGCCACGCCCGGGTGACGACGTCGCCCCCGGGAAGCGCGCCCAAGGCGTCCCGGCCGCCGGGAGAGGTGAGTTCGAGCATCTGGTCGCGCAGGCGGGGGTCGAGGCGGCCGGTGGTCTGCGGCAGCCGCCGGACCATCCAGTCCGTGGCCTGGGTGGTGGAAGGGGCGAGGTGCTGGACGAGATCGTAGGCGCTTGCGGCGGCGAGGGCCTGCGGGGCGACGGCGTCGGTCTGGTGGGTGAGCCGGATCTGCGCGAGGGCGGCGGCGGAGTCGGCGGCGAACACCCGGTGCGCGGCGTCCATCGCATCGCCCTGCCCGAACCGGCCGGTCTGCGGCCGGTAGTCCCCCAGGGTCAGGCCGGCCGCCAAACCGACGCGATGAAGGGCATCCGCCCAGTCGTGCACGTTCTCGGCTGCCGCGCCGTAGGCGCCGGGAGCAAGGTGGAGGACGAGGTCGAGGTACTGGTCGGCGTCGGGGCGAGCCGTCTGGCGGTGCCGAGTGAACCACCACAAGATCGGGTGTTCACCGAACTCGGTGAACAAGGGATCGAGGTGCTGGGTCAGGATTTCGTCGTACCGGCCGGGGTGGGCGTGCAACCGTGCGTACAGCACGTCGCCGGAACCCGGCAGGTGGAACGGCACCGGTCCGGCTGCGGCCGGGATGGTGCTGCTGTTCTCGGGGTGCTGCGGCGGCGCGGGGTTGCGGAGGGAGACCCACACCTCGTGGGCGCGGCCGATCCAGCCGTGCGCGTCGGCCGGCGGCGCCTCGCGCAGTTCCAGGCGCCGGTTCTGGTCGAGCTGGGATCGGAGCAGACGGCGGTGTACGGGGTGGGTCAGGTCCAGCGGAAGGCGCTGGTCGTACTCGACCATGCTGACCGCGTCCGGCATACGCAGCCGGGTACGCCACGCGTCGAACGCCTTGTCCCAGCAGTCCTGTTCGGCGGTGCGGCGGGGAAGCTCATCGGCGGTGAGCAGCCAGCGGGCGGGGGCCAGGATGGTGCGGCGGTAGCGCACGCGGGGCAGGTACGGCAGGCGGGCCGCGGCTCCGAAGTCGAACGGCTTGTACGCGGCGTACCGGGCGCCGGCGACCTCGGCGAGGAACCGGGCCAGCGCCGGGGTCTGGACGCTGGCTTCGAGGGCGTGCAGGACCCGCACGTCCAGGTGGCGGCCGGTGGAGTGCTGGATCAGGTGGAAGTGGCGGGCGTCGGCGGTGACGGCGATGTCGTCCAGGCTGAGCGTCCCGCCGCTGGTGGCCGGGTTCTCGCCCACGGCGATGACGTGGTCCAGGAGCCGCGCTGTGCGGATGACGTTCTCGTTGCGGCGTTTGCGGGGCGGGAAGCTGAGCTGCGCGGTGAGCGCGTTGGGGTCGGTCCGGTAGCCGGCGGCCAGGTCCTCTTGCTGCTCGGGGGCCAGCAGGTGGGCGAAGCGGCCGGCCATGCTGCTGCCGGGCCGTGGGACGGCGGTCAACACGATCTCGAAGGCGCCGCGCGCAAGGTCCGCCGGGAACGGCGCGCGGATCTCGAAGGCGGTCTCCACCCGAGGGACGAAGTGCGGTTCGGTGCCCGCGGCGGCCGCCAGGGCGCTGATCGTCTTGTCGGTGAGGACGAGTTCGCCGCCGTCCATCAGCACCGGTTGCAGCAGCGCGAGCAGCGCCTCGTCCCGGTCGGTGAGCAGCTTCGGCGGTCGGTCGCGTTCCGATCCGAGGTAGCCCGCGGGCAGGCCGAGCCCGCTGTCGGAGACCAGCTCCAGGACGGGGACTCGGGCGCCGGCGCCGTAGCGGGCGCGGAAGCGGCGGTGGTAGTCGCGCCAGTGCTGGTAGCCGTAGGGCTGGGAGGTGGTGCGGTACAGCGCGGTGACCGCGGCCTGTACTTCCTCCAGGACCGCGGCGGGTATCTGCACGTCGCAGTCAAGGGCGGTGTCGATGACCAGCGGGGTGGGGGTGGCCTCGGACAGTGCGCGCATCCTCGCCGTCAGGCGGCCGGGCGTCGCGCTGGTGGTGGGCTGGGTGCCGGCGATCTCGTCGCGTAACTCGTAGAGCTCGGTGACCAGTTCGTAGAGGTCGGGGATCGAATCGGCGGACACCCGCTCCAGCTCTGTGCACAGGTGGCCGAGGGCGTCCATGGTGGTCATCGGCGCCCACAGGCTGGTCAGCAGGATCTGCTGGGTGATCAGGTCGCCCAGCAGCCGGTCGATCAGGTCGGGCCCGGCCTGCGGGAAGAGCGTGCGCAGCTGTACGTGCAGGTCGTCGTAGACGACTGGTCGGCGCGTGGCCTCGACCGCGGCGGCGACCGGGCAGGCGTGGCGTACGGATACCTCGACCGGCGCCATGAGCTCGGCGTACGCGTCGGCGGGCGGTCCAACGGCGACCAGTCGGCTGCCGCGCTGCCGGGCGGTGTTGTTGGCCACCAGCAGCAGCCGCTTCAGCAGCTCCGGGTTCGCTTGGAGGCGGAGGATGAGGTCGGTGACCCATTCGGCGTCCGCGCGCAGCAGCGCCCGGTGCTTCTCGCGCCACTGGACGTGCGCCGTCTCTGCGACGGTCACGGCGGCGGTGCCGGCGAACAGGCCGTGCGGGGTGGGGCGGTTCTGCCACCGCAGCAGGTAGGAGATCGTGGACAGCGCGATCCGCCGGATCTGGCGGGGCTCGGTCTGGCGCCCGTCCACGGCAGCTTGGACCGCTTCGGTGAGCACCGGGGTGGCCGCGGACAGGGCGGCCTGGAAAGCCGGGTGCTGCCAGGTCCGGTGCAGCCACGCGCGGGTGGCGGCCGCGTCGTCCAGGTCGAGCGTGGCGGGCAGTTCCACGGGGGCCTGGCTGGTGGTGGCCCGCAACAGTGCGGGGCCCTGCCAGCGGTAGCTGACGGCCGAGGGGGTGGCCATGGGGCGTTCCCTTCCGGTACAGGCGCATCGATGGCCGGTGGGCCGAGCGGGACGTACATCACGCCCGGCCCACCGGGTGGAGGAGCCTGGGGATCAGGCGGGGTCCTCGATGAAGGAGCTGCACGCGGAGGCGCCGTTGGCGCAGGTGCTTCCGCAGCCGTCGTTGGTGCCGCACATCAGCTTGCCGTGCGGGTGGGAGGCGACGACGACCTTCACGTCGAGCGGCGCGAAGTCGTCCTCCACGGTCGCCAGCGCGGCCGTCGGCGCGGTCGCCGGGGCCGGAGTGGTGATGCTCATGGTGGTGCCCTTCCTTCCGATATGGATGGTGCGGGAACCCTGGCCTGCGGCTACTGCTTGGCGGGCCAGGAGAGCGAGATCCGGCTGTGGACCTTGTCGATGACCCGGTCACCGGGGACCTGGTCATCGGGGGTGCCGGCCGGATAGACCCGGATGACCGGGCTGGGGCCGCCGCGGTGTTCGCCTGCCCAGTCGCGCAGGTGACCGGCGATGGTCTCGGCGAACGCGGCGGCGTCGGGGCCGAGGGCGTGCACGCCGAACTCGACGTGCTTGTTGTCCTCGGTGCGGCGGGTGGTGAGGTAGGCGAAGGTGCGACCCTCGCTGTCCACGGCGGCCAGGGTGAAGCCCTTGTGGTTCGGGGCGACGATGCCGGAGTCCAGCTCCGGGTCCACGGCCATGATGCAGAAGCCCGGCAGCCGGATGGCCAGGTGCATCTGGAGGGTGTCCAGCAGCTCGCTGACGCCGATGGTCACGCCGGTCCACGTCTCGAACCGCGGGAAGGTGACGGCGTTGTCGAGCAGGCTCGGGTCGGAGGGCAGGCCGTCATCGAACCGCAGCCCGATCTCCGGGGTGCCGTTGACCAGCAGCAGATCCTCGTCGTGTGCGCTGGAGCCCTGCATGGGGACGAACCCGCAGATTTTCGCGGACTCGCTCTCCAGGTGGTCACCGACACGGGTGAACGCAACGGAGCGGGTCAGGCCACGCATCCGCAGCGGCACCACCAGGCGCCCGCCCTCCTTGAGCTGGTCGATCCAGGCCGGCGGAATGTCCCAGGCTCCGACGGTCACGAGCACGACATCGACCTTCCCCAGCCCGGGGATCGGCTCGGCGGCGTCGCCCGTGCAGACGGTGACCCGGCTGTAGCCGTGCTGCTCCAGCAGCCGACTGGCCCGGTCGGTGACGACGGGGTCGATGTCCACCGTGGTGACCTCGCCGTCGGAGCCGACGAGTTCGGCGAGGTAGGCAGCGTTCAGCCCGCCCGACCCGATCTCCAGCACGCGCATCCCCGGGCGGACCTGGGCCTGCTCCAGCATGAGGGCCTGAATCTGCGGCGCCGATACGGAGCTGAGCTGCACCCCGTACTCATCGGTCTTGGTAATCACCGCCGCGTACGGCTCGTACGCCTTCTCCAGGCTCGCTTCGGGGGCGAACCCGTGGCGCGGCACCTTGCGCATGACGGCCTCGATCTCGGCAGAGGAGATCGTGCCGTCCGCGCGCAGCTCGTCCACCACCTTGTTGCGCAGGCGGGTTGCCTCGTCGGGCTCGACGGTCGTGTTCGGCATGAAGTTCCTTCGGTCGTACATGTTCGGGGGATGCCGGCAACAGAGTGCCGGAGGCTATCGGGGACGTACTTCATTCCCGCCAGCTCACGTGGCCAACGGTGTCTGCTGATAGGGGGGAGAGACCCGCCTGTAGGGCCGGTGCCCGGGCTGCCTGTCAGGTCGCGCCATTTCGCAGCTTCAGACGCACGGGGGTGATGCCGTGGAGGGATATGAGGGCTTGGTGGGCGACGACCCACGGGGCCCGGGGGCTGCGGTAGCGGACGGCGGTCAGCCTGTTTGCCGCGAGGTGGAGTCGCAGAGTGGTGGGGTCGTAGAGGGCGCCGGCAACGCCCCAGGGGCGGACTTCGTCGACGACGACGGCGGTGTAGCTGCGCTTGCGGCCGCTGCGGGTGCGTGCGACGTGGGGTGCGCACTGGTGGCACACAGGTGGTGTGGCTGTCACGTACCCCTCGTGTACCTCGGCGGTGTCGAGGAGGAACAACGGCTGTTCGGGGTGGGGTGGGTCGTCGTGGAGCGCGTGTCCGCCCAGGGTGGAGGAGGCATCGGCGTGGCACAGGAGGTAGGCCATTGCGGTCCGTTGCCGGTAGGAGTGGACACGATCTTTCAGGGGGTGCCCGCGGCCGGCGGAAATGGTTTGGCGGCGCCACAGAATGCCGTGGTGGTCGCGGTCGTGGGGCAGTTCGCCGCGGAAGGCAAGGCGGAGGGAACCATCGGGGGTGACGCGGACGGTGACGGAGGGGGTGGCGTCGGTCTCCTGGGACCACGCCACCACGTACAGGGGCTCGGGGAGTGTCACGGGGTGAGGGCTCCCAGGTTGAGGGTGGCGATGTCGGGGAGGTGGTCGCTCACCGTGCAGGCAACTTCCGAGTCGCTAACGCTCCAGCCGGTCAGGACCGGGGCGAGCCCCTCGGAGAGGAGCACGAAGTCGGACCAGTGCGGCCATTGCCGCGGCTCCGACTCGGGCCCGGGAGGAGCGGGCCGGGAGAAGGGGATGCGGTGGGTCACTGTGCCTCCGAGCGGGTTGCGGTCCAGCTGTGGAGCCCGGCGTGGTCGAGATACAGCACGCACGGCTCGCCGTCGGGGGCCGCGTCGGGGCAGTTGCGGCGGACCTCGAACCAGCAGCGCCGCCACCGTCCGTCCTCGTGATCGGTCCAGCGGACCCAGAGGGCGTAGCCGTCGGACAGCTCGGTCAGGCACAGGGCATGGGCGCATTCGGACGATTCCTCGTGGTCCGCGACGAGGATGCAGAAGGCTCGGCGTAAGACAGCTGCGGCCAGGGGCGCGAGTTCGGGCCGGCTGGTGCGGAGCTGGTCTTCCAGGGCCTCCCGGGACGGTGCGAGGACGTAACAGAACTCTGGGGTCACCGTGCCTCCGTGAGGTCGGCGCGGTCGTTCAGGTCGACGACGGCGTACTTCGTCAGCTCACGGACAAGCAGTTGCGCGATGGTCCAGCGCGCGTCGTAGGTGCCGTAGGGCACGGGTACGTCGGTCGGCTGGTCCTGTTGGACGCGGTGGCCGGCCCAGCGGTACGGGGTGCCGATGATGCCGTGGAGGCGGTGGCGGGTGACCAGAAGCGCGGTGTAGCCGTGCTGGAGGGCGGCTGCCTCCCGGACGGCGACGGGAGCGTGGGCCAGGCACACCGGCGGCAGCACCGTCCGCACCGGCTGCGAGGTGTCCACGCCGTCGGGGACGAGGAACAGCGTCCCGGTCCCGAGCCGGGGGCGGCGGGAGCTGCGGACGGGCCGGACGGGCATCTCGCACAGCGCGCACGTCAGGTAGAGCATGGGCTGACGCTGTCCGTCCGGGGCTGTGCGGTCCCACAGGACATCGCGAAGATCCCGGTCGCCGGGGTGCTCGGTGACGTAGCTGAGGCGGAAGTGCCCGGCGGGGCCTCGGCGGACGCACAGCGGCGGTCTGTCGTGCTCCCCGGCCGTCGGAGCGAGAAGAAGCTCTGCGGTGGTCACGCGGCGACCGCCAACCCGGCCGACGGGCGGCGAGGCCCAATGACCTCGCCGTCCGGCAGCAGCTCGCCGGTGTCCTCGAAGAGCAGAACACCGTTGCACAACAGGCTCCAGCCCTGATCAGGGTGGCCGGCCACGGTGTGCGCGGCGTCGCGGTCGGCGGCATCGGCGGAGGGGCACGGCGGGTTGTGAACGCACATGGCAGGGGCAGATTCCTTCCAAAGGGCGGCGGGTCAGAGCGCGACGGGGTGGCGGGAGGGGTGAACCGGGCGGGAGGTGCGGCGGCGGTAGGGGATGCCGAGCTGGCGGGCACGGGTGATGAGGTGCGCGTCCGTCGCGGCGCCGGTGACCTCGCACAGTGCGCGGATATCGCGCTCGACCGCGGGCAAGGACTTGGTGGTGCGGCCGGAGATGGCCCCTGCGGTCATGCCCTGGGACAGCAGCCGTATGAGGGAGACCTGCCCCGGGGAGAGCCGCACGGCGACCTGGCAACGGGGCGCCTCCGGCGGCGGGGCGGGCAGCGCACCGGCGAGGTAGGCACGCTCGACGGCCGCGGCGTCGCTCATGTCACGGTGGCCCAGCCGGTCCTTGGCGCTGGGCAGCAGCCGGTCTCGGACCGTCTTCACCCGCATGGAGGTCTGCGCCGCGATCTCCACCACGGAAAGACCGTGCGCGATGCCCAGCAGGGCCGTTACCTCGGGGCCCGACAGCTCGACCTTCAACATCGAAAACTCCGTGTAGGTGAGGCGGTCAGGGGCGGGTGCTGTCCTGCTTGGGGCGGCGGCGGCTCAAGGCGCCCTTGGCGAAGGGCAGGGACGCGTAGTCGTGGTCGAGCACGGTGAAAGTCCTTTCGAGCTGGGCGAGTTGGTTACGAGAGAGACGGGAGGGGGAGGACTGCGCCGCCGCGGTGCCGCCGAAGCGCAGTGGCAGGCGGCGGCGCGGGTGCAGAGCACCGGCAGGTCAGCGGCAGAGGAACTCCGACGGGAGCGGCTCTCCAGGACCAGCACCCGGACGGCGTCGTCACGGTGAAGTCCACGGGACTCCCCCGCCGGAGGCCGGCCGTGGCCCGGTCGGCGGCGCGGTGATCACCCAGCCACGCCCACGCGGCCCCGAAGCCGGCGTGATCGAGGTCGAGCAGCGCGGCGCGGACCGATTCGCGCAGCCACTCCATGGCCAGGTCAGGGCTCGCCGCGACGAAGCTGTGCAGCACCGGCCGACCGTCGACTTCGAAGCCGACCGGCCGCCCCTTCTCGTCGATGCGGTCCAGGTACGCCCAGTACGCGGACGGCGGGGTCACGCACACCGCAACTCCCGGACCCAGGGGCGAGGTTCGAACGTCGGCAACGGCCCGGCAGCGTCGTCCGGATCGAGCCTGTCGATCAGCTCCTGGGCGGCCATCGCCATCCGACGCACCTGCACGACACCCGCGGTGGCGGCTGCGGCCGGACCGACACGGAGCTTGTCAGCACGCTCGATCGCCACGTCGAACCCCGGCTCCGAACAACGGTGCACGGCGGCACGGGCCCTGTTCACGAGCTGCCCCAGCAAGCGGTCCAACCGCTGCGCACGCAGACCCGGCTCCGAGTCGAGGCCCGGCTCCTGGACGGCAGGGGTGCTGCGGCGACGCATCAGTCCCGACGCTCGGTGGCTCCCGGCGATCCCCTCCGGGCCAGCCGGCGCACCGAGTACCGCATCAAGGTCTTCGTCGAACTCAGCCAAGTACGAGTCGTGAACGCCAGCCAGAACTCGCAGCATCGCGGTGACGCTGGCATCAAAACGCCTCTCGTCCAGAAGCATCTGTTGAGGTGCGGGCTCCTGCGCTTCTGCGGGAAGCCCGGCGGGCTGTGCTGCCCGGAGGTCGGTGGTCGGTTGCACGGGGGACTCCTGATCGTCGTCCGTTGCGCTGCCCTCCGAGACCCCTAACCAGCCTCGAAGGGAAGTGCACCCAGGTAACCGCCCACCCAGGCCTGCTTGACAGGCAATTCGGGCTTGCCTCATGAGGTGTTCAACCGGAAATTTTTACCCTCGTGAGTGTTCAGCGCTCGTGTCGCGGCTATCGTGAGGAGCATGAGCGAGAACCGAGAGCTGGCGGCGTACATAGCACGCGCAGGCTTCACTCAGGCGGGCCTCGCGGACTCTCTAAACATCCGATTGGAAGTTCTGACCGGAAGTCCGGGGAAGTTGACTGATCGCCATGTCCGAAACTGGTTAACCGGGAAGACTCGCTGGCCTCATGCGAAACAACGCCTGGTTCTTGAACAAGAGTTTCGCTGTACGGCAGTTGACCTTGGATTCTCCCCTCCCACTCCCAGCGAGCAAGCCCCCTCGGAGGCTCCTATGTTGCGACGCGATTTCGCGACAGCTACGGCTTCTATCACTGCCGCTTCACTGCTTTCTTCATCGCCCGCCACTGGGCTGTCACGAGTGGGGATGTCAGACGCTGATCGCCTTGAAAGGAACTTCCACGAACTCGTTCGGGCAGATAACGAGGGCGGAAGTGAAGTTCGCCTGGAGACTCGCGCGTTGGCCCACGCGAAACATGCGCTAGATCTCCAGGATGCAGGGCAGGCGTCTACTCGGGTGAGGAATCGGTTGTATTACCTGGCATCTGCTTTCACTGGCACTGCACTCTGGGCGGCAGTGGATGGGCAAGAGCCCAAGCGTGCCCAGAGGCATCTACAACGAGCTATGCAGTTGGCGGGCATGGCTGGTAGCAGTGAAATGCAGATGCGCCTATGGGGCCACGCAACACTTCTCTCTTTTCAGGAGCAACACTTGAGGGATGCGCTTGCCGCAGCTGAGGCTGGGCGGCGATCCCATGCTTGCAGGAAAGACCCTCTTTATCGGGCGCTGGCGAATGCACGACTAGGAGGGATCCAGTCAGCTATCGGCGACGAACGTGCGACTCTGCGGGCTTTCGATAACTCTGTTCAAGCATATGAAATCGCTGACCCGCAGGCAGAACGGCCTTCTTGGATTGGATTCTTTGACCGGGCCGAACTCGAAGGGCTGTCGGCGTTGGCAAAGGCGCGGCTTGGTCGTCACGCTGAGAGTGAAGCCCACCTGTACAGGGCGTTGGGGAAACTGCGGCCGGAGTACAGAAGGAACCGAACTTACTACGGAGTGCACCTGGCGCTCGCGCAGCTAGCGCAAGAAGAAGTCGAGCAAGCTTGCGCTACCATCGCCGCGTTCCTTCCAGGGACAGGGGAGCCGAAGCTCTCCGGGCGCACTTTTCGCTGGGTGAGGAAGTTCGACCTCAAGCTGTCTCGCTTGGCGCCTGGGTCTAAGTTCGCTGCTGAAATGAAGGACCGCCTGACTGAAGGGGAACGGAAATCGTGACGGTCAACGTGAAGCACTTCGTTTCTGAAGATCTCTCGGAGATTCGGCAGCAGATACTCGACATCCATGCCGAGGTGCGGCGCCGAGATTTCGGACTGACTGGCCCATTCTATGACGTTGACCGCTTCGATGAAAGGCTGTCTCGGTACGCTTCTCGCCCAGGCTGGACCGCCGTTTTGGGATATGAAGGTGATCAGCCTGTGGGATTCTGCTTCGGGACTCCCCTCGGGACTGATACTCGATGGTGGAACAGCATGAAGGTGCCGCTTCCAGGGGATATGGCACGGGAAGACGGAAGGCGCACTGTGGCCTTGAACGAGATCGTAGTGAGAAAGGAATGGCGTGGCCGCAGTATTGCGTGGCAGCTTCACGAGGCGTGGCTGACCCATCGACACGAAGAGCGTGTGACGCTGCTGGTAAATCCCGCAAACGGCAATGGGGCTGTGCAGGCCGTTTATGAAGCATGGGGATATAGGAAGGTGGGAGATCAGCAGCCTTTCCCTGATTCTCCTGTATTTGCGGCGATGCTGCGCGCTGTTAAGCAGTAAGCGGTAGACAGCATGTATCCGGTTAGCCGTTGCGGCATTCGTGTGGAGCTGCAAGAACTTGCGTCCCGTGACGTCAATGCGGTATAGGCTCGCGACGGTACTCGCCTACTCCGGGGCGACCTGCGTGGTCGTTCAGCTCAGGGTGTGCTCGGGTAGGGGAACTCTCGGAACGCCTCAGCAAGCGTCATGAGGTACGGCGTGCCCGTACTCAGGATCATTCGGCACCTGGGTTCACGGTCGGGTGCGGGTCAAGCAAAGCTTCATGGGCCGCAAGTTGTTCGGGCGTTCCCACGAATGCCGGGCCGGCGTTGGCCGGCAACTTCGCGACGACCACGGCGATGGCGTCTTCTACGGTTGCGGCCGAGCCGACTGATTCGGTACGTAGCGGGCCTGAAACCCAGTAGCCACCGCCCTTGGCGGGCTGGATGTAGGGGATGTCCCATGTCCAGCTGGGTTCGGTGCAGCGGCTGAAGTGCAGTTCCCCCATGCCCGTCCAGGGGAAGAGCTGCCGAAGGCGAGGCTCCCGGCAGGCGGCGTCGATGAGATCGTCGCGGACTCGCCCGTCTCGGCGAACGGCCTGCCAGCCTGCTTCCGTGATCTCGTGGCCTGTGGAGGGATGGGCATGCGTGCCCTGATCATCGAAGGGCATGAGTGTCTTCCTCTTTCGCCTTCCTCTCCTGTCGCCCAGTCCTGTCGCCCAGCGGTGACCTTCTCCGTTCCGAACGCTGCCACGCTCTCCCCTACGCCGGGCCACCCAGCGCCAAGGCCTTGTTCGCCGAGAAGTCCTCTAGCTGATCACGGCACGTTCCCCTACGTGCCTGATATGCAGAAAATAGACTAGTCGGGCAAGATTTCCACATGGATGGGCGAATATGCGACGGCCTCGATGCAGTAGTAGACGTCGCGTGCCGCCGCCTCGCTCAGGGCGATGTGGACGCTCCGCCCGAGGCCGTACCGAGCGGGCCGGGCGCCGCGCGCGCCGTCATGGCGGCGGTGCGTAGCCGGATCGGAGGCCCGTTGGCCTACGGCGGGGCGGTGCGGGGCCTGTGCGTCCGCTGGGCAATGGATGACCGCGTGCTAGCACTGTCCGGGCCCGCCGGCGACCTGCAGCTGTCGGTGCGGCCTGAGCGGTACCTGGATCGCACCGATCGGATCCCCTTCGATGCCGCGTCGGCGCCGGTCGACTTCGAGCAGCTGCCGTACGTGTGGTTGATCCTTCCGGGCCGGCCTATGTGGCCTCCGCCGCCGCGCGTACCGATCGCGACCAGTTGGTCGGCCTTGGAAACTTCTCTGAGCGCCGTGCTGTATAGCTGTATGACCCAGGCATCGCACCTGCTCTACAGTCAAACCCATTTCGGTTTCAACATCACCGGCGGGCCGCGGGCCGTGGCGGCGGCGTGCGACAGCCAGAGCCTGAGCGTGCTGGTCGATGATCGCGGCCCCTCGGAGCCGACGCCGCCCGAGGAGATGATGCGACGCGGGTGGGATCGACCTCTCGTGGGCTGGTGGGAGCACACCCTCCTCGCGCCCGATCAGGCCGCCGCTGCAGCCACCATGCTCGTCGGGGAACTGCGGGCCGGCGATGCGACTCCGTCGGCGCTGCGGGCCGACGACGTTTCGAGCAACGGCGGAACGCTGCTCCTACCCGGTCTCGCGGTGCGGTGACACCAATGCGCCGCGAGACCGGGTAGACGAGGGGTCCGATCTGCGGTCAGGCCGCGCAGCCCGCCACTCCGGGAAGTTCGTGGTCCGCATCGCAGTTGCCGACGGCCGGAGCGTCATCGTCCTCGACCCACAGCAGGATGACCATGCGGTGCGAGGGCGCCTCCGCGGGGAATAGCGTCACACACTCCAGGGTGACAGGCTGACCGTCATGGATGTTGGGCACTTGGGCGCGGTACCGGAGCGGGCCCCGCCCCTCCGTGACGTCGACCCGCTCTCGCCAGAGCCGGCCAAGGAAGGGGTCGGAGGCCACAACGTCGGAGACCAGCGCGCGCACGGCCGGGTCATCCGGGTACTGGATCATGGTGAAACGCAACATCGCCAGATAGATCTCGGCCTGCGCCTCCCAGTCGAGGAGGACGTCGCGACCTGCGCCGAGACCCCATCGCATGAGGTTCGCCCCGGGCTCCATCACCCAGGGCGACCATTCGGCCATGGCTCGGTTATACCCGACCACGTTCCACGCGTGATCCAGCAGCCAGGCCGGGTGGGGCATCTGCTGGTCCAGCATCATCTGCAGCGATCGGCGGGCATGAACACTGAGCCCCGGGGCGTTGCCCTGCGGAATGGCGCCGCCCATGCCGTAGGCCCGGAGGGCCTGGAGTCCGTCGCGGTCCAGGAGGAGCGTCCGGGCTATCGCCTGGCACTGAAACCCGTCGAGCCGAGCCTTCTGGCCGGCCTCCACGCGGGCGTACCAGCGCCCAGATCGGCCCGCAGCCTCCCCGACCTCCTCCTGGGTGACCGTGCGCCCCAAGCGACGGCTGGCTTCGGCCCGCGAGGCCCGCAGAAACCCGCCTAGCCCCACCGGGTACCCGGGGAGCGCCCCGATGCGATCCACGCACAGGTCTGCGTCCGTGGGGGACGTCATGTTCGTTCCTTCCTGCCGCTGCTACGTCTTCCGCTCCCCCGAGCGGCGGGCCCTATTTCCTGACCCGCCAGTAGCACCACGACCTTACGTAACGAGAATTCGATCTTGAATCGCGCCTCAGGGCCTGGCGCCTACGAACCGCTTCACCTGGAAAGCCGCCCCGAGTTCGGATCAAGCGGCCGCCGAGACGAAGGGTGCACAGGGCCGCGATTCGGGCATTACGTCGGCGTTTTTGTCACACTCGAGAAATCGGCAAAAATGTCAGGTCGCGAATAAACCCGCCCTTCTCTGGGGTGCTCGCAATGAATGTCGAGTCCGCCCGAATTTCAGAGAAGATCAACGCGGCCGTCCTGCTGGGAAATTGACGTGGCATCACATCATCAAGCGCTCCTCATTCAAGGAATCTACGCGCATAGATGAAGCGCCTTTCTCTCGTTGACTTGATACAGCTAATGCGCTTTAAATCTTCCCTACCGGCCGGTTCGATGACCTCCGCGCACCATCCGCCTGCGCGCCCGCGCACCGCTTCGCGGTGAGAGGCATCTCACGCCGAATCACATGTAACGCCCGCCTCGGCGACCTCTGGGGAGGTTGTGAACCAAGTATGGACTTGACGGAGCGGTCGCCATATGTTCTTGGTCCCTCGCCTCGTGATCAGCGCGGCGGGGAGAAAGAAAGGTGCGACGTGCAGCACGACCACGCTTAACGGTTCACGCGACCAGAAAAACGCGGCCGGCACCCGGGAGTTGCAGCTCCCCGGCACCGGCCGCGAAAGAAACACCGGCCCAGAGGGCCGGACCGTCACCACGCCGACCCTTGCGACGGGACATCACGGCGTGGAGCACAGAAGAGAGTTTCGCATGCCCACAGCCCTGCGCATAGGGCCTAAGGTCCCAGTCACCCACCGGAGCGGCCGATGAGCCGCGATGCCCGCGCCTGGGTGTGGGACCACAGCTCCAGCCGAGGCACCGCGCGCCTGGTCCTGCTGTCGATCGCTGACCGGGCAGCCGACGAGCAGTGCATCTCCTGGGCCTCGCTCTCCAGCCTGGCCACCCGTACGAACGCCTCCGTCTCCACGGTGCGCGAAGCCATCGACCGCCTCCTCCGCTCCGGCGAGCTGGAGCAGCTCGATGACCTCACCGGCCCGCAGCGCAGCACGGTCTACCGCCTCCCCCTCGCCGCCAGGGCTGCGGCGGCGAGGGCCGAGGACGAGGAAGACGGCGAACAGGTCTCGGAGATCGGCCCCGAAGCCACCCCGGCACTCCGAATCTCGGCCCTGCGCCGGTACGGCATCCGCCCGCGCGAGGTGCCGGAATCCCCGGCGAGGCCCCGGAAACCGGCAGTACCGAAATCCAGCAGGTCCCGCCGGAAACCGGCACCTCGACGTACCGGAAACCAGCACAGCGATGTACCGGAAACCGGCACACAGAACCGTAGTGAACCTGGTTTGAACCGGAGGTACAGCAGTGGTGCCGCCGTCCTCTCGGCTGCCGAGTGGCAGGTCGACACCGCCACCCGCACCTGGGCCCGCCAGCAGGGGCACCTCGACCGCCTCGGCGAGCAGGGCTTGCAGGAAGCCGACACGAAGTGGCGCGCCCACCGCGCCAACTTCGAGCCGCGGCCGGCGGATGCCTGGGCGGTCGACTGGCGCTCCTGGGTTGCCCGAGAACACGCCCCTGGCCGCCCGAACCTCTACGCCGTGCCCGGCAACGCCCCGGCCACGCCGGGCGGCATGACGCGAGCCGAGGCCCACACCGCCGCCCTGCTCGCCGCTCTCGACGAGTCGACCGGAACGGAGGGCTGACCGTGGACCGCCGCGAAATCGCCGCGCTGCTGGCTTACATCGGCCGACTCGACCCCCGCCTGATCCGGACGACCGAACGCGAGGCGGCCGACCAGCTCGCCCAGTGGCACGAGCTGCTCGACGACGTGCCGATGGCCACCCCGTACGGCTGGGATGCCCGCGTCGCCGCTCGTCGGCACATCCGCACCTCGCCGTTCCAGATCTTGCCCACGGACCTGGCCCGTCCCTGGGAGAGCTACCGGCGCGACCGCCTGGCCCGGCACTCCGACCCCACACCGTCCGTCGACCCGGACGACCAGGCCGCCTGGACCGCCGAACTGGCCGGCGCGCGCCGTGCCGTCGCCAGCGGCGCCGCGCCGCCCGCGCAGGCCAAGGCGATCACTGCCGGCCGTGCCGGGATCGACCCGAAGCTGGAGAGCCGTCTGCGGGAGATCGGCTCCTGCATACCGCCCGCCGCCCGTGCCGCCCTCGCCCCCTACCGGCCGACCCGGGCAGCCCGCGAGGCAGCCGTCGCGCAGGGCCTGCCCGATGCGCTGGGCGTCCGGTGCGAGTGGTGCCTGGCTCAGCCCGACGAGCCATGCCGTCGTCGCCGGATCGGTCCCGACGGCGGAGCCCGCGGAACCGCCCCGCGTGCCACCCCACACCCCTGCCGCCTCGACCTCGCCGCCCAGCAGGTCCGGCATTCCGCCGTGTCCTGACCGGCGCGCCCGGTTCGACCGTCTCGTCCGGGCACCACCAGCCACCACCGTCCCGCCCCGGCTGCGGCGCATGCCCTAGCGCCGCAGCCGGCACCCGACGCCGCATCCGCACGGCCCCGCCCGGGCACGCCGAAGCGGCAGCATCGGAGAGATCCTTGCGCTACATCACCACCCACGACGCGCCCGCCACGGGCCTGCGCGGCATCGGAGACACCAGCTGGCAATCCCGCGGGACGTGCTACGGCATGGACGCCGAGGACGCTGATGCCGTCTTCTTCCCGCTTCCCCGCAACCACGAAGCCATCGCTGAGGCGAAAGAGCTGTGCGGCTGGTGCCCCGTACGCCGCGAGTGCTTGGACTTTGCCTTGGAGAACGCCCTCAAGGAGGGCATCTGGGGCGGTCTCACCGAAGCCGAGCGGCGTCCTCGGCACGACGGCCTGCCTCTACGGGTCGACTACCGACGCGTTGCGGCCTTCTTCCGGGGACGCGACGTGCACCTGACCGAGGCCGAGCGACAGGTCGTCGTCGACCATGCCTACGTCCGGGGTTGGCGGCCCGACCGCCTCGCCGCAGCTCTGCAGTTCAGCCGCAAGCACGCCGGTGACCTGCTCCGGAAGGCTGCCGACAAGGTCTCCGAACGCGACCGCGCCTACGGCATGCCACGGCCCAAGAAGAAGCGAAAGAAGACCGCTCCGGCAGCATCCGCAAAGCCCGGGAGACACCAGCCGGTGGTCCACACGGCGGCGCCGGCTCCGACGCCCGGCCCACTCGGGACGGCTGCATGACCTACTCCCCGCTCCTCCTCGTCATCGGCGTGTCCGGCGTTCTCCTGCCGGTGCTGGTACTGACCGCTTGGATGAGGCGACACCGGGACGCCCGTCCGCAGAAACGTCTCGGCACCCCGGCGGTCAAGGTCGCCGCACTGGCCGCCCTCGGCTGTACCGCTTACAGCGCCGACACCTCGTGGCGCTTCGCGGCCGACTACCTCGACATGGCCGGCACCGCCGAGCGGGCCGGGATGTTCGCCGCCGCCGAGCTCGGCCTCTTCGCGACCGCGCTGATGGCCCGGCAGAACCTGGCCACCCAGAAGTCCCCCGGCCTTCCGGGCACGCTGGTCTGGGTGATCACCGGAGTACAGGTGATCCCTGCCTATGCCGAGAGCGGCCTCGTCGGCGGCACGGTCCGGGCTTTCGTCGGCCCGGTGCTGGCGGCGGTGCTGTGGCACCAGGCCATGGGAATCGAGCTGCGCGTCCGCACTCCGGACGCCGCCTCCCGCGGGCTGATCGCCGTCCTGGGGCGGGAGGCACGCGAACGTCTTCTGTCCCGCCTCGGCATCGCCGCACGAGACCGCGACGCCGCGCAGATCACCCGGGACCGGGCCACCACCCACGCGGTCGCCCTCGCCGATCGCCTCGGCGAAGGCACCCCCGAGCAGCAGCAGAACAGGCGCGGCCGTCGGCTCACACGACGGCTGTCGAGAGCAGTGGACAAAGCCTCGGTCGGTACGGACCCCGACCAGCGTGCGAAGCTGCTCGCCCAGCTCGCCGCTCGTCGGCACGCCCGCGCGCTCGCGACGATCACCCTTCCCTCTCCCTGGTGCCCGGCGCCGGGCACCGCAACGGCTGCCACGGTCCCCTCACCTCCGGCAGAGAGCACGCCGGCCCCCACCCCCGGTCCCCACGAGTCGGCCGCGGGCCTTCGGCCGGGCAAACCGAGGGGACCGGTCTCCGAAAACGCGGCCCCGAAAGCGCCGTCAAGCACGGGGACCGAAGACGGGAAAGAGGGGACCGAGGCAACAGAAGCATGCGTGAAAGCGGGGACCGGTCCCGCTGCTGCGAACACGGGGACCGGCCATGTTGTGCGGGAAACTCCTGCTCAGGGCCCTGGTTCGCATCGGGGACCGGCCTTCGTCGACATGGGGACCGAGACCACCGGGGACCGGGGACCGACCCCCGCCAACACGGGGACCGAGACCACCGGGGACCGGGGACCGACCTCCGCCAACACGGGGACCGAGACCACCGGGGACCGGGGACCGACCCCCGCCAACACGGGGACCGAGACCACCGGGGACCGGGGACCGACCCCCGCCAACACGGGGACCGAGACCACCGGGGACCGGGGACACAAGGCTCCCCTCCGTCGGAAGGCGGCAGCCAAGCCGCGGACGAAGAACAAGGGGAAGCGCAGTCGCCCCCGCACCCCTCAGGCACAGCGCCCGCCGCACGAGCCGGAGCAGTCGGTGGATCAGCTCGTCCAGCAGGTCCTCCCCCATGTCCCCGCGCTGCTCGAACGCGACGGCAACGAGTTCGTCACCCGGGTCCAGCTGCGGGAGATCCTCCGCCGCGAGGACCTCAAGGGCGGACGGAACGAACGGCTGAGCCTCGTCCTCCAGAAGCTGCGGAGCGACGACATCACGAAGACAAGGAGCACCGCCCGATGAAGACCTGCCACCAGTTCGCCACCGTCCGTGCGGAGTACGAACGGGAGATCGGCTACATGCTTGCCCACGCCAGCCGGCACGCGGGCAGGCCGGCGGGGAAGTCCAGCGCGAAGCAGGCGTCTTCGACGAGACAACGGATGGCCCGCGCGCTCAACAGCCACGTCGCCCGCTGTCCCGAGTGCGGCTGAACCGGCAAAAGCCCAGCTCAACGCCCTACCCCCAACGGTGGCCCGGCCATACGCCGGGCCACCGCCCCTTCAGGGGACACGTGGTGATCCCGCGCCCCTTCGCTCATCCGAGCCCGCATCCATCGAGGCCAGCGCCTGGAGGGTGTCCTGGCCCGCCGGCGAACCGCCTTCCGCCTGCCGACCGGCGGTGGCTCCTCCACGTCAGCAGCCCTGCCCGCATCCTCACGCGACCGGCCGTCGTCGCGCCGGCCACGACCGCTCATCCCCGTACCCGCACTATGAGGAGGTCCGAATCCCGATGATGGACCCCGTCCAGAACGACACCACCCCGGAACATGACCTTGACTCCAACTCGGTCTCGGGGCGAGCAAGTTGGGGCGGAAGCGTAGCTTCCGCCGAACCCGTCCCCGAGGGGACGAGAGAGGGCCTGCACCGGGGGGCGCAGGTCCTTCGGGCTTCGACCGGGGGCGGATCGAAGCCCGGGCAGGAAGAGAAGCAGAGCGCGTCGCGCGCCCGCCGACGCCGCGCTCCTCGCGCCCGCCAGCGTCCGCGCCAGTCGCCCGAGAAGAAGCGCCTGCACCAGCCCAACACGCGTTTCAACGAGGATGAGTTCGTCCTGATCAAGTCCGCCGCTGCCCAGTGCAATCTGTCCGTGGCCGGGTTCCTCGCCCGCTCCGCGCTCGCCGCCGCCCGCGACCTCGATCGCACCAGTGTCGAGATCGCCGACGAACGTGAAGTGATCACCGCCCTGTTCGACAGCCGACGTCGGCTCGGCTGGGCCGGCAGCAACCTGAACCAGGCGGTCAAGGCTCTCAACAGCGGCGCGGACGCTCCTCACCTCGAAACAGCGGTTGCCGCTGTGCGACGGGCCGCCGACACCGCTCATGAAGCCGTGGCGCGGCTCATCGAGCACCGCAGCTCGTGATCCCCAGCGTCAACAAGTCCGGTTCCCGGACCATCGGGCTCCTCGTGTACCTCTACGGACCAGGGCGCAGCGAAGAACATGTCGACCCTCATCTCGTTGCCTCCTTCGACGGCATGTCCCCCGACCCCGGCCGCGACCCCAACGCCACCCTCAAGGACCTCCAGCAGCTCCTGGACCAACCTGTGATGGCCCTTGCCGAGCACGCCCGCCCGTCCAAACACGTATGGCACACCTCGGTTCGTGCCGCACCCGGCGACCGGATCCTGTCCGACGAGGAGTGGGCCGACATCGCCCGCCGCATCGTCGCCGCCACCGGGATCGACCCCGGCGGCGGACAGCCCGGCTGCCGCTGGGCCGCCGTACGCCACGCCGCCGACCACATCCACATCGTCGGCACCCTCGTCACCGAGGACGGCCACCGCCCCGACGACTTCCGCTCCGGCGCCCGCGCCCACGCCGAAGCCCGTCTTATCGAGAAGGAACTGGGTCTCCACCAGGTCGCCCCCGGCGACGGCACAGCGGCCAAGCGGCCCACCAGCGCCGAGCGGCACAAGGCCGAACGTCGAGGCCGTGCACTCACGGCCCGCGAGGAGCTGCGCGAAACCGTACGACGCGCGGTGGCCGGTGCGAGGACCGACGAGGAGTTCTTCGACCGGCTCACCGCCAGCGGCCTTGTGGTCCGCAAGCGCGCCGCGCCTTCCGGCGACCTCCTGGGATACAAGGTCGCCCTGCCCGGCGACCTGAATAGGGACGGTGAGCCGGTGTTCTATCCCGGCTCCCGCCTGGCCCCCGACCTGTCGCTGCCGTGCATCCGCGAACGCTGGTCCGGTGACGACCAGGACGCTCCGGCTGCCCGGCGGGAAGAAGCGATCCGTACAGGCCGGGGCAGTCCTGCCGCCGCGCGCCGCGGAACGGCATCGGCGCTGTGGCAGGCCGTGCTCGTCGTCCCACACGGCGAGGATCCGGTCGTCGCAGCCCACATCGCCGCGGCCGGCGAGGTCCTGGACGCCCTCGCCAAGACGTCCGCCGCCCACACCCGCCGCGAACTGCGCGCCGCGGCAACGGCCTTCGAACGAGCCTCGCGCTCTCATGTCCGCGCCGTCCGCGGGCACGACCGAGCCCTGCGGCAGGCCGCCCGCGACCTGGTCCAGGGCGGTCTGGCCCTCGGCCGCGGGGAAGACGGCGCCACCACGGCCATGGCCATCGACATGCTGTTCTTCCTCGTCACCGCCGCCGCGCACTGGCACGCCAGAAAGGGCCACGCCCAGCAAGCCGAGGCCGCCACCCGGGCCGCCGAGCACTTGCGCACCGCCTACCGGGCCGCCGCCGCACAGCCCCTCGGCGTCCTCCAGCAGCGCGGCCGACGTCTGAGCCGGCCCATGCTCCAGCGGCAGACCGTGCTGCTGCGCGAGGCGCTTCCGGAGCTGGCCGAGCAGATCCTCGCCGAACCCGGCTGGCACGCCCTGGCCGCGACCCTCGCGGATACCGAAACCTCCGGTCACGACCCGGCCGCTCTCCTCTCCGACGTTGCTGGGCGCCGCGAACTCGGCAGCGCGGACTCCATCAGCGACGTGCTCGTGTGGCGGATGCGGCGGGCGGCCGACCTGCCCGCCGATGCTTCCCCACTGCCCGAGGCCAGCACCGCGGGGAACCGGTCCGCGACGCGCAGAACGCCGTCCAGGCCCTCCGCAACCGGTCGGCGGCGCAGCGGAGAGGAGACATCGCGTAAGGCCCTGTGATCACGTCGAGCCGACTGTGGACTTTACGAATTGAAACCACCGGAGGCGTAGGGCATGGTCGTGAAGCGCGCAGGACGAGATGACGAGGTAGAGGGGGACGCCAGGGTGTTTCACCGGATACGCCGCCGGACCAAGGGGTCGAACGAAGCTCAGAGGCAGTTCGACGAGCTGCATGCGCAGCTGCAGGGCCAGGTTCCGCCCGGCTTCGGAGTGCCGGCAACCGAGCCGATGCCCATCGAGCCGACCACCGTCGTGGACGACTTCCTTCCGCCCGAGCTGCGCGTGCCGAGCCACGACCAGGTCGACGGCAAGATGATGCCGTGGGGACAGCCCCTCGTCCTCGATGGCGAGATGGTCGCCTGCGCCGAATGCGGCGCGTACCGGGACTGGCTCATCCTCTCCACCCGCGGCCAGATCTGGCTGCGCTGCCGGATCGGCCACCAGCAGCTGGAGACGCGCCTCGACACCGCCTGGTACAACCGCAACAGCGGACCGGCGGACGCGACGTTCGACACGTTCGAGGACTGCCTGCGCCACCTCGGACGCTGACCACCACTCCTACGACCCACCGGGCCCGCGGGCCCGCACTGACCACCCGTCGCCTAACACCAAGGGGTCAGTTCCGCATGCGCGTTCGCGTCGCCACCACCGCACTCGGCATCACCGTCGCTCTCCTCTCCCTGCCCGCCTGCTCCACCGATGCTCCCGGGGCTGAGCACCAGCCTCCTTCCTCCGTGCGGACCGGGAATTCGGTCGATGCCGTCCAGAAGCCGGCCCCGCTCTCCTCGGCCGCGCTCGGCTCCCGCCTGCTTGACCAAAGCGACCTCGGCAGCGGCTACCTGCCCAAGCAGCAACGCCCGGTCCGGCACGACGACGTCACGGTCTTCGGCTGCCCGGAGCTGAGCAAGCTCGGCGGAGAGGCAGCGACCGGCGGCACCCTCGCCTTCCCACACAAAGCCAAAGCCGCCTTCACCTACGGCGGCAGCTCCTCGGAGATCTCCGAGGAGCTGTACAGCGCCAGCGCGGAGAAACTCTCCGACGATGTCGAGCGGATCTTCGGCGCCATGACCGGCTGCCCGACCTATCAGGTCGTCTCCGGCGGTACCCCGGTCGACGTGGCCTCGCAGAAGCTGTCCACTCCCCACGACCTCGGTGACGAGCAGTGGAGCCAGCTCCTCACGCTCACCGCGGGGGGACGGAGCACCGTGGTCAAGCAGACCGCGATCCGCGACGGCAGCCTGCTGCTGATCGTCTCCGGCTCCCCCGCTCTCGTGGACCGCCACCTCGCTCGTGCCCTCGCCAAGGCCACCGCAACGAGCTGACCGACCCGCCCATCGCACTGCTGCCTCCGGCCACCATGGGTCGGAGGCAGCAGTGCGTTCCTGGTCAGTCACCACAGGCAGCAGACCATCCTGGGTGTCGAAGACCGCACGACCAGTTCGCCGGAAATCAAGAAAGTCCGGCCCCCTCCACGGGGAGGGTGCCGGACTGCGGTCGTCGAAAGTTGTGCGGGATGTCAGAAGGCCGGCGTGCGCAGGAGGTACTCCTGCGTGGCCTCGGGCAACACCTTCCGCAAGACCGGTGCGGTCGAGCTGAGGGAGGCGGCGAAGGTGGCGACGAGATCGTGCGGGACGCTGGCCGCGAAGGATGCCGCCCACAGCCACGGTGCGCCGAGCACGGGCTCGGCACCCGCCTGCCACCCGGCCGGTCTCACCTCATCGGCCTCGGCGGCAAAGGAGCGCGGGTCGGCGTCCTGGATGAGAGGCGGCACCTCGCCAAGGCTGATGCGCGAGGTGAACGTCGGGTCCGTCGCCGCCGTCTGGAGCTGGTCGCTGTCGCGGAACCATCCGTGAGCGGCGACAGCGTCGAGAACCAGTTCGGGGCCGGCCAACGGCACGGCGGGCTGATCGCGGGCGTCGAGCGCGACGAGGAAGTCGGCCAGCGCCTCGCCGGGAACCTCGCGGGTGAAGTAGGCCGACCACTGCGCTGGGCTGCTCGCCTCGGCGCGGGCGGATATCTGCCAGGCGACCGGTAGGTCTCCCAGGAGCATCGGCTCGTCCGCCAGGGTCCACTGGGCCCAGCGCAGTGCGTCAGGGCTGATGTGCAGGACGGTGCTGCGCAGCACCTGACGGTTCTCCGGCGCCTCGTCCGGTTCGTGACGTCCGCGGACGATCGTCAGACTCGTCCAGCCCAGGCCGGCGAGTGTGTCCGCGACGACGTCGTAGAGGCGTCCGTCGTCACCGGCCAGATACCGGGGACCGACCCAGAAGGCGGGCGGGCCACCATGCGAGGTGGACGGGTCGGGCGGGGAATCGGGATACAGGAGCGCCTCCAGGGGTTCGGTGCGGGTCTAGGCGCCAGCACGGCGGCGGGGGCGGCGCGGGGGCGCCTGGACGGGGCCCTGCCACGTCAGCTTGATGGCAACCTCCGGCGGCAGGTGGCCGAGTTGCGCGCCCTCGTCCGGTCCTTCGGCGAGGTAGACGACGGTCCGGCCGGTTTCGTCCACCGACTGCAGGACCTGCGCCAAGCGGTGTGCCATCGGGAAGAACGGGTTCATGGCCTGGCGGACCGGAGCGCTCCGGTCGCAGCCGGACAGCAGATCGATGAGATTTTCGACGGTCATCTCCGGGGACGTCACGAACAGCCTCCTGGGGCGGGGAAACGGGCGACGGTGGAACGGGTCGGCCTGCGGTACGGCCAGCGAGTCGCAGGGCAGGCACTACCTGCCGGTGTCCGCTCAGTCAGATGCGGTGTGAGGTCTCCAGCACGCGTGCTACGGCAGCGGCGACGATGTCGGCCGGCGTCTCGGTGTCGAACGACATGTAGTAGCCACGGACTTTGGCAGTGCCGGTGACGGCGATCGTCCATCCCTCACCGTCCGTTCCGGGGCGACCGTTCGGAAACCAGCCGAGGTAGAACCGGCCATCCTTGGAACTGACGTGCACATCCGCACGATCGTCAACGATCAAGTGAAAGTCCTCGGCGGAGAACTGGTCCATGACCAGCGTCGGCTGGCCGGGGCCAAGCAGCCACTCCCGCAGCCGCAACGCTTCGATCGTGGTGGAGAAACCGGGGCCACTAGGGGCTACAGTCACAGGCAATCACCTCTCTGACCTGGGGTTTCTTGCAAGGTCGTCTACGTTGACATGGCCTCGCACCCGTTGGCCAGTCCTTCCGCCGCCTTTCCTGTCTGCCCCCGGCGAACTGTCATCCTTGCCAGCCAATCAAGGTGTTTGACGGCGAACTCAGCCGCTTCGGCCTCAGTGAATCCAGTCGTGAGGAGTGAGTACGCTCCACGCGGTCCGTACGTCGGCCCGTCCACCGAACCAGGCGAGCACCTGCGCCCGTTGTCAGTGCGCCATGCGACCCTCGACCTCGTCTAGGCACTCGCGCAGTCGACGCGCCTGTTGAGATGGGGGACGAAATGAGTGAAGGCATACGGACAGGCGGGGCTTCGCCGGAGGACGCGCTGCGCTCTGTCCGACTGCTTGCCCGTGCTGAGGCGGCCGTCATGTCGCTCTTCGCCACGCGGGCCTACGAGCTGGGCTGGACGGTACGGAGCAAGCCGAGCGGCATCTTGGACCACGTGACCCTGTCCTGCGATGCGGGACATACGACTCAGGTAACTCCCGTGACTGCGCTGCACCCCAAGCTCGGCAGCACGATCGTCCGGGCGCCCGAGGGGAGCACGTTCCTCCTGGATGCAGGGATGAAGCACATGGCACTGCCGGGAGCGACAGACCTGGCAGCCTTCCCCATGGCGCTGGAGGAGTGCGAGCACTGCGCGGAGAAGCGGTGGGAGGAAGCCGCCCGTGCGTCGTTCGCTGCCTACGTCATCGAGGCCGATCTCCGCATCCTGACCGATGCCACATCCCCCAATGGGTACCCAGCGAAAAGGGTTCGCTGCCTCCACGGGCATGAGTTCATCATCACCGCGATGGATCCACGTACTCCTATGCGCGTCCCGGATAGAAAGTTCGGGCCTGGATGGACCTGGCGTGATTTCACCATCTCCGCGATGGATTCGCCCACCCCTGGGCGCTTGCCGGAGGGTGTCTACGGATTCGCAAAGGGTCCAGGCAGTGCGGGCAACCCCTGCGTTACGTGTCACAGCATCTCTCAGAAACCCAAGCTAGTTGAGTTCAGGCGCCGCGCTCGCGAGCAGAACGTGATGCTCCTGGACGTCATGTCGGACCGGGTCATCCAGACTGTGCGCCTGTGCTGCGTTGCCGGTCACCTGACCTCGGTGAGCATCAACATCGGCTTGAAGCGCGAGTTGCTGTGCGCCCGATGCAGCAGAGCGGGCGCTCGCCCCGAACCAACCGTGTACTACGTAGTGGCCAACGGGGCAATGGTCAAGCCCGGAATCTCCTCAGGCGACGGACGAGGGCGGCTTGATACCCACCGCACCCAGCACGGTCTGGGGCAAGTACGCAGGCTCATAACCGACCTGCCCGTCGGCGCAGCTCACGATGTCGAGCGGCACGTCCTGGACTGTCTGGCTGGCCAGGGCATCCGCCCGGTGATGGGCTCCGAATACTTCGATGCCGCGCATATTGACCGCGTCCTGGAGCTGGCTGACGGGTGGTTCGCAGCGAACCTGCCGAACTTCTCGTGGACGGTGAATTCTTAGCCGTCCCTCTGTCCGCTGACTTCCCCGTTTCGCCTGGAGTCCGGCAGAACCACGCCAACTTCGAAGATATCGCCGAACCGAGAACGAGAAGGGGCACCGCCCCACCCCAGGGGTTCACTGGGCTCCTGGAGTGCCCGCCTCACCCACCGGCGAAGCCGGTCATGAAGCGTCGGCCCGCCAGGACGCACCAAGATCGGCAAGATGCCTGCGGAGTGCGCTGCGCTGCTCCTCAAGATCCTCCGAGGCAGGAGACAGGAGATAGACGTTATCTCGGAAGGGTCGGAATCCCACGCGCTCCCACCCTTTGGCGATCCTGGCGTTCACGCGGCCCCACTCGGCCCTGTCAGTCAGCCGTCGGCTGCTGAGGTCGGTGATACCGGGCGAGCAGGCGATAGCCCGACAGCCCGCCATGAGCCGGGTGATCGCCTCGCAAGCGAGTACGGCTGCCAGGCCGTGCCCGCGCCACGGGGGATCCAGCGTCACCCGATCCATGATCAGAAGCGCTGAGCCGACGTACTCCAGCCGTTCGCTGACCTCGTCGGTGAAGGAGCCCGTCTGGGGATCGAGGAGGACCTGGGCGGTCTCGTACAGGTCCTCGGACTCTTCCTCCAAGGCCCAGAAGGCGTTGCGGCCTCGGTCGAGGTGCACACGGTAGAAGGTCATGGATCCCACGGGAGCTTCTTCGACCGTGTCGGGGGAGGGTTCGGGGGCCACGGATCCGGTGGGGCCGGCCAGCTCGTGACCTGCGGCACTGGTGGGTCGGCGGTGCAGGACGGTTACATCCCAGCGCTCCAGCGTGTCAGCCTGCGGAGTGTCCCAGAGTTCGTCGTCGTAGGAGATGCGCAGGCGTAGCTCGGAGGGGTCGCCGGGGAGCGATGAGGGGTCGTTCACTGCGGCAGCGTAACGAGGTACGCGCGCATTCGTGTACGACAGAGCCCCCGGATTCCGGGCTGGGGAATCCAGGGGCTCTAAGTCGTGGAGAAGGGCGGAGTGCGGTCAGCTTTCGGTGGGGCTGTCCGTGCGGCTGCGGCGGGCCACGGCTAGGGCGCCTCCGCCTGCTGTGATCAGCGCAGTCGCGCCGGCGACCAGCCAAGGGGTGGCGTCCGCTCCGGTGTGGGCGAGGGAACCCGTCGGTGTTTTCGGCGTGGAGTTGTTGACAGAGGTCGCGGCAGCGCGCGAGGAGCCGGGTTTCGGTGTGTCGCTCCCCGGGGCGGAGCGCGTGGCCCATCCGGTACCGCTGCTCGGCTTACCCGAACTGGACGGAGCATCGGTGTTCTTGTGCGTCGGCTTGCTGGAGGGTTCGCGCTTCGGGTCGCTGGCCGTCTTGGGGTTGGTGATCGTCACGGTCACCGGGGTGCCGGGACTCGCGGTAGCGATCTTCGTCGGCTTGTAGAGGTCGTATCCGGCGGGGGCCTGGATCTCCTTAACCCAGATCTGTGTCCTGCGGCTGGTCACGGGCAGATTTCCGGAGGCCGTTCCCTTTGCGCCCGTAGTCAGGGTGAGCAGCGGCGAGGTGCTGGCGCCAACGTTTACGGTCGCGCCGGGCAGGGGCTTTCCGGTCTTGCCGTCCTTGACCTGCAGGAGGACGGTGGCGGCCTTGAACTGGTCGATGATTGTCAGCCGTGTGGTCTCACCCGGGGTGACGATGACGTCCTGGTCGGCAGCTACCTCGTGGAGCGGGCTGCCGGAAGTTTGCTTGAGCCGGTAGACGCCCGGCGCGAGGTCGGGGACGGTCAGCGTCCCCTGGGCGTCGGTCTGTCCGCGGCCGGCGTCCTGGCCGTCGGCGTCGAGCAGCAGGAGCACGGCGCCAGGCAGGACGTCCCCGGCCGTGTCCTTCACCCTGATCTCGACGTTGCCCGCGTCTGGGACCGGTGTTTCGGCGGAGGTCGAGGGGGTCGGTTCGGAGGACTGGGCGCTCGCGGCCGGCGCGCAGGTGAGGGTACCCGCCACCGCAGCGGCGACGGCAGCGGCGGATCGGACGAGACGTGCACGCACGGAAGAGGGCTCCTTGAGAGAGGGGACGAGGAAGGTCAACGGGTGTGGCCAGAGACGAGAGAAGGAGGTGGTGGGCGACGGGTGTGGTGCCGTGCAGTTGCTTACCAGCCGGCAGGGCGGGCGGGGTTTACCGGCATGGGCCGGGCAGGGCCGGTCGGACCGTTGTGCTCCCGCACGGTGAGGCGGCCGCGGGGAGCGCGGGTGTAGGGCGGAATGCAGCGGCACGCTGCACGTCTAGCGGGGTGGGAGCTGGCGGGCCGGGCGGCTGGATCGGGGTGAGCTGGGCCATGCCCTCGATGTAGCTGAAGGTGTCCTCGCGCCACCGGGGCAGCGGGGTCGGATCGGCGGCGCATTCGGTGAGCGCGGTGAGCAGGGGGACGGGGGTATTCGTGCTGGCCGTCACGTACCAGGCGGGCCGGTCGATGGACTCTCCCGCCCACAGTTGCCAGCGGGCGTCGCGAGTGGTCAGCTCCCCTTCCGGATTGAGATCGATGTGTCGCTTGACGAACTCCAGACCGGCGAGCCCGTCCGGGGCCCGCAGCGCGTTGACGCCCCAGCGGGGGTGGTCGAATTTCCAGCCCTGTATGACAAGGGGGGCGAGGACCTGGAAGGGGTCGTGGTGGTCGTCGGCCCCGGGCACGCCGGGGCGGGCGAGGTAGGCGTCCGGCCCCTGCTCATACGCCCTGGCGAGGGCCGCGGTGAACACCTGGACGAACTCGGTGGGGGCACTCTCGCTGAAATAGGTGCCCCACGTCGGCGGGCCGGCTGGGTCCTCGTAGGCGTTGATGTGCCAGGGCGCGTCATCCTTGCCTTCGGGCACGTGGCGCAGCTGGACTCGCCGGTCGGGAGCGTCGAGGTAGATGTTGCCGAGGTCGTCGTACTGGTGATCCCAGCGGAGACCGTGCAGGGGGCGAGTGCGGGGGCGGTGGCCCCGGTGGAAGCGGCGAGGTAGCGCGGCGAGACGTAGACGTCACCGACGGTGTCGTGGCGCGGGCCGGGCTGGTGGGTCATCGCTGCGCCCGGACGGTCACGGTGATCTCGTCGGCGGCGGAATCGAGGCGCTCCTCGACCTCGGCGGTGTCGCGTCCGGTGACGAGGTAGAACCCGGCCCGGGCCGTGAACAAGGTGCCCTCGGGCGGGAGTACGAGTCGGTCGCCGATTTGGCTGGTCCACTGCACCTGCCGCAGCCAGGGGGTGCCGTCGGCGAACTGCTCGTTGATCTGTCGCTGGGTGAGGGTGCCGGAGGCGGGCGGGTACAGCATGCGGATGCCCGCGGCCTCGCGGCGGGTCGGGGTGAGGTCTGGTGCCGTGCCGCAGGCGAGGTCGGCGGCGGCCCTCGGCAGGTCGATGCCGGTGGCGAGGTGGACGAGGCGGCCGATCATGTCGCCGCCGATCCTGCCGTTGACCTCGATCAGCCGTGGCCGTCCGTCGACCAGACGCATCTCGACATGCTGCACACCGTCGGTGATGCCCAGGGCCTTGATCGCAGCGGCGGCGACCGGGGCGACCTCGGCAAGGAGCGGGTCGGTGGCGTCGACAGTGTGGCCGACCTCTGAGAAATACGGGCCCAGTTGCTTGCGGGTCACAGCGACAGCGACGGTCACACCTCGGTGGGTGACGCACTCCACGCTGACCTCCGGCCCGTCGAGGAACTCCTCGACCAGGACGCTGGTGTCCGCGCGGCTGCGGCGCGCACCGGCCATGGCGAACTCGAAGGCGCCTGGGAGCTCTTCGGGGCGGTCGACGCGGACCACACCGATGCTGCCGAAGTACGAGGCGGGCTTGATGACGGCGGGGTAGCCGAGGGTCATCGTCGCAAGCCCGGCCTCCAGCAGGGTCGTGGCCGTCATCGAAGCGGCTGACGGCACCCCGTGGCGAGCGAACAGGTCGCGAGCGACCGTCTTGTTCCGACAGGCCCGCATCGCCGCGGCGGAGGCCGCGGGGAGTCCAAGGTCGCGAGCCAAGTGGGCAGTCCGTTCTAGGTGTTGCTCGTCCCAAGTGACGACGCCGGCGATGTCGTGCCGGGCGGCCAGAGCCCGGCCGGCGGCAAGCAGCGTGGCGGCGTCATGGAGATCGGCGACGGCGTGGTCGACGATGTGCGGCACCTCCCACGTCGGCTCCGTGCCGGTCAGCAGGACGACGTCGTACGCAGCAGCGACCTGCTTCAGGCAATAGCCGCGGAGGGCCTGATTGCCCGGCGAGACGACGAGGACGAGCGGACGAGGGGGCAAAGGGGTCTCCGATTCGACAGGCAGCAGGGCAAGCGGGATGGAGCAGAAATGATCGGGCGGGCAGCGGCTCAGCGATGGGCACGGGCAGGGCCGACGGTCGGCGTGGGCGGGGGCGTTGCGGTTGTCCAGCGCGGCACGCTGCGTGTGGTCGGCACCGGAGGTGTGGAGGTGGCGCGCCGGAGGTCGAGGGGCGTGGGCGTCGCGGGTCGCGGCGGTCGGGCCGGGGTGAGCTGGGCCACCTTCGCCAGCCGAGGGTGAAGGGTCGCTCGCTCGCGGAGAGCGGGGATGGGGTTGACGAACTCGGCGGCCATGGCCGCGATCAAGCGCTTCGGTGTCCGTGCACTGAAGTGCGCTTCGGCCCGTGTCCCCCACCCCGGAGGCCCGGCCCACAACGTCACCGCCTCCGCGGAGGGATCGGTACTGACGACATCGATCGTCGCGCCCGCCAGATGGTCCGGGGCGACGATATGCCGCTCACCACGCGACAGCGGTCCGAGCTTCCACTCGGCGTCGAGCAGGGGTTGCACCGCGTCGGACCATCGGTAGGACGTGTCCGCGACGACGTTGTCGGAGTCTTCGTGCCACTCCGCGGCGAGGGCACTTACGAGCCCGCCCACCAGCTCGGGCGGCGTATTTTGATTGATGCGCGCCGTCCACGTTGTCGACGACAGGGCATCCTCGGCGACGCTGATCCGCCAGACATCGTAGTCGTCGCCGGCCCATCCGATACGGACGCGGTAGTCCGGCGACGCGACGATCAGCTGGACCGGCCCGTCATCGAGATGGTGGTGAGGCCAGTGGGCGACGGGGGCGAAGGACGCCCCGGCGTGACCGGGCAGCCCCGCCAGATAGCGCGGCGAGACATAGACGTCGTCGGTCGTGTCGATCAACAGGAATCCAAGAAGTAGTTCAGCTGGCGTCGGTCTCGCCGGGAAGGGCAGCCCGGCGCATGCGGAGGCGAGCGAAAGCGCAGGCAAGACCGATGGCCTGGAGGACAGCGCAGGCGATGATCGCGGGGCCGAGGCCGCCCACCGGCACGAGTGCGACCAGCACGCCGGCAAGGGGGTACGGGGCGAGGAGCAGCAGCACGGTCGCGGCGAGCGTGCTGGCGTAGACCGAAGCGGGGATGAGGTGCGAGCGCACGGTCCGCAGGACGACGGCCAGTCCGCCGTCGGCGGCCATGAGCACGGTGGTCGCGGTCAAGTACGACCCGTAGGTGGGGACGGTCGCCACCGCGACGCAGGCACCGACCGCGATCGGTGCGCAGGCGGCACCGACAGGCCACAGCCCGAAGCGGTCGATGGCCCGGCGGCACGCCGCCACCGCTGTCAGGGACACCGCGGCCGCAACCGTCCAGACCAGACCGACCGAGGCGGTGGACTGGCCGAAGCGGTTGACGACGATCACGGGGGCCGCGGCCTGGAGCATGCCGACGGCCACGTTGGACGCCGCCACCCCGGCCACGAGCCAGGCCAGCGCAGGGATGGCCCGCAGCGTGGACCATCCCACGCGTATCCCGCCCCGGCCCCGCTCCGGTGCACTCGTCGAGGCGGGCAAGACGGGCGTACGGGGTGTCAGCAGCGCGCCGAGCAGCGAGACGGCGGCGAGCGCCATGAGCATGCCGTCAGGGCCCACCCAGTGAAGGAGCGCGGCGCTGAGTGCGGGGCCGGCCAGCAGGGCCGCCTGATCGAGCCCCAAGAGGGCGGACTGCACGCGGTGGCCGCCGCCCCCCGCGGCACGAGCGGCACACGCACCCTGCGTTTCGGAGGCGATGTAGGAGCACTGCGTGAGCAGGCCGAGCGTGGCGGCCAGCACCAGCACGGTGGCCGTGGTCCCAGGGCCACCGCCGAGGATGTGCAGCATCACGGCGGCGGCGAGCGCGGCCCCTGCCCGGGCGAGCGTCGCGAGTCGGAACACGACGGCGGCCCCGTAGCGGTCGGCCAGAGCCCCGGCCCCCGCGATGGCACTCAGGCGTGGCAGCCACTCCAAGGCGAACGCAAGACCGGTCAACGCTCCCGAGGACGTGGTGGCGAGCACCAGGAGTGGCACACCGTAGGTTGCCACGCTCCCGGCGACGGCGTCTGCGCTGCGGGGGAGATAGATGCCGCGCATCAGCCTGGCGGTAGGGCGCGCGTGCCGGGCTCTGGCCGCTGGGCTCACGCGGCCCGCTCGAACTGGGATGCCAGGGTGGCCTGGCGGTTACCCGCCAGCCACTGGCTCAGGAGAGCGCGGGTACGGGCAAGGCCCGCCTCAGCCTCTGCGCTCACCTGGCGCACGGCGGGCTGCGAGCCGCCGTCGGCGTGCTCGGTCATGAGCGAGGGCGTCAGGAGGTCGAGGACAGAGCGGATGCGGCTGCTGAACGCGCATACCGGGGCCGGGTAGGCGTGGCGGCGGGCCCAGCGGGCAGCCGCGTCGTACAGGTCGGCCAGTTCCGAACCGGTCTCGGTGAGTTCCAGACCGGTGCCGGGAGTGGTCCGGACGAGGCCGTGGGCGCGGGCCTCTTCGGTGGCCCGGCGCAGTTGGTGCGAGGAGAGGTCGGGGAGGGTACCGGCCAGCTGCCGCGGTGGTATCGATCCGTTGTCGTCGATCTCGGTGATGAGGCGGATCAAGGAGGGCGAGGCCAGCAGATCGACTGCGCGGTGTACTTCGGCAGGAGTGAAGAGGGCGATCATCGGCGCGGGCCTCCCGCCGGGGCCGCCGCCTTCGGGTGGGCGGGCGTGGCGTGGGAGAAGAGCCCATGCCACGCCGGAGAGGGCTCGCCTGTCCGGGCCTGCGGGGGCGCCGCGGGAACCGGCCGGGGCTGGCTGCTGATCCACGGTCTCGGCGCGGGTGTCGCCCGCGGATGCCCCCAGACCGGGTGCTGGGCCGCCTGGTTGAGGGGCTGACCGGCGGACCACGCGGACAGGGCGCCGAGAACGCTACCGAGGCCATCGCCCGCGGTGGAGAGCCGATAAGGTCGGCCGATGCCCTCGGTGTCGACCAGGCCGTCGGCGACGAGCTGCCGCAGCGGTGGGTACACGTTGGTCCACTCGCCGCTGGGCATCACGATTCGACCAAGGGCCCTCGCGCTGGCTTCCTCGCGGGACTTGAGCACCCACAGGATGGCGGGGGCGTGCCGCCGGGTGAGCAGGGCGAGGCTGTCCTCGATCTGCTCGATCGCGGGCAGCGGGCGGTCCGGCTTCTCCAAGTGTTCCTCGGCCCAGGTGACGATCACCGGCAGGACCGGCAGGAGGGCGGCGCCGCGTTCGGTATGGCCGTAGGTGACGTGCCGTGTGGTGTGTTCGGTGCGCTCGACGAGGCCGGCGTGGCACAGGGCCGTGAGTTTGGGGTGGAGCTGATTGCCATTCAGCCAGGGCATCTTGGCCGCCAGCTCGCTGTACCGTAGCGGCGGGCCGGAGAGGGCCAGCATGATCCGGACGGTCCAGCGCGGAGTGATCATGGCGAGGGCCTCGGTGACCCGGGCGAGGTCTGCGTCGGCGTCAGGGGGCAGAGCGGTGATGGCCAAGGGATGCTCCTGGGTGAGTAAGGGCGAATAGCCGGCGGATCAACGGCTGGGGGCTGTGCTCGGGGCCGGGACGGGCGGCGAGGAAGTCGGCGGGGATGGCGCCGGGGCCGGAAGGCGAGTCAGGCTCCGCAGAACTGCGGCCACCGCCTCGGCCTGAACGTCGCGGACCGCGACTGCCTCAGCGAGCCGGCGGGCGCCATCGAGAAGGTGGGAGACTTCTTGCCGCCCGATCTGACGCGCAGGGTCGATGAGCTGGGCGAAGTGACCGCGGTGGAGGTCGATGCTGCGCTCGGCGAGGGCGAGAGCCTCGTGCATGCCGAGCAGGGCGGAGAGCATGCCGGGCGGCTGGTCCTCCTGGCCCTGTGCGTGAGCCTTGAGGACGGCGAACGGCGCGCCGTAGAGGTCCTCGATTCGTCCGGCTACCTCGGTGGACGTGGGGTGGGACAAGCGGGCGCTTTCACGATCGAGGGGCCCGGGCCGCCCCGGCACGCGGGGGTGCCGGGGCGGCGGCCGGGGGCAGGGCGGCAGTGGCCGTGAGCTGCGCCGTGCGGACGGGCCGGGCCCGGTGTTCGGGCGGAGGCATGGTGCGCAGCAGCTTGCCGAGGGCGGCACGGTAGCCGTCGCGGGCCTCCAGCGCCGCCTCCAGCCACTGCGCGTCGAAGCGGAGCTTGTCCGCCGACAGCGCGTCCATGTCGCGGTCCGGATCCGTGTCCGCGTGCACTCGGTCGCGGACGCGGGCTACCTGCTCCTCGGTCAGGGCTAGGAAGGAGCGCAGTTCCAGGGCGCGGGCGAGGGCGGGCGGGGCATCGCGCTCGGCAGCCGCCTCATACAGTTCGGGCACCGGGCTCCCGAAGATCTTCTGCAGGTCGGCGTCCATGGTGCTGTTCTTGTCCCGGCTCATCGGCCGGGCCTTGCTGCCCACCGTGCCGACGCAGTGGCAGGGGTACCCGCCGGCCGGTGGGGAGCGCTGGCCGGCACCGCAGGACCGGTTCGGCGGCGAAGGCGGGCGAGCCGTTCGGCGGCGAGGCCCTTCTTTCCCGGAGCGTCCGGGTCGAGGAGCCACCGGACGACACCGGCACGGCCGTCGCGTACGGTGACCGCCGTGTTCACGCGGTGGGCAAGGCCCATTGTCGGGTCGTCGACCTCGCTGGCCTGGGTTTCCAGCGCGGCGAGGAGGTCGTCCTCCGCGCGCTCCAGCACGGACTGCGCCTGTACGAGGAGGCCGTGCCACTTGACGATGTCGGCGGCGTCCGGGTTCGCGGTCGGCGCGGCGGCGACCGCGGCCTTCAGCTGGCCCATGTCCATCGAGTAGTGCGCTTCGATCCGTTCCGTGAGCACGCCCACGACATCCTCGGCGCCATCGGATGTGCCGTCGGACAAGGGAAAACTCCTGTTCTGAAAAGGCCGTTGCATGGCGGAATGTGGGGCGGCCGTACTCGGCGGCTCAGCCGCTTATCGCTGCTGCATTCCTGTCAGTGCAGGCACATGCGGATATCGCGGTAGACGTACTTGGCGGATACCCAGCCCTTTACGCCGGTCTTCTTGTCCTTGATGTAGAGCCAGTTGCCGCTCTTCTTGGACACGCTGAACTTGTGGCTCTTGTAGAGCACGCCGAGCGCGGTGGACTTCGCACTGGGCTTGGACCGGATGGTCACGGCCTTAGTGTGGACGGCGTACGGGAGCGGCGGGAGGCTCTGGCAGCTGACGGCGGGCACGGCCGTTGCCGCGGTGGACGCGGTCGCCGCGCTGGCGGCGGGGGCGGACAGGGTGGGCAGAGCAAATGCGCCGAGTATCGCGGCGGAGATGGCAATTCTGTTGAATCGCATGCGGAAGAAACCTCCGTGGAGACATAGGGGTGGCATGGAGTGACGCCGCGGGATTTGTTCCGGCGGCTGTATAAGAGTCCGGAGAATCGGCGGTTGGCCCAACCGCCGATCGTCGGCTATGTTGCGTCGCCCGCGACGGCCTCAGCGTTCAGCGCGAACGGCCGTGCGGCCGCGGAACGGGGACCTTGGCGATACCGGGTGGGCGGCGGGCAGTGGCTGCCGGGCGGACCGGCGGGAGCGGACCGGCCTCGCCGGTGAGGCGGTCGTCGCACCACTGCAGGGCTTCACCGGCTGTGTCGAAGGCGCCCTCGCGCAGGGTGTGCGTCCACGCTTCGGTGTCGACTTCCTCGACCACCACGCGGAACTGGCTGGGCACTTGCTCGCCCAGGGCGCGCAGTGCCACGACGACGACCATGTCGTCCGGGTCGTCTTTGGTGTAGGAGTAGCCCATGGCGTAGTGGTCGCCGTCGCCGGCGAGGCGTCGCTCCAGCGCCCGCGTGGTCTCGTCCGCGGGTGGGGGCCCCATCTGAGGGTCCAGGCCGATGCCATCGTGCGGGCAGCCGCGGTGGATGAGCCAGGACTGCGCCATCGCGGGGAGCGGCATGGTGGCGTGCTCGAAGGAGAACGCCTTCTTCTCGGGGTCCCGCTTCAGGTGAACGGCGACGTACTGCGGATCGCCTGGGTGCCCGTAGGTGGCGGAGCGGTCGAAGAGGACGTAGTAGCTGTGCGCGCCGACGTGATGTTGGGCGAGGGGGACGAGCTCGGGCTCGTGGATGCCGACCTCGCGGTAGAAGTCGCGGGACACCTCCTCGTCGGCATTGAGGCCGTCCAACTCGAAGTCGACATGAGGGTGGGCACTCTGGAACGGAACCCATTCAGCGGGGGGCAATTAGTGCCTTTCGGTGGAATTCAGCGCCGCTGCGAGATGGACGGCCATGCGCCGGGTCGGGCCGGGGCCTTCGGGGCCTGGGTCGTGGGCGTTCGGCGGGCGGCGAACAGCGCGGCGCGGCCGGTGTCGCTGAGGGAGACCGGCTGGCCGGCGTGCACGGGGTGGTCGGTGTCCCGGACGACGAGGCCGGCGGCCTCCAGCCGTTGCAGCTTGGCGTGAGGGATGCGGGTGCCGGAGGCAGCTGTGACGGACGTCCGGCCGGTCAGCAGGTGTTCGTGGATTTTGGCCCCGCCGGCGATGGCGAGCAGCGCCGCCTGGTCGTCCGTCGAGAGCTGCTTCGCGTCGGATGCGGCGGCCGTCACGGTGGCCTCGATGGGCTCCAGTGCGGCAAGTACCTCCCGGGCGGCGGCGTCCCGGGCGGCCCTTGCCTCCTCCAGCTGTTCCACGGTGCGGTCGATGCGCGTGAACAGGGCGTCATCGACGTCGAACTCGCCGTTGGAAAGGCGGTTGAGGAGTTTGAGGTAGAAGGTGACGCCAGTCTGCGCGTTGGCCAGCTCACGGTGCCGGTCGACCAGGTGGGCATGCTGGTCGTCAAGGATGCCGCGGTCGCGGTAGGCCCACAGGGTGTCGATGTCGTGGCCGGTGACGGCTTCAAGGCGGTAGTCGAGTGGGGAGACCGCACGCCGGGCGGTTGTCGGCGCGGGTTCAGGGGGCATAGGCGATGCTCCGTGCGTTCAGCGGGTGCGGACGGGGTTCTGTACGGGGCGGGCCGGAAGTGCCGTGGGCGGTGGACCGGGCCGGGGCACGGGGCCGCGGGCGGTCAGCTGGGGGGAGCGAGAGCGGGCCGCGTGCGTGCTGGCACTCCGCGGCCGGCGGGTCATCCCCAGTCGGCGGCCGACCTCGTCGTAGACGTTGTTGCCCGCACGCGGTCGGACTGCGACAACGTGGATTTCTCGCTGGTGCACGGCGCCCGTCGGCGCCGGGCGGACGCCGTAGACAACGCGCCAGTCCTTGCGTGCGTCCACGAACAGCTTGCGGAATCCCTCCAGGTCACCGTCGAGGCGTAGTCCGAAGCGCTGCGCGTTCACGACTTCCTGCAGGTAGGCGAGGGTGATGTCGCGAACTTCGCTGGGAGCCTGGAGAAGATCGGTCAGCGCGCGGGGGTCGAAACTCAGCCCGAAGGCGGGCCGCTCTTGCCCTCCCGCGGTCATGACGCCGTCTCGTCCGGCTCGGCGGTGTCTGCCGTGGTCGCCGTCTCCGTGCGTACGGACGGCGGCGGGCCGGGCAGAAGGCGGTGTGCGGGTCGGGCGGGGTCCGTCATGCAGGCCGACAGCGGGCCTCCCGGCGCACGGATCACCGCGACGGCGTGGGTGAGGAAGTCCCGGTGCCACACGAACATGCCGGCAAGACCGGCGTCGGGCTCTTTGTGTTGCTGGTAGGCCATCCACAGCGCGTGGAGCCACGCCAAGACGTCGGTGTGCTCCTGCCACTGAAGGCACCAGGGCGCCGCGGTGGTGACCTCGGCCCCGTAGACCGGGAGGAAGAAGTCATCGACCCAGTCCGACAAGGCGTCCACTTCGTCCTCGCGCTCCTCTCCCTCCAGTTCCAGGATCGGACGAGGCTCCGGCGGAGCGGCGGCAGGCGGCCCGCCGAGCCCCGGCATACCGAACGCGGCGAACGGCGATCGAGGGTTCTCCGGGGCGGACGCGAGATGGTCGATCTGCTGGGCCTGTTGCGCCGACTGCTCCACGAGCCGTCGGACACTCGCCTCGATTCCCTCCAGCTGCGCGTCGGGTACGCGTACCGGCTCCAACTCCCCGTCATCAGACGGCTTTATGGATTCAGGCATGGAAAGTAGGGCCTCCTACGGAACGCGGAATGAGAGGTGAACGAAGACGGCGACCACAGAAGGGGCGGTGAAATACTTATCAATTTCATCGGGTCGCCGATGCAGAACGCGAAAGCCTTGACGGGAATCGCAGGCTTGGATCAGGCAGTGAGAGTCACATCTTCTTGCGCAAGGATCGCGCGGTTCGTCTCGGTAAGCCGTTCAGTCGCGATGGACGCATAGTGCTTCGTCTTCTCCACGCAGATGGCATCCCGGCTCTCCAGCAGGGCGGCTACGCCTGTGGATCCGGATCCAGCGCAGAAATCGAGCACCGTGCCGCCCGGCGGGCAGATCTTCACCAGCTCACGCATGACCTCAGTGGGCTTCTGCGTGATATGCCGGCGCTTCGACCCCGAAGGCTGCGACGCGGAGTACATGCCGGGCAGATAGACCGGGTTCCGGGAAGCATCGATCGGCCCGTTGCTGGCCCAGACGATGAATTCGCAGTTTTGTGTAAACCTGCCTCGCTGGGGCCTTGCCTGCGGCTTGTGCCAGGCCAGCACGCCGCGCCATAGCCATCCCGCCGCCTGGATCGCGTCCGTCGTGGCCGGCAGCTGGCGCCAGTCGGTAAAAAGCAATGCCGTGCCGCCGACCTTGGTCAGCCGGTGAGCTTCGGTCATGATCTGCGTCAGCCAGAGCGTGTAGGACCTCTGATCCATGTTTTCGCCCGTGAAGTCGGACAGGTCATTCTTGGAATCAGCTGAGGTGTACTTCTGCTTGGCGGATCGACTGGTGCGCTCCTTCGCCGTTCGGCCCCCGCTGTTGTACGGCGGGTCCGTGATGACGGTGTCGACGCAGTCGTCCGGAAGACCGGATAGAACGCTGAGGGCATCGCCCTGGTGCAAAGAAAAAGGCAAAGAGAAATCCCATTCGGGTGGGGAATCGCGGAGGGAACTAACCGCCTCGCACGGGGGTCCTCACGGGCTGGAAGAGGGCATGCAGAAGCCCAGGGCCGCAGGCCGGGGGGAGCGAGGGGAGTTCAAAAACTGTAGACGCGAAACCGCCGACGGCCAAGAAGGGCGTTGTCGGGGTGCCGGATTCCGCTACCCCACGCCCGATTTTTTGGTCAACCGCCACTTCGCGCCTACTGTTTTTGAACCGCACGGCGCACACCACCGCCGACTATCCCCGCCGCAGCGGGTCGGCACCCGTGGCCGTCACATCTACTTCCCGGTCCGGCCACGTTGAGCGAGTGCCTGCTCCACCGCCCCGGCCTTTCCTGGTTCCCCACCTCGGCCGCCGCGCCCCGAGGCACCTCGCGCACGTGGCACGCCGGACACCACACCCGAAGGACACGTTCATGACGCCGCACTACCCACCCACGGCCGAAATCTCTGACCGGCAAGCAGTACGCCCAGGTTGAAGTGGCTCGCCGCCGGCCTCGGCGTCGTCTTCCTCTCTCCGATCCTGATCGGCGGCACGGGCATGGTGCTCGCCTCCTCCGCCGACGCCGTGCAGAACAGCGGCTCCCCCAGCAGATGCCTGACCGACCTCGACACCGCCTCAGTCGCCAGGCAGGTATCCAAGATCCTCGACGGTGTCTCCGGCAAGAACGTGCGAATCGAGGGCCTGGACCTGCCCGCCGAGCAGGTCCCCAATGCCCAGACGATCGTGGCCACCGGCCTCTCCCTCGATGTCCCCAAGAAGGGACAGGTCGTCGCACTCGCCACGGCGATGCAGGAGAGCCGACTGCGCAACTTGAACTACGGGGACCGCGACTCCCTCGGACTGTTCCAGCAACGTCCTTCCCAGGGCTGGGGCAGCGCCGAGCAGATCCGCGACCCCGCGTACGCGAGCGAGCAGTTCTACAAGCGCCTGCTCACGGTGCGCGGCTGGCAGCAGATGACCGTCACCCAGGCCGCCCAAGCCGTCCAGCGGTCCGGCCTGCCGGACGCGTACGCGCAGTGGGAGCAGCTGGCCACCGCGCTGCAGTCCGCCATCGCCAAGTCCTTTCCCGGCGGCGGTGACACGGACGGCAAGGACACGGACCGGGGCACGGGGCAGTCGGCCACGACCGGCTGTGCGCCGAGCCAGGACGGTTCCGGGTTCGGTCGCATCCCCGAGGGCAGCGTCCCGAAGAGGTACTCGATCCCCAAAAACGCCGACCCGAAGGCCCGCAAAGCCCTCACCTGGGCGATGCACCAGCTCGGCACGCTCTATCAGTGGGGCGGCACGTGCGCCGCGCCGCACGGCCCCGACCCGATGGGCCGCTGCGACTGCTCCAGCCTGATGCAGCAGGCGTACGCGCATGCCGGCGTGACACTCACCCGCACCACGTACACGCAGGTCAACGAGGGCAAGGCCGTATCGGCAGCGCACCTCGAGCCCGGTGACCTGATCTTCAGCCGCGGCAGCGCCGCACGGCCTGAGCACGTCGGCATGTACATGGGCTCGGGCCTCGTCATCGAGGCGCCGCGCACCACCAAGCCGGTCCGGATCACTCCGCTCAAGGACTGGACGATCCTCGCCGCCCGCCGCGTCATCTGACGCCGCACTCGCCCGGCACCGCCCCGGACGCCCCTTTCCCGTGGCCCCTTCCGCGCCTTTCGCGCGCCTCCTCCCCTGCTTCGCCTTCCCGCCGGCCCTCGCTGGGCCCGCGTACGCAAGGAGCTCCACCACCCCTATGTCTGTCCCCCTCGCAGACCGCGTCATCCAGCTCGCCTACGACCCGGGAATCTCGCCCAAGGGCGGTGGCCTGCCCGGTCTGAGCGTACTGAAGAACGTCGTCTCCTCGATCAACATGTTCGGCATCATTGCGACTGTCGGCGCCCTCGCCGTCTCTCTCGGCGTATGGGCCTGGGGCCACCACACCGGTGGTCATCAGGCCGAGGCCAACGGGAAGAAGGGCGCCCTCGTCGCCGGCGGCGCCGCCCTCGGTCTGGGTGCCGCGAACGGCATCGTGGCCTTCTTCTCCGGTCTGGGCTCGCAGGTCCACTGATGCGGAAACGATCCTCCTTCACCTCACTGTCCTCGCACGGCACGAGGTGGCCGGCCAACCGGCGCATCGCGATCGTCGCCGCCGTCGCCGCCGTCCTGCTCACCATCACCGGGATCGTCGCCCTGCTGACCGGCAGCAGGAACAGCCACGAGGATCCGGATACCGCGGCGCCCGTACCGACCAGCAGCCCGTCCGCCTCCGAGGCCGCGTCGAAGCCTTCCTCCGGATCCGGCTCGGTTCCCAAACCTCCGCAGCTCTCCGAACCCGTCGCCTACGCCAGGGCGGCCGCCCAGATGTTGTGGTCCTACGACACCCGCGATACCAGCCGCGATCAGCAACTCGCCGGTATGCGGGCCTGGATGAGCACCGAGAGTGAATACGCCGACTGGGCCTCGGTCTTCGGCCAGGTGCCCGACCCGGTGTTGTGGTCGCGGATGGCCGACCAGGACCAGCACGCCAACGCCCGCATCACCGAGGGGCACTACCCCGGCGCGTTCAAGCAGGCGCTGGCCAAGGACCCGTCCGCGATCACCGAGGCGTACCTCTACGTCGTCACCGTCAACGGCAAGCAGACGCTCAGCTGGAAGAAGGGCGGCAGAGGAGCCGAGGAACGGGCCGTGACCCTCGCCGTCCAGTGCCGCCCGAACCACGACTGCACCCTGGCCGCCATCGCACCGAGCGTCACGCAGTGACCTGCGCCTGATTCAAGAAAGGAGGAGTAACTCCGCGTGGGCTTCTGTGATTTCCCCCTGGCAGAACAGCTGTGCGCCGTCGGCGACGCAGTCGACTTCGTCTCAGACCCCGGCAAGGCCATCGGTGATTGGATGGCGAAATCTTCCGGCGAACTAGCTGCCGCCGCAGCAGATTTGGCCGCAGATGCAGTCGACACCACCACGAAGGTGGATCTCGGCGCGAAGTGGTTCGTCGACAACTACGAGATGCTGCTGCCCCTGGGCCTGGTCCTGCTGGTCGCCACGTTCTGCGCCCAGCTGGTGCGGGCCGCCGTCCGGCGCGACGGACAGGCCCTGAGTCAAGCGTTCACCGGCACCATGGGCGGCGTCCTGTTCGCCTTCGGCGCCATCGCCTTCACCACGGTCGCCATCGAGGTGGTCGACGCAATCAGCGACGGCCTGCTCAAGACGGCACACCTGAACATCAGCTCGGCCGTACGCCGCATCGTGAAGGTCCACCAGCTCGCCGCCTTGACCGGACTGGGATGGCTCGTACCCGTCGTCACCGGGCTCGGCGCAGCCATCGGCGCCTTCCTCTACTGGTGCGTCATGCTGGTCCGCAAGATCGGCATTTTGATCATGGTCACCTTGGCCGTTTTCGCATCGGCCGGCGGCGGCTGGGAAGTCGCCAGGCGCTGGCGCAAGGGCTGGATCGAAGCCACCGCCACCCTCGTCGTCTCCAAGCTGCTGATGGCCGTGATCTTCATCCTCGGCATCGCCGCCATGGGTAAAACCGAGGCCAAGGACGGCATCGCCGCACTGGCCGACGTCATGTCCGGCACCGTGATCATGATCTTGGTCTTGCTGTGCCCCTACGCCGTCTTCAAGTTCGTGCACTGGGCGGCCGATGGCACCGACGGCGAGTCCCTCCACCGCGCCGGCGGCGCCGGAGCGCAGATCGCCAAGGCCCACGCCGAGAAGGCCGCCCGGAAGGCAGCCTCCGCTGCGACCACCGCTGGAACCGGTGGTGCTGCCGCTGGAGCAGGTGCTGCACCGCAGGGCCCGGATGCCGGCGGGGGCGGTTTCCCTGGTGACGCCGCTGCCAATCCGACCGGCGGAAACGACACAGGCAAGGAAGGGCCGCAGAGCGGCGGAAGGAGCACCTCGCCCGCCGCCGGTGCCGTCAGGTCCGCTCTGGAGAAGGCAGTTCAGCCCGCGCCGACGAGCGTGTCCGATGACACGAGCGGTCAGATGGGCGGCAGCCCGGGGCCGGGTGGATCCGGAGCGAATGCCGTGTCCGGCCAGGGCGGCGGGTGGCAGTCCACTCCGCCGACCACGACCCCGCCGCCGCAGGGCGCGCCCCCGTCCTCCGGCTCGCCGCACGCCACATCCGGCGGGGCGAGCGGACCCCCGCCGTCTCCGACCGGCCTGTGATCCCCTGCCCGACTTCCGGGGTGGGAAGTGCACACCACCTCCCGCCCCGGGTTCCAACCGCGCCACCAGGACCCTCCCTTGACTGACCTCTCCGTCGCCCCGGTCACGGTGAAGTTCCCGCACCGGAGCCGACGCGGCATCCTCCTCGGCCTGTCCCTGCCCCAACTCATCCTTGTTGCTGGCACGTTGGCACTTCTGCTGATGACGGTGGTGTCCACCGGCCTGCTCGGAGCTATCGCTCTGGCCCCACTGTGGGCCACGTCCGCGGCCCTCGTCGCGATCCGCCGGCACGGCCGCTCCCTGATCGACTGGGCGCCGATCGTTGCCCGCTACGCATATCGCCGCCGAGCGGGCCAGGCCCTCTGGCTCGCCCGGCCTGTCACCCGCCCCCGGCAGGACGGGGTTCTCCACCTGCCCGGCACTGCTGCCTCTTTGAAGGTGGTGACGCCCGGCGACTCCGCCACCGGCGCCGCGGCCGTGCACGATCCGCACCAGCAGACCCTGACCGCCGTCGCGCGCGTCAGCGCGCGTGCCTTCGCCCTCCTCGACCCCGCGACTCAGAACCACCACGTGAGCAGTTGGGGGCGCGCGCTGGCGGGTATCGCCCGCACCGGGCACGTCGCCACCGTCCAGGTGTTGGAGCGCACCGTCCCCGACAGCGGTGACACCCTCACCCGCCACTGGGTCCAGAACGGGCAGCCCCAGACCCCGGTCGCCGGGCAGATCTACTCCGAACTGGTCGCCTCGGCCGGCCCTGCCGCTGCCCCGCACGAGACCTACCTCGCCATCGCCCTCGACCTCAAAGCCGCCCGTCGCCTGATCGCGCAGGCCGGCGGAGGGCTGCCCGGGGCGTTCACCGTCCTGCAGCAGACCACCGCGTCCATCGCCCAGGCCGCCCGTGGCGCCGGTCTTCAGGTCACCGGGTGGCTGAGCTCGCGAGAGATCGCCGCCGTCGTCCGCACCGCCTACGACCCCAAGGCGCTCGCCTCGCTCCAGCAGTGGTCCGAGACCGGCCGCGCCGAAGCAGACCCCGCAGCCGCCGGGCCCGTCGTCCAAGTCGAGGACTACGACCGCCTCGCCACCGACAGCGCACGGCACGCGACGTACTGGGTCGAGAACTGGCCGCGCACCGAAACGGGAGCCGGGTTCCTGCACGGGCTCATGTTCACAGCCGGCGTCCGCCGCAGTCTCTCCCTGCTATATGTGCCGCAGGGGCTCGAGTCCGCGCTGCGGGACGTCCAGCGGAAGAAGGCGGCGATCATCTCCGACGCCAACGAACGGGCACGCAGGGGACAGGTCGACTCCGAAGAGGACTCCGTCGAGTACGCGGACGTCAAAGCACGCGAGCGTCAGCTCATCGCCGGGCACGCCGACGTGGCCCTGACCGGCCTGGTCACCGTAACCGCCGAGACCGACGCCCTCCTGGACGCCGCCTGCGCACAGGTCGAGACTCACGCCGTCACCTCCGGCGTCGACCTCCGACGTCTCAACTACCAACAGCCGCCGGCCTTCGCTCTCGGCGCGCTCCCCCTCGCCCGGACCGCCCTGTGAGCTGGTCCTGCCCCCTCCCACCCGTACCTTGGACCACTGTTCTTCGAGCCTCCGCGACGGACCACCTGTCACTGCCCCTGCCGTCCGGCAGGAAGGATCACCGATCTTGACCTCCCTCACGCGTCCGGACGACGCGCACCCCTACCTCCGCGCCGCAACCGCCGGAGTCCGCCACCACACCCGCCCCCTGGCACCATCAGCTGAGCACCCGCCCCGGTCTGCGGACCGCCTGCACCTAGACGTGCTGCACGCCCATCTGACCGCCCTGCACCAGCTCTTGGACCGGCTCGCCGAGACCACGCGGTCGCCACACCCCACCGCCAGCCGCCACCTCGCCACCGCGCACACCCGCCTCTGGCAGGCCACCAGCGAGGTTCACTCCGCCTTCCACCTTCTGCCCAGCACAACGGCCGGGACCGAGGCAACTGAGTGCCGGCCCGAACGGTTGCCCGAGGGACCGCCTGTGCTGACGATCTGCCAGCGCCACCTCGCCACCGGCCACGTCATCCGCCGCAAGACCACCCCCACCGACCTCCGCCCGCACGCCACGGCCTGCGTGCGGTGAGTACAACCCGCAGAATCGACGGCCTTCGATGAACCACCGGCCCGCCCGGCGCGCCCGCCGCGCGTCCGCAAGCCCGCTCTTCACCCCCCACGGCACCGACCGCGCCAGCCGCAAGGCCGCCCGCCGTCAGCTCGCCCAGGTCACCGCCAAGGTCCGCGCGGAAGCCATCGCCCACCAGGCCGAAAGCGCGCCCGCCGAGCAGGAGATGCCCGCCGCGCTGTACCCGCCGAGCGGGCGTCCCGGGTCCGCCTCCGCGCGCAACCACCGGCTGAAGCTGCCTGCCCACCGCATGACCACGGCGACCGCGAGCGGGGCGTACCCGTTCTTGGCCGAGGGCGGACTCGGCGCCGAGGGCATCTACATCGGGCGCGACGTTCACGCCGAGGCGTCGTTCGTCTTCGATCCGTTCGCGCTGTACGGCAAGGTCGAGGGCTTCACCAACCCCAACCTTTTGCTGGCCGGGGTGATCGGCCAGGGTAAAAGCGCGCTGGCCAAGAGTTTCGCGCTACGTTCGGTGGCCTTCGGCTACCGCGTCTACGTTCCGTGCGATCCGAAGGGGGAGTGGACGCCGGTGGCGCAGGCCCTCGGCGGCCGGTCCGTCGCTCTCGGCCCCGGGCTGCCCGGACGGCTGAACCCCCTGGACGCGGCTCCACGCCCGGAGAGCATCTCCGAGGCCGACTGGGCGGGCGAGATCCGCAAGAGGCGTCTGCTCCTGCTCGGCTCCCTGGCCCGGACCGTTCTGGGCCGGGACCTGATGCCCATGGAGCACACCGCCCTGGACGTCGCCCTGGACGCCGTCGTCACCTGCGCCGCGGACACCGGCCGCGCCCCGCTCCTGGGCGATATCGCAGCCACCCTCACCAACTCGAGTGCGCTCGACGAGGCCGCAGGGACGGTGTCGGGCCAACTTGGTGATGCCGCCCGTGACCTGGCGCACGCGATGCGCCGACTCGTCCACGGTGACCTGGCCGGCATGTTCGACGCCCCCTCCACCGTCGCCTTCGACCCGACCGCGCCGATGCTCACCATCGACCTGTCCCGGCTCGGCGGTTCCGGCGACGACACCGCCCTTGTCCTGGCGATGACCTGCGCCTCCGCCTGGATGGAGTCCGCCCTCTCCGATCCGGGCGGCGGACGGCGCTGGATCGTGTACGACGAGGCGTGGAGACTGATGCGGCACATCGGCCTGCTGCAGCGCATGCAGAGCCAGTGGAAGCTCTCCCGCGGCCTCGGCGTCGCCAACCTCATGGTGATCCACCGGCTGTCCGACCTGCTCACCGCCGGCGACGCCGGGTCGCAGGGACGGGCTCTGGCCGAAGGACTCCTCGCCGACTGCAGCACCAGGATCATCTACCGCCAGGAGACCGACCAGCTCCACGCCGCAGCCTCCCTGCTCGGCCTGACCTCCGTCGAAATGGAAGCCATCTCGCACCTCAACCGAGGGCGCGGCTTGTGGAAAGTCGCAGGTCGCAGCTTTATCGTCCAACACCTTCTACACAGACGCGAGTTGTCGCTCTTCGACACCGACGCCCGAATGCACTGAAACAGCAGGAGGTTCATGAATCCCAACATCCAGCGTGAACTGATACCGCGCGAGGACGTCATCCGCCTGATCGACACGCTCAACCCAGCGAGCGACAAACTGCTCGACGCCGCCCAGCAGTGGGAGCTGCTGGACGAGAGCGGGCACGTGCCGGACGCTCCCTCCTACTCCGCGCTGCTCCAGCACGCCACCGATGCGCAAGATCTCTCCCGTGACGTCCTCCGGATGACTGCAGGCTTCGCCCGACACCCGCACAGCACCTCCCGCGACGGCACCGCCGTCCTGCGCCATCTCGCCATAGCGGCCACCATGGCGACCCGCGCAGCGCCGCACTTCACCGAGACCGCGGAGTGCGCCCTGGCCTTGACACGGTCCTCCAGCCCGTACGACCTGGACTACCTCAAGAACCGGATGGTCATCGACCACGCCTCGGCGCGCGCCTTCCTGCGGCGCGCGTCGGAATCCCTTCGCGACGCGGTCAAGGAACTCGACAATCACCTCGAATTCCACCGCTTCCTCGCAGCACTCACGCCCCGGGAGACCCCGGCACCCCCGCCGCCCAAGCCGAGCGGTCGCCACCGCTAGCCCGTGTCGAAGAACCAACGTCACCTCTTCAAGGAGTCCCCTGAACCGCCCCGCTCATATCAGCGACGCCGACTGGGCCGAGTACCAGCAGCGTCAGAACGAACACGAAGATCTAATGGTCCAAGTCGCCGAGCGCGAAGCGCAGATGGAACACGACCTGATCTCCACCTACGACGAGTACGAATTCGACTTCACTCCGGTCGCGGAGCCCGCCCCCTCCGTCCGGACATCACCCCCGCACCGTCCGCCCGCCTCCCGTAGGAGGAGCCGTGGGCGCTGACGACGGCTGCCGCACTGACCTGTCCGTCTTCGTGGCTGGCCTGGGCGCCCGTCTGCCCGGTACTTGGACCAGCGAGTACCTGCGCCACGCTCGATATGCGGATCAGTTCCCTCATGCCGAACAGCTCTGGGACATCGGCCACGTCAACCACGTCGTCCACGAGTACGTCCTCACGCACCACGCCGTGCTCCACGGACCGGCCGAACAACGGCTGTACGTGACCGACCGCCCCCTTCGCCCGCACCAGTTCGTCGTCGCCCCGCTCGCCCCCTATGCCCCTCACGTCAAGCCCCACCACTTCGTAGGGGTCGAGGAACCCAACGGCATCGCGGTTCCCAAGGATCCCGCGCGGGCAGCAGCGCGAGTCGCCCGGCGGGTTCTGCCCCGCTACCAAGCAGCCCTGCAACAGGTATTCGACAACGCCGAGGCCCAGCCCGATCCTCCGCACCGGCCCGGCCCGCCGCTGATCGATGGGGTTCTCACCCTGACCCTGTACGACGACGGGGCCCTCGGCTCGCCGTACGAGAGCGTGCCGGTCGATGCCCGCACGACGCTGTACGCACACGGGTTCCAATACCACCCGCACCAGGCAGCGTTCCTCCTACCCGCATCGTACGGAGACAGTGATCGTGCACTTCGCGTCCATGGCGTGGTCCAGCAGCTCACGGCCAAGGGCATCCGTGTCAACTTCCGAGACTCGGCGCCCACCACCACGGCCCCTCCGCCGGCAGCGCCGAAGACCTCACCGATGCACCACCGCACGCGCTGACCCCGCTTCCGCAGGCGCCACTGCTCACGAAGCCGCTCTCTACAGCAGTCCCGCCTCCTTCACCTCGTAGTTGAGGCCACTCGTTCAGCTGCCGAAGCTCAACCCACCGGAAGAACCATGCCCGACGCCCACGCCCAGGACGCGCCCCGGGAGAAGGTCCTCATCTCTCCCCGCTACCTGGCCGCCAGCTTCCCCAATGACCACCGCCAGCTCCTCGACACTTTCGCCGACGAAGTCGCCTGGAACGCACACATCGACGCGTCGTCCTTGACCGTCACCAGCCCCTGCCGGCGCATCACGATCCGCCATGACCCCACAGCATTGGGCCAAGGCCCACACATGGTGATCACAGCCCGTACCGACGAAGAAGCGCCGGAGCGCTGGCGTGCGGATATCGCGGGTAACGCGCCCATCGAGTTCGTCGCCGGGCTCTTCAGCACCCTGGCAGCGGAACTGGCCACCGATCCGGATCACGTCATCTACGGCATCGGTGCCGAGCCCGGCCTTCTGGAGCTCTACGTTGACGTTGACTCCTGGGCCTACTTCGACGAGATCGGGCTCTCCGGATTCGTCTCGCGCGACGGACACGCCGCCGTGATCAGTCGGCCCGTGAACTCGTCGGCACCGCCCATCCGTGGAGACGCATCCGTCACCTGGCAGGTGGGCGCTTCCCCGGAAGACCTTGGTCGCCTGTGGGACATCTCGTTCACGGACAAGACGCCAGCCATTCTCATGCACGCGGTCGTCGCCGAGACGCTCGATCCACAGCCCACCCTGCGCTCCACGGCCTTCCCGTTCCCTGCCGCCGTCGTTCCGCTGGTGACCATCGAACGCCTCTCAACGCCATCGCGCCACATCCCGGCGGCCCCTCCCCCCGGCGGACCCGCACGCAGCGCCGAGCCCAAGCGCACCCCGAAAACTCGCTGAGCCCTGCCCCTCCAGGCGAACTCGCCCCAAGTCTCGACACCAGGACCTCGATGCCCGCCCCGACCTCCGAGATCAACCTCGCCACCAGCCGTTCCCTGGGCCTGGTCGCCATCACGCACGGCGAGAAGTACCAGCAGGCCAACCGGGCACTGGAAGAGGCCGGGTTCGCGCGCCTTCCCAACGGGGCCTTCACTGCCCCGATGACCGATCCGCAGGTCGCTCGGCGCACCGCCAGCGCCCTGGTGAACCGCGCCCACGAGCATGGCGCCACCATTACCACCAGCACCCGGCCCTACCTCGGCGACATCGGCACCGAGATCGCCGCCTTGCTGCCCGGCCCGTGGAACGCCGGACTGCAGATTTACGCCCATCCGCTGTGGCAGGAAGACCTCTTCCCCATGCTGTGGGAAGCGGGCGAGATATATCGGGCTCTCGAAGATCACCGCCTCCCCTTCGCTTCCGTCCTGAAGAACGGTTCGGGCACCGAGCTGCTGCTGGTCGAGCGCCCCGGTCACCGCAGCGGCTACCTCCTGGGCGCGCTCACCGACCGTGAGCAGGAGGACCCTCACGACGATCCCACCACGCCGCACAGCATCGTGCTGCCCTCCGACCCTCGCCTCGCCGCCCGCGCCGTCACGCACACGTTCCTGCCCGCCTACCATCGATCCCTGCACCACCAGGACCTGAACACCGTTCTGCACGCCCTGGAGCGCATCCGGGAAGAACACGAGACCCTCCAGACGATCAAGGACTCCGGCAGGTACAGCGACGGAGTCCCGCTCCGCAACTCCCGCCTGATCGCCGGAATGGAACGGGACTTCGCCGACCACGCCTGGCTGTCCTACAGCGACGTCCTCGAACACGCGCCGGTCCTGCTCACCCGCTGCCGGCCCGCCGCCACCCCCTGGCCCGAAGACGCCGCGGTCCTGACCCGTCTGCGCGAAGCGCTCGCCCACAGCCAAGACGCCTGGCACGAATGGAACGATCTGGGCGACAACCTGTACTCGGTCCCCCGCACGCTGCCAGACCACGAATGGAGCCAGGTCCGCGGGCAGCTCGGCCTCGCCGTCCTGCCCGCGATCGAGACGTGGCTCGCCCACACCAAGGTGTTCGAGCGCCAGGCCCGAGCAGCCGAACCGGGCGGGCCGGCCACGCTGTCCGCGCCCAGCCCGCGGCTGCTCACCACCAGCCCGACGCCCCCGTCAGCTTCCCGCTCTGCGCCAGTGCACCGCTGACCACCACAGAACAGAAAGGACCGCCTCTGTCTGACCACTTTCGCTTCGGCTCCCATCCCGAGCACGGCTTCGTCGCCGCCGCCACCGCGAACATCCCCGCGCACGTCGCCGACTGGTTCCTGGTTCGCGAACAGTTCGAACCCGTCCCCGACGCCCCGGGCCTGTACCGGCTCACCCACCCCGAGCAAGACGGGGTCCGCCGCACGCGCCAGGCCATCCACGATCTGCGCCGCCACGGTTACACCGTTCAAGCCGATGTCCGCCTTGCCCCATCCCGCTCCGCCGACCCGCCACGCCCCGTCCGGCCCAACGGACTCCAGGAGCGCCGCAGCCGTCTCGCCGACGCCGCCGCCATCCGCACGACGCAGCATTCCTCGCCGTTGGCCGCCTCCACGCCGGCGGCCCGGCCAACGCCGCCGAAGCCCACCTACGCACCGACCGTCCACTTGACGGCCACGGCCGGTGGGCGGTCCCGATGACACCCACAGATGGCCCAGCCGTCAACGGTCCTGCGCCGCCAGTGCCCGAAGCCTCTGCCGGGGCGCGCCGCTTCCAGCTGCGGATGGCGGTCATCGGCCGCGAGACCGATGCCGCGCTCGACATGACACGCGACCACTACGGCCGCACCGTCCACACCGACGTCGCAAAAGCCGCGCGGGCCAACCGCGACAAGGCGGCAGTGGAGGCGTACACCACCCACCTCGCCCCACATACCGGGGCTCTCCTCGACGCCGCCCGCCGCGTGCTCGACAAACTCCCTCCTGCCCCGCACCTGGCTGGATGGCGGGCCGTACTGGATGAACTGGCCGCCTCCGCCGCCGAAATTCGCCAAGCCCTCGAACGACCGGTTACCCCCGGCTCCCGCTCCGAACGTGCTCAGCACGCGGCTCTGTGGCCGCACCTCGCCATCTGGGCAGACCACAGCTTCATCGCCAGCCACCTCGCCGACCAGCGCGATGGCCAGCACCACAAGGCTCCGCTGACCGACGAGGAACAGCAGCATTGGACCGGGTTGGCCCAAGCCGCGCGGAGACGAGGCGATCTGGAACTGGTTGAGTCGTGGTACGCCGCCGACGGGCAACAGATCACCCTCGCCTACCTGGCCAAAGACGACGACTCGACGGTGGTCGCGCTGCGCGGCGACCTTGGCGCTCCGGGCTGGCAGGTGATCGGGCGCTACGCCCACGAATACGAGGCGGGGGCACTGCCCTCCCCGGTTCCGCCCGGCGTGCTGCGCTCGGATGTCTCCCGGTTCGACCGCCCGGCACCGGCTCCGGAGGTGTCACTGCAGGAGCTCCTTCGCAATGTCGTCGAGGGCCAGACCGCCGGTGACGCATCAGATGCTCTCCTCGGCGCCGTCCAGAGCGGCTACTGCGCGGGCCCGATGGTCCGCCTCCAAGAACTCCTGGAAACGAGTGCGCAGTTCGCCAGCGCCCTGGAGACCGTGCAGGGCCGGCAGATCGCCGCCCGCCTCTCGGCGCTGGGCCGGCAGATCAACTTCCTCACGCGCGAAGTCGAAAAGGCGGCCAAGGACCTCGGCGCAACGGTCGCTGTCCTGCCCCCGCACCGCACTCCGGTGGTGCGCGCCCGCCCACGGCCGACCGTGGACACCGCGCCGCCCGCTCCGCCGGGCCGCGCCCGCACGACCACGCGCCACCACACGTAGCAGCACGGGCTCGGGGGACTGCTCAACGCCCTGTACAGGCTGTCCTCCTCGATGGTGCAACCGGCCACGGACCGCCCGCCGGACGATGCTGCGCTGGCGACGCCGTCCGGCCCGACACCGAAGCAAGATGTCCTCTCTGTGCAATCTTGCCCCGTTCCCACGCTTTAAGGAGATCGACTTATGGCCGTGCGTACGCACTGGACCGTGGAGCACGCCTGCTCCCACCAGGTAGATCACGACCTGTCCAACCGCCCTGCTGACAAGCGGGCGGGATTTGCCCGCTGGCTCGCCTCGAAGGACTGCACCGACTGCTGGAAGGCGGCGCGCGACGCCGACTCCGAATCGAAGGAGGAGTGGCTCGCGACGAAACGCGCCGAGGAGCAGGAGGCGGCCGTGGCGTGGGCCAAGCAGTTCGACATGCCGCAGTTGGAGGGCCCGGAAAGAACCCTTGACTGGGGTGAACGCTCCCGCCACCAACTGATGACGGCCGCGCACACCGCCCTCGTCATCGAGGGGGGTTGGGACGAGGCGGACTGGGCGGAGCTGGAGGAGAAGGCCCGCGCCATCACCCGTGCCGGATGGTGGATAGATCAGCGCGACACCGAAGGAGCAGACCTGCTCGAACTCCTCGACGCAGCCTCTGCGACGGACCGTGGGACGGAGAACCCGTTCCGTTGACGGCGGGGCAACATAGCCGGAAAACGTCCGTTTGGCCAACCGCTGTTTCTCCGGACTATTGATGTTCCCCCGCCAGCGACTGCGTGGAAGGAACTCATGTCCCAACCCCCGCCCACCTCGGCGTTCGCTCCGACGCCCGATCCGCTCACCCTCGATCGGGAGATCACTCACCAGCACTTCCAGGCCGGCGACAACGTCGTCGTCCTGAAGGGGATCACTGGCAAGGAGCTATGGGGCGACCCTATGCGCGTCGTGGCCCCGTCCTGGCACACGCCGACCGAGGAGAACGGCTGGCGCCTGCACCACCCCACCGGAGGGGAACAGAGCTTCATCACCGCCCACCCCCGCTACCTCGTACATGTCAGTCTTCACTGCCCGGACTGCCTCATCCACCTGCGTGCCATGGAGGACCTTCTCCTGCCCCGGTTCGCCGGACACGACGGTGTGCTGATCGATTGCGGCTGGTACACGGTCACGGCTCTCGGCCAGCTCGTCCACGTCGCCGACGTGCGGGCCAGCCGATGAACCGGCCTCACCGCCGCCCCGGACGTGCCCTCGCTCTCCTGCACACCCGCTCCCGGGCAACGGAGGACCCGAGCGATCCGTCGTGGCCGGGCCGCCTCGCGGCCGACCTACACGGCCTCGACGCCGACTGGCGGGAGTCGGCGGAGATCTGCGCGGACGCCGCCTGGGCGGCACGCGCCGCCGGCCACAGCGTCCTGAGCGTTCTCACGCCGGACCAGGTCACCGCGCCCAGGCTCGATCCGATCACCTCACGCACGTACCTGCACCTCACCGGCAGCGGGCTACGGTTCGACTTCCGGTGCCGGTCCCTCGAAAGACTTGTCGAGCAGCTCCCGCCGCGCACACGGGCGGCGATGGACTGCTACAGCCGCGCCTTGCACGCCTTCGCGCTGCTGGGGCAGTCCCGCCCGGAGGGCCTGGCCGCCATGGACGATGTCCTCGCCGAGTGCGGAGACCATCCGAAAGTCGTGCATGTGCTGCTGCACGGCCTGTGGCTGGGCCACCACCTGGACCGCGGCCCGGAACGCCTCCTAGACCTGGCCTCCCGGGCCCCGGCCCGGGACCCGATCGTGCTCTTCCGCGTGGCAGGCGCACTGCGCCGCCTCAGCCGTTACGAGGACGGACTCGCGGCCATCGACCAGGCGCTGGAGCTCCTGCCGCCGGGCGCCCCGGCCGTCCACGCCGACCTGGTCCGCGAGCGCCAGATGATCAGCGCCGCACACGACCTCTATCGGCACACCCGTACAACCGAAGCAACGCCGTGATGTTCCGCCTGCACGAGAGCCCGCCGGCCACAACCCGCTCGAAATGGCGCGAGGGCGGCTGGTCTCGCTGAACGTGGGGCTGACGGAGTACACGGTCGTCGCTCACTGGCCGGGCCTGGCTTTCGCCCTCTCCCGGACACCGCCCGCCGACCATCGTAGGAGAAACGTCTCCTTGCCCCCTACCGACCGCTTCCTGGAAATCCGACGCGACCTGCACTCCGGCGAACTCCTCGCCCGAGGCGGTGACTCCGAAGCGCACAGCATGCTGCAGCGCGCCGGTTTCGTCGCCGTGGTCCGCGTCCACGAGACCTACCACCGCGCCCCCGCCGACCTGGCCACCGATGACGAGTCCCGTCTCGCCACCGATGCCGTCGCCCGACTCCGAGCCGTCGGGTACCACGTCGACTGCGACGAGGGCTTCGACACCGACTCGCGTCCGGCCAGCTTCCTGCCGCTGGGTGCTTCGGTCGCCCACCTCGCCGACCGGATCCGCGAGGCCGCCACGACGGACGAGGTGGCCGGCACGCTGACCGAGCTGACCGCCGCCCACGACGGCGTCCTCGCCGCGCTGGACGAAGTCCTCGACGCCACCGCCGACTTCTACAACGGGCTCGGCAAGGCGGCCGATCCCTACGTCGCCCAGCGGCTGCGCTACCTCTCCGACGAGCACCTTCACGCCATCCGTACCGATCTCTCCTACATCCGTAATCAGCTCGCCGACCGGCATGCCCCTCACCCCGGCCGCAGCACCTGCGCCGCGGAAGTCCCGCCAACCGAACAAGAGCGGTCCGCCGTGTGCGCCTGCCCACCCCCGCCGCGCACGCTCCCGGCCCCGCCGCCGATGGCCGCCGGGCTGCGCCGCTGAACACCTCTTCGCTCAAGGAATCCATGCACGACCACGACACCTCTGCGAGCCTCGCCTCGTACGCCGATGTCCTCGCCGACGAGCTTCCCGGCGCTTGGAGCAGCTCTCATCTCCCGGCCGACGCCAAGGACGATCTCGCCGAACTCGCCGACCGTATCTGGGACCTGGACCTGGTCGCCGCCGCCCTCGCCGAGCGCCCCCTGCGGCAGGCCGCTGTCCTGAGCCGTCCGGGCGGCTCGCAGCTCGTCCTTCTGGACCGACACGAGCGCGACGGCTTCCTTGTCGCGGCCGTCGCTCCGCGCGCCCTGCCTGATGAGGCATACCGGGATGTCCCCGAGCCCAATGGCATCGCGCTGGCCGACGACCCGTTCCTGAGTGCCGAGCAGATCGCCAGCGATCTGCTCGCCCGCTACGACAGCGCCCTCGCGCAGGTCCGCCACAACGCCCTGGGCACTATCCAGCCCTCCCAGCCGGGCCGGATCGTCCTGACCTGGCAGCCGGATGGCAGCGTCGCCACCGTGCCGGCCGACGACCGCCCCGGCGCCGTCCTCGTGGCACACGGTTTCGACCTGGACCCGCAGAGCGGCATCTACCGTCTCAACGGCGACGACACGCAGGCCCAGGCCCGTGCCCTGCGCGAAGTCGGCCCGCAGCTCGACGCGCTCGGCATCGGCACTGCTCTCCAGCACCCCGCGGCCCGAATCACGCCCCCGGCCGCCCCGGCATTCACGCCGCCGGCCCCGACCGGCAGCCGTACGCCGGCCATCAGGTCTCGATGACGCAGGAGCCCGACTTCTGGGTGCTGGAGTACGTCACCATCACCAAGGACCCTCGCACCGGCCTGGTCGTCGCCATCGGCGGAACCGAGCAGGCAGCGGACCTCCTCCAACGGGCCGGTGGCTTCCTCTCCGCAGCCGGGCCTCGCGGGGACTACCACCGGCTTCCGCACGGTCTGCCCGTCGAGCAGCAGCGTCTGAAGGCGACCGCCGCCGCGCATGCCCTGGCCACCGCCGGTCACAGCGTCCACCTCGACCCCGCCCTGAACATGCTGGCCACACCGGACGGCGAACGTGAGGCAGCCCTGCGCTACGTGGCGAAGCTCGCCGAACGGGTCGCTACCGCCGAGACCAGCAGCGAGGTGGCCGAAGTCCTGGCCGAGGTCGCGTCCCCCATCCACGGGCTGCTCCCCCTCACCAGGGAAGTGATCGTCCGTGCCTGGATCACCGCCAGCGACCTCCAAAATTCCGAGCCCGGCAAGGAACCCGAGCCCATCGCACGGCTCGGGAACACCACCGACTCCCTGCTCCGGGCCGCCCACACCGTCCTCCGCGCCCGCAACCACATCGCACGCACAGCTCAACAGCCCGCCACCGCACCGCCACCGGGCCTCCGCACCCCGCCTTCAACTTCGCGTACCCACGGCCATGGGTAACCGCGCTGAAGAACTCGGCCTCGACGCCGCGATCTTCCGGCCGGCCCCCGGCCGCCCCGTCCGCGTCGACGTCCCCGCCGATGCCCCGCAGAGCTGCTCTGACTGCTCGGCCATCTCGGATTCCGGCGCGAGACCGTAGCCGCCACGGAGCGGACCGCCATCTGGTTCGACATCCCCCGCGTCAGTGGCGAGGAGGAACGAAGAGCCCGGGCCACCGGCGCCATTCCTGTACTTCTGGCCGCCGGGTTCAGTGCCCGCCTCCTCGTGTTTGCCTCCCCGGAAGCCACTGCCCTCCCGCCTACGCCGCCCATCACTGCGGCTCAGGGCCCTACCCCGTGATCTGCGTGGTACCGGCCCGACAGGCCGGTACCACGCCGCCCTACCAGGAGTTCTTGTCACCCCCGCACATCGATTCCCCCACCCGATCCACCGCGACCGCGGTCCTCGCCTTGCGACCTTCATCCTGCGCCGTTACCTGCGCGCCTGCATCGTCGGCGACCGCGAGCGCTCCACCCTTCTCGCTGCCAGCCGGCCTGAATCGGTCCTCGACGAATCCCGTCGCCTCGGCCGCCGCGGAGGAACATGACGTACGCCTCGACCTCCCCCGTACGCCTCGCCGACGACATCGCCCGCCTCATCACCACGCTCGACGACCACCTCCTGGTCGCCGGCCCCAAGCAGGGTGCCGAGATCCTCCGCCACGTGATCGACACCGAGGACGGAGTCCTCGGGCGGATCACCGGGGTGCTGATCACCGCCGCGCACCGCGCGAAGGTACAGGCCGAGGACGGCACGGCGTCGCCCGAGCTCGCCCTCGCCCTGGGACGTGCGGCGAACACACTCAACGACGCCGCACTGGACCTGAACGACCACGCCGACGAACTCAAGCGTCTTGCCCAGCCTTCCGGCAGCCCGGCAGCTGTCGCCCGGCCAGCGGCCAGCGCCATGGTCGCAAGGCGCCGCCGATGAAGAAGACGCCACCTCAGTGGGCACGTTGGGGCCCGGACCAGCCCGAGCAGCACTACCTCATCGAGCCGCGCTACCTCGCCGGCGGCGGCGACCTGCGCCACGTTACCGAGTACCTGCGAGCCTCCGGCTGGATCGACAAGACCAAGAGGGACGGCCCCCTCGTCTTCGTGAGCCGCGACAAATCCACGCAGGTCGCCTACGACCCGTACGCACAACCGGGCGGATGGCGCATCCAGGGCGCCGCGACGGCGCACCAGGACGCCTGGCACGTGACCTTCGACCGGCACACGCCGGTCGAGATCGTCGCCGGGATGACCGATGCCCTCACCCGCCCCGCAACAGCACACGCGCCGAACGTGTGGGGACCGCTGCAGCAGCAGCGGTGGCGCAGGGCACCGGGAGGCCATCCCACCGCGATCAGCCCGGACGGCGCCGCGTTCCTTCAGTGGCATCAAGCCGGTCCTGGCCAGGCCGTGTGGCGGCTCGGCGCCGGCGTCGAGACGGTCCTGAGCTGGAGCGCCACGGCTACGTCCACCACCCCGATGCACCTGATGGAAGCCCTGACCACCGCGATGGCCGCCCCCGAACCCGTCATGCGGCCCCGCGGGCACGTCCCGCCCACCTCACGCATCCGCGCCCACTCGCGCTCCGTACTGCCCTCGCAACTTCGAGGCTGGCAGCAGAACCGCCTCAACGCAGCGCGCGCCGCGACCTGGGCTCGCGGCGGCTGGACCAGTGCCCGTCCGCGCGGCAAGGTCCCGCCGCGCTTCGCCGCGCAGGGCGTCCGCAACCGCTGACCGCGGACCACCGGGTGATACCTCGACCGATTTCGCAGAAGGACTCATGCATCAACCGCCCTCGGACGGGCTCTCCCCGTCCCTCGAGCACATCGCTGCTGTCGGCACGGACGTCAGATATCCGTGCGATGTCTGGCCCCGCCACCTCGCCGGGCCCGGCGACGCGCGTCACCTCACCCACCCGCTCGCCGCCTCGGGGTGGACCCGCACGTCGGATCCGCTCGCTCCCGGTCTGGTGCTGCTCAGCCCCGATCAGCAGACCAGCGTCAGCATCAACCCGCAGTCTCCGGACCGGTCTTACTGGTGTTTCATCGGCCGCGACGGCACGCCGGAGGAGTGGTGGGCCGAGTTCGGGCAGGGGACGCCGGTAGAGATCCTTGCCGGACTGGCCGATGCTCTCATCGCGCCCACTCCTGAACCGGCTCCTACCGTCCCGGACGTGCTACGCCGGCACGGGTGGACCTGGGCCGGCGACGACGACTGCCTGATCTCCGCCTCGCCCGACGGGCTGGCCACGGTCACCCGCGACGGCAAGGCCGACGTCCGTGCCGTCGAGCCCTGGCACATCAAGGTGCGCGCAGCGACCAACCGCACCCTGTGGCACGGCTGGCTGGACTCCACCACCCCCGCCCACCTCGTCGCCGCCCTCGCCGAATCCTTGGCCAGCCCCACTCCGGTAGTGCGCTCCACCGCCAACATGCTGGCCCCGGGGGCCCAGCAGGCGCGCAGTTCCATGACGTCCGCGCAGCTGGCCGACGCGCACCTCCAGCGGGTCGAAGCCGCCGCCCGCAGCGGCCCCACCGCGCCCTCGCCCACCCCCGCTTCGGCGCTTCCTCCGCCCCCGGTGCCGGGGCAGCGACGCACGCGCTGACGCCCGACGCGCGGCTCTCCGCACCACGCCGACACCAGGATTCATGACCACCCCCGCACCAGTCCTGTACCGCCACCACCACCTCGTTCTCAACCGCCTTGCCCCTCCGGTAGCACCGCCCTCGCCCGTGCGAGAGCTGCCCCGATGAGGCGCACCCCGCAATCCGTCCTGCGCCACCCCGTCGCACCGCGGTACCTCGCCGGCAGCGGCGACCCCCGCTACGTCACCGCCCCGCTGTACGCCGTCGGCTGGACCGTGAGCACACAGCACCTGCCCGGTATCCGGCTGGCGTCCCCCGGCGGCTCTCGGACGCTGCAGCTCGCGCCCCGCCCGGACGGTGAGTCGGCACCCCACCCGCACGGAGAATCGTGGACGATCACCGGCCGCCCTGACCGCGGCTGGGCATGGAGCATCTCGGCCGACGGACAAACGCCGGTGGAGATCATCGGCGCCGCCACCGACGCGCTCACCTCCGGCCACGCGCCCACAGGCAACGACGAATTTGCCGTCCTCCGGTCTGCCGGTTGGAGCGTCTCCCGCGGCCGTCTGACCACCGCCACCTCCCCGGACGGCACCTGCGTCGTCGGCACGACCGCCGGCGCCGGCCTGTCCATCCTGGCCGACTGCCCCGATACCGGCCGAACGTTGTGGCGGGCCCACCTCAGCGGTGCAACGCCAACGCCCGTGGTCACGGCGCTGATCGGCTCCCTCGCGAGCCCTTACGGAGTGCTCCGCCCGCGACACGCCCTCCCCGTCAGCCCCTCGCACCTGCGCGTCGGCGAGGCCGTGCGGATACCGGCGCACCGCCTCGTCGACCTCCGTGTCGCCGCCGCCCGCCGAGCCCTCCGCCGCGGCCAATCAGGCCCCTTTCCCCTTCCGCCGAGCCCGGCCGGCGACAGCCGCTCCCCTCGCCGCCGTCCCTGATCCGAGGAGAACCACATTCCCGACGACACCCACGCTCACCAGCTGCGGCACCTGGCCCGCTACAGCCGCGCCAGTGCGGCGCTCAACTCCGCTTGGGACGCGTACAGCGACGCGTCTACGGATCTCGACGGCTGGCCGCACGACGACCACGCCTATGCCCTCCGTCAGGCCGAGCGCAACGCCGACGGCCTCGCCGCCTTCGAGCCCGTCCGCGACGCTGCACGCCAGCTTCTCGCCACGGCCGAGATCCAGCTCACGCGGATCTCGCCGTACGGGGGCCAAGGTCGCTGGCCGTACCAGATCGGCCTGCTGCGCACCGCGCTCGACCAGCTCGACGGCCTCCAGGAGCAGTGGGACCGCACCCGCGACGGCCTCCCTGACGCAGCCGCACCCGGCTCCCCGGCCTACGACGACGCTCTCGCCGCCTTCCACGCCGCGGCCTGGCCCCACCTCGACACCTGGGCCACCCATGGCTACGCCCTCACCGAGATCAACGCCGTCGCCCGACGGGCCCCGTCTCCCCTGGCGCCGGCCCCGACGACCACAGCCGTCGCACGGCGTCCCGAGGTCTCCGCGCGACGGTGACGCACGTGCCCGCGGCCAACGTCCGCTCACGCCCTCTGCCAGAACGTCCCGCCGGCGGCGCGCCGCGACGGTGACCGCGCTCGACTCACTCCCCTTTCAGATACGGTTCTGCTCTCCTCTTGCCCTCTGCTTCCCGCCCCTCCTCCGGTGATGGGTACGACGTCGCCTTCCGCGTCCTGCTCGGGGCGCTCGTCGTCGCCGTCGTTCTCGCTCACCTCACCTGGCTCTCCGGCAACACCGCCGCCCTGATCTCCGACGGCAGCTGGGCGCCGTACGAGCCGACCACCGCCCTCCTGCACCCTGACCGTCTCTGGCCGTCCGCCGGAGAAACGTCCCTTCTCATCTCCACCCGCATCATCCCCCTCGCCGCCCTGCTCGCCCTCGGCGCCGGCGCCGGGCTCCTATGGTCCCGGCACCGCGACACCGCTGGCTCCGGCGGCCGGAAGACGAAGATCACCGGCATGGCCCGAGCCCGGGACATCCAGCCGCTCCTGGCCAAGGCAGTCGCCGCCAAGGCCCGTGAGCTGCGGCCAAGTCTGGCGGGCACCGCGGACATCGCCCCCTCCGCCACCGGCATCCTGCTCGGCAATCTGGACGGCAGCCGCCGCGAAATCCGCATGTCGTACGAGGACGTCGCCGTCGCGATCATGGCGCCCCGCAGCGGAAAGACCACCTCGCTCGCGATCCCAGCCGTCCTCTCCGCCCCCGGCCCCGTCCTCCTGACCAGCAACAAAGCCGCGAACGACGCCTTCACCACCACGCTGGACGCTCGGGCGAAGGTGGGCCGGGTGTGGACGATGGACCCGCAGCAGATCGCCCACGCCGACCGCCAGATGTGGTGGAACCCCCTCGCCGACGCCAAGAGCTTGGAAGGCTCCCAGCGGCTCGCGCAGCATTTCCTCACCGCCAGCGTCGACGCTTCCCAGCAGGGCGACTTCTGGTCGAAGGCCGGATCCAACATCCTCGCCCAGCTGATGCTGGCCGCAGCGCTCGACGAACGGCCGATCACGGACATCATGGGCTGGCTCGCCGCCCCCGGCGACCGCACTCCGCTCGACATCCTCCGCGATCACGGCCACGACGCAGTCGCCGCCCAGCTCAAGGGCACCATCGAAGGCCCGCCCGAAACCAGGGATGGCATCTTCGAAACGAGCCGCCAGTACGCGGCCTCGCTCCTAAACTCCAAGATTTCCGCCTGGGTCACCCCTCAAAAGGACGTGCCCGAGTTCCGGCCGGCCGACTTCGCCACGTCGACCGACACCCTCTACCTGCTGAGCAAGGACGGCGGCGGCGGAGCCTCGGCGCTCATCGCCGCGTGCGCCGACTCCGTGATGCGCGCCGCAACGGCCGAGGCCGAGCGCGCCGGCGGACGCCTCGACCCGCCGCTGATCGCCATCCTCGACGAGGCCGCAAACGTGTGCAAAATCAGTGATTTGCCTGATCTGTACTCGCACTTGGGGTCCCGCGGCGTCATCCCGATCACCATCCTGCAGTCCTACCGCCAGGGCCAGCGCGTCTGGGGCGAGGTCGGCATGGACGCCCTCTGGTCCGCCGCCACCATCAAGGTGATCGGCAGCGGCATCGACGACATCGACTTCGCCGACAAGTTGTCCCGGATGATCGGTGACCAAGAAATCGAGACGGTCTCCACCTCTCACTCCGAGTCCGGCAAGTCGACCTCGGTATCGATGCGGCAGGAGCGCATCCTCCCCGCGGATGCCGTCCGCGCCCTCGCCAAGGGCAAGGCGTTGCTGTTCGCGACGGGCCTGCCCGCAGCGCTGCTCCGGCTGCGCCCCTGGTACCGCGAGCCCGGCGCCGACCAGCTGTCCGCCGCCTCCACGCGCGCCACGAAGGCGATCACCGCCCGCGCCCTCGCGAAGCACGAGCCACACCAGGACGACTACGGCCAGGCCGCGTAGCTCAACCAGCCTACTGATTTTCGGAGTTCATTATCGAGACCGTTGACCTTTCCCGTCACACCAGAGTCCTGGGCGCGCTGGCATCCGACCTCCGCGCCCTGGGCGAGGCCGTGCAGACGGCGCGGAGCAGCAGCGAGTTCGCCCGGCCGGTGAGCGACCTGGGCGCCGTCACCGCGCGGGCGCACGAGGTCGCACTGCGGGGCCACGCCGAACTCCAGGCCCTGGCGGCCAGCCAGTACGCGGTCATGGGCGGAGGCCAGGAGCATCTCGCCCGCCTCGTCGAAGCCGTCGCGAACACCGGCCTCGGCGCGGCCTTGTGCTCCCGCTCGATCCATCTGCGGACGGAGGTGCTGCTGTACGAGGACGCCGACACCACCCCGGCGTCGAGCCGCGAATGCCTCACGGGGGCAGTGGACCGGCTTCTCGCCGCAGCTGACGGGTGCAAGATCGTGGCCCACCACCTCTCCCGCCGTCTGGCCTCCGCCGCAGCTCGTAGCGCAGATCAAAAGCGCATCGCCGACGCGCTCTCGCAGAGCGCCGCCTCGCCGTCGGCCGCAGCCGCTCCGACCACCACACCCTCCGGCGCCGCGGCGGCCGGCCACCGCCCCCCGGTAGCCACACACCGCCCCCGCTGATGACCGCCTCGTCGGCGTCCTGCAGCCCAGCTGGAGACTCCCGGCACACCTACGAATCCGATGGCCTCGATGGCATGTCCCCGCGCAGCGCGGTGGAGGCGGTGCTCGCCGGCCTCCGCGGCCATCACATCACCGCCATCGCACAGCCGCAGCGGCCCACCGCGTCGGTGCAGCTGTCTCGGCCGGCCTCGGCCATCGCGCAGCGCTGCCCCACCCCAAGGAACTTCACCATCAGCAGCATCCCCATTGCCCTGGACCTCGTCGACACGGCCGATCAGATCGATCGCTTCCGATTCCGTCTGAGGGCCGACCCTCCCGATCTCCGGTTCCCGGCCCTGACCGGCGTGAGCGCGCAGGTCCGCACCCTGGTCGACATCACCACCGCCGTTCAGGGCAAGTTCGACGGCTACATGCACGCCTCCCGGACCGACGGGCACGCGCCGATCGTCATCCAGGCGTACAGCACCGCCCTCGCCTCGCTGGGCCAGGCCTTGGCCGAACTCAGTGTCGTTCAAGCCGAAGTCGCACTCCACGACCGCGCATCCTTCTCCGCGTATCGCAAGCGCCCGTCGGACGTTGACGTGGAGCGCCTGCGGAAGGACGCCGACGAGGTCGTCACGCACCACCGCGGGGAGGCGGACGAGATACTCGAATGCACGTCGATCGAAATCCGGCACGGCGCAAGCAAACTGGCACCGCCCTCAGCCCGCGTAGTGTCCGCTGCCCGCACCCACCCCACCCACGCCCCGACGCTCCCCGACGCGGCGCCGAACTCAGCGAAGAGCCGCTGATGCCCGCCCCGGCAACCCATGCCCTCCACACCGCCCTTCCCTGGTCACGGTGTTCGCTGGGCCTGTTCCTCGCCGCCGGCCTTCACCCAGCCGCGGTGGAGCGCCATCACCTCACCCGTCTCTCCCAGGCAGGGGCCGCCCTATTCGAAGTCGGGCTCCCACACCACGACGCCTTCCTCGACGGCCCCGTCATCCAGACCGCCTACCATCGCGCCCTGCAGCGGGGGAACGCGCTCGAACGCACCGTCCGCACCGTCGAGCACGCCGCCGGACTCCGTCCGACCGTCGTCATGACCTACTGGGAGCCCGTCAGACATCACGGCCCCGCCCGCCTGGCGCGCCAGTTCGCCGACGCCGGTGCCGCAGGAATGATGGTCGTCGATCTCCCCGACCACAGCGCCGCGCACTGGCACGACACCGCGGCGGGAGCGGGGCTGCACACCCCGCGCCTCATCCCGCGCCACACTCCCGCTGGCGTGCTGCCGAGCGCGGTCGCCGGAGCGCCCGGGTGGCTGTACGCGCCCGCCAGCTCGGCTCCGACCGGCTACCGGGGCCCGCTCGACACCGAGGCTCTCGCCGACTTCACCCGGCGCCTTCGCGCCGCGAGTCCGCTGCCTGTGGTTTCAGGGATCGGGATCTCCGCCCCGGCCCTCGCAGCCAAGATCGCACCGCTGGTGGACGCGGTCGTCATCGGCACCCCCCTCGTCCGTGCCCTGAGCACCGACCCCGATCAAGCCCCCGCCCTGGCCGCCGCGTTCGCCGCGGCCCTCCGCCACCCGCCCTCCCCTACGGACCTCCATGACTGATTCCCCCGTCCCCACCCGGGCCGAAGCTCTCGCCGGCCTCACCGCCGATGCGCTCGCCCTTCACCGTTCGCTGCGCGCCGGCCACCCCGCCGACACGCACACGCTGACCTCCTGGATCACCGACACCCACGTCCTCACGCGCACCGCGCTGCTCTTGTTCCGTGACCTGACGCGGCCCCGGCAGCACTCCGCCGAGGACCTGCTGCGCCTCGACCGCGTCGCGCAGATCGCCAAGGCCGCCCAGCACGCCGGCGCCGAGCTGACCGCCGCCCTCGCCCAGGTCGTCGATGGCGAGCGCCGCCGCTCCCGCTCCAGTGCCGCGGGGCCCGTCGTCCTGATCGGCCCTTCCCCTCAGCAGCACCTCACGTCGGCCGCCGAACTCCTCGACCGCATCCCCACGCTCTTCCACGCCCTCCACCACGCCCCTGACACCACCGCGCTCCAGGCCGTCCTCCAGACCACGGGGGTCGATGTGGATGAGCAGCAGCTGCGTCTCGTGGACGGCCCGCCGTCCTGCACGTGCCGCGAAGACGCGCAGAGCCCGGCTCGGTCCGTCGAGTTGGCCGCTTGATCCTGGACCTCTTCGCCGGTCCGGGTGGCTGGAGCCACGCGCTGAGCGTGCTCGGCGTCCGGGACGTCGGGCTCGAATGGGATGAGTGGGCCTGCAAGACCCGTGCCGCTGCCGGGCAGTTGACGATCCGGACGGACGTGGCGGCGTATCCAGTGTGGCCGTGGGTGGGCCGCGTCCACGGGTTGATCGCATCGCCGCCGTGCCAGGCATGGTCGAGGGCCGGGAGGCGCCTGGGCCTGATCGACCAGCCGCTCGTCCACCAGGCCGTCGCCGACCTCGCGGCCGGACGCGACACCCGCGTCGGTCTCCTGGCTGCCTGCCGCGACGAGCGGAGCCTTCTCGCCGCCGAGCCCATGCGCTACCTCCACGCCCTGCGCGCCGCCGGGCAGCCGGACTGGGTCGTCATGGAGGAAGTCCCCGACGTACTGCCCCTGTGGCGGCAGTACGCGGCCATCCTGCGATCCTGGGGCTTTTCGGTGTGGACGGGCGTCCTCAACTCGGCCGACTACGGCGTACCGCAGACCCGGCAGCGGGCGATCCTCCTCGCCTCCCGCGTCCGCGTCGCCGCTCCCCCCGCACCCACCCACGCCCAACATGCCGAGGGAGAAACCCTGTTCGGCCCCGGGCGGGAGCGCTGGGTGTCGATGGCGGCGGCGCTCGGCTGGGGCGCGACCGACCGCCCCGTCCCCACGGTCTGCGCGGGCGGCGGGCCCGGCGGCGGACCTGAGCCCTTACCGTCCGGCGCCCGCCGGGCGCTGTCCGGCGCGCGAGATCGCGGCACCTGGGTCCCGGTCGACACGGTGCTGGAGCCCCGGGATTCGGGTCGGGCCGCCCGGCTCGGCGGCCGCCGCTCCCAGACCTCCGATGCTCCGGCGTCCGACCGCACCGGTCAGACGGGACGGTGGAGGTGGGCGCTGCGGAGCAACAACCAGACCAACGCCACCGTGCGCGGCATCGATGAGCCGGCCGGAACGCTGTTCTTCGGGCACAGGTCCAACGAATGTACCTGGGTCGCCGATCCCGACCCCGCTGAGCAGGCGGACGGTGCACCCAACCCGCCGCCGGAGCCGATCCGGATCACCGCCCGCGAAGCCGGCATCCTGCAGACCTTCCCGGCGGACTACCCCTGGCAGGGCAACAAAGGCCGAGCCTTCAACCAGATCGGCAACGCCGTGCCCCCGCGCCTGGCGGCCCACCTCCTCGCCCCGCACCTCGGCGCCGCTGTCCGCCCCGACGACTTCACCCTGGCCGCCTGATGTCCTCACCGATCCCACAGATACCTCACCCAGGGAGCCCTCACGCCCTCCGACATCCCCACACCGCACGACCTCGCCCGCGCCCTGGCCCAGCACCTGCACCCGGATGCCACGCCCCGCGACGTCACCATCGGCGTCGATGCGCGCCGCACTGCTCCCCCGCACTTGCGCCACCGTGGGCGGGGCGGCCCCGTCAACGCCGTCGCTCTGTCGTTGCATGCCGCGCTCTTCGGCCTGCCGGAAGACCGCCCACCCCTGCCGACGGCCCTCGACGAACTCCTGCAGGCCACCTACACCGCCCGCGACGGCGATCAACAGCAGGCAGTGCTCGACCAGCTGTCCGATCAGCTTCGCAACGCCGCCGAGATCCTCGAATGGGCCCGCAACCACGCCAACTGGCGCAGCCTGCCGCCGGATACCTGGGAATGGCTGCGAGACGCGACGGACACTGCCCGGCTTCTGGCCGACGGACTCGACAGCATCAGCCCCACCTTCGCCACGCCAGTGCCCTCGGCCTCGAACACGAACGCGAACGCGAACGCACCGAGCCAACCCTCGGCCGCCCCGTCGCCTCTGCCACCCGGCCCCAGCGCCTCTCCGGGGCTTGCCGCCTGCCGCCGCTGACCGCCCCCTCTCCAGCCCCCAGCTCCGTTACCCCCATGACGTCATCACTCTGGTCGCCTGATGCCCGCGCCCCACGTGAACACGATGCGGTCCAGGACGGCGTGTTCACGGCACAGCCCGTGCAGTACGCCGAACAGGCCCTGCTCGGCGCTCTCCTCCTCAACCCTCGCCTTCTCCCCGGTCTCCCCCCGCTCACCGCCGACCACTTCGACAACCACACCCACGGCATCCTGTTCACCGTGATGGGGCGGCTCGCGGTGCCGCCCCCGGCTGAGCACGCCACGACGCCGGTGTGGGTGACCGCCGTCGCCGACGCGGCCCGGGCCGACGCGCCAGGCGTGACGCAGTCCTACCTCCACACCCTCATCGCCGCCTGCCCCGCCCACGCCCACGCAGCCGCGTACGCGGGGATGATCCGCGCCGACCACGCCCGCCGCACCCTGCGCGAGCGCGCCCTCACCCTGGAACAGGCCGCGACCGACACCCACCATCCCCAGCCGGCCACCGCGACGCTCGCCGCCGCCGACGCTCTCGCCGCCGAACTCGACGCCTTCGCCGCCGCGCACGCCCCGCACCCCGGCTCGCTCCCCCACGCCCCTACACCCGCACCACCGCCCCGGATGCCGTCCGAGGACGTCCGGGCCGACGAACGCGACCTGCTCGCAGCCCTCGCCGCAGCCCCCGACACCCTGCAGCGCCTGCGCTGGCTCTCCGCCGACGACTACGCCATCCCGCTGCACGGCGCCGTCCACCGGTGCCTGAACGCCCTCGCCCACCGCCGCGAACCCGTCGACCCCGTCACCGTGCTGTGGGAAGCAGCCCACCGCGGACTGCTCGACCACACCCCGGCCGCCGACGTGATGGCACTGGTCAGCACTCCCACCGGCACCCCGGAGTACTGGGCCACCGTGGTGGTGGAGCGCGCACTCCTCCACCAGGCCCATACCACCGCCCGGCACATCCACGCCTACGCGGACGCCCCCGCCAACACCCCGCACCAGCTCATCACCGGCAGCCGCCGCGCCCTCGCCGCACTCCACGCGATCCGCGTCCGCTGGCACCAGGCCGCCGCCGCGCCCCGAGCCCCGGGAACTCGCCGCCCCGCCGCCGCACGAGGACGCCCACCTCCGTCGACGCGCCTACCCGTCCCCGCCGCCACAGCGCCGAGACGATCCTCGTGACGCAAGACCACGCCCCTCACACCCCTCCGGCTCCCGCACAGGGCACCACCGGACCTCACAGGCAGGACCAGCCATCGACGCTTACCTCCACCTCGATGTCCACCCCTCACATCCCACTGCCGTCGTCGCCACCCTCACCGGCACGCAGTCCTGGTCTGTCAGCTCCGCGCTCCTGAACGCCGACTGGGCCGCGGCATCCGCCGACACCCTGGTGCTCGCCCGCATCGACCGCCAAGAACCGTCCGTAGCCCGCCAAGTCGCCCAGTTCTACACTGCCCTGGGTGCCACCGTCGTGATCACACCCCGGCTACAGGAACTGATCGACAACATCGAGACCCGGGGAATGTCCCCCCAGGCTCAGCGGCTGTATGAGGACATCCGCGACGGCGACCTCGTCATCCACGCCCACGCCCATAACGGCAGCACCACCGCCGCGGTCGGCACGTACCTCTCCACCGGCACGAGCATCCACCTACACGGCGAAGACCACCTCCGGCAGCAGACAGAGGATTTCTCCTCAACCGGCCGAGCCCTCCGAGCGTTCGAGGACACCTACGGCGACCGCGTCCGTCCCGGCCCCGCTCCCGCGACCGAAGCGGAGCGGCAAGCCGAAGACGCCGTCACCTCCCTCAGCGCACCGACCACCACGCCTGCCGAACCCGCCGGGCCTCAGCACCTTCCCGCGTACGCCCTCGCCCACGACACCCGCGCGCACCGAAACCACCTCAGCCCGACGCCCCCGACTCCTCCGGCGCCGCGGGCCGACCTCACCGACCGCCGCACGCGGTAGCCGCGCGAACAGCATCCCTGCCTGCACCAACGACCTGACCACCACCTCACCGGTAGCAGCCACCACCGCGAAACGAACCTCATGACACAAGACATAGATGAACTACAGAATGCCCGGTACAGCCCCACGCGCATCCGAGCTACATGGAACGGCACAGGAAGCGTGAGCGACGCGGCCAAGGCCCTGGGGTTCTCCCGCTCGAAGGGGTACGACCTTGTCCGCCGCGGAGCCTTCCCGTGTCGTGTCCTCACCATCGGTCGCACCTCCCGCGTCGTCACAGCATCCCTGCTCCGCGTCCTCGAGAGCGGCGAACCGGAATACAACACACCCTAAAATGGCCTGACTTGAGGGGTGGCGATCGGAGTTCGCCTCACGATGAGGGCCGCAACGAGTGAAGCACCACCCGAGCGACGAGAAGCTCGTCAGGGATCTGATTCCGCAGATCATCCGAGAGCGCGGGGCCATACCGGGCGCCTATATCGCGAACCCGGAGGAGTATCGCGGCCGACCGCGATACAAGTTCGTCGAAGAGGTCACGGAGGTCCTGGCAGCGCAAGAGGGAGATGACGCACTGACCGAGCTGGCAGACGTGCTGGAGGTCATGCACGCCCTCGCCGCGGACCTGGGATCCGACATGGCCGAAGTGGAGACGATCCGCGTGGCCCAAGCACAGGAGCGAGGCGGGTTCGCCGACCGGGGCATCCTACGCGGAACCCGGTAACCGCTACTCGGCAATGTGAACGGGCGAGCGCCGTTCCCGAAAGGCGCCACGACGTCGCACCCGGGCCGCACAACAGCGAGTTCGAAGTCGCCTCACCCAAGCCCCCTCCACGTCGAAACAGATCACAGCGTGGGCGCCGGTTGACCGGCGCCCACGCTGTCGCTCAACCGGCACCGCCTGATCCGCCTTGAGCAGCACCACGGTCGGCACGGCCGCGATCTGTCACACTCCGGCATAGCTCAGCTGGAACAGCTCACGGGCGCGGTGCAGGTCTCGCTCGGTGCGCAGCTGCACCTCCAGGTCGCCCCCGCCGTGATGGCCGAGACCGGTGACGTCCCTGGTGAACCCGGGGACGAGGTCCACCACCTTCGGGTCCGCCTTGAGGTAGACCAGCACCTTGCTCTGCCGGGGCGGGCAGATATACGCGAAGTTCCGCAGCCGGCGGTACGCCCGGTACGTCTTGCGCTGCACGCAGGTGACGCCGTCCCCGGCGCCGAGGAGCATCTCATCGGCCGCGTCCGCCAGCTCCGCCATCGCGCCTCGCGCCTGCGCCGTCGTCTGCGGCGGCGCTTCGCAGCGCCGCAGACGCCTGCCGGCCGACCTCCCGGTGACCGACGCCACGGTCTCCAGGCCGATGTGTTCACCGCCGAAGTACCGGTAGCGGACCAGATCGATGCTGTGCCGGTGCTCCCGCACCGCATGAGCGTCGTAGCGGGTGTAGTCCCCCGCGATGCAAATCAGCCGGGGCGCGGTCCACAGGATGTGCGCCGCGGCCGAGGCTCCGATCCGGTCGCTGACCAGCCCTTCGAACACGCTCCGGTGCCGCATGAGCCAGGCCAGGTAGTACAGGCCCTGGTTGATCACCCCCGCGTCACGCCCGAGCTTGTACTCGATCACCACCGGGCTGCCGTTCTCATCGACCCCCAGCGAGTCGATCCGCCCGCCCCCGTCGCCGTCGCAGCCGATGACATACTCGCTCGCCACGAACGTGACCCCCAACATCACGTCCATGTTCGCCTCCACCAACCCCTGGACATCCGCCTCGACTTCAGCGAGATGCGACGCGACCTCAACCACACCGTTCTCTGTGTGAAACAGCTTCAGGCCCAATCCCCTCCTTGGAATGCCCAGCCATAACACCGGGAGGTACTGGGTTATTTCCTTGAATCCCTTAACTCTTGCAGTGATTTCGTGCGGCCCTCGTCAAACCGCGCGCGGAGCGCTTGGCTCAGGCCGTCGCGATCCCGCTCAACCTGCCAGGCCGGGGCGGACCGCCCCGTCGATGGCCGCTTCGCCTCCTTCGACCGGCACGCCATGCTGCTGCACCGCCTCGTCGACGCCCTTGGCGGCAGACACAGCCCTCGCGTTCTCCTGGGAGTTCACCCCTCGGTGGTACGCCCGGCCTCCAGTGCAGCGTCAGCGCACACTCTCTCTCGCACATATCGCGCCGCCAGGCGCAGAGGGGCCGCACCGCACCGCCCACCGGGCCCTCTCCGCATTCGGCTATCACCAGGACGGGGCAGCAGGATCTACTTGGCCCTGGCCTCCGCCTCCACCAGCTCCTTGAACTGCTGGAGATCGCTCCGCACTCCACGCTCGATCGCGACTGCCTGCGCGAAGCCCTGCGGGCCGCCGAAGGATTCTTTGATGGTGCCCGGGTCGTACTCGAACCGGGCCTGGAGCCGCGTGTGGCCGCGGTCGATGGGCAGCAGCGAGAAGGTCCCGGCCAAATCGGGACCGCTCGTGGTCTGCCACGTCATCACGTTCTCCATCTCACGGTCGACGATCTCGATGTCGAAGTCCTGTGCCCGGCCGGCCGCGTCAACGTCAAGGTGCGCCCGTCGCTCACCCTCCGGCCGAGCCGCCCGTACACCGTTGAGGAACTGCGGATAGGCCTCCGCACGATGCAGGCAATCCCAGGCTGCTTCGAGAGGGACAGCGATATCGATGTGTTCTTCGAGCGTAGACATAAGCACCTCATACTCTCCGGGGCTTCACCAGCACACCCCGTATCTTCGTCGGGCCCCTCGCGCCGGCCGCTTCGTCCACCCCAGCCCCTCATCAGGTAGGTCCGGCCTGGACCGCCCCGGAAGTCGCCACCGCCTCACGTCCACTCCTCCGGACTGCCGCCGTGCCACTCGATCGCCCCCTGCGCCGTCGCCAGCAGCACATCCGGATCGTCGACGCCTGCGCGCCGCAGGAACTCCTCCACGTCCGCCAGGTTGTACGCGAGGCCCAAGATCTCGCCGCCGATCGTCACCCGACGGCCGCCCGTCGGCGACGGCGGATGCACGACAACGGTTCGCCTCATGGAGCCATAGTCAGCCCCTGGGCCCCGTCCCGCACCCCGAAGCCATGACAGGCGGCAAGCGCGACGCCGGCCACCATGACGAGGGACAGCGGGAAGGGCGCCCTCCCCGGCCACGGGGCGCAACGAGCCCGAAATCCCCGCCACCACCATCGTCAGCCCCCTGGCTCCCGGGCTCCTCCCCCTCCAGTTCCTGCTCCGTAGGATCAGCGACTACCGCCTCCGACTCTGCCGCTCCCCGGCACCTTGCTGATCCGCAGCCCGGATGTGGCCCACCTCCTGCACGGCATCCTGGATGGGGCAGCCCGCCTCCATGAGCATCGCCACCAGCGCATCCAGCGGCCCGAGCGCCAGCTTCAGCGCGTACTCGGAGGGCACCTCGGACGCGTCCAGCGTGCCCAGGCCTGCAGCGGTGATGCCTCTGTTCGCCGCGATCCGTTCAGCAGGTGCTCCACCGCGCCCACAGCTCCGCCAGCTGCGCCGACGTGCCCAGCGTCCATCCAACCGCTCTCGCTGAGCTGCCACACCGCCCCGGCCGCCACCTTCAGCTTCTCCGGACGCCCCGTCGCCCGGTTCACCGGATCTCGGCCACCGCCCGCTACCGTGCCAGCCGGCCGTACCCGGAATGCCGCCATGTCGATCGGGAGACGGTCCAAGGTCTGCCCGCGGGAGATGTCCTCCAGCAGCCGCTCCACGTCCGTCAGGTAGTGCGTTACGCTCGATGGCCGCCCCGGCTCCCGGGGATACGCATGGCCTCCAGCCTCATCGGCACGGCCTCAGATCCCCGCGCCCCTTCGGGTCCCGGGGAAGAGCATGGCGACGTGGGGCCGGTCCCGCGCCTGCTCGCACTGCGAGGCCGTCTCCGGATCGCCCGCTAAATTCAACTGCGGACATTGTGTTGTTGGTTGGCCGTGATCCTCTTTCTGTTCCGGCTATTTGTGGGCGTTGGCCTGTTCGTCTGCCGCGGTGACGGTGGCGGGCTTCCCGTCCTGGAGCTGTTGAAGGCGCTTCAGTGTCGCGGAGAGCATGACCTCCGCGCCCGAGGGGTCACCGCCGGTGGCGCCGTCGATCTTCACGCGGATGTTGACCTTGCCGGAGCGGCTGTAGCCGTAGACGCTGTCGTCGCTCGCGCCGGGGTTGATCACAAGCGTGCTCTCGTCACCCACGGGGTGCTTGAGGTGCTGCTGCTTGTTCGTCTCGTTGCCCTTCCATGCGGTGTAGGTGCTGTGCGCGTCCTGGGCCGAGTCGAAGAGGCAGATGTGGACGGATGCCATGTTGAGCGTGGAGCCGTTGTACTCGTAGTCGACGTCTGAGCCGCGGGCCCATCCCTTCGGGGTGGAGTCGTCGTCCGTGGCGTTGCAGTACTGCCCTTCGGTCGTCGACTTGGCGCCGTGCAGGGAGTAGCCCGGGAGCGTCTCGCCGTCCCCCAGCAGCGCCTGGGTCAGATCCGCCTGGGTCAGGTCTTTCGTGATCGGCTTCGGGGTCGGGGAGGAGGCCGGCGTGTCGTTGCTGGAGGAGCAGGCGGTGAGTGCGGCCATTCCGGCGAGGGCAGCAGCAAGTGCGACGCGAACACGTGACATGCACACAGCCTATCCAGCTTGATCGTCAACGAGCTTGGCTGGCTCGTGCAGCCGGGGCGCCCTTCGTTCGTGTTCGTCTTCCCAGACTTTGAAGAGGAGTTGCGGGTCTGTTCCGCTGATCTGCGCAAGGCGGAGGATGAAGATCGTGCTGGGGAACTTCTTGCCGGACAGGAAGTCGGCGACGTCGCGGGGAGTGGATCCGGTCCTGTCGGCTACCGCTTCAGCCGTCAAGCGTGCTTGCGAGCAGATCCGCTCCAGGACCACTCCGATGTGATGCCGTCTCTGATGCATGGGCGCTCCGGGTGCGAGGAGTGTTTGGGCGCCGCATTACGCGGCGCCCAGACCTTGTTCAGAGCTGTTGGTTCGAGTCGCTGTCGCAGCTGTGTCGCGTCAGGTGCAGGCACAGGAGTGCGAGGGTGGCGACTTCCTTGAGCCAGGATCCGTGCTCCTGGAACAGCAGCACATCCGCCTGGCTGGCCAGGATGCGCACGCAGTTCTCAAGGCAGGAGCCGCACGGTCGCCTCCATGTCCTGGCGCGTGATCGGGCATGCCGTGGTTTACGTCGCCGTCGTCGGGGGGAGGGGGCCATTTACGTTCTTCTCCTTCGAGGGGGCGTCGGCAGGGACTCCGGCTGAGGTTGCGATCCGTAGGCCGGGTCCTGATGCCGCCCAGCTGAGTAGCTGAGTGCATCCGACGCTAAACGGAACGTGGCGACCCGAGGGGCTTCCTGGGAGGCGGGATATCCCGAACAGGGCCCGGATTAACGAGAGTTGATCCGAGGCAGCTGCCGGTCCGGCAGGCCCCTCCACCTCCGGGACGCATGGGCCGTCCAGACTCTTTCCCCTGGTGAGAGGGCAGTTTCGGTGCCTACCGGGCATCGCTTTCGCCTCCGCCGAGGACGCTGCCCCTCCAGGTGCGCGCTCGTCCGGAGAGCCTCCTGACGGCCCTCAAAAACGTTGCCCTTCGGGCGGCACTTGCATTTGGACCACCGCCCAGATTCAGACATTGTCGCCTCAAGCGCGCATACATGGCGGTCGCCCGGTGAGCCTCCCTGGCGAGCCGAAATGCAATTGCATTTCGCGCGTCGGGAAGTTCGTTCACCACAGGGGGTAGTGCGGTGGAGAAGCAGACAGGTACGGCGCGGGCGACCGGCGTCGTCTGGTGGAAGAGTTCGCACAGCCTCCCCGAGGGGGCATGCGTCGAGGTGGCGCAGCCGCCGGGAGGAGTGGTCCTCTTCCGTGACTCGAAGATCCACAACGGCCCAGTGATCGCCGTCTCCGAAGCCGTCGCCACGGCCTTCATCTCGGCAGTGGTCGACAGCAGTTTCTGAGATCAGGTTCACCGGAGAGGGTGCGCAATCCGAGCCGCATGCGGCGTGTGCTTCTGCACCAGCGGAGTTGATCACATGCGGCTCGCTCCCCCGCAGGATGATGCCCGATCAGTTCCTGGCGGGATGCGTCATCGCTGTGCAGAGCTGAACATCGCCGGTAACCGGCCGGTAGACAGAGCAATAATGCAAGTGCATCTCGCCTGAAGCTGGGTAGAGGGCGAAGAGCGACAGGAGGTCACGGTGGGGAACCAGCAAGAGCCCGAAGCGGAATGCACAGAAACGGACTTAGGGCAAAGCCGGGCCCACAGTGCACGGATGTACGACTACTACCTCGGCGGGAAGACGAACTACGCCGTGGACCGACAGGCTGCCGAGGAGGTCGTTCACGCCTTCCCTGCGATTGAGACAGTGGCCCGCGTGAACCGCGCCTACATGCACCGGGCCATGCGCTTCCTCGCCGGCGAAGGTGTACGCCAGTTCATCGACGTGGGCACGGGCATCCCGACCGCGCCCAACGTCCACCAGGTGGTGCAGGAAGTTGCTCCGGACTGCCGTGTCGTCTACGTGGACAACGACCCGATCGTCCTCGTGTACGCGGACTCCCTGCTGAGCGGAACCCCACAAGGTCGGACCGTTTACGTGGACGGCGACGCCAGCAGGCCCGCAGACGTGCTGACTGCCGTGAAGGCCGAAGGGATCGTGAACTTCGATCGCCCCATCGCTCTGAGTCTCCACGCACTGCTCCACTTCGTCACCGACGCGCAGGACCCCTACGAACTCGTCAACGTGTTCATGGATGCCCTGCCGGCGGGCTCGTTCCTGAGCCTGACCCACTGCACCGGAGACTTTGCACCGGATGCCTGGCAAGCCGTCGCCGATGCCTACGCGCGGCAGGGCACTTCTGTCCGCGTGCGTTCCCGGACAGAGGTCGAGCGGTTCTTCGACGGCTTGATCCTGGAGAAACCTGGCGTCGCAGTGGGGCACCGCTGGCGCCCGGAGGCTGCCAGCGGACCGAGCCTGGTGTCGGACGCACAGGCTTCGTTGTATGTGGGTGTAGCTCGCAAGCCGTAACCACGACCACGGGGGCAGTTCAGCGATAGCAGTTGGACTGCAGTAGGTGGTGCAGCTTCTGTGTCGTCGCGGTCGGGCTCAACGACATGTGCCGGAGCATGTCGAACTTCCTGACCCTACGGTCCACGGACTCCTCGTCCTGGATGACCAGACCGCCGTCGAAGTTCTCGGAGTAGGCGATGGTGGGCAGCAGCTTCTCGGCGAAATCGAAGATCATCGTGGAGCCCACCTCCGACGGCAAGGAGCGGTTCAGCTCAGCGAGGCGCAGCTGATAGCGCGGGTCCTCGTTCAGCTCGATCAGGTGCTGAACCTGCCGGCGCATGATCCGCGCGTTGCCGACCGGGCGCAGCAGCGAGACTTCGTCGATCACGCAGACCAGCTCCTTGCCCGGCGTCTCGGCGAACTTGGCCTGGCGCTGCTGCCGAAGCTCGACCAACGCAGCATGGTTACTCGGGTCCGACCCGCGCCCGATGACCGCCTTGGCGTACTCAGGGGTCTGCAAGAGCCCGTTTAGGTACTGCGGCTCGTAGGACCTGATTCGCTGAGCTACATCCTCGAAGCTCATGACGGCTTGCAGATAGGCCGTTGTTATCCCCGACCACTTCTTCCACCACTCCGGCCGTTTGCCGATCAGAGCCAACTCGCGCATCGGCTCCCGACCGGCATCATCGATCCGGTACAGCGAGAACAGGTCCTCCAAGTCCCGCTGGTCGATGCCAATGCGTCCGCCTTCAATCCGGCTGACCTTCGACTTCGACCAGCGCAGCACCTTCGCCACGTCCTGCTGATCCAGCTTCAGCGCCTGACGCCTCTGCCGCAGCTCCCTGCCGAGCACCATGCACGGCGCCGACAGAGTGAGCTCATCCCTCAGGAGCTGCACCCGGCCCCTGGTCTTCTGGCCACCCTCATCGGTCTCCTCAGCGCCCGCCGTCCGCTGGACCACAACCAACTCCCTGATTTCCGCGCTCTCCGTAATGCTTTTGGTACTCATGGTGCATGAATCTTCGGCAACGAGTGGACACGGTCGCAAAAAAGTCCGATATAGCCCGTATGGGGTCTTGAATATGCCCTAGGCGTATCTCTTCCAGGGTGGACGCACCTGCAGCAAGGGTCAACACACTGTCCCGGCCCACCTCCCCGGGGGTACCTTCTCAACTGGCGAACTGCCCAGCGCGTTGACCAGCCGGAGTCGACCTGGAAGTTCGAGACGACCGAATGCGCCAGAGCCCCACACCTTTGCGTTCGGTACGCAATTCGGAAGTGGCGAAAAGCCGCCCCTTAAAGTCCCTTTCCGTTCCTCTGTCAGCCGTACGCCCCATCCGGGTGCGCCAACCCACCGGAGCGCCGAAGTACGCCTGCGACGCCATCACCATGCCTCGCATGCACGTGCAAATGCTCGCGTTGAGCGGTCGTCAACGAAGCGTTTAATGCCGCTGCCTAGCGTTTCTGGTGCATCGATCGCCGATCAACGACGAGGTGGGTTAAGCGTGTTGTTCCGTACACGAAGCAAGGGAAAGGTTTCTTCCTTATACGCCGGGGTGAGAACGTCTCGGAGGCGGGCCACGGTCATGGCCGGGGTGCTCGCGAGTGTGTCCGTGGTGGCACTGGGGACGGCTTCCGCAGCGTCGCAGGGGTCGGAGAAGTCGACGACGGCCGTTGCACAGGCAGCCCCGGCGACCGACTCGACACGTGCGCACTGGCAACCGCCGACACACCAGAGCGCCGCGGACTCCGAGGTCAACACCGACTACCTGATCAACGAGGTGTCGCCGGCGCAGCACGGCGGCTCGTGGTACCAGTCCCACCTCAACGGCATCAACGTGACATGGGTAGCGCCCTCGGGGCGGGATCCGTACGACGGTTGGGACTGGATCGAGATCGTGGACAGTCATGGCAAACGCATCACGTGGGACTGGGCCTGCGCCAACGCCCACTGCGACGCGTACGGCTCGACCATGATCAGCAAGGAGCTGAACGAGGGCGAGAAGTACCAGGCCCGCTACTGGAGCGACGGAGGCCGGGTCACCAAGGGCCACCTGCAGGCCGAGTTCGATTTCTGGGCCTGACATGGGAGGCCGAGAAGAGATGACGCGAGGAACTGAACACGGTGCTCTGCGGCGACGATTGATCACTGCGACGGTCGTGATTTCCGTACTGGCGGGCACGCTCGGTGCGGGAAACGCGGTCGCCCAGGACAGCCCGGAGGCCCGGCCACAGGCGCAGGCCCGTTCACAGACGCAGGCCCAGCCTCAGCCGAAGGCGGGGGGAACCAACAAAGAGTACAGCGACCTCTACACGCGCACGATCGGGAACATCCGCAACGCGATGAGAGGAGACGCGGCCGTCGAACAACACGGATCCGGCTATCTGATCGACAACCCCGACTCCGGTATTTTCCAGCAGATCAACATAGGAGGGCTCGCCGATCGCGACGACATCGCGGGCGGTGCGTTCCGAGGGCTCTTCCGCAGGTCCGACAACTATCTGCTGGGCTTCTACGTGGCTCAGGGGGACCGTCAGACCGTCTACACGTTCACCGAGAACGGCAGCGACATGATTCCTGCCAACGTGTTCCCGGGTGTCCAAAGGTCGCGCTTCCCCTTCCGCGTCACCTACAGCGACCTTCCCGAGATCAGAGTCGACCGGAGCACCCTGTCAGACGCCGTACGCCTGCTGTTCGACCACGACCCCAACACGAGCAACGCCGGCCTGCGGGGCCATGTCGAGACACTGGCCGTGGCCCTGGCCGAAGGGGCACGGTTCACGGGGATTTCCGCGCAGATCGCCCAACTTCTCCAGGGTGGGCTGGAGTGGAGAGTGGGTAACCACGCGGATGAGATCCAAAACTGGAGCAGTCGGTCCGAGGTCGTCGTGAACGCGCGGAGAGAAGACCCGACCGGCACCGGCCCCGAGTGGCTGCTGAGAGTCCCGACCCGTTGGAACGGCGCCATGGTGTGGCTGAGCGCTCTGGACCTGGCCCGCCGGATCGCCCTGGTCAAGCCAACGAGGCGCTGACGTAACCCGGTCGTCGTGGGCAGCCTCCACCATGCTCCACCTCATGCGGGAGGGCCCGCCGCTGCCACTGCGCCAGCGTCTCGGCGCGGCCGCCCTCGGTGCCCTCGGCGACGACGAGCCGCACGGTGTCCGCTTCGAAGTCGAACGCAGGCATCCCCAACGCGAACACCCCGAATACGAGTGGCTCGACAGGGATGCCCAGCCGGGCGGAGAACGTCCGGCCCTGCCCCAGGCAATCGCCTGGGGCAGGACCGTAAGGACGGAGGAGTCGGCCTGCACGCCGGGAGACGATGGCCCTGTTGCCGCATGCCGGACGGCAGCTGTCCGTGCCCGATCCCACCCCTCATGGCACTTGCACCGGGCAAGGTTGCGCCGTGGGCGCACCGGCCTCGGTCGGAGCTGATGGAGCGGTCGGAGTGCGGGCGGGACATCTCCGCTCGCGCGGAGCGAACACCTTGTGGTCCTCGACGCCGGACTTCACGATCGGGACACCTCCGCTCGCGCAGAGCGAACCGCTGCTGGTCGCGTACGTCGCGCTCATGTCCCGGGACATCTCCGCTCGCGCGGAGCGAACTCGACGAGCCACACTTCGACCCGGGCGCGCTTCGGGACACGTCCGCTCGCGCGGAGCGCACTTGGCCATCGGGGTCGCGGCGGCGCCGATGGCCGGGACACCTCCGCTCGCGCGGAGCGAACCTGTCCGGACCTCGCCGAGGCGGGTCCGATGGCGGGACACCTCCGCTCGCGCGGAGCGAACCCCAGGCTCTGTCCTGGATCCGTACTCACGGCCGGGACACCTCCGCTCGCGCGGAGCGAACATGACTCGCGCTGCCGTACTTGCGCTGGGCCGGGACACCTCCGCTCGCGCGGAGCGAACGTCTCCACAGTACGGATCGTGGAGCCGGGATACGGGACACCTCCGCTCGCGCGGAGCGAACTCGATGACGAAGTGCGTGCGCCTCTCCGTGGTCGGGACACCTCCACTCGCGCGGAGCGAACGCACGGTGGCCGGTGGCTCCCGCCAGCAGCGGCGGGACACCTCCGCTCGCGCGGAGGCGAACGCCGGGCTGCAGCGGCGCGAGTTCCCGGGCCGCGGGACACCTCCGCTCGCGCGGAGCGAACGGCGCCAGCACCGGGGGCGGGTCGAGCACGTCCGGGACACCTCCGCTCGCGCGGAGCGCACGCCACCGCGAACGGTGGCCTTGCGCTGTAGTGCGGGACACCTCCGCTCGCGCGGAACGCACCCGCCTCGGCCGTCCGAACCGCCGCGCGTGGTCGGGACACCTCCGCTCGCGCGGAGCGCACGTTCAGAGGAGCGCTACGTGCTGCGCTCCGTTCGGGACATCTCCGCTCGCGCGGAGCGCACGGTGCCGGTGATGGTGACGACCGTACCGCCCGCGGGACACCTCCGCTCGCGCGGAGCGCACGTCCCTCTCGGGATCGGAGCCCGGTCGTGGGTCGGCAGTGAGGGTGATGCGTGGAGGGAGAAGGCGAGGGGAATGGTGAGTTCTGCTTTGTAGAGGTCGGCGATGTCGTAGACGAAGGACTGCTGGTTCCCGCTGTGGACGAATCCGAGGGCAGGTGAGCAGCCGAGTGCGACGACGGCGGCGTGGACGATGCCGTACAGGCAGGTGTTGGCTGCGGAGAGTGCGATGTTGACGGGGTCCTGGCTGTCCCAGGTGTCGGGGTCGTACGTGCGGCGGAAGCGGCCGATGCGGTGCTGTTTGGCGAGGAGGCGGTAGAGGGCTTTGATGCGTTGCCCTTCGAGTCCTCGTAGTTGCTGGAGGGTCGCGCCTGCGGGTGCTTGGCCGGGGCCGAAGCGGTGTTCGTACATGGCGGTGGCGACGGCGAGCCGGCGGGTGTCGTCGGCCCAGGCTCGGGCTTGGTGTTCGAGCCAGGTCGTGGTGAGGGTGCCGGGGACGGTGGCGGCGGAGCAGCGGACGCCTCCCATCCCGCTGATCACGACGGTGGTTTCGTGGCGGGCGAAGGTGGCCAGGGCGCGGGCGGTGATGGAGGTGCCAGGGCCGAGGAGGATGCAGGCGAGGGCGGCGGTGGGGAGATAGACGGTTTCCCGGCCGCGGCTATCGGTGGTGATCTCGCAGACGCCGGTGGTGTGGGCCCCGGCGGAAGGAGCATCCGCGGCTAAGTCCGGCTGCGGGATACTGACCTCCAAGAGCAAAGTGGCCCGGACCGAAGTCCGGGCCACGGGTCGGGTCTACTGCCCTGACCACCATTCCAGCAGGATGCCCGCAAGCATCTTGCCGACGAAGGCGCCGGCAGCCCGCTTGAAGAACCCACTGCAGCAGCGTTGGGACTTGTTCATGTAGTTACACCTTGGAGATCGGCGGCTACACGGGTGCCGACTGGGACCCGCTGGGCGGTGTCACTGAGCCGTGGGGACGCGTCCCCTGCTGTATAGCCGCTGGATCTCCTCGACCCGCCTTTCATCTTACGCCAAGCTCTGTCCACTCAGGGCAAGTTGTCTTATGGCTGCTACAACGCTTGCATGGAGATCAGTATCGAAACCGGGATCGGCGACAAGAGCACCCGATGCCGCCACGGCAACCCCCGGCTTCTGGACACCCGCCTGTGGGGCAAGGAGCGCGGCCTGCAGCGCCCGTACCCGGTGGTGTGCCACCTCGTCGACACGGGTGCGTACTTCACGGAACTGTGGGCGTCAGCTGTCGGGCCACGTATGCGTGCCCGTGTCGCTCTGGCGTTGGGGTTGTCGGAGACGGATGCCGGGCGGGAGCTGGCCCTTTGGGCTGCGCTGCATGACTTGGGCAAGATCTCGCCGTCGTACCAGCACTCCTTCTCCAACGATGAGCGTGTGCGGAACAAATATCCGGGGCGCTTCGAACAGATACTCGCCGGTGGCAGCTACCGGCACGGCGCAGGCGGCACTGACAACGGCGCGGGCCCGCACAGCCAGATCACGCACTGGACCCTGGCTGGGATTCTTGAGCAGCTGGGCTATCCGCCGGGTGATCCCGATGGGCCGGTCGGCGACCGGGTCGGTCACGCTATCGGGCAGTTACTCGGGGGGCACCACGGAGTCTTCCACCCACGGATGAACCGTCGGCAGCTGAAGCAGCCGGCAGCGTTCCTGCCACAGGCAGGGAGGGGCGAATGGCCGGAGCAGCGCCTGCACCACGTCCGCCTGTTGCGCACGCTGATCACGAATGATGGCCCTGTACCGACCGGGGCTCTCCCGGCGGAGCTCGCGGTCGTCGTGCTCGGCGCGGTGATGATGGCGGACTGGATGGCCAGCGAAAAGCAGTCGATCGAGACCGTACGGTGTCTCCGGGACGAAGAGTGCTGCTGCCGTGTGGTCCTCGCGCAGCACTGGACACGTGCCCGGGAGGCGGCCCGGGACGCAGTAGAGCGGCGGGCGCTGGGGCGGTGTGGATTCGCTGCCCCGGCAGGGGAGGAAGCGCTGAGCGCTGCCGAGTTCACGGACGGCTCCGTGCACGGTCGGCTCGCGCGAGAACTGCTCACAGCGGCCGAGCCTGCGCGTGCCGGCCTGCTGCTGGTCAGTGCTCCGGCGGGGGCCGCCCGCCGACGGCTCGGGCTGATCGCGGCCTCGCGGCTGGGCCGGGCCTCCGGGGCTCGGGGTATTGCTCTCGCACTGCCTGAAGAGCTACACCTCGATGAGGCATCGGCAGATCTGGCGCCTTTGGCAGGCCTCCTTCTGAAGGGCTCCGGCGAGCTTGCCCGTCTTCACCCGATGTCCTTCGATGGCGATCCGGAGTCGGCCTTCGAGGAGATCCCAGAACTCAGTCTCGGTCCAGATGACCGGGCCATCGCGTTCCAGTGGCTCACCCAGCGGCGCGGGCTGCTGGCTCCCCTTGGGGTGGGCGTGCTCGACCAGTTCCTGCCAGCCGTGCTGCCTGTGCACGACAATGCGGTGCGGCTCTTCGCGCTCAGCGAGAAGGTTCTCATCGTGGACGACGTGCGTCCGCAGGAGCCGTGGCTGCATCAGCTCCTGTGCCTGATGGTGGAATGGCTGGCTGCGCTCGGAGCCCCCGTGGTCCTGCTGACCGACACCCTGGCCGGAGCGAGCGCCGACCGCTTGGTGCAGGCGTATCGGAGGGGCGCACGAGCGGCTCGGGGGCTGCGGGGCCGGGAGGAGGGCGCATCCCCGTCTGTGGAGCTGCCACAGCCAGGTTGGCTGCATGCCGATGGGCAAGACGGTGCGGTCACCAAGTCCGCGGTCGATCCTCCCGAGGACTCGGTCCTGCGCGTCTCCTTGTGCGAAGTCCGGCCGCGGCTCAGCGGCACAGACCCGTACGTGGACGCCGTCATGCGCCAAGCCCGGGACGGCGGCTCGACCCTCGTGTGTTGCCGCAGTGTGGAGGAGGCCCAGCAGACGTTCCGTGCGCTCGAACACCACCGTCACCGGCATGCGGCACCCGGCGAGGTCCGGCTGCTGCACGAGCGTTTTCGCCGCTATCGTGTCCGCGAACTGGTGGCGGAGTGCACAGCAGCCCACGAAAAACCGGCGCAGGACGGTTCGGTGCTCGTGACTACTCCCCCCTTCGCCGAACATCTCCCCTTCCGCTTCGATTGGGTCGTCACGCCCCTGGCCCCGCTGCCGTCGCTGCTGGCCCTTGGCTCCCGCGGTCGGAATCTGATCCTCCTGGACAGCGAGGAACAAGTCGGCTCGCCGATGGATCAAGCGCTGAGGCAGCGCACGATCCAAGTGCTCCGTTCCCACGGAGCGCAGCTTCGACTCCCCAGTGAAACCGCAGAGTTGGTCCGCAAGGTATACGACGCTGACCATTTCCTGGCCGCTCCTGGGGACGCATCGGCTGTGCAGCAGCGCCGGCTGGCCGCCGCGGCCCACGGGCACGAAGCTGAGCTGCGGCACGACGCCAGGATCACCGGCATCCCGAGCCCGGTGAATGTTCACGACAACCTGTACGAGCTGACCCGGGCCGAGTACGGCCTCACTGAGAAACACCTCACAGCCACGATGGGCTTCGAGCAGGCGTATGTGCTGTTCGTCCACCTCCGAGGCAAAACCGCCTTCCTGGACCCCGCAGGAGAGAAGAAGGTCCCGTTCGTCGACCTCGGGAACGAGCCCGGCCGGGCCGTGGCCGCTCTGGCTCGGCATACGATTCCAGTTCCGCCACATTGGGCACCCGAGGGCGGGATCTCAACACAGATCGGCCGTAACCGGTTCGACAACATCAAGTACAAACACTGGGCGGGACGGGCGTGGCTGAATCACGTGTACCCAGTGGTGCTCAGCGCATCCAGTGGTTCCTTTACCGGATTCCTCGGGAGCATGCGGCTCGGTCTCACCAGAACGGGGCTAGTCAGGCTCAGTTGATTTCCCGAACGGCCCGCGCTGCAAGTCGTGAGCCCTTACGATCGCTGACGGCTCACGGCTGTGGAAGGCCCGTTCTCAGGATCGCAATAGGTGCGTGCCCTTCGGGCAGGTCGGACCTGCTGTGCAGCCCTGCGGACGGAAGTGACCAGGAGACCGGGAGAGCTGTGGAACCGCCACGGGCGATGAATCTCTTTGACGAACCGTGGATCCCCGTGCGTTGGCTCCCTGGCCGAGATGGCCCGGCATGCATCGGCCTCCGGGACCTTCTGGGGCGTTGCCAGGACATCGAAGCCCTGGATGTCCCGCTCGCCGCTGCCCAGTCAGCGCTCCTGCGGGTGCTGTACGCGCTCACCGCACGAGTCACCGGGCTCGACGAAGACCCGAAGCTCGACTGGATAGGCCGGCGCGAGGACATCCTGAAGGGCTGCGCGCTGCCGCAGAAGGGCATCGAGGACTACGTCTCCCGGTGGCGCGATCGTTTCTTTCTCTTCGACGATGTGACCGGCCGCCCGTGGCTGCAGGACGTGCGTCTGGCGGACGAGTGCACCGAGTCCAGCGGCGTGAACAAGCTCGTGATGACCCGGCCTTCGGGCAACAACCACGCCTGGTTCATCCACGCCCGCGACAGCACCCCGCACTCGCCCTCTGCGGGCACAGCAGTGCTGTACCTGCTGATGTGGCACTACTACGGCGCTCCCGGCAAGTGCACAGCACGCACGCTCCACGGGGAGCGAATCTCCGAGGCCAAGCGCGGACCGTTGCACGGCTCACTCTCCTACCACCCGGAAGGGCACTCGTTACTTGTCACCCTGCTTGCCGGGCTCGTGCGCCCGGCGCCAGAGGTGCAGCGCGAGGAAGACCTCTGCTCCTGGGAGCAAGACAAGCCGGCAGACCCGGCGGGCGCTCCGCCAGTGCCAGTCGGCCCCTGCGGCTGGTGGACGAACACCTCGCGGCACGCTCTCCTGCTCCAGCCCGATGCTCGCGGAGAGCACGTCACAGATGCCCGCATCACCTGGGCATACCGCCTCCCGGGAGTCTTCGACGACCCTTACCTCATCTGGGAACGCAAGCTCGTCAAGAAGAAGCAGAGGGAGGAGGCAGTTCGCTCCGCCCGACCGGCCAAGGCGAACCGGGCCCTGTGGAGAGACCTCGACGGGCTACTGCGACACCAGCCTCCGGAGGCTCAGGGTGAACAAACCACGGTGGAACCACCGAAGGTGTTCGATACAGCGGTCGAACTCACCGACCAACTGCGCGTCCGAGCACTCGGCTTCGACCAGAACAAGGCCAAGAACACCCAGTTCGTCAGTGGCCTCACCCCCGCGACTGTGGGCCACCTGACCGACCAGCTCGCTGAGGCTCAGGTAGCGGTCGGCCGACTGCGCAGGCTCGGCGAACGGTACGGAGAGAACCTCACCGAAGCAGTACGCAAGGCATGGGTGCTGTACACGAGGGGCGATCCCAAGCAAGCGGGAAAACTGGTTCCACAGGCCGAGGCCCTGTACTGGCCAGCTGCCGAACGCGAGTTCTGGGCCCGCTTCGACCGCCTTGATCGCACCGGCGAGAGCCCCGACGGCGGCCTGGACATCCGTGCCGCGCGTGACGCCTTTCTACGACTGGCCCGCGAGGCCTACGCGCATACGACCGACCCGCTTACCCACACCGTCCGCGGCAACCAGGCCGTGCTCGAAGCCCGTGGCCTGCTGTGGATGACGCGCCCCCAGCGCAAGAACAAGTAGCTCATCCCCCGACCGGAAGGTGTCCCATGGCCGAGGACCACGATGCCGCAGCACGTGCACGCCGCACCGAACATCTACGTTTCGTGTCGGAGATCCAGCGGCTGTGCGCCGATAGCCCCGAGGCTCACGCGCGTCTGCGTCGCGGCCTGGGCAAGGACGTCGACCAGGTGGCCGGGATGCATGAGTTCATCGCGCATTGGCTGCCCGAGAGGCGGCACCGGGAGCGGGACCGCGCCTACTACACAGTCGCCGCGCTCATCGCCGACCAGCCACGCCACGTTGTCCGCGGCCGGCCGGCGGATGACGCCGAGCCGGAGCCGCTCACCGGCCCCTACGGTTCCAGCTTCGGCCACACCCTCGCCGAGTCCGTTCTCAACTCTCCTGCACAGGAGCGCCCACACCGGCGCGACACCACCCGCAGGCGCCTGAGCCTCCTCGTCCGCCAAAGCCCCACCGGGCTGCACCGCTACCTGCCCTCGGCCACCCGGCTCCTGCGCCGGTACGAGACCGAGCCCGACTGGGCCCAATTGCTGAACGACTTGGCCCGCTGGCCGTGGAACGCAGCCGACATCGGAAGCCGGTGGCAGCAGGACTACTTCCGCACCCTCCACCGCGACGAGTGGAGTAAGAACGACAAAGCCGACGCCACCCAGGCCGTACCTCAGCCTGGATCGTCCGCCGTTTGACCGCTGTCCCTGCACCCTCGAGAAGGAGTCCTCCGTGCCGACCGCCCACCTGCCCGCCTGCTTCGTGGACGTACATATCCTTCAGAGCGTCCCCGTGTCCACGCTGAACCGCGACGACCTCAACGCCGTCAAGACGGTGGACTACGGCGGAGTGCGGCGCACCCGCGTCAGCAGCCAGTCGTGGAAGAGGGCGCTGCGCCAGGATTTCCAGAAGGAGATCGGCCAATACGCCACTCGAACCCGCCGGATCGGCAAGGCCGTTGCCGACGTCCTCGAAGAGAAGCACGGCTGGGATCACAAGGAAGCACGTCAGGCCGGCGCTCACATCGTGGCGGCCTCGGGCATCAAGTTCGGCATCGAAGGGAAGCCGGGCCAAGAGGACTATGAGGCCGTTACCAACGGACTCGTGTACCTTTCCTCCGAGTCGGTCGAGGACCTCGCCCACCTTGCCGCCAAAAACCCAGAAAAGATCAAGAAAAAGAAGATCGAAAAGGCAACCGACAAGTCACAGCTTCCCCTGGCCGATGTCCAAGAGATCATCCGTCGAGGCAACGCCGTCATCCACACCTTCGGCCGCATGCTCACTGAAGTCGACGATGCAGGGGTTGATGGTGCAGTCCAGGTCGCGCACGCATTTACCACCCACCGCAGTGACGTCCAGGTCGACTACTTCACGGCCGTTGATGACCTGACTGCCGCATGGGGTGAGACCGGCAGCGGCCACCTCAGCGAGGCCGAGTTCTCCGCCGGCACCTTCTACCGCTTCGCCACCATCGACTTGCGCGAACTTGTCACCAATATGGGCAAGGTCCATGCCTCCGAGGGCCCCCGCAACGTCTCCGAGGACACCCGCAACATCGCCGAGGCATTTCTCTCCTCCTTCATCCGTTCTCTGCCGCAGGCCAAGAAGAACTCCACCGCTCCGCATACCGCACCTGACCTCGTCCACATCAGCGTCCGCAGCGACCGACCACTGTCCTTCGCCGCCGCCTTCGAGACCCCTGTGCGCTCCGAGCAGGGCGGCGGACACAGCACCGCCTCCCGCAACCAGCTCGTCGAGTACGCACAGACCGTCACCACCCTCATGGGCACCGATCGCATCCTCGCTGCTCACTGGGCCGGCATCGGCCAGAACATCGAAGGACTGGGCACCCGCGTCACCTCCTTCGACTCACTGATCAACGCCAGCATCGAGGCCGCGTTCGCCCCTCTGGAAGGCGGCGCATGACTACCCCACAGCCGCCACAAGAGCCCGGGCTGCTGCTGCGCCTCGCCGCGCCGCTGCAATCCTGGGGAGAGCGCAGCCACTTCACCGAAGAGCGTGACACCGCTGCCTTCCCCACCAAGTCCGGCGTGCTCGGTCTACTGTCCTGCGCGCTCGGCCGGCACCGAGGACAGGCCAACGAAGACCTGCGCCGACTGAGACTCACCGTGCGTGTCGACCGTCCCGGCTACGTGCTGCGCGACCTGCACACCGTCGGCGGCGGCCTCGCCCCGAAAGACACCGTTCGGACGGCGAAGGGCGGCACCCGCGGTGCGGACAAGTCCACCGTCTACGGCCACCGTCTCTACCTCGCCGACGCCGCCTTCGTCTGCGCACTCACCTGTCAGGAAGAGGCGGTCCTCAACCGCTGCGCCGACGCACTGACCGCCCCGCATTGGCCCCTGTACCTGGGCCGCCGCGGCTGCCCACCCGAGGGACCCGTTTTGCTCGACCGCAGTCCCGACGTCCTCAACAGCCTCCTCCACCTCCCCTTGCCCGCGAAGGCCCCGGCCCCCGCAGTGACAGTGCTCGCTGACCGTCCCCTCGGCTGGCTCCCACGGCATCCCGAAGACCCGGACGACGGCACCCGCCCAAGCTCCGAGGTCCAAGACGAACCAGTCGATACCACTCCGCACCGGCGCGCCTTCCGCACCCGCCGGCTCTACCGAGGCTCCTGGCACCCACCCGAGCACCTGTACACCGACAAGCTCGGCACCAACTACCTCAAAGCCCTGGCCGCACATCGGCACGCCGCCACCACGCCCCCGCCCAGCAGTGCGGAGGTAGCCGGATGACCACCTGGCTCACCCGCCTCACCCTCGATAGTTCCCGGGGCGACGTACGCGAGGAACTGCGCAACGCCGTCGCCATGCATCGGCGCGTGATGTCTCTCTTCCCTGACCTCCCTGGAATCGAAGAGGCACGCCACCACCTCGGTGTACTGCACCGGGTCGAACAGGGCGAACGATGGGCCGTACTCATGGTCCAGAGCAACAAAGAGGCCACCCCTGAGCAGCTTCCGGACGGGTACGCAACCGACTCGGCTTCCCGCAACATTGAGCCACTCTTGGATGCGCTTGCCCACGGCCGCCGCCTGTCCTACCGCTGCGACGCCAGCCCCGTCCGCCGCCCCGGCCACACCACGCGGGAGCTGTACAAGAACCTGCCTCGCGTCGTCGCCCTCCACGGCCGCCATGCCGACGAATGGTGGTACCGCCGGGCAGGCCTCGCCGGTCTCAAGATTCACACCCACCTCTCCCACCCGCTGGACGCCGCTGTCGGCCGCCGCGGCAAAGGCAACGGCACCCAGAAGGTGCGCCACCACCGGGTCCGCTTCGAAGGCACTGCGGAAATCATCGATCCCGATGCGCTCCGAGCCGCGATGACCGGCGGCATCGGGCGAGGTCAGGCATACGGATGCGGGCTGCTAACGATTGCGCCCCTACGGACGGGAGAGGAATCGCCAGCGACTTCCCTTCGTCAGAGGGCCAACTCTTAGCGGTTGTTTTCTGTGGCGAGGGCCGATGAGGGCTGCTGCTGTGTCGACGCTGACAAGGAAGTGTTCCATATTGCGTTCGTAGCGTGGGTAAGGAATCGGCAGCCGCTCAGCCATGACGTTGGGACGTCGGCCCCGCGCCAACGGAGGCGTCCCGGCACTGCTAGGCACAGGGCACACAGAGGTTCCGTCGGCTCCGCGCGAGCGGAAGTGCCCCGTTCAGCAGGTCGACGTCCGTGTTCTTGGCGGCGTCGACTCCGCGCGAGCGGATGTGTCCCGACCGCGGTGGCCTTCTTCGTGGCGTCGGTCTCGTCAGCTCCGCGCGAGCGGATGTGTCCCGTCGGCGAGGTCGGCGGCCTCCTCCAGCCACACGTCGGCTCCGCGCGAGCGGAGGTGTCCCGTGGCCCGGCCAGTTGCCGTGGGAACGAATCCGGTCAGCTCCGCGCGAGCGGAGGTGTCGCGTGACGACGCTGCAGCACACCGAGACGATCGCCGTCGGCTCCGTGCGAGCGGAGGTGTCCCGCCGCGGCGCCAGACCTCGGCGCGGGCCGCCATGTCGGCTCCGCGCGAGCGGAGGTGTCCCGGTCGCCAGCGCCGCACGGCGTGCGGTGGAGCGGTCGGCTCCGCGCGAGCGGAGGTGTCCCGAAGCGCAAGCGGGTGTGGGTCGGCGTGGTCGAGTCGGCTCCGCGCGAGCGGAGGTGTCCCGACCAGGCGTACTCGGTTTATGAAGAGGCGTTCGTCGGCTCCGCGCGAGCGGAGGTGTCCCGTACCTGTGGTGCGGACGGCTGACCGTCCCGTAGTCGGCTCCGCGCGAGCGGAGGTGTCCCGGCCCTGGTCCCGTACGGGTGGGGCGTGTTGCAGTCGGCTCCGCGCGAGCGGAGGTGTCCCGACCTCCTCTACGGGGTCCTCGCCGCCCTCGCGGTCGGCTCCGCGCGAGCGGAGGTGTCCCGGCGGACGGCCCGGCACTCGGCGCAGGTCTGCAGTCGGCTCCGCGCGAGCGGAGGTGTCCCGGCGTTCACGCAGCTCGTCGAGCGGTACGGGCCGTCGGCTCCGCGCGAGCGGAGGTGTCCCGCCGACGTACGAGACCCACCAGCGCCGCGCCATGTCGGCTCCGCGCGAGCGGAGGTGCCCCGGCCGCCACCGAACTGGGAGGCGACCACGTCCGGTCGGCTCCGCGCAAGCGGAGGTGTCTCGGACGCCCGTGATACGGCCGACGACCCGGATGAGTCGGCTCCGCGCGAGCGGAGGTGTCCCGAGGCCCCGGGTGCGGGCGCTGCGCGGCATAGTGTCGGCTCCGCGCGAGCGGAGGTGTCCCGCTCTCTCCGGCCGCGCATAGACGGATGATCTCGTCGTCTCTGCGCGAGCGGAGGTGTCCCGTGGCTCCATGACCTGCCAGGAACCGACGTCTAGGGCCTGTTGCGAAAGTGGAGTCACCAGGCCCGCGTGCCTAGGATCTGTCTGGAGGTTAGGAGCAACCTCCAGACAGGCTCCGGGACTCGCCGCATGACTGGGCAGCGTCCCGAGGTGATGCCTACTTGTACCAGTAGCGCACTCCGCCGTGGCCGGAACAGGTCCCGCGGAAGTGGGCGCTGTAGGAGTAGGAGCCGTCCTTGCACTGCGCGATAGCCCCGGCCGGATGACGGCTGCCGGCCTTGCACGTGCCCGTGGTGTGGTGCGCACATCCCGCACCGGCCGCGTGGGCCGTAGCGCCGGCAGCAACCGGTCCGAGCAGCGCCCCAGCCGCCATCATCGCGGCCATACCGACGCGCATCCTCGTGAGCATCGAAATCTCCCCTGTCCGTAGTGATGGGTGTCAGCGTGCCAGAGCGGTTCCGCCGAAGGAGTTCGTACAGAGTCCCGCTCACCGGTTAGAGGAAGATCGGAACAGCGTCGTGACGGTATGCGCGAATCGCTTCGCACGGTGCTCCATGTAGCTGGCAAGCCCGCCCACGCCGGGAGCTAGTCACTCGCCCCATCGGCTCCTTGCGGTATGTCGAACTCACGGTGGGATGAGACCAGCAGGGCCAGTTCTTCCGCCCAGGCCCTCAACCGACTCGGGGCCGGGCAGGCAACGGCGACCAGCGTCCACTGCGTGCCGTCGGTGCCACTGCGCTCATAGACCGGCTGGCCGTCGCCCTAGCGGGAATCCCGGCGGCCGTGGCGGCTCGTCCATGTGCCCGTGGCGGTAGGCCCAGGCGGCGAGCTCGACCCGGTTGCGGACGTCGAGCTTGAGCTGCGCGGATCTGCCGCCGGAAGTCGGCTCCGCGCGAGCGGAGGTGTCCCGTCTCCCGCACCGCCGTGGTGACGGGCGGCCGGGTCGGCTCCGCGCGAGCGGAGGTGTCCCCCGGCTCGCCCGGCCTGAGCGCCGGCAGCGGGGTGCCGACCAACTGCCGCAGACGCTAAGCCGTCTCTTCCTGCAGGAGCTCCCGGTGGGCGAGACCATTGGACAGACCGCGGCGTCAGACGCTGTAGCGTTGTGGCTGAAATATGCTCCCACCAGGGCGATTGTCAGTGCTGCATGTCATGGTCGCTACGCGTGAACCGGGGCGCTGTCAGCGCTCCAGCAGTGGCAAGAACTTGGTCAAGGGGGAGACAGCGCATGGCTGGCGACAGCTTTGAAGTGGACACCGATCAGCTGAAGTCCGCCGCTCCGACGTTCCACCGGGAGTCCGTCGCCTTGGAACAGGCGGCGTCCAAGCTTCGCCACACCCTCGACGGGCTGGGGGAACCCTGGGGAGCTGACGAGCAGGGCAAAAAGTTCGAGCACGTCTACGCACCGCACCGGGCACAGATCGAGAAGGCGGCCGAAGCCCTGGTCAAGGGCCTGTCCAGCATCACCAAGGCCATGAACGACATGGCCGCCAACCACGAAGACGCCGACCAATCGGCCAAGTCCGGGTTTGAAGGCGGTAAGTGATGGGCGCTGCCGACAAGGCCAAGGAGATCGTCCAGGACCTGACGGGCATGTGGTGGCCGAAGGGCGATGAGGATGAGCTGCGGGAGGCCGCCCGTGCCTGGCGGACCTTCGCCGACGAGGTCGAGGAGTGCACGGCCGCCTGCCACAAGCAGGCCCAGGACGTCATCGACACCAACAAGGGCAAGTCGATCGAGGCGTTCGGCGACTTCTGGAAGAAGTACCACGGCGGCGGCAAGGGGTATCTCGACGATGTCGCCTCCGCTGCCCGGGACATGGCCAAGGCTCTGGACAAGTTCGCCGATCAGATCGCCGAGGCGAAGACGAAGATCGAGCACGAGCTGGAGATCGCCGGGGCGGTCCTGGTCGCGGGGACGGCGCTGGCGCTGTTCACCGGGGGCATCAGCGAGGTGGCGGCGGCCGGCGCCACCGAAGCGATCGTCGCGGCAGCCAGTACAGCGGGCGTGGCGGTTTCCGCCACCGTCGCTGAGATCGCCGGAACAGTTCTGGCCACCGCTGCCATCGGCGGCGTCGAGGCGATCACGGTGGATGTGGTGGTGGCCCAGGGCGGGCGCAACTTGCTGGGTGAGCAGCACGGCATCAACGTCGCCGAGATCAAGGAGGCCGGTGTTTCCGGCCTTCTGCTGGGTGGCGCGCTCGGTGCGGCCGGGCGCACCGCCCAGGCGTTGGGTGAAGCCCGCGGTGCGGGCGCGCTGCGGGACGTCAATGTGCCTCGTCTGGAACTGGCCGGCACCGGCCGTGCCTCTCTGGACCGCTTCAGCAACGGTCTGCGGAGCTTCGGCCGCGACTTTAGATGCCGGGTGTTGAAGAAGGACCCGGTGGACGTGGCCACTGGCCGGATGGTGCTGCCGCAGACCGATGTCGTCCTGCCCGGGGCGCTGCCGCTGGCCTTCACTCGCAGTTTCGAGTCCTCCTACCGGGCCGGGCACTGGTTCGGCCCTGCCTGGGCCTCCACCGTCGACGAGCGCTTGGAGATGGACGAGCAGGGTGTGGTCCACGTCGGCGCGGACGGCACCTTGCGTCCCTACCCTCACCCGGAGCCGGGTGGCGCGGACGTGCAGCCCGAGACGGGGTCGCGTCAGGTGTTGCGGCGTACCGAGGCGGGTGACTTCGAGCTCACCGATCCGGCCACCGGCTATACCCGTGTCTTTGCCGAGCATGCCCGGGGCCTGGCGTTGCTGGAGGAGGTCTGGGACCGCAACGGGCATCGGATCACCTTCACGTACGACGAGACCGGCGCCCCCACCGAGATCACTCACAGCGGCGGTTACCGCCTCAAGCTGACTACCCATGCCCACCGGGTTACTTCCCTGCACCTGGCCGGCGCTGCCGCGGACGGCGGTGACCAGTTGCTCGCGGCCTATGGCTACGACGAGAGGGGGCACCTCGCCACGGTCACCACTCCGGCCAGTGAGGTCCCGCTCCGTTTCGAGAACGATGCGCAGGGCCGGATCACCGCCTGGGTCGACACCAACGACTCCCGCTTCGACTACACCTACGACGACCGGGACCGCTGCACCGCTCAGTCCGGTTCCGCCGGGCACCTGCGCTCCACCTTCGCCTACGACCGCGAGCCGGAAACCGGCCTGCGCCGCACCCGCCTGACCGACTCCCTCGATCACACCAGCACCTACCTGGCCAACGAGCACCTGCAGATCGTCGCGGAGACCGACCCGCTGGGTCACACCACCCGCACCGAGTGGGACCGCTTCGACCAGGTCGTGTCCACCCTCGATCCGCTGGGCCACCTCACCCGCTACACCTACGACGAGGTGGGCAACCTCGCCCGGATCGCCCTCCCCGACGGCACCTTCGGTCAAGCCACCTACAACGATCTCCGTCTGCCGACGCGGGTCACCGAACCAGGTGGCGCCGTCTGGCAGCACGCCTATGACGCGTCGGGCAATCTGCTGGCCACCACGGACCCGGCAGGCGCCGAGATCTCCTACGCCTACGACACGTCGGGGCACCTGGTCGCCGCCACCGACGCGGCAGGTCACACCCGCCACATCGCCAACAACCAGGCCGGGCTGCCGACTGCGGTCACCGACCCTCTGGGGCAGACCACCACCATCGAGCGCGACGTCTTCGGACGCGTCACCTGTGTGACCGACCCGCTGGGCCACACCACCCGCCTGGGCTGGGCGCCCAGCGGCAATCCCGCCTGGCGCGAGGCGGCCGACGGGACACGGGAGACCTGGTCCTGGGACGGCGAGGGCAATCTCCTCGCCCACACCGACCCGGCAGGCAACACCACCCGCCATACCCACGGCGCCTTCGATCTGCCCGCCACCCGCACCGACCTCGACGGCACGACCTACGCGTTCGCCTACGACTCCGAACTCCGCCTCACCCAGGTCACCAACCCGCAAGGGCTCAGCTGGACCTACACCTACGATGCGGCCGGGCGTCTCACCGCGGAGACGGACTTCAACGACCGCACCGTCCGCTACACGCACGACGCGGCAGGCCGGCTCACGTCCCGCACCAACGGCGCGGGCCAGGCCCTCACCGTCACGCACGACGCCCTGGGCCGTACCACCTCCACCACCGCGGACGACGGCACGCAGACCACATACGCGTACGCTCGCTCCGGCCAGCTGATACGTGCGGCCAACAGTGACGCCACCGTCACCTGGCAGCACGACGGTCTCGGTCGCATCCTGACCGAGACCGTCAACGGCCACACCAGCACCTACAGCTACGACGTCCTCGGCCACCGCACCAGCCGCACCACTCCCACCGGCCTCACCTCCCGGTGGACCTACGACGCGGCAGGCCGCCCCACCGCCCTGACCACCGGCGGCGAAGGCCTCACCTTCGCCTACGACGCCGCAGGCCGGGAAACTGAACGCCGCCTGGGCCAGGACATTCGCCTGACCCAAGGCTGGGATCCCACCGGCCGCCTGACCAGCCAGTCCCTCACCCACCACATACCCGGCGAGGACCTGCTTCTCCAGCACCGCACCTACGCCTACCGCCCCGACGGATGCCTCACCGAGATCCACGAACTCACCGGCGGCACCCGCCTCTTCGACCTCGACCGCTCAGGCCGCGTCACAGGAGTGCGAGCCCATGGCTGGAGCGAGACCTACGCCTACGACACGGCAGGAAACCTCACCCACGCCACCACCCCCGCTCGCACCGAGGGCGGCGACCGCGAGTTCACCGGCACACTCCTGCACCGCGCTGGCCACGCCACCTACGAAAATGACGCCCAGGGCCGCCTGGCCCGCAAGACCCTCCGCCTCCTCAACGGCCAGACCCGCACCTGGGCCTACACCTGGAACGCCGAGGACCGCCTCACGCAGGTGACGACACCCGAGGGCGAGACGTGGCGCTACGCCTACGACCCGCTCGGACGCCGCACCGCCAAGCATCTCCTCGACGAAGACGAAACGGCCCGCGCATCCGTCACCTTCACCTGGGACGGCACCCGCCTGGCCGAACAGACCACCCATGACGGGCAGATCACCACCTGGGACTACGCCCCGGGCACCTACCGCCCACTCAGCCAGACCAGTCGTCACACCCCGGCCGGAACTCCACAATTCCACGCCGTCATCACCGACCTGACCGGCACCCCCACCGAATTGGTCACACCCGAAGGTCACATCGCCTGGCGGCATCGCACGACACTCTGGGGCGCCCCGCTCCCCTCCCCGTTCCAGGCCACAGGCGCCGTCGACTGCCCCCTCCGGTTCCCGGGCCAATACGCCGACCCCGAAACCGGCCTGCACTACAACTACTTCCGCCACTACGACCCCGAAACCGCCCGCTACGCCTCTCCGGACCCCCTCGGCCTCGTCCCCGCCCCCAACCACTACGCCTACCTCGACAACCCGACAGCCGGCTTCGACCCTCTGGGACTCGCCGCGTGTACGGACAAGGGCGGCTGGTACGGCGCACTACAGCCGGCGCGCGCAGGAAACGAAATCAACCACATCCCTGCCAAGTCGGCGTACAAGCACCTGACCGACCCCAGGCTCACCGAACACATGGGGCCGGCCATCCGAATGGATCGGGCCGATCACCGAGAAGTCATGAGCACCGGAAGCAGCCGGGAGGCCAAAGCCTGGCAGGCCCAGCAGCGTTCCCTCATCGACCAGGGTCGGATCGACGAGGCCATCAAGATGGATATCGACGACATCCGAGCCCGCTTCGGCAGCAAGTACGACCAGCACATCCAAGATATGGTCCAAACCCTTCCGGATAACAAGGGGTTCCAGAACCTGCTCCACGAGCACGGCTGGACCATCAACTACGACCTGTTGAAGTAAGGCAAGTCCATGGATTTCATCATCGACCCGCCGAACGGCGTCTCCCCGCTCCAGATCGGCATGTCCTACGAGCAAGCCCTGGAAGCAATCTCCGCCTGGGGCGAACCGAGCGTGTCCGGCCCCTACGCCCACACCTCTACGGTGAAGATCCGGGTGGACCACCACAGCATGGACATCGTCGCCCATCTCGAAGACGCAGAAACCGTAACGGCCATCGAACTGTGGCGCTTCGAAAACGACGCTCCGGAAATTCGGGTCCTACTTGACGACGTCGACGTGTTCCGCACCCCGGCCCGAGAAGTACTGCGGCAACAGTCCGAACGAGGTCGCACCGTGGATGAATCCGACCCCGAGAGCCCGGAAATCCCCAACCTCACCCTCGCCTTCACCCGCGAAACCGGCCAGGACATCCCCCGGGAAAAAGATGGCCTTCCCTTGTATTTCACTTCCGTCCTTGTCGCAGGCGTGGACTACTTTTAGTCACCCAAGATCCTGATTGCGTTATCCACAGGGTGGCGGATTGACAGCTGAACGGTGGTGCAGGCGCGAGGAGTTGCGTCTTCAGACGGGCGAAGCAGTTTATCCTGGGTGAGGGCAGTTCAGTGATCTCCGGGCCCTGCGGGTCAGTGTCCAATCGGCGCAGCGATGGCGTCACGTGTGGGCCGAGGGCGGTCCGCGATCCTTGCGGTCGCAGGGCCCCGCACGCTGCCAGGGCTGAGTGAGAAACAGTTCGTGCAGTTGGAGAGGGAACTGGCCAAGGGATCGGCTGCGCACACTGGGAGGACCGGCGCTGGCCCCTGGGCCGGATAAAAACCGTGATCGGTCGCCCCTTTCACCCGATCCAGGGCGTTCGCGATTCGCTCGCGCAGTCGCGGGTACAGCAGCACATCCCAGAGCACACCGAAGACGGCTCCCACATCCAGCAGATGGCAGATCACCGGATACGGCCCAGGCAACCCCAACTCCTTGCCCCACAACCGCTCATCAAGCCGCCACCAAGCAGCACCGAAATCTTCTACACCCATACCAAACGGCTAACACCCACCACTGACAACGAGCCCTGATCCGGGGCTCTCCTCAAACAACAACCGGCCCACCCAGCTACCCTGATCAGGAATCCGAAGACCACCACCTGACTGCAAGGGCGTCACTGTGAACGAAAACCTCCTTGGTAAGGAAATCGCAAAGCCCAAATAACACCGCAGGTCAGGAAGGGTCGGCTCCGCGCGAGCGGAGGTGTCCCGGACACGCCCCCATGCTGACACAGATCCGACAGGTCGGCTCCGCGCGAGCGGAGGTGTCCCGGTCGCGGCCACCGTGCTGCCGGCTCCGGGTGAGTCGGCTCCGCGCGAGCGGAGGTGTCCCGCTCGCGTGGCTCGTGAATCTGGCCCGCCGCCGGTCGGCTCCGCGCGAGCGGAGGTGTCCCGGGTCTAGACGGGCGAGGGGAGCTTCTTCGCGAGTCGGCTCCGCGCGAGCGGAGGTGTCCCGGGTCTAGACGGGCGAGGGGAGCTTCTTCGCGAGTCGGCTCCGCGCGAGCGGAGGTGTCCCGGTAGCGGAGGTACGCACCCTGCGTCTCGTCGCGTCGGCTCCGCGCGAGCGGAGGTGTCCCGCGGTTCGCGACGGCTGAAGAGGTTCTGCGGCAGTCGGCTCCGCGCGAGCGGAGGTGTCCCGGTGAGGGTGCCGTGCTCAGTGCCGACGATGTGGTCGGCTCCGCGCGAGCGGAGGTGTCCCGCGGGTCCGGACCTGGGCGGGCCTCATGGGCGCGTCGGCTCCGCGCGAGCGGAGGTGTCCCGGCCCCTGGCCAGTGCTTCGCCCCCGTGCATGCGTCGGCTCCGCGCGAGCGGAGGTGTCCCGTCAGATAACCGAATAGCCGCCCGGCCGCGAAAGTCGGCTCCGCGCGAGCGGAGGTGTCCCGTCGTTCTCTACCCGCATAGACGGCGGTGTTGCGTCGGCTCCGCGCGAGCGGAGGTGTCCCGTCAGTGAAATCGGCCTCAACAGCCGCGATCGGGGCGGCTCCGTGCGAGCGGAGGTGTCCCGTCCTCCAGGTCGTAGTGCTGGGCTTCGGCGTAGTCGGCTCCGCGCGAGCGGAGGTGTCCCGCGCTACGACCACGAGGCGCTCTGCGACCTGCTGTCGGCTCCGCGCGAGCGGAGGTGTCCCAGCCGGCACCATCGTTCGGAACCGCACCTCGATGTCGGCTCCGCGCGAGCGGAAGTGTCCCGTCGTATGCGGTGCCAGCGGAAAGCTATAGAGCTTGGCCATCGTCGACTTCATGCAGCTCTTCGCCGTCTCCGGCTTCAGCCCGAACGAGACGGCAATGCCTGCGCTGGTCAGGCCGGACGACGCCACACCCAGGACGACGGTCTCACGAAGTGTCAAGGAGACAACGACTGGTGATGCGCGCGGTTCCGCGGGTCCTACTGATGCCGTAGAGAAGTATGCGCAGGATGCTGCGGGGCACGGGCATGGTGCTCATCCAGCGGATCCGAACGCGTTGACCTCTGGCGGGAACCGACGCTTGCGGTGCCGCTGTCGGCTGAATCTGACCTTCGTCGTTGACGCAAACACCTGTTGATCACGTCAACCCTTCTTGATCCTCTATATGGAAGTAACTGGTCATACAGAGGCCAGCATCAGCGTTCATACGCTTCAGGGGGATACATCTTGCTACGAGCCTTATTGCAGCACCGGTCACGTGCGGCCCTCGCCGTCGCGACCGTGACGGCCGCGCTCCTTCCTCTGGCCGTGCCGGCAACTGCGGGGGCAGAGACGGAATCTGGTGAGCTGACCGTCAGCTCGTCGGTCGTCCCGCTGGGTACCCCCGTACCTTCGCTCGCCGAGCTGCACGCAACACCGGCCCGAGCGACGGCTGTGCTTCCCGGCGAATACTCGGCGGGCCAGCCCAAGGGCGCACTGGAGATGGTGGGACCGGCAGCGAAGTTAGGAAAGCTGTCGGACCCGTCGGCACGGCCCAACCCGCCTTCGGCCGCTTCCTTGCGCGCCGGCAGCAGCACGCCGTATCCGGAACCGCCGCACACCATGACGGCGAAGGAATGCTTCGACAAACTCGACGGGACCGGTAAAGACTTTTACGTCAAGTCCCGCTTTGCGGTCTGCTCTGGTGCGGTGTTCACGCAGGTCTGGGCGCAGAACAAGAAGCCCGTGGGTGAGAGCAGGTTCGTGATCGTCGCGATGTCCACCATCGCCAAGAGCAGCCGTGCGATCGACGTTCACTACGACTACCTGCACCTCGATCAGACGGGGCGTACCGGGACGAGCGGCATGATGATCAGCCCCTCCGCCCGGTTCCTGGAGAAGTGGCCCGCTACGGCCACGATCAGGGAGTCGGGAAGCATCCCCGGGCCCCGAAGCTGGGCAGCTCTGAAGGCCGACCCAGCCCCCGACTTCACTCACACCCTGACCGCGGACACCGGAGTCGGCAGGGGGAAGGACGACGCGGTCTTCGCCGCCTATCAGCCCAAGGTCAACATCAAGTTCCCCGCGGGCTGGAGCGTGAGCGGTGCCCGCAGCGGCGAGCCCTTCTTCCTCGCTCCGCGCTGGGACAAGGCGCCCTACCTCCCGAAGAGCAAGGCGACGGGAGCGGCCGTGATGAGCTACTTGGCGGGCATTCCTTTCAGCACCAAGCAAGGGGCCAAGGAGAAGGAAGCCGCCGACCACATCAAGATGGCACTCACGAAGCCGGGGAAGACGCAGCCCAGCAACACCGCGAAGAGTCTTCCGGGGGCGGGGACGGACAGGCCGCTCAACCGGCTCTACTACGACGAAACCCGCCGGGATGACAACCGCGCCGAAGCCGTCAAGACCTGCAAGGCCCATTGGGGTAAGGACTACTCGCAGGGCAACAAGTACCAGTGCGACGAGTTCCCCTTCGCCACCACCTACCAGGGGGCCGCACAAGCTTTGCCGAAGTACGACCCTCAGGGCAAGGCGCCGAAGAAGAATTTCTCCGCAATGCCCATCACCACTGCGGACAACCTGTACGGCGGCAACATCTTGAGCAATTTCTACCGCCGGAACCGCATCATTGACGGCTCGGACGACGGGTTCTTCATCACCTTGTCCTAGCCAGTCACGCGACCTGAGGGAGGCCCGTGCATCGGGTCTCCCTCACGCGTCCACCGGCCAGAACTGCGCCAAATAGCGCTCCACGCCGTGAGGCACTTCCAACTGGGCTCGCTGTGCAACCTCTTCCCGCCCGCTGCAGGACAGGCGGACCTTCCACCTCCGGCCTGGCTCTCCCAACTCCACGCTATCCGCTACCGGCCCGCCAAAGGCCCAGAGGGAAAGCTCTCCCGTGGCCGAGAAGATCTCTGAATCGCCGCTAATATCCCAGGCCCCGTCGGCCTCGGGCGGCGGTTCCGCATCCCACACCTGAACGGTGAGCGAAGCGACGTGCGTGTGGCCGGCGCTCACGACATCGATCCGACCTTCGTGTGCGGTCAGGAATGAAGAATCGGCTTCGAAATCTTCCGGGTAGGGCACAGGAACGAAGTCATCGTCTGCTTCTTGGAAGCAGAAACTGAAGAACTCTGCGCGGATGGACAAGAATTGCTCTGCAGCGACCTGGGAAGCCATGCCCCTCCAACATGAGACCTTGCTCCACCCACACAGTAGCCCAGTCGACGGCACCGCCGGCCTCCGCGGGCGGGGCCTCAGTGAGCACCTGGTGAGTACAGGCCGTCGGGGACACCATCCGACTGCACGCTGCCGCCGGACGTCGGCGGGGTTGATCGAGGCCCGCATGCCGCACAGAGCAGATGTCGCATCCCTCGTCAGGCGGGGGTGTAGGTGAGTTCGGTGTCGGGACAGGCGGTGACGAGACCGCGGAGCGCGTCGCTTTCGATCTGGTCGATGGTCAGGGACCAGCGGAGTTTCGTGGAGATCCAGTCGGCGAGGTAGGTGCAGCGGGCTTCGGGGGCCGGCGGCATCCACTGGGCGGGGTCCTGATCTGCCTTGGAGCGGTTGGTTTTCGCGGTGACGGCGACCAGCGAGCGCGCGGAGTCTAGGTCGTTGGCGTACGCCTGGCGGCGGGCAGCGGTCCACTGGGAGGCGCCGGAGTCCCAGGCTTCGGCGAGCGGGACCATGTGGTCGATGTCGAGTTTCCTGGGGTCGGTGACGTGCTGCTGGTCGTAGTAGGAGAACCACTCCCCCGAGCGGATCTTGCATTTGGGCCCGATCTCGACGGGCATACGGGACTCGGCGATGAGGACTTCGGCGCGGGTGGTGCAGCCGTTGTGGTCGGCGTCGATCCAGTGCTTGAAGCTGGTGCGTTGGTATCCGTCCCGGGATTCGGCGGCTAGCGGCAGTTGGTCGACAGCCTCGTGCAGGTAGGTGGTGGTGTCGTCGGCGTGGGCAGGCGAGGCCGTGGTCAGCGGCAGCAGCGCGAGGGCAGCGCACGCGGCCGCCTGGAGGGTCTTCTTCAGCTTCAGCATGGGGTGTTGATATCGCGCGGCGGCTGGTGCACGGGGGCGTAACGAAGAGCGTCACCCGCGCGGGTGATTCGCCGACCGCAGCAGACGCAGTAGCGCCACTTCGGCGTCCGTCGTGGTGAGGATCGTCGGGCGCCGCGCCGGGCAGCGCGCCAGCGGCTGGTCCTCGGTCGCGATCACCCTGGAGCGGTGCATGGGGGCAGGGGGCGCGGCTCAGGCGTTTGAGGGGAGGCGCAGGGCGAGGGTCGTTGCGAGGTGCCTCGCCGCGTGGGCGCCGGCGCCGCCGGTCTCGGCGAAGTGCTGAAGCAGTTGTACGGCCGCTTGTGCCTCTCGGGCAGTGACGAGCGGCAGGCGCTCGTCGTCCAGGGCGGTGACATCGTCGATGAAGTCCAGCATCTGCGTGTCCAGGTCAGTCATGCCCTGGCAACAGCGCCGGGCATCGCCACGTCACGGCCCCTCCCACACCCTTGTGTGGGACGTGAGTGAGGCGTTTCCAGGACGTCAGGGGCCCCGACAAAAGTGGTGTGCACGGTGTGCACACCACAGGAACGATGCAAAGAGGTCCCGCACTCGACCGCAGGGGCCCGATCACGCGTACTTCCCGCATCCACGCCACCGTCCTGGCCACCGCCACCCTCGCCCTGAGCCTGACCGCCTGCGGCGACGGGGACACCGACGCGAAGAGCGACGCCGCCGGGCAGAGCCAGTCCGCCGCATCCGGCCAGGGCGCCAAGGGACATGCGAAGTCGGCCTCTGCGTCGGCCAGCACGAACGCCTCCGCGGACGAGAGCAGCGACTCGGCGGGCGTCGGGGAGTGCGTCGTCGACGAGCTACTGCTCACCGCGTCGTACGAGGGCTCCAAGCCGTGCACGGTCACCTCGTACCCGTCCGTCAAGATCGACGGCGAGGGCGCCACCTGGCCGCTGTCGAAGAAGGCGGAGGGCGGCGGCCAGCCGATCATGCTGAAGCCCGGCGGCAAGGTCTACAGCGCCGTCAACATCTTCGACTACCGCAAGGACAACAAGACCGGCCCCGGCCTCTCCGTCGCACTGCGCGACAACAACGGCCAGTGGCGGGCACCCCGGGGTGCCGGGCCGGCCGCCGGCGTCCCCGCCACGACGGGAGCAGGACCCGCGATACGGTTCAGCAGCCCTTGGTTATCGAGAGGACTCCCGCCTGGAAGATCTCTTTCCCCTTACCCCTCGGCGTCGACCAGCACTGACTGGCCACACCTACGCGCACACGCACCTTGAAGCGCTTGGAGCAGTGGTTGTTGTAGTAGATGGTGGTCGATGACATACCGTCGGTGAAGCTGTAGTTGGCCTTCTTACCCTTCGGCGACGAGCAGGAGAAGCTGTACCGCCCCCCGAGGATTTCCGCCCGGCCAGTGTCGGCCGCTGCGGCGGAAGTTGCGGCTACCGGGATCACGAGTGAAGCGATGGCGCAAGCAGCAAGCGCACGACGCATGGCAATTCCCCCTTCTTGCCTAACCCTTGTTCCATAAATGCTCTACGAAATCCTTGCTGACCAGCACGAACTGCGGCCCACGGCCCATCGCTGAGGCTCCCATGAACCCGCAATGGACTTCGATCACGTCAGCTCAGGAGTGGAGCTTCTTCGTTTTGCAGTTGTGGTACTTCCCTCCTTTGACGCGACATATTTTCAGCGTTACACTTTTCCCTCTCTTGACGTGTCCGGCCTTGCGAGTCTTCCCCTTCCCGCACACAAAGGCTTCGGCTGCCTCCTTGCCGTGGTTGGTGTTCCATATGACCGTACCCGTGACGCAAGAGCCGTCTGCCTTTCGATCCTTGGCTGTGACTATGCCCGAATTGGCATCAAAGTCAGCCTGGCCGTAGGAAGTCTTGATGTATCCACTGGTGCCAGCGAATGCCGGGGTGGCACTGGATGCCCCAACCAGCACAGCAGTGGCGCAAAATACGGCTGATGCTGCGTACAAACTGCGTCGCATGAAGACCCTTCTAATCGGAGTGCGCTGCCAGCAAGATACACACTCGCGCGTGTGTAGAGGTTAGGGGGCGAACGGCTCTCTGGTGCAGGGCCGATTCAGCCATTAAGCCCGGCGCCGCGATCGAATCAGCCACAGCGAGATCAGCCCCCGCCCAGAATTTTCGAGACAACCCTTAGTAGAGACAGACCTATGCCCGACGACGACAACGCCATGTCACCATCACGGCGCGAGACATCTACGGCGAATTGCGCACCCTGCCCATCGAAGTACAGCGGATTGGACAGATCATGGACAGCAACGCCTCCAGGCCGGACGACCACGAGACGCGGATCCGTGGCGTCAACAAATGGAAGTACGCCATCTCCGCGTCGGTCGTGACATCAATCGCTTCAGCCATCGTGGCTCTCGTGCAGATTGCCCGGAGCATCGCGAAGTCGGAGAACGGCTATCGCGAGGGCCGCAGCAACGGCCACCGGAACAACAAGCAGCGGTACAGTCCGGCGGTCCCGGGTCTGGTGGAGCGACGGCCAGCCGTGGTGTGCCATCTTCGTCTCGTGGGTCGCGATGAAGGCTGGCCTCACCGCTCTCTTCCCGCGAACGGTTTCTTGCGCAACAGGAGTCAGCTGGTTCCGGCAGCGCGGGCGCTTCAGTGAGCACCCGGTGATCGGCGGCCAGGTCTTCTACGGTGCGGGCGGCGGATCGCACACCGGCACGGGTGTACTCGAAGGTCGCCTGCTCCCCGCGGCTGGCGAGCCAGGCCGCGGCCGCTGACCGCACGTAGAGGTGGTCTGCGCTGTCCACGCCGCGGGCGCGGCGCCCGCACACGTGCGGCAGCCCGTCCGGATCGGGGTGGTGGGCGAAGTGGCAGGCCCTGTCGGTATAGAGCTTGGTGGTCAGCTGCCCGCCGCAGCCGCCGAGGAGGGTTCCGCACCAGAAGGTGTCGCTGTCGTAGCAGCGTCGGAAGGCATCCAGTTCGATCGCCTCCATCGGCAGCATCAACGGCTCGTCCGAATCCGCGCCGCCCAGCACCGCCGTCTGAATCCTCCGCCTGTCCGCCCGCACAAACTCCCCCATCCCGCCCCGCCACCGCATCGTTCCGTCAGCAGATTGATCGACCAGATCACCTTCGGCCGTGTTCATGCCCTGCACCGCAGTGACGCATCCGCCAACTTCACGATCTCCTCATCCCCGCGGCCCGCGCTCAGCTCGCGGCCCGGGCCGCGAGCCCCTGAGGCCAGCGGGGCGAGGTCGCCGCCTCGATCGACTTCTATCACCACGCTGCCTCTCCCCGGACGCCGCGGAGGTCTTCCGGAACCTGAGAATCCCCAGGGTCATCCTGGCCTGGGACCAGCAGGCAACTGCGTTGATCGGGAGTATTCACCCGCTCGGTTGACATGAGACTGTCGATCGTGGGAACCGCCCACCTCCAAGGAGGAGGCTGCTTGCGTGGCGAAGCCGTTACGGTGGCTGGCATGTTCTTCGTTCGAGAGGCGGCGCCCGGGGCGCCGATGAACTACCACCCCCTTGGTAAGGAAATGGCAAAGCCTGAATAACACTGCAGGTCAGGAAGGGTCGGCTCCGCGCGAGCGGAGGTGTCCCGCGGATCCTGGAGATCCTCAGCGACAGTGAACAGTCGGCTCCGCGCGAGCGGAGGTGTCCCGGAGAAGACCAGCCTCCTGGACGCGGCCACCGAGTCGGCTCCGCGCGAGCGGAGGTGTCCCGATGCCCCGGGCTACGGGACGGCTGAGCAGTGCGTCGGCTCCGCGCGAGCGGAGGTGTCCCGAAGGATCCGGACGACGGGCCCCGGCCCGACGAGTCGGCTCCGCGCGAGCGGAGGTGTCCCGGCTCCCGGTGTCATGCGGCGGCTCCTGTGGTGGTCGGCTCCGCGCGAGCGGAGGTGTCCCGGAACGGGCTCCGCGCGAGCGGCTGGTACCTGAGTCGGCTCCGCGCGAGCGGAGGTGTCCCGTTCGCGATCTCCTTCGGGCTCGTGACGATCCCGTCGGCTCCGCGCGAGCGGAGGTGTCCCGCCGAGGCCGGTGCCGTAGCAGACGCCGACGCCGTCGGCTCCGCGCGAGCGGAGGTGTCCCGGTGGGCGAGCCGACCGACGCCGAGGAATCGGGGTCGGCTCCGCGCGAGCGGAGGTGTCCCGCCGACCTTCCACGCCTCGCGCTGCTGCTCGGCGTCGGCTCCGCGCGAGCGGAGGTGTCCCGGTCTCGCGCGCGTCGTTCACCTCGTCATCCGTGTCGGCTCCGCGCGAGCGGAGGTGTCCCGAGTTCCACAGGGTTCTCCAGGGATACAGGGACGTCGGCTCCGCGCGAGCGGAGGTGTCCCGTCCCACGGGAGCCTGAGCGTGATGGCCGGCGCGTCGGCTCCGCGCGAGCGGAGGTGTCCCGCCCGCACACGCCCCCCTTCCCCCCGGCCGTGGTCGGCTCCGCGCGAGCGGAGGTGTCCCGGTTCCGGCGCAGTTCGTCAGGATGGTGGACTTGCCGACTCCGCGCGAGCGAAGGTGCCCCGTACCGGTTCGACGTCGATGACCCGTTCTGCCGGCCGACTCCGCACGAGCGGAGGTGTCCCGCTGCTGGTGGACGCGGTGGAGAGGTGGGCGGCGCCGACTCCGCGCGAGCGGAGGTGCCCCGATGGAGGCCGAGATGGACGAGGGGTACAGCTCGTCGACTCCGCGCGGGCGGAGGTGTCACGAGGTCGGCCACCGGTGGTAGATCGTCCAGCCGTCGCGCAGCATCGTGGGAACCGGTGTGCCATCCCTGGCCGGCCGAGCCGCACCACGCATACTCCTGGGAGCGCTGAAGGGCCGTTCACAAGCCGCTGGAGCCCTGCTGCTGCCCCTGGACGATGCGGTAGAACTCCCGGGCTACATACCGCTTCAGGCAGCGGATGATCTCACGCCGAGTTTTCCCTTCCGTAACCCTTCTCTCGTAATACTCCTGTGTACGCGGGTCAAAGCGGAGTCGAGTCAGCACAATGCGGTGAAGGGCGGAATTCGCCTGCCGATTTCCGCCACGGTTGAGCCGACGATGACATCTACTGCCGGAGGAGTATTCAACCGGGCTTGCCCCACACAAGGCGGAGAACGACGCTTCACCGCGCAAGCGGTCCGCATTATCCCCCATTGCAATCAACAACACGGCGGCGCTCTGCGGTCCGAACCCCACAGTGGCGATCAGTTGAGGGTAATGCTCCTCGATCAACTCGGACAGACGCTGTTGCAGTTCTCGGGCCTGCACGTTGAGCTGCTGGATTCGCTCAGCCAGTGTGCGCAACGTGAACCTCGTAGCCCGCAGTACAGGGTCCGTCCCTTCCGCCTCCTCGTCGAGGAGAGCACAAGCACGAATGAGAGCTTGGCGCTTCATGCCAGTCAGATCTTCCCGCAGCGCTGGATCAGCAGTGACCAGGACCGCTTTGAGCTGGTTAGTGGCCTGGGTGCGGGCTTTGACGGCGGAGTCCCTGGCCACGAGGTACATGCGCGCGCTCTCTGTCGGGCCGTTTCCAGACTTCGCTCGGGAGCGCGCACGGCCGCTGAGCACGGCGCGGGCGGCGGCTTCTGCATCGCCCTGGTCGGATGGGCTTCGTCGGCAACGAGCCGAACGCCCCGGTCCAGGTGCCTCGATGACGTCGATGCCTTGCGACAGCAGATACCGCGACAGGGCCGCACCATAGCTGCCGGATCCCTCTACTCCGGCACGCCGAACGAAACCTAACCGGGATGACCATTGCGCGAGTTGACGATAGCCGGAGGAGGTGGCCGAGAAGCTCTCGATAGCCAGAGTCTTCCCCGTCATCGAAATTACGGCAGCCACATGAAAATCTCGGTGTGTGTCAACCCCAAGGATCACCTCGTCTGCATCCTGAGGAGTATCCATAGGACGAATGGGGCTTGTTGCTTCGATTGTTCATCCACTCCCGTTGGTGGTTGCACATCAGCGCTACCGCTGGCCCGGATAAGTGGTCGCCGGTGAGATGGTGCAGATTTCACGCACGGCAGTCCTCTAGACACACTCACCCGGACCAGCGTCAGTACACACTGCCGAGCCCCGCGAACGACGTAGAATCGTCAGGACACTTTGGGTCAAAAATCTCAAGAGCCAGAACACGGCGCGACGGCAGTATCGCTGCCATCCTTTCCATCTCCAGATCAGCAGTACACCGTTCCCCCCTCCTCAAGGGAATATCCGTCGGAGCGCAACAGCACCCATGCGCCCCCAGGACCTTCGCCGCTAGGAAACTGCGCGCCGGCGCGCATCGCACGCCCCAGCCGCCGAAATGCGCCGTCTCGCCCCCAGCGCGCAGCTCCCCGAGCACAAGGAGTGGAAGCCTGCCGTATCGGCGGCGCGCTACCGGCCGCTGCTCCTGCTGCGGGCCCCCTCTGCGGCGTCCAACGGCTCCGCCTCCAGCAGGTCGGCCGCGTGGCAGTGCACCGCCACGCGCCTCTTGTCCGGGTCGTCAGGCAGACGGTAATTGGCGTGCCGCCCGGCAGTGCGGCGGCCTTGCTCAGGGACGGCGTGAACCCGACTTCCTTGAACGCCTCCAACGCCTGGGGGGGGCTGCCACAGGTCGCGCTGGGCAGCCGCTATCCGAAGATGCCACTTCACGGCAGGTTCCCCTCACCAGGCGCTGAGCCGCCCGGGAGCTCGCGACGGTACTCGCCTACTCCGGGGCGACCTGCGTGGTCGTTCAGCTCAGGGTGTGCTCGGGTAGGGGAACTCTCGGAACGCCTCAGCAAGCGTCATGAGGTACGGCGTGCCCGTACTCAGGATCATTCGGCACCTGGGTTCACGGTCGGGTGCGGGTCAAGCAAAGCTTCATGGGCCGCAAGTTGTTCGGGCGTTCCCACGAATGCCGGGCCGGCGTTGGCCGGCAACTTCGCGACGACCACGGCGATGGCGTCTTCTACGGTTGCGGCCGAGCCGACTGATTCGGTACGTAGCGGGCCTGAAACCCAGTAGCCACCGCCCTTGGCGGGCTGGATGTAGGGGATGTCCCATGTCCAGCTGGGTTCGGTGCAGCGGCTGAAGTGCAGTTCCCCCATGCCCGTCCAGGGGAAGAGCTGCCGAAGGCGAGGCTCCCGGCAGGCGGCGTCGATGAGATCGTCGCGGACTCGCCCGTCTCGGCGAACGGCCTGCCAGCCTGCTTCCGTGATCTCGTGGCCTGTGGAGGGATGGGCATGCGTGCCCTGATCATCGAAGGGCATGAGTGTCTTCCTCCTGGTGAGAGTGAGCCGCCCAGTAATTGACCTCGGCTGCGCAGGCGGCCCAGTCTCCAGCGGCGCGGCGAGGCTACCGAGCCGCGGCAGAACCCGAAGCGGAACCAGCAGCAGTCAGCCCTGCAGGCCGTGATACCTCGCCAGCGGCACCGCGCGCACCCGGAGAGGAGCCGCCCGCCCCAGCACGCAGGACAGGTCCCACCTCCGCATACAGGCCAGTCCGTACGCACACTGCCGTACCCATCACATAACGGAGCCCCACCGGATCACACCGGCAGGGCTCCGTCACCTAGCAAGCTCTCACGCAGATATCACGGACGGGACTGCGTACTACCGGATTCCCAGCTCTGACCAGGCACAAAACCCTCGTCCTGGACCTGCCGGACGCCTCTGGACACCCTTCGCCAGCATGTGCCATGTTGTCCCGAGCGAAGCGCCCAGGACGAGGACGGGGGCGTCGGCGGGGCCGTCGATGCGGTGCTGCAGGGTCTTCTCGCTCACCCGGCCACGCTACCCAGCCCTGACGCGATCCTGACACCCGGGTCAGGAACTCTGTGACGGAACCGGTGCACTCGCGCCCGGCCCGCCTCCCCTCTCACCGGAGCCCCTGTAACAGGGGACCGTGGCCTGGAAATGACGTGGAGGTGCGGAGCTTGGGGACATGCCGATCGGCCCCGGATGAGGGCCGCATTCGGCATCCGGCGGCGCGCACGCTGCCGGGTGATGCGCGAACGCGCGGCGCGGCGTTGGGACTTCCGACACAAGGAGCGTGGGTGTCTTCACGCAGGACCGGGTGTGCGCCGGCGGCCGTCGCTCTCGTCCGGAAGCCCCGAGGTGACGGTGCGGGAGCCCGGAGAGAAGCCGTGGTCGCACCCCGGGCTCCGTCCGCTCGGCCAGGCGCCGCCGGCAGGGCATGTCCGACGCCCGGCCCCGCCCCGGAATGATCCGCCGGACAGCCCCTGATCCAGGACGGGCTGGAGGTCCGTGCGGACAATCAGCGCGCCGGTCGGAATCTTTCCCTCGTCGCGAAGCCGACGTACTGGCGTGTTCGAGCAGCAGGGCCAGGCATCAAGATCAAGCCCTTCCGACGCATACCAGCGGCACCTACGGAATGGGCCTTCGCAGGCAATGCGCAGATCAGGGCGCGCCACGGGAAGCGCAGATCACGCCGGGGGCATCGTTGACATCTTGGACGGACTCTTTGCCAGCCTCTTCCTTATCGCTGACTGATTAGCATCAACTCGGGAGTGCGGATTGCCGATCCGCAACGCAGGGGGGATGTTCGCATGGTCTGGGCAATGCTTCGGTCTGGCGGCAGAGGGCACAAGGTGTCAGGTATGGCCAGCGCCCTTCTCACGGCCGGGTACCAGGCCGAGCGGAAATCCTCGCCTTCGCGGGCGCCCTCCCTCGCCTGATAGCTCCGCACAGCCGCCATGACCGTGTCCGCGCTCTCCAGCGCCGTATGACAGGCGTCTGCGGCCTCACCTGACACCTCTGCACCGCCCTCGCACCGCCCTCTCGGGCAGCACTTGCGCACGCGCCCAGGCCGGAATCCGGACACCGCCGACTCGGCGCATGGAGCTCGGACAGCCATATGACGCAGAAAGCGAAGGAAATATGGGAAGGCCAGAGACCCACGTAGATCCCTCCGAAGGCCCGCGGCAGCGTTTCGCCTACGAGTTGAGAGCGCTCAGGCGATCCGCGGGGAATCCGCCCTGCAGAGAGCCGGCCGACCGCGCCGAGTACTCCGGGACGACTCTGTCGAAAGCTGCCCGTGGCCTCGGTTTCCCCAGCTTCGCCGTGACGCTCGCCCCCGGACCCGTCGGAGTGGCCGGTGCCGCCGGTGTGGCCGGCCTGTCCGGCCACAAGCCGAAGACAGCGATGCTCAGCATGGTGGCCGGAACCTGCACAGCGTCCGGGTTCTGGCTCGGAAGGAGTCTCCAGAATGCGTGACCAGACGGCTCCCGGCCCCATCGAGGCCCAAGTCCCCCGCAGATCGACAGCGCGGTGGACGAGGACCATGCTGCGTGATCTCAGGTACTGGACGGCCCGCCGGCCGCTGCGGGTTCCCGAGGGCCGGCAGCACATCCTCCATTCCTCGAGCGCGCGGATGACCATCCTGGCCTTCACCGGAACCGATGTGCTCGTCGCGCTGCTCATCGACGCGAAGCTTCCTCCTGCCGGCCGGGCGGTCCACATCCTGTGGGTCGTGTTCTCCCTGACGCTGTCACTGGGGATCTGCGCGATGACTGCCCGGGCACCTCACCTGCTCGACGACAACTCCTTGCATCTGCGGACCGGCCCCTTCCGCGCGCTGACGCTTCCCCTGGCAGCGGTCAGCAAGGTGAGCGTCGCCCACCGGTACATCCCCGGGCACGGACTGCGCCGTGTACCGGACTCGGCAGAGGAGGTGGCGTGCTCCGTCGGCGGCGCGACCCACCTCGTCATCGAACTCAGGCAGCCGGTACTGGTGCGTGTACGCAAGGGCGAGCCCGTGCTCGCGAAGCGGGTCTGTCTCGCCGCCGATGAACCGTCACAGGCGACGCGCCTGATCAGCCAGTCGATCAACAGAGACGCGCAGTCATGACCGACGGGCCCGTGGGCACTCTCGACCAGGTCCGTGAAGTGCAAAACATCCTCGCCCATACCGGGCTCGGACCTCTCGCAGGTACAGCCGATCTCCGACGGCTTCCGAGCCGCAATCGCAACTGGATCTGCACCACTGACAGCGGAACGCGTGTCTTCGTCAAGAAGCTGGAGGTGATGACGGCGCAGCGTCGGCTGCTGGGCCGGGAAAGCGGGAGGCCGAAACGGTGGCAGCTCACTGCGACCTGAGGCTGGACCAGTTCCTGGTCGCCGACGACGGCACGGTCCACCTCACGGACCTCGAGGAGTTCCGGGCGGAATGTCGCCTGCGGCATTGGGACTTCAGCGATGGGTCGCGATCACGCTGGGGCTGCGGTGGCGTTGGTGGTGGCTCGCTTGAGGTCGGGCCTGGCACGTGGCGGCTGCACTACGGGGAGGACGCAGGGCCCTCCTGGTCTGTGGCTGAGCGCGCGAGTTGACCCGAGAGTTGCCAAGGTTGGTGCCGTAGCCGGCCAGCAAGACATGGCGACCTGCTTCACCTGCGGTTTCGCCGATCCGGGGACTGGATTCCTGGCTTCTTGGCCGGCGTTGCGAGGAGACTGTGCGCATGCAGCTCCCCGCCGACGCCGTTGCCGCGACCGCGCTGATCGAGGTCGTGCGGATTTCCGGCGTCCCGACCGAACGGGGTACCCCTTACCCCGGGAGGACTATTGCCCTCTGGACCGGGAACGAGGCCGCCGATGCCTTGTCGCTGATCGGGAGCCTGCCCGGCAGCGAACAGCATCGCTGCGGCTTTTCTCCGGGGTGGAGTGTCCGCGCATACGGGGACTCCCTTGAGCTGGCCCTGTTCGAAGCGGCGTTCTGCTTCCGCTGCCACGAGGTCCGTATGCACGGGACGGCTGTACCTCCCGCCCTGGCCACGCAGTTCTTCGACGCGGACACCGCGCCCGCTCAGTCCCTCCTCACCCTGTTCCGCACGGCGACACCCTGAAAGCCCCGGGAGGCCCGACCGGTCCGGCTTCAACTGCCGGGCTGACCGCCGGCGGCCTGGTCCAGGAGATAGGGCCGTTGTTGCGGACGTTGTTGACGGCGGTGGAGACCGCTCGGTCCAGGTGTCCTGCCGCGTAGGAGACGAGCAGGGCGCGGAGTTCGCCCGGGTCCTGGTGGGCGGGTCGAGCCAGGCGCTCCAGCCGTCGGGGGCGATGGCCAGGGGCATGCGGGGGTGGATGCGTCCGGCGGCCCCGGCGACCCCGGCGGTGATGATCTCCAGCGCCGAGCGGACCGCCTGCTGCGGCCCACGGCAGGCGGTGGGCCGATCGCCGCCTCACCCTCCATACTGACCACCGCGTCGAACCCGTCGGCGCGAAGGGGGTTTCGGCGTGGGTGCGAACAGCAGCGGCGGCCGTGCGGCACCGCAGCGGCCGCCCGGTTATGTCTTCCGGCCGTACCGGGGCCGGGCGGACCACGGCGCGATGGCCGCCGTGCGGCGGGGATGCGCCGCACGGGACGGCGTCGATCCCGGCTCGGTGGTGGAGGGGCTCCCGACGGCGATCGAGATCGCGGAGTCGTGCGCCGCGCTGGACGATCCGTCCGCGGATCAGATCCTGGTGGAGAACGGCGGCGTCGTCGTCGGCTATGTGACGGTCAGGTGGTGGCAGGAGCGGGACGGAACCCGGCTGTACCTGCACCGCGGCCATCTGCTGCCCGAGCACCGCGGCCGGGGCGTCGGCACGGCCATGCTCGCCTGGGCCGAGAGCCGCATCCGCCGGCTCGTGCGGCAGCAGGGAACCGCGCGCACCGCGGTGTTCGGCGCGAACGCCATGGCCTGCGAGGAGGAAGCGACGGCGCTGCTGCTCGACGGCGGCTACCGGCGGGTCTTCAGCCTGGTGGAACTGCAACTGGCCGACCTCCGGCGGCTGCCCGAGGCCGGGCGGTGGCCGGACGGCGTCCGCATCGGCGCCGTCGAGCCGGACAGCTACCGCGCGGCCTGGAGAACCGTCGTCGACTCGTACGCGGATGCGGCCTTCACCCCGGAGTGGACGTTCGACAGGTTCGTCGCCACGGCCGACCCGGCCTGCTGGCGGGCCGCCTGGGACGGGGAGCAGATGGCGGGTGTCGCGCTGTGTTCCGTCCGCCGGCCGGACCCCACCGTGGGCGAGGTGGAAGAACTCAGCGTGCGGGCGGGGTCGAGGCGCAGGGGGATCGGGCGGACCCTGCTGCTGGACGGGTTGCGCCGCCTGCGCGAGCACGGCGCGGTCACCGCCCGGCTGTACACCGGCACGGCGAACCCGCACCGCTCCTACGACCTGTACGAGAGCGTGGGGTTCCGGCGGAGGAACGAGTACGTGCGCTATCGCAAGCCGTTCGACGGCTGACGGGGCGGGGCCGGGCCGTCCCGGGTCCCGCACGGACCGGGACCTCTGGGCCTGCCCGCGACCCCGGGCGCGATGCAGTCGTGGGCCGCGGTCTCCGGTGGAATTCACCGGCCGGCGCGGGTACGCCGATCAGCGTCAGCCTGCCGAGGGCGCCCGCGGTGAAGGAGGCGCGCAGCCCCGGGGAGAGCGGTCCTCCGCTGCCCGGGCCCAGCAGGCCGGCCCCTCGCAGAGCACCGGAGGCGCGTCGCCCGGCCTGGCCCGGCCTGCCGGCGCGGATCCGGGCGGTGGGATGCGCGGCGCGCCGCCGGCCAGGGCGGCAGGCCGCTCCGCCCCCCCCCGGGACGCCACAGGCGCCCGTCCCGCGCGGCGGAACACCACACCCCGACGGACGGACGGTAACCATCACCGGACTCACAGCCACCCCC
>NZ_JBEPDN010000007.1:0-458643 GCF_040300365.1 Streptomyces sp. NPDC000404 | reverse complement strand
ATCGCGCAGGACAAGTTCCGTGAGAGCTTCTGCCAGGACCTTCCGGAGGACGAGGCCCTGGTGATGGCCGTGACGCAGAAAGCACCGCTGGCCTCGAACCCCAAGACCATCGAACTCATGGCCAGCCACGCCTCCCTGGCCTCCCACCCCGAACCGGTCACCGACCTCATCGAAGAGGCCGCAAACGCTGCCTTCTGAACGACGGCGGCAGGCAAACGGCCGGCCACGGAACAACAGCTCCCTGGAACGACGAAGGCCCCTGATCTCAATCTCCCCAGTTCAGGAGCCTTCTCACAATGCTGAACTGGGGAGGCTGTGGGATTTGAACCCACGGTGAGGGACCACCTCACGACAGTCTTCAAGGCTGCCATGCCGGGCAGCGGTTCACCCGCTCTGACCTGGGGCGCAGACGCAGACCTGCGGCCAAGTAGGCCATCCCTGACCACAGGTTGGCCAGATGCCCCCCTCGACCCGACTACTCAGCAACCCGAGGCCCACCCTCTCCGCGTCTCCCTTCGCGAGCAGCGCCCCTGAAGGAGACCCCATCCTCACCGGCAGGCGGTGTGGGACAGGGCCTCACTGCGCTGACTCAGGAAGCATGGAACCAACAAATATTCACGTATTCGAGCGGATCGACGTACCTCCGCATCTCTTCCTCAATTCTACGGAGCGTTTCCTCTCGGGAAACATTCCATGAAATTACCCCTTCGCCTTCTCGCGGACTCATGTCGCCGACCTTGACTCCACGGTCCAGCATGTCTCCGACGAGACTGAGGGCTGCCGCTCGCACTTCAGCGTCCGTGCCTTCACCACCGACAACCGTCTCGGCCGCATCCCAGACCGGCGAAAAGTAGACCGGAGACATTTGCACATATCGAATCAGATAGTCGAGCTCTCCCTGGTATTCACCATCCATCGAAACGGACCGCCCTCTTTTTATTTTGCAATTGACCCATCGCCGCCCTCAAAAGCTTCTCTTCCCTCACCCTCTGCTCTTACGAAGTGGGGCAGCATGCATCACGACTACTGGAAGCCTTCAGGCTGTGACCGCGCCGGCGGCGACAACAGGTCCTGCTCTAGATGCTTCTCGCCGAAGGCACTGCCCTGGCCACAGGTTGGCCACACGCCTTGATCAACACCGGGATACAGGCGATCAAAACTGAGACACCCCCAACGCAAAAGGGGCGCCCGATTCACTCGGGCACCCCTTCTGACCAGCTACTTCGCTGACCTGTGCGGAGGCTGTGGGATTTGAACCCACGGTGAGGGATCACCTCACGACAGTTTTCAAGAGAAGGCGGCCTCGCGTATCGATCTGGCCGTTGACCTGTCAGAACTGCCGACTATCCATGCCAGAACTCTGCCGTTGGTCCACAGGTGGTCCACAGATAGCCCAAAGGGCCATGAGCGTATCTCGCAAACCTGGGCTCGTCCCAGTCCAGCCATTGAGGGTTGCATAGTTCCACTGTCGTTGATTCAGTCGTGGATTTCGAGGCGGCCCCTCATTGCGAACTACGGGCGGCAAAGTCGTTAGGGTCGTTGGGCCTGTTCAACTGGCCTTCAAGGGGCGGTGACAGTCGCTTGAGACTGCCGCGGTTGCTGTACTTGGCCGCTGTACAGCACCACCTTCCAAGTTCGCCCCGCCAGGCGCCCATCGCTCGGTCAGTGCCTGCTACGCAGGGAAGGCTAAGGGCGTCCGCTTCGGGCAAGAACACATTGCTGCATGTCTGCTGGCGAACCCCGCCAGCAGAGCGACGGCATCCACATAGCCCGCCACAACTTCAGATGCTGAGTGCCATGTGACCAGCACGATGATGACCACTGTCACGAGCTTCTCTGGACTAGAGCGTGGCCGCGCGCTGTGGTGACGGGACCCGCAAGCACCGCCAGGCGCGGCCTTTGGGAGTCCCCCCAGATTTCCTGGCCCCGGAGTTACACAGGTTGGGCCCGAGGAGCGTCGTAGGGGTGAGAGTCCATCTCATGTCCGTTCCTCATCAATCCACTTAAGGCATCGAACTAATGACTATGTATCAGTCGACCGCCGAGCTCATCGGGGTCGTCACCTTCGGGATCGTCACCGCCTGCGGGGCGATCAAGAAATTCCAGCCGCCCCCCGAGGTCCGCGCCGCCCGCCGTCGGCAGAGGACGATTGAGCGCCTGGACTGCGAACGGCGTCGGCGACTGCGCACCACCCTCCGGGCCCTGACGCCTGGAACCGTCGTGCAGGACAAAGGCCCGGACGACAGCGAGATGACCGTCATCCGACAGTTTCCGACGGCGCCGCAGCGGGGGGTCTACCGGCTGTGGTGAGCCAGCCTCAGGGCGGGGGTGACGCCTTCGACCTCACCCCCGCCGAGGAAGCGCATGCCAGGGCGCTGTTCGATGAAGCTTTCGAAAAAGTTGTGCACACGCTGATGAGTAGGTATCGCCACCTCAACTTCCACGAGAGCGAGGACATTGCAGAGGTGGCTTTCACGAACACGCTGAGACACTGGAGGAAAATCAAGCCCAGCAGCCGAGCAAGCTATTTCTTTAAGGCATCAGACAACCTGGCGATCAGCTACTTCCGCAAGCAACAAGCCGAGCGGCAGGCAATCCATAAGGCATACGAACCCGAGTGCAATGCGCCTCCCCCCGACGTCGAGATTGAACGCCGCGAGAAGGCCAGAGCAGTTCGGGCGGCCGTAGCTAGTTTGCCCGGAAATAAGGCTCGCGAGGTCCTCACCCTCCAGTGCAACGGTCTGAGCGATACCGAGATTGCTGAACAGACCGGAAAGTCGAAGGACACCGTGCGAAGCCAGCGGAGTAAATCATTTCCTCAGCTCAGAGAGGCGCTTAGCGACTATGGAAAGGAAGGTGAATGATGGAGTCCGAATCGGCCGCCCGAATCGCATCTAGCAAGGAGGCCGGAGATTGCAATATGCGCACACCTGCCTCTGCCAGGTTCGCCAGGCTCCTTCGCGAAGCCCGGATCCCTGATGACACCTGGGATCGCGAAACGGATAACTTCAGCGGTGCACTGATGACGACCGAAGCCCCGGGCGAGCCCTGCTCGCCCGGGGCTCCGGCCCACCTTGACCCGGACCTCTCGAATTCGGCGTATAGGTTGGGAAATCGAGCAATTCGCCGAGGCGACTTTGAAAGTGCCGCTCGATGGTACGAAACGGCGGCAGAGCACCACCACTCTGGTGCCGCTTGGCGTCGGGCATGGGTAGAGCTTGAGCTGGCACGTTCCGCCTCGCAATCGAACGAAACGCCTAATCTCGAGCGGACCCAGAAATTGTGGGCGTGGATCCAGGCCGCCGTAACGATGGGAAGCGAAGACGCGATTAGCGTAACGAAAGCAGCTCGCTTCGTAAAATTCTTGACGCCGCTGCGTGACTTCAATCACGCATACGCCTTCAGTCACATTCTGCTCGACAATATTCAACCCTCCCTCCTAGATAAAGCTCCAGGCGTTAGCGACAGGAGAAGGGAGGGATGGCAAAGTAACGAAATCCTGCGGAGATTCGCAGATTTTGGCTACCCCCTTCTTGGATCAGTAATGAATCTCGCTCACGAAGGAACAGCAGAGGAGAGGGGATTCAAGGGGAAAATTCACTCCACAAAGGAGTCTAGCGGCTGCCTACTGCCGCGCCAAAAAAGCACCAGCCTACAAGAGAACGTGCTCACCATCCGTTCAGGCTGGCATTCACTGGAAGAGTTTCGCCACATCCCAGATCTCCTTGTGGTGAACGCTCAAGTCCTCAACTGGAGTTCAGATCACGTAATTCTCCTAATTCACGGAGCTGGAACAGAATGGGAGCTAAACTGCCGGGTAGACCAACTAGGCAAGGAACAACTTTCACCAGGACGAGAAATTAAAATCGGCGTGACCGAAATCGATGGGTCCCACTGCGAGGCGGTCCTATTCGACAAGCGGTAGCGTATTGGCTGTGGCTTGATGAGGCTCGAATTGCATCAAGCCACAGCCGCACTACTGGACAGAATCCCGCCCTGCAATCTTCCCTAACGGATCAAGAATCCAGGGCGACTCCCATGTGTCACCCGCGGCAGGCGCATTCTCGGGTATATTAACCCGCTCCCTGGCCTCAATCACAGAGATTCGCCGCCCTAAGTAAGGTCCACAGGATGGATGATTCCGACCCTCAACAAGCAGGTAGCGGAATTCCCCCTGGCAGCCCGATTCACATCGGACTGCACTCGACCGCAAGACGCAACCAGACTAAAGGTGTGCTCCTAACGGAAGAGCCGTCAAGGTCTAGAAGCGCCCTGGAAGTTGGCCTCCAGAATTCTTGCTGGGGCTGACCTCCCTGTCGGAGGCCGCCACTATCGGCTGCGCACCAAGGCATGGGAGAGGGGGCCCCTACGGCCCAGCCGCCGCGCCGAACGAGCAGGCGTGAAATCTGGCCCCGATTCTCCCTGATCCCTCGGCGATTCTCCAGGCGCGATCAGCGGGAAACTCACGACTGCGCTGCATGTGAGTTGGAACTCCAGCGCCAGGGTACATCAGGCGACGCCACTCACATCAATACCCATCTACATCGAAAGCTCCTCATGCACCAGCAGGTGCAGTTCCGCTGATGCCTCCGAGATTTCCTCGGAGATGTCACGTCGCGCCATTTCGTTAGGCGCGGAAAATGGCGCGTCGTGTATTTCATCACTCCATTCGGCAACGTGATAGAAGATTGCCCCAGCTAGTTCGGATGCTTGCGAACCTTTCAATGCCGACTGAAAATCCACCACAGCTATAAGGGCCCAGGGGAATCTTTCCGTGGAACGCGACCTGAGACGTTCGATCTCTTTGAGTGTCGAAGACTTACGGCACTTGGCCGACGCAAGTTGTGTCTCTGCAGTAACCCACTCGGCAAACCTGGCCCTAAGTTCTTGGTAGGCAGACAAGATAGCGACTTGTCCCTCCTTGCTGCCAAGGCCCCCCGACAGGAGCGGGTTCAGATTTGCCTTGTACTGCCGCATGGCCCTTCGGTCTATAGAACTACGGGGGGCGTCGAATCGCGCATGACACGTCGGGCAAAGCGCAATCAGATTCCTGAATTCGTGCTTACGCACCTTCGCCCAAGGGGTGATGTGTGCGATCTCTACAGGGGTGGACTTGCAAGTCGGAATCGCACATCGGTGGCCAGCCTCGATTAGTACTCGCCGGCGTAGTTCATTCGGTACTTTAGGTCGACTTCCTGACACGATCTGCATCGTAGTTGTCGGCACCGACAAGCGCCCCGCACTCTCACCGCCCCCGGCTCCCGTCCCGTCTACCGCCGCCCCACCCGCTCGGCTCTGTCTCGGGGAATAGCAGGATGGCAGCTCCCCGCATGCACGCCGCCGCCCTCATTCGCGAACGGAGCCCTCGCCACTCTGGAGTCTGCGCACCCTCGCCGGAGGCACCTCTTTGGCGACCGTCGACCACTCCGCTGCAAGCACGGCTGGGCGGACTCAGGCCAGAGCGGGGCGGGGGCAGGAGGGGCGGCCGGGGGCCTGGCCGTGCGCGGCGAGCGTGAGCGAGCCGCCTTGAACTCGTAGAAAGGGTTGTTACTCGGCAACTGATCGTCTGTGCACGCACTTTCCAAGTACCAGTGGCAAGCACACGGCCCCTACGAACCATCCGCTGATGACCGCGCCGGCGGCAGCAACAAATCCCTCTCCGGATGCTTCTCGCCCGAGGTGCTGCCCTGCACCCCGAGATCCGTACGCGCCGCATCGTGGAAGGTGTTGATCGCCCGGAACACGGCGCGATGTCGGTCGCGCCACTCTTCCAACGTGCCGGTGATCTTGCCCGTCGCCTGCCAGTCGATCTCCAGGGCGATGGCGTTCAGGTCGTGGGCCGCTTCCATGACGTCGTCGGCGCCGAGCAGCATGATGCGTTCGAAGGACCGGCCGCGGAGGCGGGATGCTTCCGCGTGTTCAGCGAGCAGCTCCTGTTGAGGCTTGTCCGCTGCACGGATGCCCTCGTTGTCCTCGTAGATACGGACGGCCAGGAAGATGACGGTCCGCATGCGGTCCACGTAGTTCTCGTATGCGGAGAGCTTGCGGTCGTCCCATCGCGTCAGCAGCTCGTACCGCGTCCGGCTGCGTTCCGACAGGAAGTTGCCCACGTACGAAGTGAGCGCGCCGAGCAACACCGCGCCGATCGTGACCAGTTGTTCGCCGGCAGCCATGTGCTCCCCCGAGCCGAGACTCATGTTGATGACCTGGCGGTCATCTTAAGGTCTCGGCTTCGCGGGTCCCCGTGCGTGACCAAATCACTGCGCCACCACGACTCCGGGTGGCCCGGAACGCACGGAAGCCCGGCTCGCGTACGACGCCGTAGGCGAGCCGGGCTTCAGCGGGGGGAGCTATGGAGCTGGGGACAGGCCCTTGCCCTGTTGGCCATCACCCGCGCGCCAGGGCAGCGGGCCTGGCCGCCATTCAGTCGGAGGCGTCAGCGGGGGGAGTCGACCCGCCGCCTTTCTCTCCACCGAAAACGGTGCCGCCGACGGACCACCCGAGGCGCTGCCCTCGACTGTCCGCGATCCGGAAGGTGTTCGCCAGGGCATCCATCAGGCAGCCCGCCAGGTAGCGCAGCTCCTCCTGAGAGACCCGTTTCGCGTCGAGGACCTCATGGGCGTGGTGAATGACATCGGCTGCCATGCTGAGCTGCAGGGCCTCCGTGTTGTCCGCCAACTGCCACATGAACCCGACGCCCTCGTCAGCGCTCAGGTAGCACGGCTGACCGTCCTCGTCGGCCCACGGCAGCAGGCGGATCATGGCTGCGCGGTTCATGCGGACGCCCCCTTGCCAGAGCAGTGCGGGAGGCTGAGGGCCACGGCCCGTCCAGCTCGTCGGCCGTTCTCCGCCTGCCGCTGCTCGTGAGCGAGTACATACGGGCGAACAAAAGCGACGTCGCGAGCGAGTTCGTGCCCTTGGGCGGGCGTCGGGCAGACGTGGAGGACGCGCCGACGCGGTGCACTACGAGGAGTCGGCCGGTTCCCCGGCGCATCTCGGTGACGCCCCCGGGCCGGGAGCAGTCGGCGCAAGGGCGGGACGAGGTAGCGGGCGATGCGGTGTGCCATGACGACCTGCTTTCTCAGGTTGGCGATACCCCCGGACCGATCGCGGGGGTCAGTTGTTTCCGGTGTACGGAGCGCCCTGGGGCGGGGCCCGTGGCGAGGAAGAGCGGGGCTCACCAGGCCCTTTCACGCGCGCAGGCGCACGGATTCACCAGGCGCAATGACCTAACGTGAATCTAGTTAACTAGCTTAGGCGGAGAGTGGAAGGTCCGCCACACCTTCGGCCGCACACTCACGCCGACGAGGGAAAGTCCGGCATCGCCTTGTTGCTTGAAGGGCGGCTCTATACCCTCCAGCTGACACATCGTCAGATTGAGGTGTCCGGCACCTTCGGGAGGGCTTCATGACCAGCGAGGCAAGCGGCACGACCGAGATTCCGAAGATCATCAGCGTGGACGACCACGTCATCGAGCCCGCGCACCTCTTCGAGACCTGGCTGCCGGCGAAGTACCGGGACCGCGGGCCGAAGCCGCTCACCGCGGGCATCGGCGGCCTGGAGCGCGTCGCGAGCAAGTACCGGTTCACCACGGACCCCAACGGCCAGCTGACCGACTGGTGGGAGTACGAGGGAAACCTCTTCCCGTACAAGCGGATCATCGCCGCCGTCGGGTTCTCCCGCGACGAGATGACACTGGACGGCATCACCCGGGAGCAGATGCGCAAGGGCTGCTGGGATCCGAAGGCGCGGCTGGCGGACATGGACCTCAACCACGTCGAGGCGTCGCTCTGCTTCCCGACCTTCCCGCGGTTCTGCGGCCAGACCTTCGCCGAGGCGGACGACCTCGAAGTGGGGCTCGCGTGCGTCCGGGCGTACAACGACTGGATGGTGGAGGAGTGGTGCGGGGACAGCGGCGGGCGGCTGATCCCGCTCTGCCTGATCCCCCTGTGGGACGTGGACCTGGCCGTCGCCGAGATCCGCCGGAACGCCGCGCGCGGCGTACGGGCCGTGACCTTCAGCGAGATCCCGACCTACCTCGGACTGCCGTCCATCCACTCCGGCTACTGGGACCCGTTCTTCGCCGCGTGCGAGGAGACCGGCACCGTCGTCTGCATGCACATCGGCTCGTCCTCGCAGATGCCCGCCGCGTCCCCGGACGCACCGCCGGCGGTGGAGGCGTCGCTCAGCTTCAACAACGCCATGGCGTCGATGATGGACTTCCTGTTCAGCGGCGTGCTGGTTCGCTTCCCGAAGCTCAAACTCGCTTACGCCGAAGGGCAGATGGGCTGGGTGCCGTACGCCCTGGAGCGCGCGGACGACGTCTGGGAGGAGCACCGCGCCTGGGGCGGGGTGCGCGACCTCATCCCGCACCCGCCGTCCACGTACTACTACCGGCAGATCTTCTGCTGCTTCTTCCGCGACAAGCACGGCGTCGCGTCGATCGAGACGGTCGGCGTCGACAACGCGACGTTCGAGACGGACTATCCGCACGTCGACTCCACCTGGCCTCACACCAAGCGGGTCGCCGAGGAGCACGTGGGCGACCTGCCGCCGGACGTCGTCTACAAGCTGCTTCGGGGCAACGCGATCCGGATGCTGGATCTCGACTTCGACAAGTAGGCCGGCGGAACTGCGCTGTGGCCGCACCAGGGTTCGGCGCGGCCACAGCAGGCAGGAGCGCTCGTCAGTGGCGGGCGAATGCCCCTGACATTGGCGTCGTGTACACCGCCGCGATGCGGTCGCCGCGCATCAGCAGGTGGGCGACCTCCACCGCGCGCCCTTCGGCATCCCGGGCGATCCGCTGGATGTCCAGGACGGAGGTGCCGGGGCCGGGGCCGACCCCGAGTTCGGCGGCCTCATCCGCCGTGGGCGGCCGGGCGGTAAGCCGCTCCTCCACGTGGTCCAGATCGACACCGGCGGCCGCGAGCCAGTGCTGGTAGACGTCGCCCCAGGGCGCCTCGCCGGCGAGAGTGAGCGCGGGTACCCACGGCGTCCCCGCGACCATGTCGTACCGCAGGTAGGACCGCAGGACGCTGCACGGGTACTCGTCCTGCGGGCGCTGACCGAGGTGGACGAACTCCAGGAGTCGCGTCCCCGCCTCCACGCCCATCAGGTCCGCGATCTCCGGCGTCGCCGCTACCTCCCCGCTGGCGGCCGAGACCTTGAGGTCCGCGTCGAGCCCGGGACGGCCATGGCCGCGTCCACTGGCGCGCTTCCGCAGCGCGGGCTGCGACGGTCGATCGTTGGCGTACTCGATCAGCGGCACGTCCGTACGCACGAAGGTCCCGCGCCCGTGGTACTTCGCGATCAGGCCCTCGCCGACAAGGAGCCCGAGCGCCTGGCGCACGGTCGGCGTCCCGGCCTTGTACGTGCGGACGAGCGCGCTCTCCGAAGGCAGGCGGCCTTCGGTACCGAACTCCCCGCTCCGGATCCGTTGGCGCAGATCCGCTGCGATCTCCTCGTAGCGCTTAGCCATCCGCGCCCACCGCCATCCCCTCGGCCGTACCTTCCTCGCGCGACCGCAATGGCCGATCCCCTCTCCGCCTGTTCCGACATTCGTTCACTGCGGCCTCCGCCCTCCCGGCTCGCGGTGCGGCGGCGCCCGCCAGATGACCGCCCACGCGACGAGCCCGTCCTCGCCTCCGCCGATCCCGAAGCGGTCGGCGCGCTCCAGCGCCGCGAGCAGCGCGCGCCAGCTCGCCTCGGACGGGGATTCCGGCACGCTGACCTCGATGCGGATGCGTCCGTTGCGACGGTTCATCCGCGGTTCGTACGCAGCCGCCTTGAGCCGGGCCGCGATGTCCTGCGCTCGGGATGCAGGTGCAGGCACGAGCCCTCCGCCGTATCGTGATACTCAGAGTAAAGTTAGTGAACTAGCTTAAGGCTAGTGGACTAGATTTGCTATATGCCTGAGCAGCCGCCTTACCTCGTCGTCGCCGACCGCCTCCGGCAGCGCATCACCACCGGCGAGTGGTCGCCCGGGGACCGGCTGCCGTCCCGCTCCGAGATCGGCGCCGACTACCAGGTCGGCGAGAACGTCGTACGCCGCGCGCAGGAACTGCTGATCGCGCAAGGCCTCCTCGAAGGCCGCGCCGGATCAGGCACGTACGTCGCGGAGCCACGGGAACGCCTCCGTATGGTCCGGTCGTGGTGCCGCGATCAGCGCGGCGGCTCGCCCTTCCGCGCCGACATGGCGGGCGTCGGGAAGCGCGGCACCTGGGAGCACCGCACCGAGGCGAAGGTTCCGGCGCCGCCGGGCATCGCCGCGCGCCTCGGCATCGGCGAGGGCGATCCGTGCGTGCGTACGGAATACGAGTTCCTGGCGGACGGCAAGCCGGTCCAGCTGTCGACGAGTTGGGAGCCGTACAGCATCACCGGCGGCACCATCGTCGTGCTGCCGGAGGGTGGTCCGCATGCCGGTCGGGGTGTCGTCGAGCGGATGGCGGAGATCGGCGTCGTGATCACGCACGTGGTCGAGCAGCCGGAGCCGCGCAAGGCCACCGCCCACGAAGCCCACCTCCTCGGCATCACGAAGAACTCCCTGGTCACGCACATCCAGCGGACCTACATGACGGAGGACGGGCGGCCGGCGGAGACCGCCGACATCGTCATCCCCGCCGCGCACAGCGAGATCGTTTACGAGATCCCCATCGATCGCGTGTAAGTCCGGAACGCCGCGCCACACCCCGTCTGACGTATGGGAGTTGGGATGACCGCCGCACGCCCGCGGATCAAGCGAGACCTCGCCCGCTGGTACGTCCGCCACTCGCCGGGCACCCTCGGCAAGACCGCGATACTCGACGGCTTCCTCAACGCCGAGCTGCGCGACCACCCGGTCAAGCGCCGCACCCGCACCCGCTTCGGCGCCACCGTCACGACGGACACCCAGGACCTCATCCAGCGCTACCTCTACCTCTTCGGCACCTGGGAGCCGAACCTCACAGGGTGGCTCGCCAGCAGGCTGAAGCCCGGCGACACCTTCGTGGACGTCGGCGCCAACATCGGCTACTACAGCCTGCTCGCCTCCCACCTCGTCGGCGAAAGCGGCAAGGTCGTGGCCATCGAGGCGTCGCCGACGTTCCACAAGCTGCTCGCGGCGAACGCCGCGGCCAACCACTGCGACAACCTGCGCGCCGTCAACGCCGCGATCTCCGACCGCGAGGAGACCCTGACGTTCGCCCTCGCAAGCTCGCACAACATGGGGGCGAACAGCATCGTGCCGTACGCGGGGAAGGCGGAGTCGACGTTCGAGGCGCGGGCCCGGGTGCTGCCTGATGTGCTGACGTCGGACGAGATAACCCGCGCCCGCGTCATCAAGATCGACGTTGAGGGGGCGGAGGGGGCGGTGGTCCGGAGCCTGGAGCCGGTCCTGGACCGGCTCCGGCCGGATGTCGAACTGGCCGTGGAGGTCACGCCGCAGCGGATGGCGGAGCTGGGGTTTTCGGCGGAAGAGCTTCTGGAGACCTTCACGAGTCGGGGGTTTCACGTGTACCGGATGGCCAACGACTACGCGGTGGGGAGCTATCCGGGGGCGCTGCGCCGGGGGGCCCAGGCGCCGGTTCGATGGCGGGGGCCGGTCATTGAGGAGAGCGAGTTGGTGTTCTCGCGGGTGGACGCGGGGAGGCTGAGGTGAACTCCCGGTCCGAGGAACAGGGACGGGAACTTATCGTGCCTGCCCCACCCGCCCTACCGCCCCACGGATAGACCAGGCCGGGCGCCTTTCCCCTTACCTCCCCTATCGCTCTTAAGGCGATGAACGCAACTTCTGACACTCCAGTTGCATGACAGTGACAGCGGTGATGTGCTGGTCATTGAGGGTGCCCGCGATAACGGCAGGGCAGTTCCTCCCCCAGGGGCGTCGATAGCTGACACCTGATGGGACGTGACCGGCTTCGCCCGTAACGGCGGGTGTGCCCGGCGGGGCATCGATGAACCGGCTGCGATCGGCAGGAGTCGACACGGCTCCCGTTTCCTTCCAAAGCCTGGTCGCACCGCGCAAAATCTGATCACACCATGCCAAAAGGAGCGTCACGATGGTTGACGCATTCCCTGAAGACGCCAGCGTAGACCCCTGCGAAAGCATCGATCCGAAAGTGCTGGAGGCCGCCAGCGCAGCGGAGGAGAACCATCTGACCGCCGAAGAGGCCGTCGAGGTCGAAGAATCCGGCAATGTCATCCGGCATCGGCCCGGCCTCGTGACGACACACCAGCCAGACCCCTTGCAGGAAAACGTCGCCCCGAATGCCCGACGGTCGACCGGAGAGTAAAGGAGCAGGTCCCATGCTGCGTTTCTGTAACCGGTCCGGCTCCACTGTCAATGTCATGATCGAGCGCTACGATTCTGGCTGCCGACCGGAGCCCTGGCGGAGAAAGGGCTGGTGGAGACTGCAACCAGACGAATGCAAAACCGTGTATGGCGGAGATGTCGGGGACCTCAACCGTTACTGGTACTTCTACGCCGTGAACATACTCGGCACCACCACCTGGAGTGGTCCGTACCCGGAAACCGTCCCGGACTCGGTGTTCGACTACTGCCCGGACATCGGCACTTCACCGTCCCACAACATCGGGATGCGTCAGATAGACGTCGGCGATAATAAGCACCGCCTCATCGACCTGACGGGATGAGCAGGACGCAGCGCCGACCAGACCCCACAAGATCGCCAGCCTTTGGCTCCGCAAGCTGACGAAAAATGACTGTGCCCGACGAGGTAATTTCTCGCCAGGCACAGCCGTCATCTCAAACCGAATCAGCCCTCAAACCGCCAATTCTCCATAGCCGCCAAAGCCCGAGCCCGAGCCTGCACCACCGCGAACCGCGCCTCCCGCTCCCGCTCATCGGCGTGCGCCGGCTGGCTCGTGACCTGGCCGGGCCACTTCCGGTAGAGGAGCCCCGTCTCCGCGGAGAACCAACCGCGGGCGACCGCGCTCAGGGCCAGCAGAAGGCCGGTGTCCTCGGAGGCCGGCAGGGCCATCCAGCCGCCCAGGGCCAGAAGCAGATCGCGACGGATGCACAGCGTCGCCGGGTGGACTTGCGCGCGGAAGTTGTGCTCCTCCCAGTGCTCCAGCACCGCGCCGCGCTCGATGATGCCCTCGGCCGGGTCCTGGTCGAAGCCGACGGTGGAGCCGTCGGGCATCAGGTCGAGGACGCGGGACGTGGTCCAGCCGATCGCCGGATCAGCGGTGAGGGCCTTCACGTCACGGGCCAGGGAGCCGGGCGTCAGCATGTCGTCCGCGTCCAGGACGCGGATGTACTCGCCCTTCGCCCGGGAGAGCGCGAGAGTGCGAGCCATCGCGGCGCGGCCGTGGCGGCCCTGCCCGAAGCTGATGCGCGGGTCGTCGGGCACGTGCGGGCGGACCTCGTCCGTCTCGCCGTCCTCCTGGATCACCCACTGCCAGTCCCAGCCGTCCGGGAGTTCCTGCTCCAGCAGCGACTTGTAGGCGTCGGCGAGGTACTGGGCGGCCGGCGGGTGGACCGCCGTCATCACCGTGATCACGTTCGTCATCGTCACCACCGGGCCAGGGGCGTCGTGAAGACCATCTCGGTGCGGTCGCCGGGCAGGATGACGTCGGAGACCTCCACCACCCGGTCGGTGGTGTCGGTCGAGATCTTGCGGAGTTGGAACACGGAGACGCCCTTCTGGAGGCCGAGTTCCTCGGCCTCCTCTGCTGTCGGAGGCCGGGCCATGATGCGTTCCTCGATGTGGTCCAGCTCGATGCCGAGGGTCAGCAGCTGGTTCTGCGTGCCGCCCGCCCACGGCTCGTTGGCCGCATCGAGAAGATCTGGGTTCGCCGAGACGACCTCGTGAACGAGGTACGAGGTGACGAGGCTGAACGGCGCGTCGCCTTCGCGCGGGAAGGTGCGGTAGTTCCGCTCCAGCAGGAGCGTGCCCTCCGGGACGGAGAAGACGGCCGCCAGGTCCTCGTTGGCCGGCACCTCCCGGAAGTCGGCCTTGAAGGCGAGGTCGGAGACGGTGAGGCCGGTGTCGTGCTCGGTGGAGCCGGTCTTCTCGCGCTCCGCCTGGACGAGCCGCGCCCGATCCTTCTCCCACTGATGGCGCTCGTTGTTCCGCTCCACCCGCGGTCGCGGTTTGCGGACGAAGTTGCCGATGCCGTGGCGCTTGTCGATCAGCCCCTCGGCGTGCAGCTCACGGAGCGCGTCGCGCATCGTCGGCACGCTGGTCCGGTACTGCTCGGCGAGCTTGGTCTCCGCCGTCAGCTTCTCGCCCGGCCGGAGCTGGCCTGCGCGGATGTCCTGGCGCAGCGCCTCGGCGATCCGCTCGTACTTCTTGGCCATGGGTCCGCTCGCTGTCCGTCTCGTGTGCCGTTCCGTCCGTCTCGCCGGACAGCCTCAGCATAAGTCCTCAAGAGGAGTTGACGACGGCGGGCGAGCCCTCTACCTTCATCGCATCGACTCCTTAAGAGGAGTTGAGGACAAGAGGTCTTCATGACTCTTGTCCGGTCGGGCCTGCCGAAAACCGAGGAAGGCGACTGCGGTCGCGCGCCGAGGGGGCGACGGGAACCGGCTGTTCCTTGAGAACTGAATCGCACGGCGCCTGGCAAGCAGACCGTGCACTGACCAGTGGTTTTAGCCCCGGTGCCGCCGCATTCCAGCGGCACCGGCGGCCATGACCGCTCGTCTTCGACGAGCGGTTTCCGCGCCTGTCCCACAGGGGCCTACGGCGCGCCCACCGCGTATCTGCCGGGTCGGCGGCACTCCCGTGCAAAGGACACCGCTGCCGTCCCGTGCCCTCCCTGTCCACTGAACCCACTTCAGGAGAGCGCCATGAATGTCGCATTCGGCGGCTTCGAGCCTGGCTTCGACGACCCGATGGGCCTGACGATCGGGACGCCGCCCGAACTCTGGCTCGGCGTCCCGGGCGAGTCGGAGGAAGAACGGCTGACCCGTCTGGCGGCCGCCGCCGACATCCTCGCCGAGGAGCCGGGGCTGATGGACCTCGTGACCCGCATCGTCACGGACGCCCTCAAGACCGAGACGCCCGACCTGCTCGCCCACCGGCGACGCCGCGCCGCCCGTACCGACCACCGCCCGCACGCCCGCCCCCTCCCGGAAGGACTCGCCTCATGAACGGCTACTTCGACTACGACGAGTACGACCTCGCCGAGGACTACGACTTCACGCCCGCGGACGCCCCGCAGCGGGAGCCCGCCGCCGGGTGCGACAGCTGCATGCTGCTGCCGGGCGAGGCCGTGACCGTGGGAGCCCTGACGGTCGTGTGCGCCTGCTGGATGGGACGGGGTGCCTCCGTGGAGGCGTGCCGCTGCGGGCCCAGGAAGGGGGACGCACCCGGTGGCGACGTCCCGGACTGATCCCTCCTCCGCGCCGGTCCCCAGGCCGGTCACCGAACAGGACGCCACCGCCGCCCGGCAGGCGATTCAGCAGCTGGAGAGGATCGGTCAGCTCGTGACCCGCTCCCTGCTCGCCATCGGCTTCGGTGCGCTGGTGTTCACCTGCATCAACGTCACGCGCTTCGCCACCTCGCACGACGTCCCGGGCTGGGTGGCGTGGATGCTCGACCCGCTGGCTTCGTTGGCGCTGTTGACCGTGTTGTACGTCGATGGGGTCCTGGCCGAACAAGGCGGGTACAGCCCGAGCGGCTGGCCGTTCACGCTCCGTTGGTTCGCCGGCCTGGCCACCTGGATCATGAACTGCTGGCAGAGCCTCTTCCCGGACGGGCACTTCCGCCTCGTCCCCTCGCAGGCGGACGCCGGCGGTCTTCTGCTGCACTCGGTGGCCCCGCTCCTGCTCATCGCGCTGGCCGAGGCATCGGCCGGGTACCGGGCCTACCTCGCCGGGAAATGCGCGGAGCACCGGCTCACCGTCAAGGCGTACCAGGAGACGGTGGCCGCCGAGCGGGCCGCGCGAGCCCAGCAAGCTCGCGAAGAGCGCGAGCGGGCCAAGGAAGCAGAACGCGCGCAGGAGCAGGAACGGGCTCGGCTGTCCCAGGAGCAAGCCCAGCGCCAGGCCGAACGCGAGGATCGCGAACACGCCGCGCGCCTCGCCGACGAAGCGCGTAAGGCAGAAATCGAAAAGGCCCGCGAGCTGGCCCGGATCGCGAAGGAAAAGGAGGAACGCGAGGCCCGCCGGACGGCCGAGCGGCTCCGCACACAGGCAGAAATCGAGGCCGCGGAGCGCGACCGGGAAGCCGAACGCGAAAGGCTCCGCATCAAGGCGGAAGCCGAGGCCAGGGCCCATGAGGAGAACGAGCGGGCCAAGCGGCAGGCGGCTGCCGAGCGGCGCGCCCGTGCGCCACAGACGCCCGTACGGCACCGCCAGCCTGCCTCGGAAAGCCCCTCGAAAAAGCAGCTCGTCAGCGTCTCAATTTCTGACGGCCGCGCCTCGAACCGTGAGGAACGCATTCCTCGCGAAGTGCGCGCGGCTCAGCGGGAACGGGCCGAACGCGAGGCCGCCGCGGAGATTCTCGACAACCGCACCCCGGACCCCGTCCAGCTCGCAAAGGCATACGGCCTCGGCGAAACCTGGGGCGGCGACCGCATCCGTGCGGCGCGACGACGGCTGGCCGAAGAGGACGGCTTCGAGGACGCGGTCATCGCCGCGGTGCTCGAAGTGAGTGCCTGAGCGACCGGCTACGCGGCGGCCCGCATTCAGCGCCCGCGGCTTCCGCACCCCATCGACACACCACAGCGCCGGGCCATACGCCCGTCGCTGATTTACCGCGGGGCGGCCGTCCACGACCAAGCGACCCGCCGCCCCGCGTGTCCCTCAACATCTCGGAAGGACCCGCGCATTGAAGCATGAGGACGACGAGAAGACGTCCGATCTCCGGGAGCCGAACACACGGCCCAGCAGAAATTCAGCCACCGCCGAACCCGACGCGGAAATCGTCGACTTGGGCGCAGCACGCGACGCACGCGCCCACTCCGCCGATCCGGATGCTGTCACGCTGGTCGACGGCCCCACCCCTGCCGGCCCCGGGCTCCTGACCCGCCTCGCCGGTGCCAAGCGCCGGGCGGTACTGCCCAGCTGGCTCCGTTCCCGGCAGGAGCTGACCACCGCTGTGAAGTGGATGGCCGGTCACTACGGCCACCTCACCGCGTACCACGGCATCCGTTCCCCGCTCTACGCCGCGCGTCTCGTCCTTCAGGCGCCGCGCGGTACTGCTCGCTTCCTGGGTGGGACGATGCGGTGGGTGGCGGACCGCGAGGGGGAACCGGTCCGGCTGGCGGCGGTGCGCCGGGAGGACGCCGCCGACTACCTCAAGCTCTCCCGCCAGCGCGACGGGCGGGTACGGCTGCGCACCCTGACAGCCGTTCTGGCCACGCTCGTCGGCACGTCCACGGCCCTGGCGCTGTACGTCCTGGCCCCGGGGTGGCTGCAGTCCGTCTCCGTCGGCGCCCTCGTGCTGGCGCTCGGCTGGAACGGCACCCCCGCCGACTCCCCGGTCATCACCCGCGCCGTGGAGACCTCCAAGGCGCCGAAGCTCACCAGCGACATCGTGCTGCGCGCGCTCGGAGCGCTGGGCATCCCGGCGATCAACCAGGCTCAGTCCAAGGGCCGGGACGGCTTCAGCTTCACCGCCCCCATCACCCGCGACGGCCCTGGGTGGCGTGCCGAAGGCGATCTGCCGTACGGCGTGACGGTCACCGACGTCATCGACCGCCGCGAGAAGCTCGCCTCCGGCCTGCGTCGCCCCCTCGGCTGTGTCTGGCCCGAGGCGGTACCGGACGAGCACACCGGGCGCCTGGTGCTGTGGGTCGGCGACCAGGACATGTCCAAGGCGACGAAGCCGAAGTGGCCGTTGCTGAGCAGCGGCAGCGTCGACCTGTTCAAGCCGGTGCCGTTCGGTACGGACCCGCGCGGACGCTGGGTGGACGTGACCCTGATGTACATCGCGGGGATCATCGGTGCCATCCCGCGCATGGGCAAAACGTTCCTGTTGCGACTGCTCCTGCTGATCGCCGCGCTGGACCCGCGGGCCGAGCTGCACACGTACGACATGAAGGGCACCGGCGACCTCGATCCGGTCGGCGACCGGGTCTCGCACCGGCACGCCGCTGGGGACGATGACGAGGTCATCGAGTACGCCCTCCGCGGCTTCCGCGCCCTGCGCGAGGAGCTGCGGCGCCGCACCAAGGTGATCCGCTCGCTCCCCCGCGACCTGTGCCCGGAATCGAAGGTCACCAGCGCCCTGGCCGACAAGAAGGACCTCCGGCTGCACCCCATCGTGATCGGGGTGGACGAATGCCAGGTGCTCTTCGAACACCCCACCCATAGCGCCGAGTTCGAGGAAATCTGCACCGACCTCGTCAAGCGCGGCCCGGCCACCGGCATCGTCTTGCTGCTGGCCACGCAGCGTCCGGATGCCAAGGCGCTGCCCACCGGCATATCGGCGAACGCGTCGGCCCGCTGGTGCCTGAAGGTCATGGGTCAGGTCGAGAACGACATGGTTCTCGGCACCAGCTCCTACAAGCGCGGCGTGCGCGCCACGATGTTCTCCTGGGCCGACAAGGGCGTCCATTACTTCGTCGGTGAAGGTGCTGACGCCCGGATCGTCGGCGCCGCCTACGTCGACAGCGTCGGCGCGGACGCCATCGCCGTCCGCGCCCGCCAGGCCCGGCAGAAGCTCGGCCTGCTCTCCGGACACGCCCTGGGCGAGGAGCCGGAGCAGAACACCACCGCCTCCTACGACCTGCTCGCCGACATCGCGCTTGTGGTGCCGGAGTCCGAGGAGCGGGTCTGGAACGAGCGGATCGCCGCCCGCCTCGCCGATCTCCGCCCCGACGTCTACGCGGGCTGGGCGGGCGAGAACGTCACCACCGCGCTCAAGCCGTTCGGCATCAGGACCCGCGGCGTGGCCGGCACCTCGGACGAGGGCGCCCGCACCACCCGCCGCGGCATCGTCCGCGCCGATCTCACCGCCGCGATTGCGGAACGTAGCGGATCACCGAAGGCGGCATAGGCCCGCCAGGTCGCTACCGGTAGCGGGGCCACCCGCTACCGGTAGCACCTCCGCTAGCACCCCAAACCGACCCTCACCAGCTCTGTAGCGCATAGCACCCCGCCATCCAAGACCCCGAAAAACTCCAGAGAGGCCCTGTGATGACCCCGACGACCGCTGCTGTCACGCTCTTCACGATCGTGACTCTTGGTTACCTCGCGCTGTGTGCGGTCAGCCCGTTCGGCAACTGCCGCAAGTGCCGCGGATTCGGCTTCTACATGAAGACCGACCGCAGGGGCCGCCCGCGCCCCGGCCGCACCTGCCGCCGGTGCCACGGCGACCGCAAGCGCATCCGCGTGGGCCGCCACCTCTACAACGCCGCCGCCCGGACGCACCGCGACGGCACCCGCTGATCGCTGCGTAACCGGCCCGGCACCACCCCACCATCGACCCGATCAAGGAGTACGCACCCATGGCTGTCACCATCTCGCTCGCCGCGCTCTTCGGAATCGTCCTGGCCCTCCTGCTCCGCGCACGGACGCTCGGCTACGGCTCCGCCTTCATCGCCATGATGTTCGGCTTCTACCTCGCCTCCACGGGCGTGGCCACAACCGTCAACGAACTCACCAACGCGGCCGTCGAAGCCCTCCGGAACCTGTAGGGAGACGCCCGGTGAGCGAGTACACCGTTCCGGCAAGGCGCCCCCGGAGGGCAGCCGCCGCCAAGTTAGCTCCCGTCATCGCCACCTCAGCGGTGCTGATCCTGGCCCGCATCTGGAACGCGAACGGCGCCGAGCACTCCCTGGGCGATGCCTGGCTGATGGGCACGCTGGCCGTCTTCTCCTGCGCCGCGGGCGCCTTCTCCGCCATCGGGTACGCCAGCGCCCCGGTCATCACCGGCACCGCCTTCGCCGCGTCCGCCGCCTTCGCCCTCGCCGGAGTCGCCGCCTACTCCAACGGCTGGTCGCTGCCGCTCCTGCTGTGGGGCATCGCCACCGTCCTCGCGTACTCCCTGGCCCACCGCCACTGGCGCACGGATCGCCGCGAGACCACCGCGTACGAACGTCGCCTCGCTGAGAAGCGCGAGGACCACGCCCACGTCGAACGCGTCGAAGCGATGCGCGGTCAGACGCAGATCACCGTCGCCCGCGACCAGGCCGTCTACGCGGCGAATCTCGCCGCGGCGCTCACCACCCGCGCCGCCCTTCCCGGCTTCGACGCCGCGGCGCTCACCGAGGCCGGTCTCCCCGAACTCCCGGCCGCCCGCACCACGGAGGAATGAGCCCCATGAACAACCCGCGTGGCGACGTACGCCTTCGCGCCGCCGCCCCGGACGAGGCGTACGCCGATGCGCCGCGGCTCCTCGCCGAGATGCGGTGGGTCACCGATCAGGTCGCCGCACAGCCGCTCGGCAACAGCCTCAGCCGGGAATTCTGGCTCCGCAAAGCCGCGCTGCTGGACCGCATCGCGCTCGCGGAGACGGGCGAGAGGTACAAGGCCGAAGCTGACGCCGCCGCGGCCAAGGCCGCTCACCACCTGGCACGGTACGACCGCGAACGCGGCTCCGGCCCGTTCGCCACCCGCAACGGACCGCTCCCGCCCGACTCTCCGCAGTGGGGTTCGAGCTACCGGCCGTACGTCCGCCAGGAATACGCCGCCTGGCAGCAGATCGCCCAGGGCTGACGCACCGGGGCGGTGGCACTCCCGTGCAAGGACAACGCCACCGCCCCGGCTCTCCCTGCTCATCCGAAGACAGAACAGGAGGTCTCCATCATGTCACCCGAGGCCGCACCGGAGCCGTACAACAGCAATGTGCGGCCTCCCCACAGCGACCTCTCGCGCGTCGTCGCCGGGCAACCGCCCCAGGACCTCGAAGCCGAGCAATCCGTACTGGGCGCCATGCTGCTGTCCGCCCAGGCCATCGCCGACGTGGTCGAGACGCTGGACGCGGGCGACTACTACCGGCCCGCCCACGAAACGATTCACCGCGCGATCTGCGAGCTGCACGACCAGGGGCAGTCTGCCGATCCGATCACCGTCGCCCACCATCTCGGCAAGCGCGGCGACCTGGCCCGCGTCGGCGGAGCGTCCTACCTCCACACCCTCGTGGAGTCCGTGCCGACGGCGGCCAACGCTGAGTACTACGCCGAGATCGTGCGGGAGAAGGCCGAGCGGCGCCGCCTGATCGAGGCCGGTACGCGCCTTGTTCAGGCCGCGTCCGCCCCCGACGCCGACCTCCACCAGCTCCGTGCCACGCTGCTCACGCAGATCACGGAGCTGACCGCCTGGCCGACGGAACCGGTCGCTGAGGACGCTGCGCCCACCGGTCCGCCGAACCTGCTCTACGACCGGCGACCGGGCCTGCACCGCCCCCACCGGCCCGGCCCGACCCCGCACCCGGAGGTCTTCTGCGGATGGCTCGGCGAGACGGTCCGCGAACTGGATCCGACCACGGAGGCGGACCCCATCGCCGTACTCGCCAACCTGCTCTCGGCGGCAGGGGCGATCATCGGTCGACGCCCCCACCTCATGGTGGGCAACGACCGCCACCCCTCCCTCATCTGGGCGCTGACGATCGGCCCCACCTCCTCTGGCCGCAAGGGGTCGGCAACATCGACAGCCCGCCGCGTCCTGGCCGAAGCGCTGCCGGACTTCTTCGGCCCCGACCACACCCCACGCGGCCTGAACTCCGGCGAAGGTCTCATCGAGTACGTCAAGGACGACACCGGCGAGACGGCCGCCCCCGCCAGCATCGACAAGCGGCTGTGGGTCGTGGAATCGGAGTACGCCGTCACCATGAGCCGCGGTCGGCGGGAGGGCTCCAGCCTGCCCGGTGTCCTGCGGCAGGCGTGGGACGGCGACTCCCTCGGCTCGATGGTCCGCGACTCGCTCAAGGCCACCGACCCGCACATCGCGATCCTGGGGCACATCACCCCGGAGGAGTTCCGGGCCAAGATGCAGGATTCCGAGATGGCCGGCGGCACGTACAACCGCTTCCTGCCGATCTTCTGCCACCGCAACCTGATCCTGCCCGGATCGCGGGGTGCCAGCGCGGAGCTGATCACCAACCTCGCGGCCAGCTGGCGCACCGTCCTCGCCGACGCCGCCCGTGTTGATGAGGTCGAATTCAGCGATGCTGCATGGGAGTTGTACTGCGAGGAGGTCTACCCGGCCCTGAGCGACGACTCGGCCGGCGGCGTCATCACGCAGTTCACCGCCCGCGCCGCCCCGTACGTCCAGCGCGTCGCCATGGTCTACGCCCTGTGCGACCACACCGCCACCATCTCCGAAGCCCACCTGCGGGCCGCGTGGCAACTCCTCAACTACGCCCGCGCCTCCGCCGTCCACCTCCTCGGCGGCGCCACCGGCGACCCCAAGGTCAACAAGCTCGCCGAGGCAGTCCGCACGGCCGGCTCCGACGGCCTCACCGCCGACCGCATCCGCCGCCTCTTCAAGAACACCACCCGCCCCGAACGCGACCGCCTCGTAGCCCAGGTGCTCGACCTCCCCGGCTACACCCGCTTCCAGAAACCCACCGGCGGCCGCCCCACCACCATCGTGAAGTACGCGGGCTGAGAACGGTAAGGACGGTAGCACCGGTAAGCCGTCTGACCTGCGGAAACCTCGGAGCGAAAAGCGGTGCGGTCGGCGGTGCGGTAAGCCCGCCGGCCCCTCGGAGCAGCCTTATCGCACCGTTCGCCGCACCCCATACCGCCCGCTCGAAACCCCAGGTCAGACGGCTTACCGCCGCTACCGCCCTTAACGCCCCGCCTCCCCGCGCTCTCCCCCTCGACGAGAGGAGCACTGCCCTTGCCCAAGGCCGAGATGCTCAAGCTCCCGGAAGCCCTCACCGAACTCAAGATGTCCCGCGCCGCGTTCTACCGCATGCGCGCCCGCGGCCTCGGCCCCCGAATCGTGAAGTTGCCGAACGGCCAGCTCCGTATCCGCCGCGCCGACCTCGATACCTGGCTGGTCGACCACGAAGAAGCTCCCGCCGCCTGATCCCCGCTCGTTGGGCCCGGCCTTCGTGGCCGGGCCCACTCCATTGTCAGGAGAACCCATTCAGTGCTGACCTTTGAATTCACGGCCTACACCATCCGGGAAAGGGCGAACCGCCCCAAGCCCTTTCAGCTTCGCTGGAAGGTGGGCCCTCGCATTCACTCAAAGAGCTACAAGACAAAGACGCTTGCCGACGGACGCCGCTCCCAGCTGATGGCAGCGGCACAGCGCGGCGAACAGTTCGACGTGGAAACCGGGCTCCCGAAGTCCGAGCTGGAAGCGTCCAAGCCCAAGCTGACCTGGCTCGACCACGCAAAGGATTACGCCCGGATGAAGTGGTCCGAAGCAGCATCGGCGAAGGGCCGAGCCACTCGCGCCGACGCGCTCGCGGCCGTATCCGCCGCTCTGGTTCAAGACATGCGAGGAGCACCCAAACCAGCTGTACTACGCCGCGCACTGACCGGCTACGCCTTCAATTTCTCTGAGCACCGCACGCCGCCTCCCGACCACCTCGCCGCGGCGCTCACCTGGATTTCGGGAAAATCCGTCCCCATGTCATCGCTGGAGGACGACTCCGAGGTGATCCGTATCGCCTTGAAGGCACTGAGCACACGGCTCGATGGCAAGAAGGCCGCGGCGACGACCATCACGAACCGCCGTACGGTCTTCAACAACGCCCTCCGGTACGCCGTGGAACGAAAGCTCCTCACGGCCAATCCGCTGCCGTCCATCGACTGGTCTCCGCCGCCGACGGACGACGAAATCGACCTGCGGTACGTCCCGAACCCCCAGCAGGCGAAGGCCCTGATCGACGCCGTCGGGACGCTCGGCCCCCGCGGTGAGCATCTCCAGGCGTTCTTCGCGTGCATCTACTACGCGGCTACTCGTCCGGCCGAGGCCATGAATCTCCGGAAGGCCGACTGCACCCTTCCCGAAACCGGATGGGGCGTCCTGCTGCTCTCGGGCAGCGCATCCCGCGTCGGCGCCGCTTGGACCGACGACGGCGAGTCCTACGAAGAACGCGGCCTGAAGCACCGGGCTCGCTCCGCCGTCCGTGACGTGCCCATACCGCCCGAGTTGGTGAAGATGCTGCTCGCCCACATCGAGCGGTACGGCGTGGCGCCGGACGGCCGACTGTTCCGGGCGGCACAAGGCGGGATCGTGCTCAGCAAGGAGTACTCGGAGATCTGGCAGAAGGCGCGGAAGGCGGCGCTCACCGAGACGCAGGTGCTGCACCACTTCGCGGAGGTGCCGTACACCGGCCGGAAGGCGGGCATCTCGTTCTGGCTCGCTTCCGGCGTCGACTCCACCGAAGTCGCCCGCCGCGCCGGCCACAGCGTGGCCGTCCTCAACAAGTTCTACGCCAAGGTCCTGGACGGCCGGCGGGAGCACGCCAACACCCTGATCGAGCACGCCATGCGTGCGGCCGAAGCCGCGGAATGAGCCGGTGATCCCGGTCCACGGCTGGTCCACACAGGCTGATCCCGCCCTGGACATCCGTGACACAGAGTGAGACACCAAGCAGAAGGGAGGGGCCCCGGGTTTCCCCGAAAGCCCCTCCCACCTGCATGTTCACTGCTCCCTGCGGAGGCTGTGGGATTTGAACCCACGGTGAGGGATCACCTCACGACAGTTTTCAAGACTGTTCCCTTAGGCCGCTCGGGCAAGCCTCCCCGCGGCAGCGCCGGGGCGGTGCCGCGGGGTCAGGGTAGCGCGTCACTTGTCTCCTGTGCGCTGGCCCAGGGTGACTTCGGCGGTGTGCTCCTTGCCGTCGCGCTGGAAGGTCAGGGTGATCTTGTCGCCGGGCTTGTGCTGCCAGATCTCGCTGATCAGGGTGGGGCCGCTGTCGATGACGGTGTCGTCGAGCTTGGTGATCGTGTCGCCGGGGCGCAGGCCCGCGCGGTCCGCCGGGCCGTTCGGGGTGACGGAGTCGGAGCCGCCGTTTCCGGTCTCGGCGATGGTCGCGCCGTTGCCGGTGTCCTTCATCGAGACCTGGACGCCGATCTGCGGGTAGACCGGCTGGCCCGTACGGATCAGGTCCTGGGCGACGCGGCGGGCCTGGTCGATCGGGATGGCGAAGCCGAGGCCGATGCTGCCGGACTGTTCGCCCTCGCCGCCCATGCCGCCGTTGCCGGCCGACTGGATCGCGGAGTTGATGCCGATGACGTTGCCGCCGGCGTCCATCAGGGGGCCGCCGGAGTTGCCGGGGTTGATGGACGCGTCCGTCTGGAGGGCGCTCATGTACGAGGCGCTGGAGCCGCCGCCGTCGCTGGAGGCGACCGGGCGGTCCTTGGCGCTGATGATGCCGGTGGTGACGGTGCCGGAGAGGCCGAAGGGCGCGCCGATGGCGATGGTGGCGTCGCCGACCTGCACCTGGGAGGACTTGCCTAGCGGCAGCGGGTTCAGCTTGGCGTCGGAGGCGTTCTTCAGCTTGATGACGGCGACGTCGTAGCCCTGGGCCCGGCCGACGACCTCGGCGGCGTACTTCTTGCCGTCGGAGAACGTCGCGGTGAGCTTGCCGCCCTCGGCGGCGCTGGCGACGACGTGGTTGTTGGTGAGGATGTGGCCCTGCTTGTCGTAGACGAAGCCGGTGCCGGTGCCGCCCTCGCCGGTCGCGCCCTGTGCCTCGATGGTGACGACGCTGGGCAGCGCCTTCGCCGCTATCCCGGCGACGGAGGTGGGCTTGCGGTTGAGCGCGCCGGCGTCGCCGGGCGCGGTGACCGTCGTCGAGGAGCCCTCGTTGCGGCCCGCGGCCCAGAAGCCGATGCCGCCGCCGACACCGCCCGCGACCAGCGCGGCCACCAGGACCGCGGCGACGAGACCGCCGTTGCGCCGGCGGGGCGGCTGCCCCTCCGGGGTGCCCCAGCCGTTGCCGCCACCGCCGCCGTACGGGGGCTGCTGCGCGCCCCAGCCACCGCCGCCGCCGTACGCGGGCAGCTGACCGGTCGGCTCACCACCGGGGGCGCCCGGAGCGCCGTACGCGCCGGGGGCGGACGGGCCGGGCGCGCCGTGGCCCGGCTCGCCGGGGTGCCCGGCGGGGCCGTGCGGCGGTTCGTGGCCGGAGGCCGCCGGGCCGGGGGGCACGGGCCCGGACGCGACGGGTCCGGAAGCCGCGCCACCGGGTGCCGCGGCGCCGGGCGGGGCCGGGGGCGCCGCGGGCGGGGGCGGGGTGCCCGGGGCCGGTGGGGCAGCCGGGGCGGCGGAGGCGGACGTGGGTGCGCCGGCCGACGCCTGGGGCGCCGTCTGCGGCTCGGCCTCCGGCGGGACGGAAGCGCCCTCGTTCTCGGTGCTCACAGCTCTCTCCTCGCTCACGACTGTGCCGGCCCGCGGTCCGTCCCTGGGCGGCGTCGGTGAACCGGGGCGCCCAGGGGCGCTCCGGTCCGCCGCGGTACGGGGCGGGCTCCGGTGTCCGGACGTTCCGGTCCTCGGTGCCGGGGACGCACCCGCGGGACCACGGACCGGGCTCCAGGATTCCGGATCCCGGCGGTCCGGGCGAGTCCCGGCCGGTCCGGGGCGGCCTCGGCCTCAGCCTTTCCCACCGTGCGTCAGCGCACCGTAAGGCGAGGCTGTGACCGTCCCCATCCTTGATGCCGGACCCGTACGGCGCATCCCCTGTAGCCGCCCCCGGTCAGCTCGGGGCGGCCCCGGGACGGCGGATGGCACGATAACGCGGTGAACTGTGCACGCCCCGCCCAGGACTCCGGTCCGGGCCGTCCCGCCCCGTCCGTCGTCGCCCACCGGGGCGCTTCCGAGGACGCCCCCGAGCACACGCTCGCCGCGTACCGGAAGGCCATCGAGGACGGCGCGGACGCGCTGGAGTGCGACGTCCGGCTCACCGCGGACGGCCATCTGGTGTGCGTGCACGACCGGCGGGTGAACCGCACGTCCAACGGGCGCGGCGCCGTCTCCGCCCTGGAGCTGGCCGACCTCGCCACGCTCGACTTCGGCTCCTGGAAGGCCACGGCGGACGAGCCGGAGGCGCCGGACCGGCGGTACGCGGACCCGGAGCGGACCGGCGTGCTGACCCTGGAGCGGCTCCTGGAGCTGGTCGCGGACGCCGACCGGCGTGTCGAGCTGGCCATCGAGACCAAACACCCCACCCGCTGGGCCGGACAGGTGGAGGAGCGGCTGGTCACCCTCCTCGACCGCTTCGGGCACACCGCGCGGCCGGGGCGCCCGGTGGCGGAGCGGCCCGCGGTGCGGGTGATGAGCTTCTCGGCCCGTTCGCTGCACCGGTTGCGGGCCGCGGCGCCGGAGATCCCGTCGGTGTATCTGATGCAGTTCCTCACGCCGCGCCTGCGCGACGGACGGCTGCCGCCCGGTGTCTCCATCGCCGGCCCCGGCATCCGCATCCTGCGGGCCCACCCGGAGTACGTCGAGCGCGCCCACCGCGCCGGGCACCGCGTCCATGTGTGGACGGTCAACGAGCCCGAGGACGTCGCGCTCTGCCGCGATCTCGGCGTGGACGCGGTCATCACGAACCGCCCGAAACAGGTACGGAACCAGCTCGGCCTCGGGTAGCCGCCCCCTTCGTCCGTGCGCCCGCGCCTGCGCCCTGTGGGACCACATGTCGGATGCGTCACTGCTCGGTATGTGGCCGGTTTCCGGTCCAGTCCATTGGGGAATTCATCCCGTGGCGTGGGGCAAAGGAGGTCTCGGGGGTGGCGTTGATGGTGGCGCAGGAGGTGCCGACGTCGTCGATCATGGCCGTGCCCCATGGTCCGGCGGGCGTGGGGATGGCCAGGCGACGCATGCGTGGCGAGCTGTCGGCAAGAGGAATTCCGGACACGGTTATCGATGATGCGGCGCTGGTGCTGTCCGAGCTGCTGAGCAACGCCTGCCGGCACGCCCGCCCGCTGGACGCGAAGCATCTGCCCGGCCCGGCCCGTGACGGCTTCGGGCGCCCGGGCGGCGCGTACGGCTCGCACTCCGGGGGCGCGTACGGGCCGCGCCAGGAGGGCGCCGCGTACGGGCCGGAGGACGACCGGGAGGACGCGCCGTCCGAGGCGGTGCTCGCCTCCTGGCGGGTGGACGACCGGGAGCGGCTGACGGTCGCGGTCACCGACGGCGGCGGGCCGACCCGGCCCCGCCCGGCCACGCCCTCGATCACCGCCCGCGGCGGCCGGGGCCTGGCCATCATCCGTTCGCTCTCCCGCGACTGGGGCGTGCGCGACGTGATCGAGGGCGAGACGACGGTCTGGGCCGAGCTGTCGCTGCGGGACGCCTTCGCCGACCGCGTCGCACTCGCGCCGACGGCCCCGCCGACCGCCACCGTGCCCGCTCCGGGCCCGGAGGCCGCGTACGCGGAGTGCGCGGGTTCCGCCGCCCGGGGCGGCCTGCCGGGCCTGCCCGAGCTGTCGGACCTCGCCGACCTCTCCGCCTTCCCGGACCTCGACGACCCGCTGCCGCCGCGCTGAGACGGCGGACGGGCCGGCGGCGCCGGGCCGGGCGGACGCCCCCGGCGCGTGCCCTGCGCCACGCGCCCCCGCAACGCCCGCTCCCGCCCTCGGCCGGTCCGCACCCCGGGCACCCCGCGCCGCAGCCGCCGCGCACCGCGCGGATCCGGCCACGCCGCGGGCCCGCGCACGCGGCGCGCGGCGTACCGCGTCCTCGGCCGGAGCGCCCGCGCGCGTACTCCTCTAGGCTCGCGCCGACACGCGTCCACACGCACCGGATCGACCAGGAGACACCGCCGCCATGGCCAAGAAGCGCCGCCCCCAGCCCCAGGCCGCCGCACGTTCCGCCCACGACGGGCCGGTGCCGGTCGTCGGTGCCCGGGAGCCCTGCCCGTGCGGTTCCGGCCGCCGCTACAAGGCCTGCCACGGCCGGAGCGCGGCGCAGGCCGTCACCGAGCTGGTGCGGCGGCCCTTCGAGGGACTGCCCGGCGAGTGCGACTGGGTCGCGCTGCGCGAGCTGGTGCCCGCCGCGACCGCCCCGCTGACGCTGAAGGGCGGGCTGCCCGAGGGCGTGCCGTCGGTGACGCTGGCGACGGTGCTGCCGATGGCGTGGCCCGCGCTGCGCCGGGACGACGGTTCGGTCCTGCTCGGGCTGCAGAACGACACCTCCTCGGGCGACCTCAGCCGTGACCTCGCGGACACCCTGCAGCGCGCGCTGGTCGCCGAGCCGGGCACCCCGGTGACCGCCGGGCGGCCCGACGCCGACGGCCCGCGCCTCCAGGACCTGCTGGACACCGAGGCGCCCTTCGCGCCGGAGGTCCACACCGGGTTCGAGTTCTGGGTGGAGAACGCCGACCAGGCGTCCGCCGAGGTCGCCGCGTCCCTGGAGCGGGCGAACGCCGCCGCCCTGCCCACCGCCCGGATCGCCGGTCTGGAGGGCGCGTACTGGTGCGAGGCGCCCGGCAAGAACCATCTGCGCTGGGTGACCGCGCACCCGGAGGAGCGGCTGCTGGACGCGCTCGCCCGGTTGCACGCCGCCGGGGAGTCGTCGCTCGGCGAGGACACCCGGCTGGTCGGCTCGTTCCGCGCGCACGGGCTCGTCGTCCCGGTGTGGGATCTGCCGTCGTCGATGAGCGCCGAGGACGTCACGGCGCCGGCGGTCGCGTTCGGTGAGCGGCTGACGAAGGCGCTCGCCGACGAGACGCCGCTGACCTCGGAGGAGCGCCGGGCGCGCGGCGGCCTCACCAACCGTCAGGTCACGCTCAGCTGACAGTGACCGTCCCGGACGCTCCGACGTGACTCCCGTCACAACCCCCTCTACTTACGGGTAAAGAGGCGTCCGGAATACCGCGATCGAATTTGCGAACCGCCGATCTCTTGTTACGGTTCTAGGAGCCCGGTCGCTGGTGCATCCCCCGTCGCCAGCGACCGGGCGTTTCCATGTCCGCGGCCGGGTGTTCCGCCCCCGCCGCGCCCGCGCCTCCCGCCCTCCCGTACGGCCGCCCGGCGCGCCCCACCGCTTCCCCTCCGGGCCCCGAAGCCCCGCCCCGTACCGCCCGTACGGCGTTTCCGTGGCCGCCCGAATCCCCGCCGGGCGCCGCGGAGTTGCCCGGTGCCGCGCACCGCGGCGTACGGACAGGGGCCGGGCCGGGCGGCGAGGAGTCGGGCGGCAGCCGCGGGATCGGGGCCGTGGGGAAAATGACAGAGCATCAGCTTCCGCCCGTACCGCAGCTCTTCCTGGCATATCGCTGCGCCATCCGGGTGATTTACGTGGCGAGTTGCCGGGCGGGGCCGCCCGGGGCCGTGGATCCGCGACATCGCCCGGAGGCGTCGTTCCCCGGGGCCGCGGGGGCGCGCGCACCGCACGCGCGCGCCCGTCGGGGCCGCGGGGCGCCCCGCGTCAGTAGGCGAGGCGGCTGTCGTCCGGGGTGCGGTTGCCGGCGGTGACCAGGGCGTCGACGATCGTCGTCACGTCGGGCAGCCAGGGCGCCGCGGAGGTGGCGGCGGGGGCGCGCTCCCAGCGGACCGCACCGGCGCCGGTCTGCGAAGGCGGCAGCGCCAGATAGCCGCCGTCGCCGTGGAACCGCAGCGAGCCGGGCACCTCGTCCCGCGAGTGCAGCAGCTCACCCAACTCCGCGAGGTCGTACGGCGCGACGAGCAGCGCGACGCGGGCGGGGGTGGCGACCACCGGGCCGAGGCGGACGCCGAAGTGGTCCAGGGCGGCCAGCGCCCGCACTCCGGCGGCGGCCGGGAGGCTCACGGCGCACGGCGCACGGCCGCCGGTGGCGAGGATCACCGGGGCGTCGGGCCGGTTCGTCCACCACCAGCGGACCATCCGGGCGTCGGTGGTCGCCGCGAGCAGTCCGGGCTCGAAGGGGTGCGCGCCCGGTACGACGCACCCGGCGTCGGGACAGCTGCACCGTGGCGCCGCGCGTTCGCCGCGTCCGGACCGGCTGCCGGGCGGCCGGGCGCCGGAGCGGAGCCGTACGCCGGGCACCACCGGCCACCGCCATTCGGTGGCGCAGTGGAGCGCCGCACCGACCAGGGCCGACTTCCCGGTGCGCCGGAACAGGTACTTGCGTCGCCTTCCGAGGATCTCGCGCATGAGCGCTCGTTCCTTTCGTTAACGCCGAGGGTTGCGTCCATCGCACTACATGCCGGTTCGTCCCGCTGCGCGGCGCGTGGTGGGTCCTGATCGCCCGGCCCGGGGCCGGTCACGCCACGTGGAGCTTGGTCACCGCGTTGTCGAAGGGGCAGCGCATCACGCCGTACGCCGAGCGTGGAACGTGGCGGGAGGGGCGCGCCGTGAGGCGCTTGCGGTGCGGTGGTGCGATCTCGCCACTTGTGGGTGCGTCGCGGTCGTCTTCCGTAAGGACGCCCGTGCCCGCCGGCGGGTTCCGGTGCGGCCCCAACTGGCCCCGCATCTTTCGGAGTACGTACCCGCCATCGTGCATATGACGCGCTGCCGATCGCGGCCAGTCGACCTCAAATCGCCTTACCCAGGGCCCTTTTCAGGCCATCCGAAAGGTCCGCATGGGGGCCGCAAACCCTCATGGAACAGTGCTGGACATCACATCTCCGGTCCGTGTAGATGTGGAGGCGTGGAGAGCTGAGCGGCACGATATGGGGGTTTGCGATGCTATTCCGGGCAGAGAATCGGCGGCGGAGCCGCGCAACATCGCTCAACAAAAGGCTGCATTTCCCGCCCCGATCGGCGCTGACCTGGGGAAATGACCGAACCGTCGGACGCTGCCGCTCGTGAGCGCCCCCCATGTCCCGAATGTGGCCGGAATCGATCCTTCTGCTTCCGAACACACGCACACTGCCGCGACATCCCCGGCCGCCGGGCACCCCCACACCGCCGACCCGCCACCGGGACCGGACGCCCCCGAAGCCGGTGCCGCCCCGGTACCGGACGCCCCCGCCGACCCCGCGCCGCCCGACCGGACCGCCGTCGTCCACGACCGGCTGGCGGGCTGGATCTCCGGGCTGACGACCCTCCACGACCTCACCGAACGGCTCGCGCGCACCCGGACACCGGACGCGGCGCTCCACGAGGTGCTGCGGGCCGGCGCCACGCTCGTCGGCGCGCCCCGGGGCCTGCTCGTCCTCGAACCGGCCGACGGCCTCGGGCCCGTCACCACCACCGGCCTCGGCCTCGGCCACGCCGAGCTGGGCCAACTCGAAACCGTCCCGCGCACCGCCCTGGCGTACGGCCGCCTCCTCGACGGCCTGCCGGAGCCCACCGCCGGACCGGACCTCGCCGCCACCGGGCCGGGTGGCGCGCCCGCCGCCGGGCCGGGCCCCGAAGCCGCCGCCCGCCCGCACCCCACGCCCCCCGCGCACGACGAGCCGCCGCACGCCCCCGGCGCCCGCCCCGGGCCCGTGCCGGTGGCCGACGACGAGCCCGCCCTCGGCCATCCCGAACCCGCGGCCGACGCGGCACTCCCCGCGGCGGCCGGCCACCCCGGTGTCGCCGAGCCCGACGTCCTCGGGACGCCGGGGCTCGATCCGCGGGTGCGGGAGGTCGCGACGCGGCTCGGGTACGCGGCCAGTTACGCCGTACCGCTGGACGCCGCGCCCGTAGGGCGGCTCGGGGTCGCCGTCTGGCTCTACGACGAACCGGCCGAGCCCGACGGCCACCGCCGTTATCTGCTGGACCTCTACCGCGCGTACGCCGCCGAGCATCTGGCCCGCGTGCTGGAGCTGCACCGGCAGCGGCGGGCCGCGGCGGCGGTCGCCGAGGGGCTGTTGCCGCACTGGCTGCCCCGGGTGCCCGGGATCCGGCTGGCGGTGCGGCATGCGGCCGGGCCGCGCGGCGGCGGTGACTGGTTCGACGCGCTGCCGCTGCCGGACGGCGCCCTCGGGCTGGCCGTCGGCTCGGTCTCCGGGTACGGGCCCGACGCGGTCGCCGCGATGGGACGGCTGCGGGCGTCGCTGCGCGCGTACGCGGTGATGGAGGGCGAGGATCCGGTCGCCGTCCTCTCCGACCTGGAGCTGCTGCTGCGGCTGACCGAACCGGACCGCTCCGCCACCGTGCTGTTCGCCTTCACGGAGGCGCCGGGCGGGGCGCCCGCCGGTGCGCCGGGCGGCCCGGTGGCGGGGTCCGGCGGAACGTTCCCCCGCACGCTGACGCTGGCCGGGGCCGGGCACTGTCCGCCGCTGCTCACCGGGGAGCGCCGCACCGAGTTCGTCGAGACCTCGCTCTCCGCGCCGCTGACGATGCTGGCGTGCTGGGAGGCGCCGAGCGTGGAGATCGAACCGGCGCCCGGCGAGACGCTGCTGCTCTACAGCGACGGGCTGCTGCACCGCACCGGCGACGGCGCCGACCGCGCCCTCGCCCGGCTGCACGCGGCCGCCGCCGGGGCGCCCCGGGCCGTCCGCCGGGATCCCGAGGCCCTCGTCGACCATCTCCTGGGCCGCCTGCTGCCCCAAGGGCTCGACGACCCGGCCTCCCCGGAGGACGTCGTTCTGCTCGCCGTCCACTTCGAGGAAGGACGAAGTGCCTGAGACGTCACACCTTCCGCCCTCTGGACCGCTTTCTGTCCGCACATACGATGGAGTGCGGTTCAGTCTTTACTAGGAGGCACCGTGACGGACGAGCTCACCCCGGAGACCCCGGACGAGGACGAGCAGCCGATCAAGCAGCGCAAGAACGGCCTGTACCCGGGCGTCTCGGACGAGCTCGCCGCGAACATGCAGAGCGGCTGGGCCGACACCGAGCTGCGCGACCTGGAGCCGATCGAGCAGGCGCCGAACGCCGCCCGCCGCCGCGCCGCGCTCTCCGCGCGCTTCCCCGGCGAGCGCCTGGTGATCCCGGCGGGCAACCTCAAGACCCGCTCGAACGACACCGAGTACGACTTCCGCGCGTCGACGGAGTACGTCTACCTCACCGGCGACCAGACCGACGACAGCGTCCTGGTCCTGGAGCCCCGCGCCGGCGCCGACGGCCACGACGCGACGATCCACCGGCTGCCCCGCTCCAACCGTGAGAACGGCGAGTTCTGGCTCAACGGCATGGGCGAGCTGTGGGTCGGCCGCCGCAACAGCCTGACCGAGTCCGAGGCGCTGCTCGGCGTCCCCTGCAAGGACGTCCGCGAGCTGGCCGCCGCGCTGACCGAGGCGACCGGCCCGGTCCGCGTCGTCCGCGGTCACGACGCCGGTATCGAGGCGGCGCTGCGCGACAAGGTCACCGCCGAGCGGGACGAGGAGCTGCGCGTCTACCTCTCCGAGGCGCGCGTGGTGAAGGACGACTTCGAGATCGGCGAGCTGCAGAAGGCCGTCGACTCGACCGTCCGCGGCTTCGAGGACGTCGTGAAGGTCCTGGACAAGGCCGAGGCGACCTCCGAGCGGTACATCGAGGGCACGTTCTTCCTGCGCGCCCGCGTCGAGGGCAACGACGTCGGCTACGGCTCGATCTGCGCCGCCGGCCCGCACGCCACCACGCTGCACTGGGTCCGTAACAACGGCCCGGTCCGCTCCGGTGACCTGCTGCTCCTCGACGCCGGTGTGGAGACCAACAGCCTCTACACCGCGGACGTCACCCGCACCCTGCCGATCAACGGCCGCTACACCGACCTCCAGCGCAAGATCTACGACGCGGTGTACGAGGCCCAGGAGGCCGGTATCGCCGCGGTGAAGCCGGGCGCGAACTTCCGCGACTTCCACGACGCCTCGCAGCGCGTGCTGGCCGAGAAGCTCGTCGAGTGGGGCCTCGTCGAGGGCCCGGCCGAGCGCGTGCTGGAGCTGGGTCTGCAGCGCCGCTGGACGCTGCACGGCACCGGCCACATGCTCGGCCTGGACGTCCACGACTGCGCCGCGGCCCGCACCGAGGCGTACGTCAACGGCACGCTGGAGCCCGGCATGGTGCTGACCGTCGAGCCCGGTCTGTACTTCCAGGCGGACGACGTGACCGTCCCCGAGGAGTACCGCGGCATCGGCGTCCGGATCGAGGACGACATCCTCGTCACCGACGACGGCAACCGGAACCTCTCCTCCGCGCTGCCCCGGCGTTCCGAGGACGTCGAGGCGTGGATGGCCGAACTGCGCGGCTGACCCGCACCGACGCACGCCACGGCCGGTGGTCCCGGAAGGGGCCGCCGGCCGTGGCGTGTATGCGGCTCCGTTCAGACCGCTATCGGGTGCGACGTCCGGCCCGACGCCGCGTCGATCTCGCCGTGGGCCTTGGTCAGCAGCCGTTGCTCCACCTCGTGGAGGGCTCTCGCGGCCGCGACCTCCTCGCCGACGCGCGGCTGGTTGGAGTCGACCGGGTGGCGGCTGGCGTAGCCGTGCCCGCGTATCTCCGTGCCGTCCGGCAGCCGGACCAGCGCCGCGGCGCGGGTGTGGTGGGTGTCCTCCTGGAACTCCATCTCGATGTGCCAGCCGACCGCGGTGTTCACCGTCATGACGCTCACCTCCGGGGAGTCTCCTCTCCCTCCAGGGTGCGCCCGTCCGGCGCGGTCGTCAGTCCGTACGGCCCGGCCGCCGCTCCGGGCCGGCGGCCCTCACTCCGTGCGTTCCGTGCGCTGCCGTACGACGCCGGGGTCGGCGACCGGTGCCGCGCCGCCCGTCCGGTAGGCGCCGGCCAGGGTCGCCGCCCAGACCGCGGTGGCGGTGGACTCGGCGAGGTCCGCGTCGACCGGTCCGCGGGCGATGAGGATGCGGTAGTAGAAGGGCGCGCCGACGGCGGACATCACCGCTTCCGGGTCGGTGTCGGGCGGTACCTCGCCGCGCTCGATGCCGCGCCGCACCAGCTCTCCGGCCATCCGCAGCCGGTCGTGGAAGAAGTCGGCGAGCACGGTCTCGGCGCGGGAGTTGCGGCCGGCGGAGGAGACGACGGCTTCGACGAGGCGGCGCATCGGGGCCGCGGTGTAGAAGCTGCCGATGCGGCGGGCGAGCAGCCGCAGGTCCTCGGGGAGGTTGCCGCTGTCCGGGAGCGGGATGGCGGTGGACGCCTCCATGAGCAGTTCGCAGACGAGCCCCTCGACGGACCGCCAGCGCCGGTAGATCGTCGCGAGGTGGATTCCGGAGCGCTGGGCGATGCGCTCCATGCTCAGCGCGGCGAAACCGCCCTCGCTCAACTCGTGCTGCACGGCGGCGAGTACGGCCGCGCGGGTGCGGGCGGTGCGTCCTCCGGGGCGGATCTCTCCCGGCGGTTGGTGCGCGGGGGTCACAGCACCTCCGTATTGCAGTGTGGGGTCATGCCACGTATCGTCCGTGAAACACTAACGCGAGCGATTTCGCGTTAGGGTGCTGGTGTCGTTCTTACAGGGACGGGGACACGGCGGGGGATGCCCTCTCGCCCTGTGAGACGACGCCCCGCCTTCGTCACTCCCGGGCGCTCCGGGCGCCCGCCGCGGCATGACGACTCTCACATGGCGTCCGGCCGCCGCCGCATGATGCAATCGAGCGGACAACAGGGCCACAGGGCCGGAAACTTCGGCACTTTGTCCGGTTCATACCTGCACACCGCGCGTATACCTCTTGCGTATACTTGGCGTTTATAGTTGCGGTATGACCCTCCCTCTCCCCCCACTCGGCATGGGCATGGCGTATGCCCACCGAGCCGCCCGGCCCGCCTCGCCCGTCCCCGGCCCCCGGGCCCGCCGAGAGGCAGGCCGCTGATGGCTACGGACACCACGCACACCGACGGCACGGCGGCGGCCCCCACCCGCCGCGGCGGCTGGCGCTGGGACTGGCCGGTCCTGGCGGGCTGCGCCATCGCGGGGCTGAGCGTCGGGCTGGCCTCGCCGCCGAACACCTCGCAGCAGGCCTGGGGCCTGTGCAGCGCCGTCGGCTACGCGCTCGCCGCGATCCTCGCCGCCTGCTCGGTCCGCCGCTGGGGGCGGCTGCCCGCGATCGTCTCCGTCGCCGGCGCCGGTCTGGTGCCGCTGATCTATCTGACGGTGATCGACAAGGAGCAGATGGAGGTCGGCGTCATCCAGCGCGGCGCCAAGCTGCTCCTGGACACCGGGACGCCGTACATCGCCGACCCGCACACCGTCCCGCAGTTCAACCCGTACCTGCCCGGCATGTCGCTGTTCGGCATACCCGACGCGCTGTTCGGCGACAACCCGCTGACCAGCGCGCGCCTGTGGTCCCTCATCGGATTCCTGGCGGTCGTCCTGTGGGCGGTCCGCGTCCTGACCAAGGACCGCGGCCCGGCCCCGCTCGCCACGCCCGGCGGCGTCACCCCGAGCACCGGCGCCCTGTGGCTCATCGCCTGCCCCGTCCTCATCCTGCCGCTGACCATCGGCGGCGTGGACCCGCCGGTCATCGGCCTCATCGTGCTGGCCCTCGCCTTCCTCCAGCGGGACCGGCCCGGCGCCGCGGGCCTCGCGCTCGGCGTCGCGTCCGCCCTGAAGTGGACGGCGTGGCCGGCGATCCCGGTGGCGCTGGCCCTGCTCTGGGTGACGAAGGGGAAGGGCGCCGCGGCCAGGTGCGCGGCCGGTTCGGTCGGCCTCGCGGCGCTGGCCGCGCTGCCCGCCGCGCTGATCGACTCCAACGCCTTCCTCCAGAACGCGATCCTCTACCCGCTCGGCATGGGCGAGGCCAACTCCTCCGCGCAGAGCCCGCTGCTGGGCCACCTGATCGTGCTGCTGCTGCCGGAGATCGGCAAGACCGTGACGGTCGCGCTGATCGGCGTCAGCGCGCTCGGCGTCGCCGTCTCGCTGCTGGTCCGCCCGCCGCGGACGGTCATCGCCGCCGCCGACCGCCTCGCCATCGGCCTCCTCCTGGCGATCGTCCTCTCCCCCGCGACCCGCCTCGGCTACGCGATCTACCCGGTCGTCCTGATCTTCTGGCCCCGCTTCGCGGCGGCGCTGTCCCCGGTCGCGGACCTGAAGATTCCGCGGCAGCAGACGGACGAGCCCGCGCCGGCCGACGGAGGTACGGAGGCGGCCGACGCCGGTACAGGCGCGAAGTCCGGTACGGATGCGAAGTCCGGCACGGGCGCCGAAGCCGCCACGGGCTGACGCAGCGCACCACCGCATACGAAAGGGCCGGGCCCGGGGAACTCCCCCCGGGCCCGGCCCTTTTCACGTGTTCCATGTGTTTCGCGTGTCCGGCTCCATGTGTTTCACGTGTCCGGCCGGCTGCCGCTCCCGGTAGGTGACGAGGGCGGCGGCATCCTTCAGGAAGGGTTCCTGTCGGCCAGGAAGGGTTCCTGTCGGCAACGGGGCCGCGGTTCGGCTCGCCGCGCCCGGCCCCCGTCCCGGCTCCTGTCAGGCCGTCAGGCCCCACCGCCCGCCCGGCGCTTCGGGCCGGGCGTCGGGCGCAGACGTCGGTTCCTGGTAAGTCCGGGTGACACCTCGCACCTCTACGGCACCTTTCACCAGTACGTATTCCGCGGACATGACAGGCTCGACGCCGAACGGCGCTCCCCCGCCGTTCCCCTGCCGAGCCCCACGAGGACCACGTATGCCCTTCCGCCTCCGCCGCTCCTTCGCCCTGGCCGCCGTCGTCGGCGCGACCGTGTTCGCCACCACCGCCTGCGACGCCGACGGGGACGCCTCCGCCACCGCCGTACAGAGCAGTGGCTCCGGATCACCCGCCGTCGGGTCGCCTTCCGGGACGCCGTCCGCGTCCGACGACGGCCAGGCGCCGGCGTCGTCCGGTGCGGACAAGGGCGGTGACCCCGGCAAGGAGGCGGGCGACGCCTGCACCACCGACAAGGTGCAGGTGGAGTTCGCGGACGCCGGCGGCACCCACCCGGCGGTCCTCCTCAAGGCCACCAACATCTCCGACACCGCCTGCACCGCCTACGGCCTCCCGACCGTCGGCCACCCCGCCGCCAAGAAGCCCGTCGCCGCCGCCGCGGGCGCCGACACCCACGCCACGGTCGCCCTGGACCCGGGCGAGACCGCGTACGCCGCCCTGCTCCTCCCCGAGAAGGGCGCGCACCCGCACACCACGACCTCGTTCACCCTCGGTCTGCGCGGCAAGGACGGCGCCCCGCTCGACGGCACGGCCACCTTGAAGACCCCCGGCGAGGGCCTGACCGTCAACGACGCCTCCCACGTCACCGCCTGGCAGGCGGACCAGGAGGACGCGCTCGACTGACCTCGACGTCCCCTCGTACGGAGCGGTCCGAGCCGTACGGGCGGACGCCGGCGCGCGTACGGCCCGGGTGCCGAAACCCGGATCGGGGAGATTCCCCCGAATGGCGGCACCCGGGTGGTGGCCGGTGGCCGGGCCCGCGACGGTGGGCGTATCCGACCAGAGGAGCGGACATGGCGCACACCGCGACACCGCACAACCACCCGCAGCACGGGGCCGAACCGGACTCCACCACCCGCGCATGGGCGGTCGGCGGCACGGTGTTCGCGGGGATCGTCCTGATCGTCGGCGGCGTCCTCGACATCCTCAAGGGCATCACCGCGCTCTCCTCCGACGCGATCTACACGGCCGTCAACCAGTACGTGTACCGGTTCGACCTCACGGCCTGGGGCTGGGTGCTGGTGGCGCTCGGCGTCGTCGCCGTCATCACCGGGCTCGGCCTGCTGACGGACGCGATGTGGGCGCGGATCCTGGGCGTGATGATGGCGTCGCTCAGCCTCATCGCCAACTTCATGTGGCTGCCCTACCAGCCCCTTTGGGCGATCATCTCCATCGCCCTCGCCGCCTGGGTCATCTGGGCCCTCTGCGCCCACCGCCCGCAGCACCCGACGCTCTGAGCCGACGCACCGGTGCCCGCCACGTGTGACGCGTGGCGGGCACCGGTGCGCGCGGGCAGGTCAGGGCCGTTTCCGGCCGGCGGCGGGGCGCTCCTCGTCCGCCCCGGGCCGCTCCAACTCCCGGAGCAGGACGCGCAGGGCGTGGTCGAGGGTGGCGCGTTCGTCGGGGGTGAGTCCGGCGAGGAGGCGGGACTCATTGGCGACATGGTCGGTGACGGCGGCGTCCGCGACCTCGCGTCCGCGGGCGGTGAGGGCGACGCGGAAGCTGCGCCGGTCGCCGGGGTCGAGGCGGCGTTCGACGAGGCCGGCCGACTCCAGGCGGTCCAGGCGGTTGGTCATTCCGGCGCGCGACAGCATCAGCGTCTTCGCCAGTTCGGACGGGATCAGGGTGTACGGGTCCCCGGAGCGGCGCAGCGCGGCCAGGACGTCGAACTCGCCGCGCCGCAGCCCGTGGCGGGTGAAGACCTCTTCCAGGGCGGGCGCGAGGACGAGGAACAGGCGGCTCAGCCGCCCGAAGACGCCCAGTGCCGCCAGGTCCAGGTCCGGCCGTTCCGTGCCCCACTGGCCGACGATCGCGTCGACCGCATCCTTGTCGCTCACCGCCCCAGCCTATTCGACATCAGATAGTTCGACAGCAAGTAATTCGACGTCTTACTATCTGGCGCCGAACGATGACGATGCCTGTCGACGTCCAAGGACGCCCAACGACGCCAAGGACGTCCCACGACGTACATCCAACGAATGGAGGGGCCCATGTCCCTGCTCACCCCTGCCGACCGGGGCGCGGTCCTGGTGCGCGATGCCGATGCCGAAACGCTGCGCGGCGCCGGGAGTTCACTGCGGCTCTTCGCCGACGCGGGCACCACCGGCGGGGCGGTCAGCGCCCACCGGGTCACCCTGGCGCCCGGCGCCGACGGCGCCGCGCCGCACCACCACACCGGCGCCGCCGAACTGTTCTTCGTCCTGGGCGGCCGGCTCCAGGCCCTGACCGGGGAGGACGTGGTCACGGCCGACGAGGGCGACTTCCTCCTCGTCCCGCCCCGCATGCCGCACGCCTTCGCCGCGGAACCGGGCACGGAGGCGGACGTCCTGATCGTCATCACGCCCGGCGTCGAGCGCTTCGACTACTTCCGCCTGCTGGACCGCGTCAGCAAGGGCACGGCGGACCCGCAGGAGATCCTGGAATCGCAGGAGCGCTTCGACAACTTCTTCCTGGACAGCCCGGCCTGGCGACGGGCCCGGACACCACACTGACCGCCCCGGCGGGCGATCCAGGGCAGCGCTGCCCTAGTGGACGGTGCCGAGCAGCTCGTAATACAGCACCGGGATCAGGACGGAGAGGGCCATGGCGGAGGCCAGGAAGACGATGCGGACGGTCGCGTACCGCTTGTGCGGGGGCAGCGACGAGCCGCCGATCAGCAGAATGAGGGGGATGAGCAGCGCGACCCAGTAGCCCCAGTAGTAGTGGTCGAAGCGATGCTGCTCGGCTTTGTCGCAGGAGCCGCACCAGATCGGCGAGATGTAGCCGAAGAGCGCGCCGATCCCCACCATCGACGTGGTGGCGACGCTCGCCACCGCCGTCCAGGCGATCGCCCAGGGATCGCGGGGCTCCGGACGCCAACTCGGCAGCGCGGCCAACGGGCCTCCGGCGTACGGACCGGTGCCGTCGTTCGCGGGCAGCCAGGCGCCGGGCGCAGCGCCGACCGTCCCGGCGCCCGGCCCCGCCTCCTCCGCCCGGACCGCCGCGCCCTCCTGCAGGAAGCCGGGCGGCAGCGACGGCACGGGGCGGGGCGGCGCCGCGTGGGGCGGGGCGGGCTTTCGTGCGGGGACGGCGGGCGGAAGAGCGGTCATACCGGCATCCAACTGCGGCACCGGCGGGGGCACATGAGTCGCGGTACTCAGACGGCCGGCGGCGCGGCACCGGATTCGCCGGACGCGGGACAAGGTTGATTCACCTGGGGTAGCTTTTATTCGACTAGATAAAAGCGGGGGCGAGAGCCGGCAGCACGCACGCCGTGCCGCCGAGCGGACGGATGCGGATCCTGGGGAGGGCCCATGGCGCGAGCCGAGCGGAGCGATCAGGCAGGGCGGGGGGCGCGGACGGCCGTCCGGGCCGGAAGCGCCGAGCAGACGGAACAGGCAGGCCAGGCAGGTCAGGTAGAGCGGTCAGGGCGAGCCGGTCGGGCCGGGCAGGAGCCCGTGGCGGCGTCCGGCGGGGAGTCGGGGAGGGCTTCGCGGACGTTCACCAATGCCGCGCGGCGGGCGCAGATCGTGGCGGCGGCGATCGACACGATCGCCGAACTCGGTTACGCCAAGGCGTCGTTCGCGAGGATCACCGAGCGGGCCGGGCTGAGCAGCCCGCGGATGATCTCGTACCACTTCGCCGACAAGGACGATCTGATGCACCAGATCGTGCGGGAGGTGTTCACCGCGGGGGCGGAGTTCATCGGGGGGCGGATGGCCGGCGAGGAGACGGCGGCGGGCAAGTTGCGCGCCTATCTGGAGGCCAATCTGCAGTTCCTGCGCGACCATCCGCGGGAGATGCTGGCGCTCACCGAGATCGGTCCGCACGCCCGGGACGCGGACGGCGCCCCGTACACCTCGCGCAGCGCGCAGGAGCCGAGCCTGCGCGGGCTGGCGGAGCTGCTGGCGGCCGGTCAACGCAGCGGTGAGTTCCGGGAGTTCGACGTGGTGTCGATGGCGGTGGTGATCCGCGGCGCCGTCGACGCCGCCGCGGTACGCCTGCGCGGCGAACCGGCCCTCGACGTCGACACGTACGGCCGGGAGCTGGTCACCACGTTCGCCCGCGCGACGGAGGCGGGACGGTGACCGGCAGGCCTTCCGGCAGGCCTTCCGGCAGGGCTTCCGGCAGGGCTCCCGGCAGCGGCGACGTCTCCGGCGCGGGCGGCGCGCCCGAAGCCCGTCGCACGTCCCTCCCCCGTCCCCGCGCCGGCGGCGCGCTCAGCCGCACGCTGCTGGTGCACGCGGGGCTCCCGCTGGCGCTCTTCTACGGGCTGCGGTGGCTGGGGGCGAGCCCGTTCGCCGCGTTGCTCGCGGGGGCCGTGATTCCGGTGGCGGGTGCGGTCCGCGGGCTCGTCGCCGAGCGCCGCGTCGGAGGGCTGCCGCTCTTCCTGCTCGGCACGATGGGGCTGACCGTCGCGATGTCGTTCGTGACCGGCTCGCCCCGGCTGCTGCTGATCCGCAACGGGTGGGGCATGGCGGCGCTCGGCGGATGGATGCTGGGCACGCTGCTGTTCCGCCGCCCGTTCCTGTACGAGGCGCTGCGGCTCGTCGTGGACGAGGAGCGGCAGCGGACGCTGGCGGAGAGCTGGGAGCGGCATCCCGCGTTCCGTCGGATGCTGTGGCTGTGCAGCGCCCTGTGGGGCGTCGCCTGCCTGCTCGACAGCGCGCTGCGCGTCGCCCTGGCGATGACCCTGCCGATCGACGTGGTGCCGGCCCTCGACGATGCGCTGCTGGCCGTGACCCTGGTGACGCTCTTCGCCGTCCAACGGCTCTTCGGCCGGGCCTATTTGCGCCGGCACGGGCTGCGGCGTTCCGGGGTGGCGGTCGTGCCGCTGGCCGCACCGGGAGGCGCGGGGTGACGGCCACCGGGGGAGGCGGTGCGGCGGGCGGCCCCGGTGGCGCGTCGGACGGTGTGCCCGGCCGTGCCGCCTTGATCACCGGTGGCGCGTCCGGCATCGGCGCCGCCACCGCGCGACGGCTGGCCCGGAGCGGCTGGCGGGTGGCCGTGGTCGACCGGGACGCCGCGGGCGCGGGCGCCGTGGCCGCGGCGTGCGGCGGGCTCGCCGTCGCCGCCGATGTGGGGGCGCCCGAGGAGAACGCATGGGCGGTGGCCCGTACCGTCGAGGAGTTCGGCCGGCTCGACGCGGTCGTGCTCGGTGCCGCCGTCCCGGGCCGCTGCACCCTGGCCGATTTCACCCCGCACGCCTACCGGGACACCCTCCGCACCGACCTGGACGGCGTCGTCTACGGGCTGCACGCCGCGCTGCCGCCCCTGCGGAGCCGGGGCGGCAGCCTGGTCGTCCTCGGCAGCCTCGCCGGGCTGACCGGCTCCCCCGACGTCTTCTACGCCACCGCCAAACACGCCCTGGTCGGGCTGGTCCGCTCCGCCGCACCGCAGCTGGCCGCGGACCGGATCCGGCTCAACGCCCTCTGCCCGGGCCTGGTCGACACCCCGGCCGTCGCCCCGTTCCGCGCCGGGCTGTTCGCCCGCGGGCTGCTGCTCGCCGCGCCGGACGAGGTCGCCGCCGCCGTCGAAACCGTCCTCGCCGACCCGGGCACCGGCCGCGTCTGGACCGTCCAGGCGGGCCGCCCCGCGACGCCCGCGGCCCTCCCCGCCGTGCCCCTGGCCACGGGCTGAACCGACCACGGGCGGCCGCCGGACCACCCACAGGCGCAACTCCCGCCCCGCCGCCAAGAGGACGAAATCCTTCCGCTCCAGCCGCTGTTGACGCTCTCCGACGGAGTCCTCGGCCCGCCCGGCACCGGGCGGGCCGCCCGGACCACCCTTCGTCCCGGCCACCGCAGGCGGCCCGGACACCCGCGGCCCACCGCCGCGGGCGGAGCGGAAAGGAAGACGATGAGTTTCCTCCAGCGGGACGGCGATGCGGCCGTTCCCGAGCGGCCGAGCGGCCCGGGCGGCGGGGTCCGCCTGGTGAAGGCCGGTCAGGGCCCGACGGTGTGGCTCAACGGCGATGTCTACACCGTGAAGGTCGGCGCCGAGGGCACCCAAGGCGACCTGGCCCTGCTGGAGGCGACGGTTCCGCCCGGAGGCGGCCCGCCGCTGCACAACCACACCCACGAGGACGAGGCGTTCTACCTCCTCTCCGGCGAGTTGGACATGTACGCCGACGACGCCGCGTACGAGGTGCGGTCCGGCGACTTCGTCTTCGTCCCGCGCGGCATCTACCACCGCTTCCGCAACACCGGCCTGCACCCCGCCCGGCTGCTCGCGATGTTCACGCCCGGCGGTTTCGAGCGCCTCTTCCTGGAGGCGGGCCGCGAGGCCCGGCCGGGCGAGCCGGTCCCGCCGTTCGACCCGGCGGACAACCCCCGCGCCAAGGAGATCGGCGAACGCTACGGCTCGTTCCAGGCGCCGGACGGAGCTTCGGACGGTGCACCGGAATGACGACCGCACCGACCACCCGGACGGCGCCGCCCGCCGCCCCGAAGAGCCGCCCCACGATGCCGCTGACCGTCTACGTCCTGGGCCTCGGCATCTTCGCCATGGTCACCAGCGAACTCCAGGTCTCCGGCCTGATGCCGGTGATGGCCCGCGGCCTCGACGTGCCGATCCCGCAGATCGGCTACCTCATCTCGTACTACGCCTTCGCCATGGCCGTCGGCGGCCCGCTGCTCGCCGTCGCCTTACTGCGGCTGCGGCACAAGAGCGGCCTGATGGTGCTGTTCGCGCTGTTCGTCCTCGGTGAGGCGCTGGCGGCGGCCTCGCCGGGCTATGCGGTGATGGTCCTCGCCCGGATCGTCACCGGCGCGGTGTCCGGCGCGTTCTTCGGCGTGGCGCTGGCCGTCTGCGTCGAGGTCGCCGACGAGAAGCTGCGCGGCCGGGCCACCTCCCTCGTGCTGGGCGGCCTGATGGTCGGTACGGTCCTGGGCCTGCCCGGCGCCAACCTCATAGGCCAGCACTGGGGCTGGCGCGCCAGCTTCTGGACGGTCACGGCGCTCACCGCCGTCGTGGGGCTGATCACCGCCGCGACGGTGCCCGCGCTGGAGAAGCAGGAGGCCCGCAGCCTGCGCGAGGAGACCGCGGAGCTGAAGCGCCCCCGGCTGTGGGCGGTGTTCTCCACCAGCACCCTGGTGATCGGCGCGACCTACGCCGCGTTCAGCTACTTCACCCCGATCCTCAAGCAGGTCACCGGCTTCGGCGACGGCACCGTCCCGCTGCTGCTGATCGCCTACGGCGTCGCCACCGTCATCGGCAACAACGTCGTCGGACGGCTCGCCGACCGCCACACGCTCCCCGTCCTCACGGCCGGCCTGATCGCGCTGACGGCGTTCCTGACGCTGTTCGGCCTCCTCGCCGATCAGCCGGTTCCCGCCGTCGTCGCGCTGCTCGGCACCGGGCTGGTCGGCGTCACCATGAACCCGGCGCTGGTCACCCGGGTGATGCGGACCGCCAACGGCCGCCCGCTGGTGAACACCGTCCACACCTCCATGATCACCATGGGCGTCGTGATCGGCTCCTGGGCCGGCGGCCTGGGCATCGGCGCGGGCTACGGCCTGCGCGCCCCCCTCTGGGTCGGCGCCACCCTGGCCGTCCTCGGCTTCCTCTCTCTCCTCCCCGACCTCATCACCGCCCGACGCATACGCCGCGCCACGGACCCGGCGGCCACCACCGGCCCCTGAACCGGCCACGGGGGCTCCGTTTCCGGGGAGTTACCGCATTCGGGCGGCTGGACGCGCTGGTCGCGCCACCCGTACCGGACCGGTTTCATGGACGCCTCCGGCGCCCGGCCGCCGAAGTCCCACCGGACATCGCCGACCGGGCGCCGGACGCCCCCGTGCCGGGCGGCATGCAGCCACCCGGCACGCCGCCCGGCACCACCGAACGGAACACCCGATGGCACACGTCTTCACCCGCCACACCGCCGCCGCACGCCACGAACTACGCCCCCGGGGCGCCGCCGCCGTCCACGTACGCCGCGGCGCCCCCGGCGGCCGCCCGCTCCCGGAAGGAGGCAAACCACGCTTCTCCCTCTCCGCCGACGCCGCCGGCGAAGAGCCGCTCGCCGTGGTCGTCCGGCAGGCCGACGGCCGCCTCGCCGTGCTCACCCCCGATCACGAACCGCTGGCCGAACTCCGCCTGCCACCACGGAAGAAGCGCTGGCGGCCGGCGTACGAGATCCATCTGCCCGACGGGACGGTGCTGCTCGGGCGGGAGGGTACGGTGCCGTCGCTGCTCCTGTGCCTGGCGCTGCTGCCGCTCGTCCTGCTGTACCAGGTTGGCCTGGCACTCTCCGACCTCCCCTCCGACGACATCGGCTCCCCACTGCGAACGGCCTGGAAGCAGCCGGGCAAGCTCCTCGGCCGGGCGCCCCTGACCGAGTCCGCACGCGGCCGGTTCCGTGTCAGGGACGACAGGCTCGACCACCGGGTGGCGTACGCGCAGGCGGTGGCGAAGTACTGGGAGCGGTGACCGCCGACCGGCCCCGCCCTGACGCACCTGGCCGGCTACGACGCCATAGGCAGCGCAGCCCCCTCGCGCCATTTGAGGATCTTGTCGAAGCTCACCACGGCGCCTCTTCGGCCGGTGCCGGTGGCGTAGCGGACGTGATCGGTGAGGGCCTCGATGAGGAAGAGGCCGCGGCCGTCCTCGGCGTCGGCGGGGGCGGGGGGCGGGGTGAGCAGGGTCGGGTCGGTGGAGCGGGGGGTGCGGACGAAGCCGGGGCCGGAGTCGCTGACCTCGATGTGGCAGGTGTCGCCGTCGATGTACGCCGTGACGCGGTAGTCCGAGCCGTCGTCGCCGCCGCCGTGTTCGACGGCGTTGGCGCATGCCTCGGAGAGGGCGACCGACAGGTCGTAGCAGATGTCCGGATCGACCCCGGCGGTCTCCATGGCCCCCAGAAGCAGTCGCCGGGCAAGCGGCACGCTGGCCGGTTCCCGGCGCAGATGGAGTGACCACCACATGCTCATCGCTCCAGCCTCCTGGCCGCGGCTCGACATACCGTTACGTATTGCCGCCGTAGGAGCGACGTAAGCATGCGCGGGGCGGCACACCGCTCGTTCGGCGGATGCGGAGAACCGAGCGCGCCGTGTAAGTGCGCTCCGGGGTGTGCGCCCCCGCGCGCCCCGGCGTCCTCCGGTGGGCCCCCTCGGGCGCCCCCGCGCGTCGACCTGCCGTAGGCGACCGGTGAGGCGGGTGGGATGATGGCGCCGCCATGACTGCCCCCGCCCCACGCGCGCGCGCCGCCGCCGATCTGCGGCTGCTGAGGGCCGCGGTGTTCACCGCGGTCTGCGTCGTGCTGGCCGCGACCGGGCACATGGCCGGCTCTCTCGCCTCCGTTCCGCTGTGGACACTGGCCGCCGGCTGCGGCGTCGTCCTCGTCGTCGCCGCGCCGCTGGCCGGACGGGAACGATCCCTACCCGGTATCGCCGCGGCACTCACCGTCGGACAGCTCGCACTGCATGCGCTGTTCGCCGCCGGCCAGCACTGCGCGGCGCCGGTGACGACGGCCGGCGGACGGCTCGACGACGCCACCGTGATCGCCCTAGCCCGCCGTCTGACCTGCGGTCTCGACGGCGTACGGCTCGGCGGCGACGCGGCGCACCGCATCGTCGCCGAGAACGGCTTCGACCCGTCCGACCCGCGCACCACCGAGGTCCTCGGCACCGGTGGCGCGCACGGAATGGCCGGTATGGCGGGCACGCCGATGGGGCACTCGCTGCTGCCGTCGCTGCCGATGCTGCTCGGTCACCTCCTCGCCGCGCTGGCCGCCGGCTGGCTGCTGCGCCGCGGCGAGGCGGCGCTGTGGCGGCTGATCCGGCTGTCCGCGCCGGTGGCGCACGAGGCCGCGGCGCAGGCGCTGGCCGGGGCGCTGCGCTCGGCGCTGGCGCTCGTCCGCACCCTGCTCGCCGGGCTGCCCGGCCACCGCACCGGCCCCACGGCGCCGCTCGCCCACGCGGCGGGGCCGTCCGGGCCGGAGGATCCCGCGCTCCAGCACAGCGTCGGCCGGCGGGGCCCGCCCGCCGTGGCCCCGGGGCACGTCCGCACCGCCGGATACGCCCTCGCGGCCTGACGCGCGCAGCATCCGCCCTCCACCGGGCCGGACTCCCGCGCCGTCACCGCATGCGCCGAATCTTCCCTTTTGACGCTTTTGCCACTTGTGGCGTCGGCACCGCTCGCCGACGCCCGTGACGCCGATGTGGAGACATTTCGCCATGGCTTCTGAGATGACGCCCGGGACGGCCCCGAACCCGAACCCGAACCCGCCCTCGTACGCACCGCGCCGCGGCCACCGGATCGCGCGGCGGCTGCCGGTGATCGGCGGGCTCGCCGCGGGCGGTGTGCTGCTGCTGGCCGGGCCCGCGTTCGCGCACGTCTCCGTGCAGCCCGGCACCGCCGAGCAGGGCAGCTACGCGACGATCAACATCAAGGTGCCCAACGAGCGCGACCACGCCTCGACGGTCAAGGTCGAGGTGAACCTGCCGACCGACCACCCGCTGGCGTCCGTCATGCCGCAGCCGGTGCCGGGCTGGAAGGTCGAGATCGACGAGGCGAAGCTGGACAAGCCGCTGGAGATGCACGGCGAGAAGATCGACAAGGCGCCGTCGAAGATCACGTGGACGGCGGACGGCAAGGGCATCGCCCCGGGCCAGTTCCAGCAGTTCCCGCTCTCCGTCGGCCAGCTGCCCGACCACGCCGACCAGATCGTCTTCAAGGCGCTCCAGACGTACGACAACAAGGAGGTCGTGCGCTGGATCGAGCCGCAGAAGAAGGGCGCCCCGGAGCCGGAGAACCCGGCGCCCGTCCTCGCCCTCACGCCGCCCGCCGCGGACGCCGACGCCCCGGCCGGGTCGGCCGACGCCAAGCCCGCCACCGCCGCCGCGGACGCCTCCGGCAGCGACTCCACGGCCCGGGTGCTCGGCGTCGTCGGCATCGTCGTCGGCATCATCGGAGTCGGCTTCGGCGTGTTCGCCGGACGCCGCCGCACCGCCTGACCGCCTCCGGGCCGGCGCCCTCGGACGCCGGCCCGGCCCCCCGTTCACCGACCCCCGGACATACCTCCATGCGTGGAAAAACCCTGATCGCGGCCGTCCTCACGGCCGCCGCCGCCCTGACCCTGACCGCCTGCGGGCCCGACGACGACGGCGGCGACAAGCCCGCCGCGTCGGTCTCCGGCGCCACCGCCAAGCCGATCGTCACGCTCGACAACCCGATCGAGAAGCCGGACCTCACCCTCACCGACTCCGACGGCAAGCCGTACGACCTGCTGGCGAAGACCAAGGGCCACCCGACCCTCATCTACTTCGGCTACACCAACTGCCCGGACGTCTGCCCGCTGACGATGGCCAACATCGCCGTCGCGGTGAAGCAGCTGCCCAAGGCCGAACAGGACGATCTCCGCGTCCTGTTCATCACCTCCGACCCGGAGCGCGACACCCCCGAGGCGCTCAAGAAGTGGCTCGGCGGCATCAACAAGGACTTCACCGGCCTCACCGGGAAGTTCGCCGACATCCAGCGCGGCGCCCGCGACGTCAACATCGGCATCGACAAGCCGGTGGTGAAGAAGAACGGCGACGTCGTCTCCACCCACGGCGCACAGGTCCTGATGGCCTCCCCCAAGGACGACCGCATCCACTGGATGGGCATGCAGGAAGCCACCGCCGACAACTACACCTCCGCACTCCCGAAGCTCATCAAGGGGCAGAACCCGTGAACCGCCGCACCCTGACCGCCACCGCCCTCGCCGCCGTCTGCGTCCTCGGTCTCGCCGGCTGCGGCGCCGGCTCGTCGGCCGGATCCGACAAGCCCGACACAGCGAAGAGAGCCCCGCACCTGAAGGTCACCGGCTCGTACATGCCGCAGCCGGTCACCGACAAGATGGCGGGGGCGTTCCTCACCGTCGAGAACACCGGCGGCGCCGACAAGCTCACCTCCGTCACCAGCGACCTCTCCGACGACGTGTCCCTGCACACCACCAAGGGCAACGCCATGGAACACGTCAGCTCCCTGCCCGTTCCGGCGGACGGCGCGCTGAAGCTGGCCAGCGGCGGCGACCACATCATGTTCATGGGCCTCAAGCACAAGCCCGCCGAGGGCGAGAAGGTCACCGTCCAGCTGCACTTCGCCAAGGCGGACGCGATCACCGTCCAGGTGCCGGTGAAGTCCGCGACGTACCGGCCCGGCGACGCCGCCGCCAAGCACGACGGAGACATGAGCGGCATGGACCACTCCGGCATGGATCACTCCGGGATGGACCACTCCCAGAGCGCCCACAAGTAGGCCGCCCCGGGGCGCGTTTTCGGCCGTCCGCCGCCTTCGGGCGCGCCGGCCGACGGCCCGCCCCAGGGGCCCGGGTACGTCCGCTCCGTACCCGGGCCCCGCGCCCACGCACTCGACGAACCCGAAGGGGAGCATCCATGACGACGCCCACCGGCACCGCCGCCCGTCCCCGCCCCGGTGCCGCCCGGCCCCGGCGGCCGGTGGCCGCGCGCCTGCTGGCCGTCGCCGTCGCCCTGTGCGGCCTGCTGCTCGCCACCGCCGCACCGGCCCAGGCCCACGCGGCGCTGACCGGCAGCAACCCGGCCCAGGGCGCGGTGGTCGCGCACGCCCCCGAGCAGGTCACCCTGAGCTTCTCCGAAGGCGTCGCGATGGGCGACGACTCCGTACGCGTCCTCGACCCGCACGGCACCCGCGTCGACCGCGGCAAGCTCCGCGATCTGTGCAGCGGCGAGACCGTCAAGTTCGGCACCGGCCTGCCGCCGGGCCTGCCCCACGGCACGTACACCGTCGCCTGGCAGGCGGTCTCCGCCGACAGCCACCCGGTCTCCGGTGCCTTCACCTTCTCCATCGGCGCGCCGTCCGCCACCAAGGCGCCGCTGCCGCAGCAGGAGGCCGGCGGCGGCCCGGTCGGCGCGCTCTACGGCGTCGCCCGCTACCTCGCCTACGCCGGTTTCGTGCTGCTCTTCGGCGGCGCCGCGTTCGTCCTCGCGTGCCGCCCCGCGGCCGCGGGCGTCCGCTCCGTGCAGCGGCTGACCGTGCACGGCGGCTGGGTCCTGCTCACCGCCGCCACCCTCGCCCTCCTCCTGCTCCGCGGCCCGTACACCGGCTCCGGCGACCTCGCCGACGTCGCCGACCTCGACGCCCTCCGCGCCGTCCTCCCGACGAAGACCGGCATCGCCCTCACCGCCCGCCTGCTCCTCCTCGCGGGCGCGGCGCTCTTCGTCACGCTGCTCTTCGGGGCGTACGAGCGGACGCGGCGGGCGGCCGCCGAGGCCGGCGCAGGGGCCGTCCCGGGTGACGCGGCGGGCCCCGGCGCCCCGGGCGGCGCGGGCTCCGAGGCGCGCGCCCGGCTGCGGCGGCTCACCGCCGGGCTCGCCGCCGGCGGGGCGCTGCTGGCCGCCGGGACCGCCGCGACCTGGTCGTTCGCCGAACACGCCTCCACCGGGCTGCAGCCGGCCGTCGCCGTCCCCGTCGATCTGGTGCATCTGCTCGCCGTCGCCACCTGGCTCGGCGGCCTCGCCGCCCTCGTCGTCTCCCTGTACTGGGGGCCGCCGGTGGAGCGCACCGCCGTCCGCCGCTTCTCCCGCCTCGCCTTCGCCTCGGTCCTCGCCCTGGTGGCCACCGGCCTCTACCAGTCCTGGCGCCAGGTCGGCACCGTCCACGCCCTGACCAGCACCTCCTACGGGCAACTGCTGATGCTCAAGGCGGGCCTGGTGATCCTGCTGGTCGGCCTCGCCTGGATCTCCCGCCGCTGGACGGCCCGCCTGGCGGAGACGGCGGCTACGGGGACGGAGCCGGGAGCCGGGGCCGCTGCGGCGGAGGGCGGCGCCGCGGGGGCGGCCGGTACGGTTCCGGTCCCCGGCCAGGCACCGGCGCCGGAGTCGGGGACCGGGACGGGGACGGAGTCGGAAGCGTCGTCGGGTGCGGCGTCCGCCCCGGCGCCGGCCCCGGCCCCGGAGCGCGCGGCGGCCCCGGAGCGCGCGGCGTCCGACGCGCTCCCCGAGCCCGCACTCCGGGACGCCCCCGACGTCGCCCCCGACGCCGCCGCCCCCGACCCCGTAAGGGCCGCGCAACTCGCCCGGCAGCGGGCCGCGTTGAGCAGCGCGCGGGTCAAGCGGCTGCGCGACGCCGACCCGCAGCGGCTCGGGCTGCGGCGTGCGGTGCTGGCCGAGGCGGCCGTCGCCGTCCTCGTGCTCGCCGTCACCACCGTGCTGACCGGCACCGAACCGGCCCGCACCGAGGCCGCCCTCCAGGCCTCGGGCGCCGACCGGTCCCCCGAGGCCAACCAGCCGCAGGTGCTGACCATCCCGTTCGACACCGGCGGCGCGCACGGCAAGGGCACCGCCCGCATCGACCTCGACCCCGGGCGCGCGGGCGGCGGCAACCAGCTCCGGGTACGGATCTCCGACCCCTCCGGGGCCACCATGGACGTCCCCGAGATGAAGGTCTCCTTCACCCTGAGCGCCAAGCACCTCGGGCCGCTCCCGGTGACCGCCGCCCACACCGGCAAGGGCCACTGGCGCGCCGGCGACGTCCAACTGCCCGTCGCCGGCCGGTGGCAGCTCTCCCTCCTCGTCCGGACCTCCGACATCGACCAGGTGACCGAAACCAGGAACGTGAAGATCGACTGATGAGCACGAAGAAGCCGCACGGCAACCGCGAAGCGACCCCGGACGCGAAGGCCGTTCCCCCGCAGACCCCGCGCCCCGAAACCGCCACGTCCGCCCCGGGCGCCCCGGGCGCCCCGAGCGCCCCGAGCGCGGCCGCCGACGGCGCCGCGCCCACCGTGGAGCTGTCCCGCCGCCGCCTGCTCGGCACCGTCGGCGCCGCCGGGGCCGCCGGGCTCGTCGTCGGCGCCGCGGGCGGCGTCATCGGCGCGTCCGCCGCCCGCGGCGACGCACCCGCCCCGCTCACCACCATCGGCAGCACCCGCGTCCCGTTCCGCGCCGAGCGCGCCGCCCACCAGGCGGGCATCACCACCCCGCTCCAGGCCAGCGGCCACCTCCTCGCCTTCGACCTCGCCCCCGACGCCGGCCGCAAGGCCGCCGCCGCCCTGCTGCGCCGCTGGACCCGCACCGCCCAGGACCTGATGGAAGGGCGCGCCCCCGCCCACGACACCGCCGTCGCCGCCGACGCCGGGCCGTCCTCCCTCACCGTCACCTTCGGCCTCGGCCACTCCTTCTTCGACCGCACCGGCCTGACGAAGCAGCGCCCCGTCCAGCTCGACCCGCTGCCCGACTTCTCCGCCGACGCCCTCGACCCGAAGCGCAGCAACGGCGACCTCTGGCTCCAGATCGGCGCCGACGACGCCCTCGTCGCCTTCCACGCCCTGCGCACGCTCCAGAAGGAGGCCGCCCCCACCGCCCGGCTGCGCTGGCAGATGAACGGCTTCAACCGCACCCCCGGCGCCACCGACCGGCCCATGACCACCCGCAACCTCATGGGTCAGATCGACGGCACCAACAACCCCAAGCCGTCCGATCCGGACTTCGACACCCGCATCTTCGTCGACCGCGACGCCGACACCACCTGGATGCGCGGCGGCTCGTACGCCGTCGTCCGCCGCATCCGGATGCTCCTCGACGACTGGGAGAAGCGTCCGCGCGCCGACCAGGAGAAGATCATCGGGCGGCGCAAGGACACCGGCGCGCCCCTGACCGGCGGCGACGAGACCACCCCCATGCGCCTCGACGCCAACCGCCCCGACGGCCTCCCCGTCATCCCGGCCAATGCCCACGCCCGCATCGCCGCCCCCGAGACCAACCAGGGCGCCGCCCTGCTCCGCCGCCCGTTCTCGTACCACGACGGCTTCCGCGACGACGGCGCCCCGGACGCCGGGCTCCTCTTCATCTGCTGGCAGGCCGATCCGCTGCGCGCCTTCACCCAGATCCAGCGCAAACTCGACCGCGGCGACGCCCTCTCCCCCTTCCTCCGCCACGAGGCCAGCGGCCTGTACGCCGTCCCGCCCGCCCCGGAGTCCGGCGGTTACGTGGCCCAGCCGCTGCTGGAGGGCTGACCCGGGCCCCGATATCCACAGGGTGGCGTGCGGCGGCGGCCGCCCTGTGGACACCCGACCGGCCCACGCCGCGGGCTCGGTATCGTGACGGCACAGGGAGATCGGCGGGGCGTCCCCCGCAAGAACGCGAGGGAGACACCCGCATGTCGGCCAGTCGCTACACCTATCTCGGCCCGGCGGGCACGTTCACCGAAGCCGCGCTGCGCACGCTCCCCGAGGCGGCCACCCGCGAGCTGGAGCCGATGGTCTCCGTCCCCGCGGCCCTCGACGCCGTCCGAGGCGGCGAGGCGGCCGCCGCCCTCGTCCCGATCGAGAACTCCGTCGAGGGCGGCGTCACCACCACGCTCGACGAACTCGCCGCCGGCGAACCGCTGATGATCTACCGCGAGGTCCTGCTGCCGATCGCCTTCGCGCTGCTGGTCCGCCCCGGCACCACCCTCGCCGACGTCAAGACCGTCACCGGGCACCCCGTCGCCCAGCCGCAGGTCCGCAAGTGGCTCGCCGCCCATCTCCCGCACGCCGCCTGGGAGTCGGCCGCCTCCAACGCCGACGGCGCCCGCCTCGTCCAGGAGGGCCGCTACGACGGCGCGTTCGCCGGTGAGTTCGCCGCCGCCACCTACGGCCTGGAACCGCTGGTCACCGACATCCACGACGCGCAGAACGCCGCCACCCGCTTCGTCCTCGTCGGCCGCCCGGCCCGCCCCGCCGCGCCGACCGGCGCCGACAAGACCTCGCTGGTCCTGTGGCTGCGCGCCGACCACCCCGGCGCGCTCCTCGAACTCCTCCAGGAGTACGCGGTCCGCGGGGTGAACATGATGCGCATCGAATCCCGGCCGACGGGCGAGGGCATCGGCCGGTACTGCTTCTCCGTCGACTGCGAGGGCCACATCACCGACCGGCGGGTCGGCGAGGTCCTGATGGGCCTCAAGCGGGTCTGCCGCGGCGTCCGCTTCCTCGGCTCCTACCCCCGCGCCGACAAGGTCGCGGCCACCGTCCGCCCGGACATGACCGACGCCGCCTTCACGGATGCCGCCGACTGGCTCAACCGCTGCCAGGACGGCCGCCCTTGAGAGGGGCGGATTTCTGACGCGGGGAGGTGGCCGGATCGGTGATTCCGGCCGGCCCCGGAAGGCGGTACGCGCCCCGTCCCGGCGCCCTCACCACGGGCGTTCCACCCCGCTGTGGACTATCCACAGAGTTATCCACAGGCAAGCTTCCGCGCCTGTGGGTAAGCACTCACGACATCCGGACAGAATCGACAAATCACTCTACCGACCCCAGACCCCGCCACGCCGCCACGCACCGCCACACCTCGCGTCGCGTCACCCCTTTTTCCGTGATCAGCCCTTTAGGGCTAGGTAACGCCACACGAAAGAGTGGATGAAGAGGGTTTGAGCACCCTCTTCATGGCAGATGATTCGCCTCCCGGAAGGCAAAGTTCCGAGTTCCACAGATCTCACACACAGCCTGTGGATAAGAATGCCCACACCCCCCACACCTGTGGACAACTCCGCTTTTCTCCACAGCCCACCCCTGGAAATCCCCACCCCGCGCCGCACATCCCACCCGGCGGACGCCGCACCGGAGCCCTCCGGACCACCCCCGGAAAACCGCCACCCGGCGACATGAACGACATCCCGCTTCCTCCGTCCGGAATGCCGCCGAATTCCTTCCGTCATTCCCGCCTCGCCACCCCGGCCGAAGACCCCGCACGACCCTCACTACCCGCAGAATAAACCTCTCAAAACAGACATTGCGACATGCGCGGGAATATCGCGTCGAGGCCCGTCGCCCGCCCCGGTAGCCTGGGAGGGTGATTGACCTTCGCCTGCTCCGTGAGGACCCCGACCGTGTGCGCGCCTCCCAGCGCGCCCGTGGAGAGGACGTCGCGCTCGTCGACGCACTCCTCTCCGCCGACGAGCGGCGCAGGTCGTCCAGCGTCCGCTTCGATGAACTGCGCGCCGAACAGAAGGCGCTCGGCAAGCTGATCCCCAAGGCCACCGGCGACGAGAAGGCCGTGCTGCTGAAGAAGGCCGGCGAGCTGTCCGCCGCCGTCAAGGCCGCCGACGCCGCCCAGGACGAGGCCAGGGAAGAGGCCCACGCCCTCCTCCAGAAGCTCGGCAACCTCGTCCACCCCGACGTCCCCGTCGGCGGCGAGGAGGACTTCGCCGTCCTGGAGACCCACGGCACCATCCGCGACTTCGCCGCCGAGGGTTTCGAGCCCAAGGACCACCTGGAGATCGGCGAGCTCCTCGGCGCCATCGACGTCGAACGCGGCGCCAAGGTCTCCGGCTCGCGCTTCTACTACCTCACCGGCATCGGCGCCCTGCTGGAGCTGGCGCTGGTCAACGCCGCCATTGCCCAGGCCACCGCCGCCGGCTTCACCCCGATGCTCACCCCCGCGCTGGTCCGCCCCCGCGCCATGGAGGGCACCGGCTTCCTCGGCCAGGCCGCCGAGAACGTCTACCACCTGGAGAAGGACGACTACTACCTGGTCGGCACCTCCGAGGTCCCCCTCGCCGCGTACCACATGGACGAGATCGTCGAGGCGGACAAGCTGCCGCTGCGCTACGCCGGGTTCTCGCCCTGCTTCCGCCGCGAGGCCGGCACCTACGGCAAGGACACCCGTGGCATCTTCCGCGTCCACCAGTTCGACAAGGTCGAGATGTTCTCGTACGTCACGCCGGACGACGCGGAGAACGAGCACCGCCGCCTCCTCGACTGGGAGAAGCAGTGGCTGACCGGCCTGGAGCTGCCGTTCCAGGTCATCGATGTCGCCACCGGTGACCTCGGCGCCTCCGCCTCCCGCAAGTTCGACTGCGAGGCGTGGATCCCCACCCAGGGCAAGTACCGCGAGCTGACCTCCGCCTCGAACTGCAACGAGTTCCAGGCCCGCCGGCTCTCGGTCCGGATGCGGGAAACCGTCGACGGCAAGCCCAAGGTCCAGCCGCTCGCGACGCTCAACGGCACGCTCTGCGCCGTCCCCCGCACCATCGTCGCGATCTTCGAGAACCACCAGCAGGCCGACGGCTCCGTGCGCGTCCCGGCCATGCTCCGCCCGTACCTCGGCGGCCGCGAGATCCTGGAGCCCGTCTCCAAGTGACCTCCTCCGGACCGGCCGCCGCGCCTGCCCTGCCCTACCGGCTCATCGCGACGGACCTCGACGGGACGCTGCTGCGCGAGGACGGCACGGTCTCCGACCGCACCCGCGCGGCCCTCGCCACGGCCACCGCGGCCGGCGCCGCCCACATCGTGGTGACCGGCCGCGCGGTGCCCTGGACCCGCCCCATCCTGGAAGCGCTCGGCTACCGGGGCATCGCGGTCTGCGGGCAGGGTTCGCAGGTCTACCACGCGGGCGAGCAGCGCCTGCTGACCTCCGTCACCCTCGACCGTCAGCTCGCCGTGCTCGCCATCGCCAAGATCGAGACGGAGACCGGTCCGCTGCGGCTGGCCGTCAGCCGTGACGGCATCGAGGGCGAAGTCCTGGTCGGCCCCGGCTACCACCACAAGGAGGGCCCGCTCCCGGCCCTCTTCGTCGACGACCACGCCGAGCTGTGGACCGCCCCGGTCAACAAGGTCTACCTCCAGCACCCGACGCTGGACGACGACGCGCTGGCGGAGGCCGCCCGCGCCACCGCCGGCGATCTCGTCGGCGTGACGGTCTCCGGGCCCGGCATCGTCGAACTGCTCCCGCTCGGCCTGACCAAGGTCACCGGCCTCTCCCTGGCGGCCCGCCGGCTGGGCGCCAAGGCCGACTCCACCATCGCCTTCGGCGACATGCCCAACGACCTCACCATGTTCGCCTGGGCCGCCCACGGCGTCGCCATGGGCAACGCCCACCCCGAACTCAAGGCCGTGGCCGACGAGATCACCGCGTCGAACGAGGACGACGGGATCGCGGTGGTGCTGGAGAGGCTGTACGGAGCGAGCTGAGCCGGGATCCGGCCGCCCCAGGGTGATGCCCCTGGGGCGGCCGGGCCCCGCCCGCCGCCGCTCGCGGGCCGCCGCATCCTCCGGCCCGGACCCCTCGTTTCCGCAGGTCCGGCCTGGTCCTGGACGGGGCCGCGCCGCATTCGCAGACGATCCGTGTACTCTGAATGTATGAGTTGTAGGATGACTGGGCAACCGGGCAGGAAAGGCATGTGAGGGCGGATGGCGTTGCAGGCGGCGGGGCGGCGGTCCCTGGTGGACACGGTCGTCGAGGCGTTGCGGGCGCAGCTCGTCGCCGGGGAGTGGAAGGTCGGGGAGCGGATTCCCACCGAACACGCGCTCGCCGAGCAGCTTGAGGTCGGGCGGAACACCGTGCGGGAGGCCGTGCGGGTCCTGGTCCATGCCGGAATGCTGCGCTCCCGGCAGGGCGAGGGGACGTTCGTGGTGTCCGCCGCCGACCCGGGTGCGATCATGCGCGGGGTGCAGCGGGCCGGGATCCGGGACGTGCTGGAGGTCCGCATCGCACTGGAGGCGGAGGCCGCGCGGCTGGCCGCGGTCCGCCATGAGCCCGCCGACCTGGAGCGGATGCGGGCGGCGCTCGATGCCCAGGCGCATCTGGAGGACGACGACGGGCAGCCCGCGCACGGCAATCTGGAGCTGTACGCGGATCATGACGTCGCGTTCCACCGCGCCGTGGTCGAGGCGGCGCACAACACCGCGCTGACGGCCACGTACGGCTGGTTCAGCAGTTCCGTGCGGGAAGCGCTGGTCACGGCGTTGGACGACCATGCGATTCCGAAGATCGTGCACGGCGACCACCATGCGGTCATGGCGGCCATCGCCTCCGGCGACCCGGAGGCGGCCGAGCGGGCGACCCGGGCGCTGCTGGACAAGCCGAGACACGCCGTGGAGACCCTGCTCGACGAGCGATGACGCCGCGGCAGCGAGCGGCGCGGGGGCGGCGGTTCGCGGGGGGGGCGGTTCGCGGGGGGGGCGGTCCGGCCTGTGAGCGGCGAGGCTGCGCCGGTGCGGCGGGCCGTGCGGGTGCGGCGGGCCGTGCGTTCGTCGGGCCGTGCGTTCGTCGGTTCCTTGGTGCTGGCGGTGGGTCGGTCCCGTGACGTGCTTGTCCTCGTGCCGTGTTCGTCTCGGGTTTCTCTGCCGCTGCTGACGTCGGCGGCGTCGCCGACGTCGGGGCCGCCGCTGGTGGCCCGCGTGGTCGCTGATGGCCCAAGTGGTCGCTAGTGGCGGCGTAGTCGCTGGTGGTGGGCGTCGTGGGGGGCCGGTGCGGCGCCGTTGTTGTGGTCCGTTCGTCCAGGGCTTGCCGGGCGCGCCGGCTCGGGGCCTCAACTCCCCCTGCCCGTCCCCTATTTCTTTCCGTCCCCCACTTCTGTCCGTCCCCTGTTTCTGTCCGTCCCCTGTTTCTGTCCGTCCCCTGTTTCTGTCCGTCCCCGCTTTCTTCGAGTTCGATTGGTGAGGTGTGTACGCATGTCCGGTAGCAGATCCGAGGCCCCGTTGTCCGAGGCCCCTTTGATCGATGCGGAGGAGGATCTGGCGGCGGCGCCGCAGGTCGTCGTGGCGCGGCGGCGGTTGCGGGCGCATCCGGCGCTGCTGCTGGCCGGCATCGTGCTGGCGTCGTTGAACATGCGGGCGGCGCTGGCCGGGGTGTCGCCGCTGCTGGGTGAGATCGGTGCGCACTTCGGGCTGGCCGCGACGGCGAGCAGTCTGGTGACGGCGATTCCGCTGGTGTTCATGGGGCTGGGGTCGATCGTGGCGCCGAAGCTGGCGCGGCGGTGGGGTACGGAGACGGTGCTGTGCGGGGCGCTGGTGCTGCTGTGCGGCGGCATCGCGTTGCGGGTCGCGCCGCCGGTCGTCGCGCTGTTCGCCGGGTGCGCGGTGGTCGGGACGGCGATAGCCCTGCTCAACGTGTTGATGCCGGGTCTGATCAAGCGGGACTTCCCGGACAAGGCCGCCGGGATGACGGGGCTCTACACGACCGCGATGGTGCTGGGCGCGACGGTGTCGGCGGCGACCGCGGTGCCGTTGGAGGAGGCGTTCGGCAGCTGGCAGGGGTCGCTGATCTCGTGGGCGCTGCTGGCGGGGGTGGCGGCGCTGGTCTGGGTGCCGCAGGCGGTGATGTCCCGTAGGGGTACGCACCACGGGCAGGCGGCCGCGCGTCCGACGCACGGCGTCGAGGACGGGCCGCGGTTGAGCCGGTCGGCGCTGGCGTGGCAGGTGACGCTGTTCATGGGGTCGCAGTCGCTCATCGCGTACGTGACGATCGCGTGGATGCCGACGATCTTCACGGATCACGGCATGGGGAAGAGCGAGGCGGGGCTGGTCTTCGCGTTCAGCACGTTGGTGCAGATGGCGGGTTCGTTCGTGGTGCCGATGCTGGCGGGACGGATGCGGCGGCAGCGGATGCTGGGCGTGATGGTGTCGGTGCTGATGGCGTGCGGAGTCGTGGGGCTGATGGTGGCGCCGGTCGCCGGGGCGTGGCTGTGGGCGGTGCTGCTGGGGCTCGGTCAGGGCGGTGCGCTGGGGCTGGCGCTGACGATGATGGTGCTGCGCTCCGGTGATGCGCATACGGCGGCCCGGGTGTCGGGCATGGCGCAGACCGGTGGGTATCTGCTGGCGGCGGTCGGCCCGTTGGCGCTGGGTGCGGTGCACCAGGTGACCGGTGGCTGGAGCGTGCCGCTGGTGCTGATGCTGGTGGTGTGTGCGGGGCTGGCGCTGCTGGGCATGGGCGCGGGCCGGGACCGGCGGATCGGGGCTCCGGCGGCGTAACCGGGAACGGGGGGACACGGGGAAAGCGGGGCGGTGGCCGGGAGGCGCCGCCCCGCTCGGCGTTCGGGGGCGCGGGGTTCGTGCGGAGACCCATCCCGTGCGGGGAGGTGCGCGGGGGCGCTTCCCCGTATGGGTGGAACGGGCCGGGCCCTTACGGGTGGAACGGACTGATCCCGTACGGGTGGAACGAGCCGCCCCTACGGGTGGAACGCGTTGCCCCTACGGGTCGGGAGGCGGGCGGCGGTGCGCTTCCGGGGCGGGCCGCTGTCAGGGGCTCGGGGCCGGTGGCGGTGTGCGGAGGCGGGCGTCGTGGGCGACGGCTTCGTGGGTCGCGCGGTGGACGGCGCGGGCGAGGCGGGCGCCCCAGAGGGAGCGGGGACCGGCGAAGTGTTCGGCGGGTACGTCGTTCCCCGGGGTGCGGGCGGCAATGCAGACCGCGTCGGTCGGGGTGCCGGAGGCGTCGTAGCCGTTGTCGTGGAGCGCCTGGACCTTGGCTTCGGTGGCGGTGGCGACGGCGTTGACGAGGGCCGCGTCGGTGAGGGGCACCGGGAGCGCGACGAGGATGTTGATCGTGCCGGGGCCGGGGTGGGGCACGGCACGCGGGGCCGGGACGGCAGCCCAACCGGAGACGCCGACACCGGCGGTGACCAGGGCTTCCGCGCCGTCCTCGGTGGTGTGGGCGGCGGTGGCGCGGATGTCGGCGGCGGTCATCAGGCCCACGCCGGGCGGGAGCGCGGAAGCCGGGGGTGCGGGCGGCCCGGTGAGGGCGGGCGCGGCGATCTCGGCGAGGTGGCGTTGCGGGTCGCGGCGGGTGTAGCCGTGGGGGACCTGGGCGTTGAGGAACCAGTGGCGTTCGCCGATGCCGCCGCCGAGGACGGCGCTGGAGATCATCCGCCAACCCGGTCCGGCCCGCCAGAGGAGCGCCGGGAGGGCGGCGGGCGTGCCGGGGCCGGCGGCGTCGGGGTGGTACAGGGTCTCGGTGGTGATCAGCGGGGCGGTGGCCGGTGCCGTGGCGGGCGCGGGTGGCATCGGGGCTGGCGTCGGGGGCGTCACGCGGTCACCTTACGGAGGGCCCGTAGGGGAGGCTCGCGCCTGGCCTGCGGTGCGCGGCGCCGCGCCTCGGGGGCGTGCGTACGGGGTCCGGCCGTTTCCCTGGCTGGGCTTCGGGCCCGCGTGCGTGCATGGCTCGGGCATCGGGCTCGGGCGTCGGGCCCGACCCGGGTTCCGGCCTCGGGGCCGTACGCGCGGGTCCGGCCTCGGGTCCGCGCTCCCGGCTCCGTACATCGGGTTCCTGCTCCGTACGTCTGGTGCCGGCCTCGGATCCGTACCTCCGGTTTCGGCTCCGTACGCGCTGACGTCGGCGCGTCCGATCCGGACGGCGATGGGCGGCACCCCTGGCCGCCGGGTGGCGCCGCGGCCCGGCGTCGGCGGCCGTGGTCACTCCTCCCCGGCGAGGGTGAGGGCGCGCAGGCGGCGGGTGGCGTACCAGGTGGCGGCGGTGGTGACGGCGATGAGGAGGATCGCGGCGGTGGGCAGGGTGACGGCGGAGGTGACGGTGGAGTCGGGGGCGAGGCTGCCGCCCAGGGCGAGGGCCCACTGCTGGATGCTGAGGGTGCGGGCGCCGGGGACGAGGCTGCCGAAGAGGGATTCCCAGACCAGGGCGTAGACCAGGCCGATGACGACGGCGTGGCGGGTGACGGTACCCAGGAGCAGGAAGACGGCGGCGTAGGCGACGGAGGCGACGGCCGCGGCGGTGGCGTAGGCGACGGCGATCTGCTGGCTGTTGCCGTTGAGGACGAAGCCGGCGACGAGGACGGGGACGGCGGAGAAGACGAGGGTGACGCCGGTGGCGACGGTGAGTTTGGTGAGGACGATGGTGCTGCGGCGGACGGGCTTGGCGAGGAGGTAGACGACGGAGCCGTCGTCGATCTCCGGGCCGATGGCGCCGGTTCCGGCGATGACGCCGATCAGGGGGACGAGGGTGGCGAGGGCGAATCCGCCGAGGATCTCCTTGGCGGTGCTGTCGTCGGCGCCGGTGAGGGTGCGGACGGCGACGGCGATGACGAGGAGGAGGGCGGGCAGCGCGAAGAGGATCAGGGCGCGCCGGCTGCCGAGGAGGGTGCGGTAGGTGAGCCGGGCGACGGTGGGGTGGAAGAGGGCGGCGGGCAGGGGCGCCGTGGGGGCGGGTGGGCTGGTGGTGGACATGTGCGGGTTCCTTCCGGGACGGGCGCGGGCCGCGTCGGCGCGGGTCAGGCCGTGACGAGGTAGGAGAAGACGGATTCCAGGGACTCGTCGGAGGGGGTGACGGTGAGGAGGCGGATGCCCTGGTCGTGGGCGACGCGGGGCAGCAGGGTGGTGAAGCGGGTGAAGTCGACGGCCTGGATGTGGAGGGCGCCTTCGGTGTGGTCGACCTGGATGCCCGCGGTGGAGGGGTCGGCGATGAGGGCGGCGGCGAGCGCGCGGTCGTTGTCGGAGCGGACGAGGTAGCGGTGCGGGCGGTCCGTCATCAGGCGGCGGATCTTGCGGAAGTCGCCGGAGGCGGCGTGGCGCCCGGCGACGACGACCTCGATGTGGGTGGCGAGCTGCTCGACCTCTTCGAGGATGTGGGAGGAGAAGAGGACGGTGCGGCCCTCCTCGCCCATGTCGCGCAGGAGTTCCATAAGGTGCATGCGCTGGCGGGGGTCCATGCCGTTGAACGGTTCGTCGAGCAGCAGGACCGAGGGGTCGTGGACGAGCGCGGAGGCCATCTTGACGCGCTGGCGCATGCCCTTGCTGTACGTGGCGATCTTGCGGTCCTGGGCGTACGTCATGTCGACGGTGGCGAGGGCGGCGGCGGCCTCGGTGCGGCCCAAGCCGTGGAGTTCGGCGTTGGCGAGGACGAATTCGCGGCCGGTGAGGACGTCGTACATGGCTTCGCGTTCAGGGACGATGCCGAGGTGGCGGTAGCTCGCGGCGTTGCGCCAGACGGGGGTGCCGTCGAGGGTGACGGTGCCGTGGGAGGGGGCGAGGAAGCCGCCCAGCATGTTGATGAGGGTGGATTTTCCGGCGCCGTTGGGGCCGAGGAGGCCGGTGACGCCGGGGCCGATGGTCATGGTGATGTCGTTGACGGCGACGACGTTGCCGAACCAGCGGGAGACGTGGTCGATGCGGAGGGTGCTCACGGGCGCGGCTCCTCGTCGGTGCGGGTGGCGGTGGGGGCGGGGCGTTCGGTGCGGTTCACAGGCCGGCCTTGCGGTAGCGGCGCATGAGCAGGCCGAACGAGGCGGCGACGGTGGCCAGCGCGACGAGGAGGTAGAGGCCGCCCGCGGCGGTGGTGGGGGCCAGGGCCTGGGGGAACGAGGTGGTGCCGCCGAGGAAGGTGGCCTGGACGCCGTCGACCAGGGTGGTCGGGGAGAAGAGGCCGAGCCAGCCGACGGCGGATTCGTGGCCCTGGACGTAGGCGATGCCCTGGAGGGCGCTGACCGCCCCGTAGGGGAGGGTGAGGGCGGCGATGACGGCGGCGACGCCGAAGCCGCGGCGGGGGGTGGCGGCGGCGATGACCAGGCCGATCCCGGCGAAGAGGAGGGAGAGAAGGGCGACGGTGAGCAGGCCCTGGGCGAACCCCTCGGTCTGGTCGGCGAAGTCGAGCTTCGCGAGAAGGGCACCGGCGTAGAGGATCACCAGCGGGGTGGCGGTGAGGAGGAAGAGGGCGGCGGCGAGGGCGGCGAACTTCGCGGTGACGTAGTCGATGCGCTCGATCGGGCGGGAGAAGTACAGCGGTACGGAGCGGAAGCGCAGGTCGCGGGAGACGGACTGGGGTGCCTGGGCCGCGAGGTAGAGGCCGATGACGGCCTGGAGGTAGATCGCGTAGCGGCTGTAGTCGAGGGGGAGGCTCTGGGCCTTGGTGACGACGGTGACCGCGACCATGATCCCGGCGGGCAGGCACATGACGCCGAGGAGCAGCATCGGCAGCACCTTGGATTTGGCGGAGCGGCCGAGTCCGTAGGAGCCGCGCAGGCTCTGGACGAAGAGGGAGCGGCGGGCGTAGGCGCGGCCGAGGCGGGGGCCGTCGTAGTGGCGGTAGCCGATGTTGTGGAGGGACGCCCCGGCGGGCGGCTGGTGGGCCATCGCGGTGTTCTGCGGCTCGCTCATGCCACGGCCTCCGTGTGTCGGGGCCGGGGGTGGCCGGGGGTGTGCGGCCCGTAGGGGGCGTCAGGGGCGGGGCGGTGGTCGCCGGGTGCGGCGGCGGGGGCCGGTGAGGGGCGGTCAGCGGGCATCGGGGGCGCCTCCCTTCGGGGTGGGGTGCGGGGCGGGGGCCGGGATGGCGGGGCCGGGGCCGGCTGCGGTGCCGGTCGGGGGCTCGGTTCCGGGGCCGGATTCGGTGGCGGTCGCCGGGGTGTGGAAGACCTCGGCGAGGTGGTGGCGGCGGGGCTCCATGCGGACGAGGCCGAGGCCGAGGGCGGCGACCGTGTCGCGGACGAGGTCATGGGGGTCCGCGCCGCCGGATGCGCCGGCCTCGATGTGGAGGAGGTGGCCGGCGGAGGTGGCCGGGGCGGCGCCGGGCGCGTCGCGGGTGACGGTGGCTCCGGCGGCGGCGAGGGCCGTGTGGAGTGCGGCGGTGCCGTCGGGGTGCTCGTCGGTGTCGGTGACCTCGACGACCAGGGAGGTGGTCGCGCGGGTGAACTCGCCGGTGGCGGAGGAGCGCAGCAGCGTTCCGCCGTCGATGACGACGACGTGGTCGCAGGTGCGTTCCAGCTCGCCGAGGAGGTGGGAGGTGACCAGGACGGAGATGCCGAAGTCGGTGTGGACGCGGCGGATCAGGCCGAGCATGTCGTCCCGGCCGACCGGGTCGAGGCCGTTGGTCGGCTCGTCGAGGAAGACCAACTCCGGGTCGTGGACGAGGGCCTGGGCGAGCTTGACGCGCTGCTTCATGCCCGTGGAGTAGCCGCCGATGGGGCGGTAGCGCTCCTCGTAGAGGCCGACGTGGCGCAGGGTGTCCGCGGTGCGTTCGCGGGCCGCGGTGGGCGGCAGGCCGGACATCCGGGCCATGTGGACGACGAACTCGGTGGCGGAGACGTCCGGGGGCAGGCAGTCGTGTTCGGGCATGTAGCCGACGCGTTCGCGGATGGCGGCGCCGTGAGTGGTGACGTCCATGCCGAGGACGTGTGCGGTGCCCTCGGTGGCCGGGGCGAGGCCGAGGAGGATCTTGATCAGGGTCGATTTTCCGGCCCCGTTGGCGCCCACCAGGCCGGTCACACCGGGCGCGATGTCCACGGTCAGCCGGTCCAGGGCGGTCACCCGCGGGAACCGCTTGCTGAGGCTTTCGGTCAGGATGACGGTCACGCCTCGACGGTAGTGGCGCCCACCGCACGGATCGTCACCCCGGACGACGGTCCGCCCCTACCTCTCGGGGACGACGGCCCCTAGGGGATGCCCTCCCCGGGGAGCATGGCGGAGGCCCCGGACCGGGTGCGGCCGGAGGGCGGTGCGGCCGGAGGGCGGTGCGGCTGGTCGGCTGCGGCGCCGAGGGCCGGGCGGGGTGCGGGTCGAGTCTCCGCGGGGTGCGGCTGCGGGGCCGGTGCGGGTGGCCTGGGCGGTGTGGCCGGAGGGCGGTGTGGCCGGGGTGATGCGGTCAGCGGGGTCCGGCGGCGGGTCCGTGGCGGTTCCGCGAGGGATCCCCCGCACGCCTCTTGACGTAGACGTCAGCGATTGTCACATTCATCAGTGTCAAGTTACGCGCACGTACCGCGACGATGCCCTGCTGACGGACGGACGGTTGACGATGCCTGCAGTGACCTCACAGAATCCGGCGGCGGCCGGGGCCCTCGACGCGCGGCTGCGCGGCTTCCGGGAGGTCCAGCGCCTCGCCTACGCGTGCGCCGAGGCCGTCGCCGCGCAGCTCAAGCCGGGCGTCACCGAGCGTGAGGCGGCGCGGATGCAGCGGGTGTGGCTGCGCGAGCGGGGCGTACGGGACTGGTTCCACCTGCCGTTCGCGTGGTTCGGTGACCGCACGGCGTTCGCCGGGTTCCGCATCCCGCTGCAGTTCTTCCCGACCGGGCGGCGGCTGGAGCCGGGGATGCCGTTCATCCTCGACATGGCCCCGGTGCACCGCGGCTTCACCGCCGACATCGGCTACTCCGGCTGCCTGGGCCTCAACCCCGTGCACGACCGGCTGATGGCCGACCTGGAGGCGCATCGCGAGCTGATCCTCCGCGAGGTGCGCGAGCGCCGCCCGCTGCGGGAGATCTACGAGGACGTCGAGCGCCTGATGGTGCGCCAGGGTCACACGAACCGGCACCGCGCCTACCCGTTCGGGGTCATCGCCCACAAGGTCGACCAGGTACGGGAGCGACGGTGGGCCCCCACGGTGTTCGGCTTCGGGACGCAGTCGTTGAAGGGGCTGGCGTCGGACGCGCTGCACGGGCACCGCGAGGGCTGGTCGCCACTGTGGAGCCCGTACGCCTTCTCCGACCATCCGCCGCAGCCGGGCCTGTGGGCCGTCGAACCCCACCTCGGATTCCGCGGCACGGGGGCGAAGTTCGAGGAACTCCTCGTCGTGACGGACTCCAAGGACCCGCAGGAGAGCGCGTTCTGGCTGGACGACGATCTGCCGCACGTGCGGCGGTGGCAGGAGGAGAAGACCGCGTGACGCAGCTTCCGGATCCGGTCGGGAACGAAGTCGAGGAAGAGGGCGAGGACAAGGACATGGCGGACGCGGTGGCGGGACGCGGGGCGCAGGGCACCCCCGGCGCGGGCTCCGGAGGCGGCGGTACGGCTGCCGGCGCCGGGATCCCGGGGGCCCGGGAGCGATGGGTGCGGACCGGCGGCATCGAACTGTGCGTCGCCGAACTGGGTGACCCGGAGCGGCCCACGGTGCTGCTGGTGCACGGCTACCCGGACAGCAAGGAGGTCTGGTCCGAGGTCGCGCAGCGGCTCGCCGACCGCTTCCATGTGGCGCTGTACGACGTGCGGGGCTGCGGGCGCTCGACCGCGCCGCAGCCGCTGCGCGGCGGGTTCACGCTGGAGAAGCTGACCGATGACTTCCTCGCCGTCGCGGACGCCGTCAGCCCGGACCGGCCGGTGCATCTGGTGGGGCACGACTGGGGCTCGGTGCAGTCCTGGGAGTTCGCGACGGTCCGGCGGACCGAGGGCCGGATCGCGTCGTTCACCTCGATGTCCGGCCCGTCCCTGGACCACTTCGGCCACTGGATCAAGGGGCGCCTCAAGCGGCCCACCCCCCGTCGCGCCACGCAGCTCCTGTCCCAGTCCCTGAAGTCCTGGTACGTCTACGCGCTGCACACCCCGGCGCTGCCGGAGATGGCCTGGAAGGGCCCGCTCGGCAAGCGCTGGCCGGCGCTCATGGAACGGTTCGAGAAGGTGCCGGGCGGCGCCTACCCGACCGCGTCCCTGCCCCGCGACGCGGCCCACGGCGCCTGGCTGTACCGCGACAACATCCGCTACCGGCTGAGCCACCCCCGCGACGACGCCTTCGCCCACTGCCCCGTGCAGCTCATCACCCCGACCGGTGATGTGTTCCTGTCGGAGCGGCTCTACGACGACCTCGACCGGTGGGCGCCGCGCCTCACCCGCCGTACCCTCCCGGCCAAGCACTGGGTGCCGCGCACCCGACCCGACCAGCTGGCGGCCTGGATCACGGAGTTCGTCACCAACCAGGAGGAGGGCGACCCGGCGAAGGCGGTCGCGGCGTCCGGGGCGTACGCGGACCGGTTCGGCGGGCAACTGGTGCTGGTGACCGGCGCGGCGAGCGGGATCGGCCGGGCGACGGCGTTCGCGTTCGCGGAGGCCGGGGCGCGGATCGTCGCGGTGGACCGGGACGCGGAGGGCGCCGCACGGACCGCGGACATGGCCCGGCTGATCGGCGCACCGCAGGCGTACAGCGAGGTGGTCGACGTCGCGGACGCGGCGGCGATGGAGAAGCTCGCGGACCGTGTCGACGCCGCCTACGGCACGGTCGATGTGCTGGTCAACAATGCGGGGATCGGGCTGTCGGGCTCCTTCATGGAGACGTCGGTGGAGGACTGGCAAAAGGTCCTGGACGTCAATCTCTGGGGCGTCATCCACGGCTGCCGGACGTTCGGGAAGCGGATGGCGGAGCGCGGCCAGGGCGGGCACATCGTCAACACCGCATCGGCCGCGGCGTTCCAGCCGTCCCGGGCCCTGCCCGCGTACAGCACGTCCAAGGCGGCGGTGCTGATGCTCAGCGAGTGTCTCCGTGCCGAGTTGGCGGGGCAGGGCATCGGGGTCTCGGCGATCTGCCCGGGGCTGGTCAACACCAACATCACCGCCACCTCGCGGTTCACCGGGGTATCGGCCGACGAGGAGAAGGCCCGCCAGGCCAAGGCCACCCGCGTCTACGGGCTGCGCAACTACCCGCCGGAGAAGGTCGCGGACGCGGTTCTGCGCGCCGTGGCCCGCAATCAGGCGGTCGTCCCCGTCACCCCCGAAGCACGCGGCGCACGGTTCCTCTCCCGGGTCGCCCCGCGAGCGCTGCGGGCCGTCGCCCGCCTGGAGCCTCCGCTGTGAGACGGGCGGGGGCGACAGGCGCGGCAGGCGCCCGGCGGGCGGGTGCGGGTGCGGGGGCTTGCCGGGGCGGGGCGCGTCCGGCCGGGGCGTGTTCCGGTACAGGCCGGGCGATGGCGCGGCAGGCGGCGTCCCGTGCCTCCGCCGCCCCGGTGTGGGCCTGTCCCGGCGCGGACCCGGTCGGTTTCTGCCGTCACCGTGCGGGGTGTGCCCGGGATGAGGCCCTGGTCTCTCGGCCCGGGCCGGGCGGCGGGGCGGTGCGGGGGCAGGTGAGGCGCCCGTACCATCCCTCGCAGGACGGGGCGTTGCACGGCCGTCGCCCCGCCGGCGCCTCCCCGGTCGTACGCGCCGCGGCGGGTGCGGCGGGCGGCGCGGCCGACCTGTGAGGAGCACCGCCTTGACCGACCAGCCGCAGCCGGAGTACCGCATCGAGGACCTGGCCCGTCTCAGCGGCGCCACCGTCCGGACCATCCGCGCCTACCAGGACCGCGGTCTGCTGCCCCGCCCGGAGCGCCGGGGCCGCGCCAACGTCTACGGCGACGCCCACCTCACGCGGCTGCGGCAGATCACCGACCTGCTGGAGCGCGGCTACACCCTCGCCAGCATCAAGGAACTCCTGGAGGCCTGGGACGCCGGACGGGATCTCGGCGGGGTACTCGGGCTGGCCGCCGAGGTCGACGGACCCTGGAGCGAGGAGCAGTCGACCCTCGTCACCGTCGAGCAGCTGCACGAGGCGTTCGGCGGCGCGACGGGCGGCTCGGGGCTCGACGAGGCGGCGCTCGCCGAGGCGGTGGAACTGGGCATCCTGGAGCCCGTACCGGACCGGGCCGGGGTGTACGCGGTGCCCAGCCCGCAGGAGCTGGCCGTCGCCGCCGAACTGCACTCCGCGGGCGTCCCGCTCACCGCCGTCGCCACCCATCTGCGGGAGGTGCGCGCGCAGGTCGAGCACATCGCCTCCCGTTTCCTGGACTTCACCACCGAGCATGTCTTCCAGCCGTTCCTCGACCGCCCGCCGACGGAGGCCGCGGCGGCCGAGGCGGCGGCGCTGATCCGGCGGCTGCGGCCGCTGGCCCGGCAGACCATCGACGCCGAACTCGCCCGCGCGATGCGCACCCTGGCCACCCGCCATCTGCGCGAACACCTCGCCGGCGCGCTCCCACCGGCCGGCGCCCCCGGTGCGCACGACGGGGCCGATGCCGCCGAGGGCCGCGGCAGCGGCGCCGCCGGCGGTCGTGTGCCCGGCGTCGGGGCGGGCGCCCGCGGCCCCTTCACCGCCGGACCGCGCCGGTGCGGCAGCGTGCCCCGTCCCGCGCGCGAGGCCGGCGTCGCGCCGCCCGCCGGGACCGGGCCCGCCTCGGACCCCCGTGCCGAGGCGGGCCGGGTGGCGGTCACGCTGCCCGCCGACGCGGTGGCGGCGGTGCGGGAGCTGGTAGGCGCGGAGAACACGGCCCCGTTCATCGCGGCGGCCGCGCGGCGGGAGGTGCAGGCCCGCGCCCTGGACTCCCTGATGCCGCCTGCCCCGCCGGTGCCGACGCGCCCCCACGGCCCGGGCGGGGCGGCTCCGAAGCCCGGGCCCGACGGGTCCGGCGAGCCCCGCGACATCAGCGGCGGCTGAGACCGCGGGGCCCGGGCCGCTGCCGCAGCCCCATCCTCACCACACTGTGCTGTTGTCAAAGAGCAGGCCGGAAGCGCCGTGGCGCCCGTGCGGTCAACAGGCCGGGTCCGGCAGCCAGTTGCCGTGGAATCCGTAGGGGACGCGCCGGGGAAGGCGGACGGTGGCGACGGGGCCGGCGGATATCTCCTCGGCGTTGAGGATCACGAGATCGCTGGTGTCGGTCGCCGCGTCATGGACGTAGGTGACCAGCCAGCCGGGGCCGCCGGGGGTGTCGTCGGCGGGGGCGAAGGCCGCCTCGCCGGGGGTGCGGCCGGGCCCGAAGTCGTACCGCTCGGACGTGCCGGCCTCCAGGTCGTACCGGATCAGTGCGCCGGGCACCGGCCCGGAGCCGGGGCCCTCGGCGGCGGTGGCGTGGCCGAAGCGGGCGGGGCGTCCGGCGAGGCGGTCGTCGATCCGGGGGAACTCGCAATCCCGGTCGTCCAGTTGCTCCTCACGGACCGTGCCGGTGGAGAGGTCGAGGGTCCACCGCCACAGGTGCGCCGGGGCCGGGCCGCCGTAGGACGCGTACCGGGAGACATGGAGGACGATGCGGTCGTCGCCGTCGTCATGGGCGTTGAGCGCGTGGAAGACGTAGCAGGGGTCGATGGGCAGCCGGCGGACCGGGCCGAACGGGTCGTCGCGGCGCAGGACGCAGAGATGGGCGCCGTACTCCGGGTCCCAGCGGTAGGGCAGGCCGGGGGTGGTGTGGTCGAAGACGACCGGGAGGTCCATGAAGACGACATGGGCGTCGGTGAGATGGAAGTCGTGCATCATCGTGTGGCCCGGCACATCGATCGGCCGACTGAGCACCAACTCCCCGGCGGCGTCGGCGCGGTGGTAGGTGAGATACGGGGGCCGGAGCCCGCCATAGCCGAAGAAGTGCAGCTCGCCGGTGGTGGGGCAGGTCTTCGGGTGGGCGGTCATCGCGGTGGTGAGGCGGCCGCCGAAGTCGTACGGGCCGAGCGTCTCCAGCTCATGGCCCGGGCGGTGGTCCAGTACGTAGGGGAAGGACGACTCGACCAGGGCCAGGGTGCGTCCGGCGTGCCGGACGACATGGGTGTTGGCGAGGCCGGCGGTGCGGTCGAAGCCTCCCTTGCCATCGTAGAGCTGGGCGCCGTCGGTGAAGGTGCTGGTGCGCACCCAGCGGTTGCGGTAGGCGGTGGCGCGGCCGCCCTCCAGGCGTACGCCGTGGACCATGCCGTCGCCGAGGAACCAGTGGGCCGAGGCGGCGGCGTGCGGGTTGGGGCCGTTGCGCAGATACCAGCCGGTCAGCTCGGGCGGGATGGCGCCGGTGACCGGCAGGTCGTGGGCGGTGAGTTCGTCGAGCACCGGGGCGAAGTTGCCCGCCAGGTGCGGTGCAGGCGCGGTGGTCATGGCGTCAGACTCCTTGGGTCCGTGCGACGGGCTGCGGGGCGGCGTCGCGGAGGTACCGGGCGCGGGCCCGCTCCGGATAGGCGGCGGTGAACCGGGCCGGGAGGACGAATCCGGCGATCTGCACCCCGATGGAGAGGCCGGCGAGCCCGCCGTGGAAGGACAGGGCCGCCTGGGTGAGGGCGGTGAGGGTGAAGGAGAGCGCCCACGCCGCGGTGAGGACGGTGTTGATCCGCAGGAAGAGCGGGCTCGCGGCGATCTCGGGCGTCACCCGGCGGCGGGCTATGGCGAGGGTGAAGGGGGAGCGCGCGGCGATCGATCCCCAGGCGACGAGCGCCAGCCAGCCCATGGCGAGGGACCCGGCGTAGATCTTGAGGCCGCTGTCCGGCCGGAGGAAGGCGAAGGCGGTGATGGCCGCGAAGAAGAGGACGGTGCCGTAGTCGAGCAGGCGCTCGGCGGGCGCCCAGCCGGCGGTGCGGTCGGTGAAGAGGAATGCCGCCGCGAGCAGCAGCCCGGCCAGCGCTCCCCACTGCCACCCGATCGCGGAGACGAAACCGAAGGCGAGCCAGGGAAGGAATCCCCGTAAGTACTGCATGACGTATCCCCCCGTCGCGGGCCGGGCCCGCACACGTTTCTGTTTCGACATGTCGAAAGTAGAAGGTGAAGTCCCGACGTGTCAAGAGTGGAATGTGGGAGTTAGTGTGCGGGCATGAGCCTGAGACATGCCGTGCTGGGGCTGCTGTCCGAGTCCCCGGCCAGCGGCTACGACCTGATGAAGCTGTTCAACGTGTCGCTGGCCAACGTCTGGCCGGCCACGCAGAGCCAGGTCTACGGCGAGCTGGGCAAGTTGACCTCCGCGGGCCTGGCCGAGGTGTCCGCGCACGGCCCCCGCGGCCGCAAGGAGTACGCGATCACCGACGAGGGCCTGGCCGAGCTGCGGCACTGGCTCGCCGAGGTCCCGCCCAGCGGCCCGCACCGCGACGACAGCCTGCTGCGGGTCTTCTTCCTCGGCGTCCTCACCCCGCTGGAGGCCCGCACGTTCCTCCTGGAGCGCGCGCAGGAAACGGCCCGGCTCCACGCCCAGCTCCGCCGGGTCGACGAGGAAACGGAGTGGGACGACGACATGCTCTCCGTCTACGGGCGGCTCGCCCTGGAGTACGGCCTGCGCATGACGGCCGCACAGGAGGAATGGGCCCGGTGGGCCGCGGAGGAGATCGACTCCGCCAAGGCCCGCGAGGCGGGCAACCGCGTCCGCAACCGCCACCGGAAGACCGCCGCCGGCACCACCGGCGACGCGCCCGTCAGCGACCCCGGCGAAGCCCCCGCGCCCAAGGAGTAGCGCACCCACGGAGCGGCACCGGGCGGGCCCGCCGGCCGTGCGGCTCAGAGCCCGGGCGCCCCCCACACCGGGAACCACCGGGCGAGATCGCTCTCGATCCGCAGGTCATCGCCGAGCATCGCCTTGACCTGCAGTTCCAGCGGGTTGTCGCGCTTCTCGGCGCCGTCCGCCGCGGGCGCGAAGGGGTAGAACGTGCCGCGCTTGTAGAGGTAGACGAGCGCCAGCCGCCGCCCCCGGTCGTCCTCGAAGCCCATCAGCGAACAGAGCAGCTGCGGGCCGAAACCGGCGCCCTCCAGGGTGGAGTTCACCGCGTGCAGGTCGTTGACCAGGCCCGCCACGTCCTGCGGGTCGTGGCGCGCCTGCATCCAGGTGTACCCGTAGGAGTCCTGGCTGAATTCGACCGGCGCTCCCAGGAGGGCGTGGACCTCCGTCTGGATGCGGGCGAACTCCCCTCCCTCGACGCTGGCGAAGCAGACCGAACCGCGGCCGGTGGGCCGGAAGCCCGCCGCCGCCTCCAGCGTCACCGCCGCGGACGGCAGCGAGAAGAGCTGGTCGAGGTCGGGGCGGACCGGCTTGCTCCGGCCGAGAAGGGCGTCCAGGAATCCCATGGCGTCATTCTCCCCACTCGCCCCGCGCGCCGCCCGGGACGCGCCCACTGGACACGGCGAACGAGGCCCCGTGCGTCCGTGCGCCCCGGGGCGCACGCGCCGTCACGGGCGCCCCAGCTGCGCCGAGATCCGGCCCAGCTGATCCAGCCGCTGCTCCAGCGTCGGATGCGAGGACAACAGCTGGTTGAAGGTCTCCTTGTTGAACGCCGGAGCGAAGAAGAAGGCGTTGAACGGCTGCGACTTGCGCAGATCGTCGGTCGGGATCCGGGCGATCTGCCCGGTGACCTTCGTCAGCGCGGAGGCCAGCGCCGACGGGCGGCCGGTGAGGATCGCCGCGGAACGGTCGGCGGACAGCTCGCGGTACCGGGACAGCAGCCGGGTCAGCAGGAAGCTGATCGCGTAGACGACCGCGCTGACCAGGGTGACGACGAGGACGGCGATCGCGGCGTTCTGATCACGGTTGTTGCGGCCGACGCCACTCCACAGGGCGGCGCGGGTGATGATTCCGGCCAGCACCCCCAGGAACGACGCGATGGTCATCACCGCGACATCGCGGTGCGCGACGTGCGACAGCTCATGGGCGAGCACGCCCTCCAGCTCCTGCGGCTCCAGTCGCCGCAGCAGGCCCGTCGTGGCGCACACCATGGAGTTCTTCTGGTTGCGCCCGGTGGCGAAGGCGTTCGGGACGTCCGTCTCGGCGATGGCGACCCGCGGCTTCGGCATGTCCGCCAGCGCGCACACCCGGTCGACCACGCCGTGCAGCTCGGGCGCCTGCTCCGGGGTGACCTCCCGTGCGCCCATGCTGAACGCGGCGATCCGGTCGCTGAACCAGAACTGTGCGACGAACATCCCGCCCGCCAGGAGCAGCACGATCACCCAGGCGCCCTTGAGCAGCACCACCAGCGCACCGACGACCACCACGTACAGCAGCCCGATGAGGAACATCGTGGTGACCATCCGCGAGGTCAGCCCGCGATCGGGGGCGAATCGGGTCCGTGCCATGGCTTCCTCCATGCGCCGCGCCTTCGCGCACCGGCCGGCCCGGGCGTGCACGGCTTCCCGCGCGCCGGGCCCTGCTCACTGCGCCGCTCGCTTCCGATTCTCCCTCTTCCTGGCGGTATGCGGCATAAGTCCAGGTCAGTGAGGGCGGCGCAACGGAGGCGGCCGCGGACAGGGGCCCGCACCGCGACGCCGAAGGCCCGCGCGCCCCCGGGTCGGCCGGCCTCGCCGCACCCGTGTGCGGGCCGTCCGAAGGCCCCGGTCCGTACGTGCGGCGCCCCCGTACGCTGGGCGGCATGAGTCTGCGTCTGAGCACCGTGATCCTCCCGTACCGCAGGTGGCACGAGGGAGGCCGCGCCGCCTGGCAGCGGGCGGAGGAGCTGGGCTTCCACACGGCGTACACCTACGACCACCTGTCCTGGCGCGTGCCGTTCCGCGACGGGCCGTGGTTCGGCGCCGTACCGACGCTGACCGCCGCCGCGGGCGTCACGGAGCGGATGCGGCTGGGGACGCTCGTCACCTCGCCGAACTTCCGCCACCCCGTCACCCTCGCCAAGGAGCTGATCTCGCTCGACGACATCTCCGGCGGCCGGATCACCCTCGGCATCGGCGCGGGCGGCACCGGCTTCGACGCGAGCGCCCTCGCCCCCAGCGGCCGGGAGCCGTGGACGCCGCGCGAGCGGGCCGACCGGTTCGCCGAGTTCGTGCCCCTCCTCGACCGGCTGCTCACCGAGGACACCGTCACGTACGACGGCACCTTCTACGCGGCGGGCGGCGCGCAGAACATCCCCGGCTGCATCCAGCGCCCCCGTCTGCCGTTCGCCGTCGCCGCGACCGGCCCGCGCGGCCTCAAGCTCGCCGCCCGCCACGGGCAGGCGTGGGTGACCACCGGTGACCCGAAGCTGTACGCGACGGGCACGCCGGAGCAGTCCGTCGAGGCGCTGCGGGCCCAGATGGACAAGCTCGGCAAGGCGTGCGCCGACGCCGGACGCGATGCCGCGGAGCTGGACAAGATCCTCCTCACCGGTTTCACGCCGGACCGCGCCCGCCCCCTGGAGTCCGTCGCCGCCTTCGTCGACTTCGCGGGCCGCCACCGGGAGCTGGGCTTCACCGAGATCGTCGTGCACTGGCCGATCCCGGAGACGGACTTCGCCGCGGATCACGGGGTGTTCGAGGCGATCGCCACGGAGGCGCTCGCCCAACTCGGCTGACTCCACTGCCGGGGCCGGTACCGACCGGCTCCGGCCCCGGAGCCCCACCCGCCCCAGGGCTTCCCCCCGACGCCCCGTACGCGAAGATTGACCCCGTGACCTCACCGACGCCTCCCCGAGTCCCCGGTCCGGGCGCCCTGCCCCGGCTGATCGCGACCGACCTCGACGGAACGTTGCTGCACGACGACAAGACGGTCTCGGAGCGGACCGTCGCCGCGCTCGCCGCCGCCGAGCGGGCCGGGGTCGACGTCTTCTTCGTCACCGGGCGGCCGGCCCGGTGGATGGACGTGGTCAGCGATCATGTGCACGGGCACGGGCTGGCGATCTGCGCGAACGGTGCGGCCGTCGTCGATCTGCACCGGGGACGCCGGTTCGTCGAGGTCAGCCCGTTGCCGCTGGCGGCCGCGCGGGAGGTCGTGGCGGCGCTGCGGGCGGTCGCGCCCGGTACGGCGTTCGCGGTCGAGCGGACCGGCGGCATCCACTACGAGCCGCACTACAAGCCGTTCCACCGCGATCCGGCGGCCGTCACCGCCCCGATCGAGAAGCTGCTCGCCGACGACTTCGACCCGCCGCCGGGTCCCGCGCCCACCACCCTGGGCGCGGGCGACGAGGCGATCGCCGCACCCGTGGGAGCGCCGGGCGCCGTCCCCGTAGGCGCGCGGGGCGTCGCCCCGGTGGACGCGCCGGACGCCGGTGCGCCCCGTACGGTGAGCGCCGTCCCGGAGGTCTCGGCGCCCGGCGTCGTCGCGGGGGAGATCCCCACGATGGGCCCGGGGCAGCCGGTGCTCAAGCTGCTGGCCCACCACGACGGGTGGGAGCCGGACGCGTTCCTCGCGCTGGCGCGGGAGGCCGCCGGGTCGCTCGCGTCGATCACCCGGTCCAGCCCCACCGCGCTGCTGGAGATCAGCGGCCCCGGGGTGAGCAAGGCCGGGACGCTGGCCCGGTGTTGCGCGGAGCGCGGCATCGCCCCGCAGGAGGTCACCGCCTTCGGGGACATGCCCAACGACATGGAGATGCTGGCCTGGGCGGGCGCCTCGTACGCCATGGCCAACTCCCATCCCGACGTCCTGGCGGTCACCACCGGCCGCACCGCCTCCAACAACGAGGACGGCGTGGCGGCCGTCATCGAACGGATACTGGGCCTCTAGGCGGCGCCGGGCCGGGCGGGCGCACGACGGCCGGCCGCGCGCCCCGGACTTGTACCGCCGCAGCCCGGCGCGCGCCGGCGCCCCGCACACCCCTGCCGCGCCCCGGCCCGGACCGGCGCGTACGGGCGCCCCGCACGCCCCACCGATGCCCCGCCACTCCCCCGCGCGCCCCGCGGCGCCGCGCGCTCCCTCACAGCGGCGCCTCCCAGACCACCGTCGTCCCGCCGCCGTCCGGCCCGATCCCGGGGCCGTGGGTGCTCGACCCGCCCAGGGCCTCGGCGCGTTTGGCGAGGTTGCGCAGGCCGCTGCGGCGGCCGTCCGCGGGGATGCCGATGCCGTCGTCGGCGACGGTCAGCCGAACGCCGTCGGTGCCGTCGGGCAGCGTCACCGTCGCATCGACGACGACCTCGATCCGCGCCGCCCGCGCGTGCCGGAACGCGTTCGACAGCGCCTCGCGGACCGCCGCGATGAGGTTCTTGCCGGTCAGCTCGCCCACCCGGGCGTCCACCGGGCCGATGAACGACGCCGACGGGCGGAAGCCCAGCGGGACGGCGGCCGTGCCGATCTCCCGCAGCACCCGGGTGCGCAGCCCGGACGGCGCCTCGGCGGGCTCCTGCTGGAGCGCGAAGATCGCCGTGCGGATCTCCTGGATCGTCACGTCCAGCTCGTCGACCGCCTTGGCCATGTTCTCCTTCACCTCGGGCACCACGGCCCGCCGCTGGGCGCTCTCCAGCAGCATCCCGGTGGCGAACAGCCGCTGGATGACCAGGTCGTGGAGGTCGCGGGCGATGCGGTCGCGGTCCTCGTAGACGGCCAGCCGGGCGCGGTCGCGCTGGGCGTCGGCCAGGACCAGCGCCAGCGCCGCCTGCGCCGCGAACTGCGTGGCCAGGGTGCGCTCGGCCGCGGTGAAGGGGCGGGCGCCGCGCTCCCTGGGGACGGCGAGGGTGCCCAGGACCCGGCCGTCGCTCTTGAGGGGCAGCATCATGCTCGGCCCGAACCGCGGCGCCAGCGCGGTGACCATCCTCGGGTCGGTGGCCGAGTCGTCGAGGAACAGCGGCTCCCCGGCCAGCAGTTGCTCCGTCACCGGGCTGTCCGGCGGGATCTGCGTGCCCATGATGCCGACCGGGTCGTCCGCCGACACCGCGACGATCTCCATGCCGCCCTCCTCGTCCGGCAGCAGCACGATCCCGGCCGCCGAATCCGCCAGCCGGCGGGCCTGTTCGGCGACGACGGCGAGCGCGTCGTCGACATCGCTGCCCTTGAGCAGCTCGGTGGTGACGGCCACGGACCCGTCGATCCAGTGCTCGCGCTGCCGGGTCGCGGCGTAGAGGCGGGCGTTGCCGATGGCGATGCCCGCCTCGGTGGCCAGGACCCGCACCATGTGCAGGTCCTCCTCGCTGAACTCGCCGCCGCCGTTCTTCTCCGTCAGGTAGAGGTTGCCGAAGATCTCGTGCTGGACGCGGATCGGCACGCCCAGAAACGTCCGCATCGGCGGATGGCCCGGCGGGAAGCCGCACGAGCGGGGGTCTTGGGTGAGGTCGGCCAGCCGCACCGCCTGCGGATCGTGGATGAGCGCGCCGAGCAGCCCCTTGTGGCCGTCGGGCAGCGCGCCGATGCGCCGCCGGTCCTCCGCGGTCACGCCGTACGTCACGAAGTCCGACAGGCCCTCGCGCGCCTCGTCGATGATGCCGATGGCGGCGTATCGCGCATCGGCGAGCTCGGCGGCGGTCTGCACGATGCGGTCCAGCGTGATGTGCAGGTCGAGTCCGGCGCCGACGGTGCGCATCGCCTCCATCAGGCGCGGCACCCGTGCGGTCAGCTCGGCGGAGAGCCCCTGGAGGCTGCGGGTCGCCTCGGTGGCGGCCTGCAACGCGTCGGTGTCCGCCCCGGGGCGCCCGGCGTCCTGCGGTACGGAAGACCCTTCGGTGGCTGCCATACCCCGAGCCTAATACGGGCTGGTTTATTGGTGTTTGCGGCCTCGACGGCGACCGGGCCCGCGCCCGGAACCGGTACGTCCGCGGCGGGCTCCCCCAGGCGGGCAGGGGCGCGCTCCCCTACCCGTGCGCCGCCCCCGCCACGGCCTCGCGCCCCTGCGCCACGATCCCGGCCCCTGCCCCGTACACCGCGTCCACCGCACGCTCGCGCTCCAGCATCCGGCGGAACGGGCCGTCCGCCGCGGCCAGCTCCGCGTAGCCACCGCGCTGCACGGCGCGGCCGCCGTCCAGCACCAGGATCTCGTCGACCGCGTCGAGCCCGGTGAGCCGGTGGGTGATCAGGACCGTGGTGCGGCCCTCGGTCGCGGCCAGCAGATCGGCGGTGAGCGCATCGGCGGTCGCCAGGTCCAGATGCTCGGCGGGCTCGTCCAGGACGAGGACCGGGAAGTCGGCCAGCAGCGCCCGGGCCAGCGCCAACCGGCGGTGCTGGCCGCCCGAGAGGCGCGCGCCGTGCTCGCCGACCATGGTGTCGAGCCCGTCCGGCAGCGACCGCACCCACCCGGCGAGCCGCGCCCGCTCCAGCGCCGCCCACAGGTCGTCGTCGCCGCTCGCCTCCGGTGCGGCGAGCCGGAGGTTCTCGCGCAGCGAGCTGTCGAAGACGTGCGCGTCCTGCGCGCAGAGCCCCACCAGCCGCCGCACCGCGTCACCGTCCAGCTCCGCGGCGTCCGTCCCGGCCAGCGTGTACGCGCCCGCCTCCCGGTCCAGGAACCGCAGCAGCACCTGCGCCAGCGTGGTCTTGCCGGAGCCGGACGGCCCGACGACCGCGAGCCGCCGCCCGGCGTCCACCGTGAAACCGACCCCGTCCAGCGCCGCGGCCGCCTGCCCCGGGTGGCGCGCCGTCAGATCCCGTACGACCAGCGGGAACGGCGTGTCCGGTGCGGCCTTCGGCGCCTCCGGCTCGCGGACCGGCGCGGGCGCGTCCAGCACCTCGAAGACCCGCTCGGCGGCGCGGCGGGTCCGCAGCCGGTACTGCGCGGCGAGCGGCAGCCCGGCCACCGCCTCGAAGGCGGCCAGCGGCGTCAGCACCACGACGGCGAGCAGGACGCCGTCCAGCCGCCCGGCGTGCACCGCCTGGACGCCCAACGCCGCGGAGGCGGTGACGGTCAGCCCGCTCAGCAGCGCCGACAGCCCGGCGCCGACCCCGGCGGCCCGCGCGGAGCGGGACGCGATCCGGGTCAGCTCCCCGTCCGCGTCCTTCACCGCCGCGGTCCGGGAGGCGAGCGCACCCGCGACGGTCAGCTCGGCGGTGCCGGTGAGCAGGTCGACGACGCGGGTGGCGAGGGCGCCGCGGGCCGGGGCCAGCCGGCGTTCGGCGCGCCGGGACAGCACGGCCGACAGCAGCGGCACCCCGGCCCCGGCGAGCAGCAGCCCGGCGGCGAGCACCGCGCCCGCCTCCGGCAGCAGCCAGGCGGTGAAGCCGACCGTGCCCGCGCCGACCACCACGGCCGCCCCGACCGGCAGCAGCCAGCGCAGGAAATGGTCCTGCACGGCGTCGACGTCGGCGACCAGCCGGGAGAGCAGATCGCCGCGGCGTCGCTCCCGCAGCCCGGCGGGCGCCAGCCGCTCCAGCCGCCGGTAGACCGCCACCCGCACGTCGGCGAGCATCCGGAACACCGCGTCGTGCGCCACCAGCCGCTCCGCGTACCGGAACACGGCGCGGCCGATGCCGAACGCGCGGGTCGCGGTGACCGCCACCATCAGATAGAGCACCGGGGGCTGCTGCGAGGCCCGGGAGATCAGCCAGCCCGACGTCGCCATCAGCCCGATCGCGCTGCCCAGCGCGAGGCTGCCGAGCAGCAGCGCCAGCGCGAACCGCCTCCGGCGCGCCCGCGCCATCCGCCGCAGCCGGGCGGGCGCGGAACGGCCGGCGGGCTGCGCGTCAGCGGCGTCCGGCGCCGCCGCGGGCCCGGCCGCCTCCTCGGGAGCGGCCGCGGGTGCCGCCTCCCGCACCGCCCCGGCGCGCTCCGGCCCGGCCGTCTGTGCCGCATCGGCCGCCGGGTCGGGCAGCCGCACCACCCGGTCGGCCACCGCCAGGAGCGCCGGCCGGTGGACGACGAGCAGCACCGTGCGCCCGGCGGCCAGCCGGCGGACCGCGTCGACGACGCCCGCCTCCGTCGCGCCGTCCAGATTGGCGGTCGGCTCGTCCAGGAGCAGGATCGGCCGGTCGGCGAGGAACGCCCGTGCCAGCCCGATGCGTTGCCGCTGACCTGCGGAGAGTCCCGCGCCGGACTCGCCGATGCGGGTGGCGGTGCCGTCCGGGAGCGCCTCGGTGAAGTCGAGCGCGCCCGCGTCCCGCAGCGCCCGGCGCACCGCCGCGTCGTCCGCGTCCGGACGCGCCAGCCGGACGTTCTCGGCGAGCGTCCCGGCGAAGAGGTGCGGCTGCTGCGGCACCCAGGCGATCCGGGCGCGCCAGCTCTCGGGGTCGAGCGTGGCGATGTCGGTGCCGTCCACGAGGACCCGGCCGGCGGACGGCGCGGCGAAGCCGAGGACGGCGGCGAGCAGGGTGGACTTCCCGGCGCCGGACGGCCCGGTCAGCGCGACCGTCTCGCCCGCCCGGACCTCGAACGACGTCTCCGGGAGCGAGGGGGTGCTCCGGCCCGGGTGGCGGACGGCGAGACCGTCGATGCTCAGCGCGGTGCCGGCGGGCGCCGGGGCCGTCCCGGCGGGCGGCAGCGGCGTCTCCAGCACGGCGAAGATCTCCTCGGCGGCGGCCAGGCCCTCCGCCGCCGCGTGGTACTCCGCGCCCACCTGCCGCAGCGGCAGATACGCCTCGGGCGCCAGGATCAGCACCATCAGCCCGGTGGTCAGGTCGAGTTCGCCGTGGACCAGCCGCATGCCGATGCCGACGGCGACCAGCGCGACGGAGAGGGTGGCGAGGAGTTCCAGCGCGAACGAGGAGAGGAACGCGATCCGCAGGGTGCGCAGGGTCGCCCGGCGGTAGGAGCCGGTCAGCGCGCGGATGGCGGTGGCCTGGGCCTTGGCCCGGCCGAAGACCTTGAGCGTCGGCAGCCCCTCGACCACGTCGAGGAAGTGACCCGAGAGCCGCGACAGCAGCCGCCACTGCCGGTCCATCCGCGACTGGGTGGCCCATCCGATGAGGATCATGAACAGCGGGATCAGCGGCAGCGTGACGACGATGGTCAGCGCGGAGATCCAGTCGCCGGTGACGATCCGCGCCAGCACCGCGACGGGGACGACGACGGCGAGGCCGAGCTGCGGCAGATAGCGGGCGAAGTAGCCGTCCAGCGCGTCGATGCCGCGGGTGGCGAGCGTGGTGAGTTCACCGGTGCGCCGCTCACCGCCGTCCGCGTCCGGCGTCCCGCCGCCGTCCGGCGCCGCCGCGCCGTCGCCGCTGCGCCGCGTGGCCGCACCCGGGCCGAGCAGCGCCGCCCGCTCCACCAGCCGGGTCCGCAGCTCGGACTTGACCGCGGCGCTCGCGCGGTGCGCGGCGCGTTCGGTCAGCCAGGAGACCAGCCCGCGTCCGGCGGAGACGGCGGCGAGCAGCGCGACCGGAACGGCCAGGTCGCCGAGGTCGTGGCCCTGCTGGAAGGCACCGACCACGATCTCGGCGATGAGCATCGCCTGGCCGATGACGAGACCCGCGCCGACCAGCCCGAGGAGCACCACGGCGACAAGGAATCCACGGGTGGCGCGGGCGTGACGGAGCAGGCGCGGGTCGATGGGTTTCACGTGAAACATCCGTCCTGGCAAGCCGGTTGGCGCCGCCCCGGGGAGCGGGGCCGCCCGGCGGGCTCGGGCTGGCGGTCCGGGCGGCGCCGGTCCCCGGCAGGAGATCCGGCACCGCCCCGGTGGCGACCTCCTCGGCGGGAGGACGCCGCGTACCTAGTGGGCGTCGGCGATGTTCTGGGTGCCGATGCGCTTGCGGAACACCCAGTACGTCCAGCCCTGGTAGAGCATCACGATCGGCGTCGCGATCCCGGCGCACCAGGTCATGATCTTCAGGGTGTACGGGCTGGACGAGGCGTTGGTGACGGTGAGGCTCCAGGCGTCGTTCAGCGTCGACGGCATGACGTTCGGGAAGAGCGTCAGGAACAGCATCGCCACCGCGGCGACGATCGTGAGGCCGGAGAAGCTGAACGCCCAGCCCTCCCGGCCGATCTGGTTGGCGCCGAGCGCCGCGACCAGCGCGACGACCGCCACGACCAGCGCGGCCAGGCTGGCGCCGGTGCCCCGGTGGGCCTGCGTCCAGAGCAGGAACGCCACCGCCAGCACCGCGGCGACCAGACCGACCCCGGTCGCCATCCGGCGGGCCCGGCCCCTTATGTCACCGAGCGTCTTGAGCGCCGTGAAGACCGCGCCGTGGAAGGTGAAGAGCGTCAGCGTGACCAGCCCGCCCAGCAGCGCGTACGGGTTGAGCAGGTCCAGGACGGAGCCGACGTACTCCTTGTGCGCGTCGATCTTCACGCCGTGCACGATGTTGCCGAACGCCACACCCCACAGGAAAGCGGGCAGCAGCGAGGTCCAGAAGATCGCGTGTTCCCAGTTGCGCTGCCACCGCTCCCCGCTGCGCTTGGCGCGGTACTCGAAGGCGACCCCGCGCACGATCAGACAGACGAGGATCACCAGCAGCGGCAGGTAGAAGCCGGAGAAGAGGGTGGCGTACCACTCCGGGAAGGCGGCGAAGGTCGCGCCGCCGGCGGTCAGCAGCCACACCTCGTTGCCGTCCCAGACCGGGCCGATGGTGTTGATCAGGACGCGCCGCTCCGCGCGGTCGCGGGCGAGCAGCTTGGTGAGGACACCGACACCGAAGTCGAAGCCCTCCAGGAAGAAGTAGCCCGTCCAGAGCACGGCGATGAGGACGAACCAGACGTCGTGGAGTTGCACAGTCGCCCCCTTAGTACGAGAAGGCCATCGGCCGGTCGGCGTCGGAGTCGCCGCCGATCCTGGTGGGCGGGTTGAGGTCGTCGTCGGTCAGCTCCGGCGGTCCGGCCTTGACGTACTTCACCAGCAGCCGGACCTCGACGACGGCGAGGATCGCGTAGAGCGCGGTGAATACGATCATCGAGGTGAGCACCTCGCCCTGGGAGACCCCGGGGGAGACCGCGTCCGAGGTGCGCAGCACGCCGTAGACGACCCACGGCTGGCGGCCCATCTCGGTGAAGATCCAGCCCCAGGAGTTGGCGATCAGCGGGAAGCCGAGGGTGACGAACGCCAGCGACCAGTACCACTTGGTCAGCCGGGCGCCGAGCGCGGTGTTCTTCGTGAGCGCGAGCCGGGGTGGCTCGTCGTCGGCGGTCCGCAGTCCCGGCGCGAGCCAGAACTTCTTCCGGGTCAGCCAGAGCCCGGCCAGCCCGATGGCGAAGGAGGTCATCCCGAAGCCGATCATCCAGCGGAAGCCCCAGTACGCGACGGGGATGTTGGGCCGGTAGTCGCCCGGTCCGAAGCGCTGCTGCTCGGCCTTGTTGACGTCGTTGATGCCGGGCACCGGCGACGAGAAGTCGTTGTGGGCGAGGAAGGAGAGGAGGCCGGGGATCTCGATGGCGACCTTGTTGTGGCCCTTGTCGACATCGCCGTAGGCGAAGACGGAGAACGGCGCGGGCTCCTCCTTGTCCCACAGCGCCTCGGCGGCGGCCATCTTCATCGGCTGCTGCTTGAACATCACCTTGCCGAGCGTGTCGCCGCTGATCGCGGTGAGCATGCCGGCGAGCACCAGCGTGACCAGCCCGACCCGCAGCGAGGTCCGCATCACCGTGACGTGCTTCTTGCGCATCAGGTGGTACGCGGAGATGCCGACCATGAACGCGGCGCCGGTGAGGAAGGCGGCGGTGAGGGTGTGGAAGACGACGACCAGCGTGGTGTCCTGGGTGAGCACCTTCCAGAAGTCGGTCAGCTCGGCCCGGCCGCTCGCGGGGTTGTACTTGTAGCCGACCGGGTGCTGCATCCAGGAGTTGGCCGCGAGGATGAAGTAGGCCGACAGTATGGTGCCGATGGAGACCATCCACATGCAGAAGCAGTGGATCTTCTTCGGCAGCTTGTCCCAGCCGAAGATCCACAGCCCGATGAAGGTGGACTCGAAGAAGAAGGCCAGCAGCGCCTCGAACGCGAGCGGGGCGCCGAAGATGTCACCGACGAAGCGCGAGTAGTCGGACCAGTTCATGCCGAACTGGAACTCCTGGACGATGCCGGTGACGACGCCCATCGCGATATTGATCAGGAAAAGCTTGCCCCAGAACTTGGTGGCCCGGAGGTACTTCTCCTTGCCCGTCCGCACCCACGCCGTCTCCAGTCCGGCGACCAGCGCCGCCAGGGAGATCGTCAGGGGCACGAAGAGGAAGTGGTAGACGGTGGTGATGCCGAATTGCCATCGCGCCAAAGTCTCTGGCGCCAACGCCAGCTCCACGTCGTTCTCCTTACGTCGCCGTTCCACTACGGCTTTTGCCCTTTATGCACGCAGTGAAGCGGGACATAAACGGCGCGCTTGTGAACGCGTTCACATTCACAAGCAATTATCTCCTACGACTTCGGCCTTCTTGGACGGGGGGTACGTGACCGCGGTCACGCCCTCGACGCGACCTTTACACCGCGCTCACCTGCGGCTAAACCACCCGGGAACGCAAAAGGTCGCGGATCCCAAGGATCCGCGACCTCTGGCCAAAAACTGTCACAGAGTCTTGCGGAACTCCTCGGCCGCGCTCAGGAACAGATCCATCGCCGCGCTCTCGCCGATCGTCACCCGCACTCCCTCACCCGCGAACGGCCGCACCACGACGCCCGCCCGCTCACACGCCTCGGCGAACTCCCCGGTCCGCTCCCCCAGCCGCAGCCAGACGAAGTTGGCCTCGGACGGCGGCACCTCCCAGCCCTGCCCGGCAAGGGCCGCGGCCACCCGGGTCCGCTCGGCGACCAGCGCGTCGACCCGCTCCAGCAGCGCCGCCTCGCTCCGCAGCGACGCCACCGCCGCCTCCTGCGCCAGCTGACTGACGCCGAACGGCACCGCCGTCTTCCGCAGCGCCGCCGCCACCGGCTCGTGCGCCACCGCGAAGCCGACCCGCAGCCCCGCCAGGCCATACGCCTTGGAGAAGGTCCGCAGCACACAGACGTTGGGGCGGTCGCGGTAGAGATCGATGCCGTCCGGCACCTCGGGGTCGCGGATGAACTCGCGGTACGCCTCGTCCAGCACCACCAGGATCCCGTCCGGCACCCGGTCGAGGAACGCCTCCAGCTCGGCCCGGTGGACCACGGTGCCGGTGGGGTTGTTGGGGTTGCAGACGAAGATCAGGCGGGTGCGGTCGGTGATCGCCGCCAGCATGGCGTCCAGATCGTGCACCTCACCGGAGGTCAGCGGCACCTTCACCGAGGTGGCCCCGGAGACCTGCGTGACGATCGGGTACGCCTCGAACGACCGCCAGGCGTAGATCACTTCATCGCCCGGCCCGGCCGTGGCCTGTACCAGCTGCTGTGCCACGCCCACCGAACCGGTACCGGTCGCCAGATGCTCCACCGGCACCGAGAACCGCTCGGCCAGCTCCGCCATCAGCCCCGTGCAGGCCATGTCGGGGTAGCGGTTGAAGGCGCCCGCCGCCTCGACGGCCCGCTCCAGGACGCCGGGCAGCGGGGGGTAGGGGTTCTCGTTGGAGGACAGCTTGTACGCCACCGGCCCGTCCGACGCCGCCGGCCGGCCGGGCTTGTAGGTGGGGATGCCGTCCAGCGCCGCACGCAGCTTCGGGGTCTTCTCGCTCACCGCAGGTCCTCCTCGACCGTCCCGCTCGACACGAATACTCCACACCTTATGAGGATTCCCCCGCCCCGCGGCAGCCCCCACGGAACGATCACGGACACCGACCGGGGCGCGCCCACCGTCCCCGCCGCCCGGCCGCACAAGGGGCGCACTCCAAAAAATCGTGCGCCGGTGGCTCGCTCCCTGGCGCGCGTCCCCCGTGAAGGTGACTTGAGACCTCTTCGAGACCTGGGAACATCGCCAGGCGAACACCCCCACCAGCCCAGCGAACCATCACGCCTCCTGCTAACTACCTTTCATTACATGGAAATTGACGGCGCATCACCATGCAGAAATGTTCCTGCGCAGGTACGCCAGGCGATCCCCTCCAATGGGCTTTCCGAGCCCTACTATCGGCTCGCCATGACAGCAGCAGGGAACCACCAGGTGAGCCGGTCGACCGGTCGCCGGCTGGGGCGGGCAGGCATCCGGGATGTGGCCGCCGCGGCCGGTGTATCGATCACGACCGTCTCCGACGCGCTCAACGGCAAGGGCCGGCTCCCGGACGCCACCCGCAGCCACGTCCGCGAAGTGGCCGACCGGCTGGGTTACCGCCCGTCCGCCGCCGCCCGCACGCTCCGTACCGGCAAGTCAGGGTTGATCGGCCTGACCGTGACCACGTACGGGGATGAACCTTTCACCTTCACGGAATTCCCCTACTTCGCCGAGATGGCGCGAGCCGCCACCTCCGCCGCGCTGGCCCGCGGATACGCGCTGGTCATCCTCCCCGCGACCTCCCGCCACGACGTGTGGTCCAACGTCGCCCTCGACGGCACCGTCGTCATCGATCCGGCCGACGGCGACCCCGTCGTCACCGAACTCGTCCGCCACGGCCTCCCCGTCGTCTCCGACGGCCGCCCCGGTGGCTCGCTGCCCGTAACCGGGTGGGTCGACAACGACCACGAGGCCGCCGTCCTCGGCCTCCTCGACCATCTCGCCGCGGCCGGCGCCCGCCGCATCGGCCTGCTCACCGGCACCACGACCGACACCTACACCCGCCTGTCCACCACCGCCTACCTGCAGTGGTGCGAGCGCGTCGGCCAGGACCCGGTCTACGAGTCCTACCCGGCGCACGACCCCTGCGCGGGCGCCGTCGCCGCCGACCGGCTGCTGGCCCGCCCGGACCGCCCCGACGCCGTCTACGGGCTCTTCGACCCGAACGGCACCGACCTGCTCGCCGCCGCGCGCCGCTACGGCCTGCGCGTACCGGACGACCTGCTGCTGGTGTGCTGCAGCGAGTCCACCGTCTACGCCACCACCGAGCCGCCGATCACCACGCTCTCCCTCAAGCCCCGCCGGATCGGCACCGCCGTCGTCCAGATCCTCATCGACGCCATCGAGGGGCTGGCCACCGAGGGCCCCGTCGAGCAGGTCATACCGACGGATCTGATCGTGCGGACGTCGTCCCAGCGGCGCTCGCCCCGCACGACCGTCAGTCCGCCGCGCGGCCCGGCCGGCGACTGACCCGGCCCGCGAGCGGCGCGCCGGCCACGGGGCGTCGTACGGTGTCCCCGGCCGGCGCCCTCTGCGCGCAACGGCACCGCACTCGTGGGCCGTGGGCCGTGATCACGGGCCGATCGGCGGGTACGCTCCCAAAATCGGCGGGGCGCAGGCCCCGGCGGTGAACGGGCGCCCTGGTTCGGCGTCCGGAAAAATCGGGTTGATCTCGGGAGAAAACATCCGGGAACGCCGGGCTCCGGCGGATTGACCACCCCCTGGTGCGTCACAACCCGCGAGCAGCGTTCCTATGATGGGCGAACGACACCGCGGACCGCCGTCGACCAGGCAAAGGTCCGAGAGGTACACGGCGGCGCAATGGTGGAGGGGTCAATGACTCAGGGGGCCGGTCAGGGACCCATGGCGTGGACCATGGCGGCACACACTCCGGCGTCCTCACCGCCGCCCGGACCGTTCGACGGTGCCCCGGCAAGGCCGCCGCAGGACAACGTCCCCGCACCGCCTCCCGCGCCCGCCGCGCCGCCGGAGTCCGCCGAACTGCCCGATGGGTACACGCCAACCGCCCGTGATCTTCCGGTCATCGGCGCCGGACGCACCGACACCCTCATCGACCAGCCCGCCGTCCATCTCCTGCCCGCCCCGGAGAGCGAGGGCGAGGCGACCGCCGGTCCCGGTCCGCTCTACGTCGTCGGCGATGTGCACGGCTACTACGACGAGCTGCGCGCGGCGCTGACCGCCGAGGGCCTGATCGACGCGGACGGCAGCTGGGCCGCGGGCAACGCCCGGCTGTGGTTCCTCGGCGACTTCACCGACCGCGGTCCGGACGGCATCGGCGTCATCGACCTCGTCATGCAGCTGTCCGCCGAGGCGGCGGCGGCCGGCGGGTACTGCAAGGCGCTGATGGGCAACCACGAGCTGCTGCTGCTGGGCGCCAAGCGGTTCGGCGACACGCCGGTCCAGTCGGGTGCGGGCACCGCGTCGTTCCAGGCCGCCTGGCTGCTCAACGGCGGCCAGAAGACCGACATGGACCGCCTGGAGGACCACCACCTCCAGTGGATGGCCCGGCTGGACGCCGTGACGGAGGAGGACGGGCATCTGCTGGTGCACTCCGACACCACCGCGTACCTGGAGTACGGCGATTCGATCGAGGGCGTCAACGACACCGTCCACGACGTGCTGACCCGCAGCGACGCCGATGAAGTCTGGGATCTCTTCCGGAAGTTCACCAAGCGCTTCGCGTTCCGTGACGACTCCGGCGCCGAGGCCGCGCGCCGCCTCCTCGACACCTACGGCGGCACGCGCGTCGTGCACGGCCACAGCCCGATCCCGTATCTGCTGGGCGAGGTCGGCACGGAGGACAGCGACGGCGAGCAGGTCGCGGTCGAGGGGCCGCACGTCTACGCCGACGGCCTGGCCATCGCGATGGACGGCGGCGTCACCATGGCCGGAAAGCTGCTGGTCACCCAACTGCCGCTGGCGCCCTGACGGTTGATGCCCGGCGCGCTCCGAGGCGGCCGGGCATCGTACGGAGTCGGGGCCTTCGGCGCGTCAGGTGACGGCGAGCCAGACCGTCCCGGCGCAGAAGAAGATCGTGGCGAGCGCGAGCGGCGCGTGACGGATGCGGCGTATGCGGTCGACGCGGTGGAGTCCGAAGCCCAGGAGTACGGCGAGGAGCAGCACGGCGAGCGTGCCGATCGTGCCGTGCAGCACGCCCTGGCTGAATCCGAACTCCCCGGCATGCCGGAGCAACCAGACCACGCCCACCCACTTCATGTGCCACCCCTGTGTGTCGTCGCCGGCCCGCACCTCGCCGACGGCGGACCGGGACGGCCAACGTAGCAATCCGCGGCGGCGCGCCGCGGCACGGCGACGGGGTGGGCGGCAGCCGGGGCGCGTCCGCCGGTGCGGACAACCGCCGGGTCAGTCGGCCGGCTTGGCGAAGACCCCGGCCCGGGCGGCTGTGACCGCGGCTTCCGCGGCGCGGTCGGCGGTCGCCTCGTCGAGCGGTGCGTCGCTGGTCAGCAGGCGGTAGTAGAGCGGGGCGGAGACGGCGCGGACGACCTCGCGGGGGTCGGTGTCCGCCGGGAGTTCGCCCCGTTCGACGGCCTGCCGGACGCACGGCTGCCATTCGGCGACGCGCACCTCGTAGAAGCGGTGGAGGGCGGCGGCCGTCTGATCGTCGCAGGTGGCGGCGGCGATCACCGCCTTGAAGAGGGCGCCCTGGCGCGGGTCGGCGAGCGTGCGGCGCACCAGCTGCGCGTTGGCGCGCAGATCGCCGAGGAGCGTGCCCGTCTCCGTCCGCGGCAGGGACTGTTCGGCCATGTCCGCGAGCAGGTCGGCGATCAGTTGGGTCGGCGAACCCCATCGGCGGTAGACCGTCGTCCGTCCCACCTCCGCGCGGCGGGCCACATCGGCCAGGTCCAGCCGGGCGAGGCCGCCTTCCGCGAGGGCGTCTCCGGCGGCCCGCAGGACCGCGGCGCGTACGCGCGCGGTGCGGCCGCCCGGGCGCACGCTCCCGGGGTCCGTACTTTCGGTCGCCATAACGGGACTCCTGTTCCATTAAGTGGATGGACTCTGCTACGTTGAGCACCATGTTAACGGGACGGAAATCCCCTTAGAGGGCGTTCGGTGGGGCCGTCCCATGTCTCCCGCCCTGCCCGTCCCCGCGGACGGGGCGGCCCGGAGAGGGGAAGCGGCATGGAATACAGGCAGCTGGGCGCGTCGGGACTGCGGGTTCCGCAACTGAGCTTCGGCGCGGGCACGTTCGGCGGACGCGGCCCGCTCTTCGGCGCCTGGGGCACCACCGACGCGGCCGAGGCACGCCGCCTGGTGGACATCTGCCTCGACGCGGGCGTCACCCTGTTCGACACCGCCGACGTCTACTCCGCGGGCGCCTCGGAGGAAGTCCTCGGCGCCGCCGTCAAGGGCCGCCGCGACCAGGTCCTGATCTCCACCAAAGCCGGCCTGCCCATGGGCGACGGCCCGACCGACTGGGGAACCTCCCGCTCCCGCCTGCTCAAGGCCGTCGACGACGCGCTGCGCCGCCTCGGCACCGACCACATCGACCTCTTCCAGCTGCACGGATTCGACGCCGGAACACCCATCGAGGAGGTCCTCGCCACCCTCGACACCCTCGTACGGAGCGGAAAGATCCGCTACACCGGCGTCTCCAACTTCTCCGGCTGGCAGCTGATGAACTCGCTGGCCACCGCGGACCGGCACGGCCACCCGCGCCACATCGCCCACCAGGTCTACTACTCGCTCATCGGCCGCGACTACGAGTGGGAACTGATGCCCCTCGGCCGGGACCAGGGCGTCGGCGCCCTGGTCTGGAGCCCCCTCGGCTGGGGACGGCTGACCGGGAAGATCCGCCGGGGCGCACCGCTCCCGGACGGCAGCCGTCTGCACCGGACCGCGGACCAGGGCCCGCCCGTGGCGGAGGAACTCCTGTACCGGGTGGTCGACGCCCTCGACGAGATCGCACGGGAAACCGGGAGGTCCGTACCGCAGATCGCGCTCAACTGGCTGCTGCAGCGCCCGACGGTCTCCTCGGTGATCATCGGCGCCCGCAACGAGGCACAGCTGCGGCAGAACCTCGGCGCGGTCGGCTGGAGCCTGGCCCCCGAGCAGATCGCCCGGCTCGACGCCGCGAGCGCCCGGCCCGCCCCGTACCCCTACTTCCCGTACGAACGTCAGGAGGGCTTCGCCCGGCTCAACCCGCCGATGCTGCGGCGCCCGGCCGGGCAGGACGCCGTCGTACTCGGCTGACCTGGGACGTTCGCCGGTCGGCCGAGCGCGCGCCGGGGCTCCGTGGAGCGGGAGCCCCGGCGCGGCAGGGCGGACCGTCAGTCGGCCAGCGGGAGATAGACGCGGTTGCCCGCGGCCGCGAACTCCTTGGACTTCTCCAGCATCCCCGCCTCGATCTCCTCGGGGCTGGCGCCGTCCTCACCGCCGAACTGCTCGGTGATGCTCCGGCTGATCTTCATCGAGCAGAACTTCGGCCCGCACATGGAGCAGAAGTGCGCCGTCTTCGCCGGCTCCGCGGGCAGCGTCGCATCGTGGAACTCCCGCGCGGTGTCGGGGTCGAGGGCCAGATTGAACTGGTCCTCCCAGCGGAACTCGAAGCGGGCGTCCGACAGCGCGTCGTCCCAGTCCTGCGCGCCGGGATGCCCCTTGGCGAGGTCCGCCGCATGAGCCGCGATCTTGTACGTGATGACGCCGGTCTTCACATCGTCGCGGTCCGGCAGGCCCAGATGCTCCTTGGGCGTGACGTAGCAGAGCATCGCCGTACCCCACCAGGCGATCATCGCGGCGCCGATACCGGACGTGATGTGGTCGTAGGCGGGCGCGATGTCCGTGGTCAGCGGGCCGAGCGTGTAGAACGGCGCCTCCTCGCAGATCTCCTGCTGGAGGTCGACGTTCTCCTTGATCTTGTGCATCGGGACATGGCCCGGGCCCTCGATCATCGTCTGCACCCCGTGCGCCTTGGCGACCTTGTTCAGCTCGCCGAGCGTCCGCAACTCCGCGAACTGCGCCTCGTCGTTGGCGTCCGCGATCGACCCCGGACGCAGCCCGTCCCCGAGCGAGAACGTCACGTCGTACGACGCGAGGATGTCGCACAACTCTTCGAAGTGCGTGTAGAGGAACGACTCCTGATGGTGCGCCAGGCACCAGGCGGCCATGATCGAGCCGCCGCGGGAGACGATGCCGGTCTTGCGGCGGGCGGTCAGCGGCACGTACCGCAGCAGCACGCCGGCGTGGACCGTCATGTAGTCGACGCCCTGTTCCGCCTGCTCGATGACGGTGTCCTTGTAGATCTCCCAGGTCAGCTCCTCGGCCTTGCCGTCGACCTTCTCCAGCGCCTGGTAGAGCGGGACGGTGCCGATCGGCACGGGGGAGTTGCGCAGCACCCACTCGCGGGTGGTGTGGATGTTGCGGCCGGTGGAGAGGTCCATGACCGTGTCGGCGCCCCAGCGGGTCGCCCAGGTCATCTTCTCCACCTCCTCCTCGATGGACGAGGTGACCGCGGAATTGCCGATGTTGGCGTTGACCTTCACCAGGAAGTTCTTGCCGATGATCATCGGCTCGATCTCCGGGTGGTTGACGTTCGCCGGCAGCACCGCGCGGCCCGCCGCGATCTCGTCGCGGACGAACTCGGGCGTCACACCCTCGCGGACCGCGACGTACTCCATCTCCGCGGTGATCTCGCCGCGCCGCGCATAGGCGAGCTGACTGACCGCCGCGCCGCCCCGCCCACGCCGGGGCTGGCGGGGCCGCCCCGGGAAGACCGCGTCAAGATTGCGCAGGCCACCACGGGGTGAGGTGTGCTTGAGACCGTCGTCCTCGGGGCGCGGCGGGCGGCCCGCGTACTCCTCGGTGTCGCCCCGCGCGATGATCCACTTCTCCCGCAGCGGCGCCAGACCGCGGCGGACATCGGTGTCGATCTGGGGATCGGTGTACGGACCTGACGTGTCGTACAGCGTCACGTCCTTGCCGTTGGTGAGGTGCACTCGCCGGACCGGCACCCGCAGGTCCGGGCGCGATCCGGAGACGTAGCCCTTGTGCCAGCCGAACTCCTTGACGGAGCCGTCCGCGCCGGACTCGCCGTTTTCGGGCGTGCGTGCATCCTGCAGAGTCATGAAGACCCAACTCCCTACGCCGGCATTACCCGGTAACAGGTTCGGCGGTCGACGCAGCGGCTTCCGTCCACGACGTTTCACGTGAAACGTCGTCGCGACGGAGGTCAGCGCCCTCTCAGCCCGGTGCTCCGAGCTCCCGCGATTGCAAAGGTGGCACCACGGTAGCGGCCGGTACGGCGAGGTGGCCAGGGGGCCCGGACTTCTTGCGATGATCGGGCGGTGACCGGCATCGACACGTCCTCACCCGCCTCCGACTCCCCCCGTGCCCACGGCCACGGGCACGGACACGGCCACTCGCACGGGCACGGGCACGGCCCGGCGGCGCCCGTCTCCCGGCATCTGCGGAAGGTCATCGCCGCGGTGCTGATCCCGTTCGCGGTCGCCGTCGCGGTCGGCCTCGTGGTGCTGTGGCCGGGCGGCGCGCCCGGCCACAAGCCGTCCGGCGTCGGCTTCGACCAGCCCCAGGAGTCGGCGCGGGTGACTAAGGTCGCCGAGGTCGACTGCGCCTCGGTCCACGCCCAGGAACAGCCGGTCCCCGGAGAGCAGCAGAACGGGCCCCCGGCGAAGCCCAAGGGGCCCTGCGAGGTGGCGACGGTGAAGGTCACGACGGGCGAGAACGCCGGGCGGACCTTCGACACGGTGGTCACCCCGGACGCGCTGCGCCACTACTCCACCGGCCAGGAGGTCCAGGTCGCGTACTCCCCCAAGGCGCCCAAGGAGTTGCAGTACTCGATCAACGATGTCGACCGGACGGTACCGATGTGGGTGCTGGCCGCGCTCTTCGCGGGCGCCGTCGTCGTGGTGGGGCGGCTGCGCGGCGTGCTGGCCCTGGTCGCGCTGGTGGCGAGCTTCGGGGTGCTGACGCTGTTCATCCTCCCGGCGATCCTCCAGGGCTCGAACCCGCTGGTCGTCGCGGTGATCGGCGGCAGCGCCATCATGCTGATCGCGCTGTACATGTGCCACGGACTGACGGCCAGGACCTCGGTCGCGGTCCTCGGCACCCTCGCCTCGCTGCTGCTCATCGGGCTGCTCGGCTCGGTCTTCATCGGCTGGGCGCTACTGACCGGCAACACCGACGACTTCACGGGGCTGGTGCACGGCCTCTTCCCGCACATCGAGATCCGGGGCCTGCTGCTGGCGGGCATCATCATCGGCTCGCTGGGCGTGCTCGACGATGTGACGGTCACCCAGACCGCGGCCGTGTGGGAGCTGAAGGAGGCCGATCCGACGGCGTCCTGGCACACGCTGTACCGCGCGGCGATGCGGATCGGCCGGGACCACATCGCCTCGGTCGTGAACACCCTCGTCCTCGCCTACGCGGGCGCGGCGCTGCCGCTGATGCTGCTCTTCTCGATCGCGCAGAGCGGGGTGGGCGCGGTCGCGGGGAGCGAGGTGGTGGCCGAGGAGATTGTACGAACGCTGGTCGGCAGCATCGGGCTGGTCGCATCGGTGCCGCTGACGACGCTGCTGGCCGCGCTGGTCGTCTCGGCCGACCGCGGACGGTCCGCGGGGGAGGCGAACCGGGCAGCCGACCGGAGCACGGGTACGCCACCGGCCGGGGGCCGGGCGGCCGCGCGGCGCGGTGGACGCGGGCGGCGCCGCAAGGTGTGAGGGCATCGGAGGCGGGAGGGGGGATCGGCGGGAGCTGCCGGGGCGACCGGGCCGGAACCGGCGCTCGGCCCGGACCGCAGGGGGACAGAGCGGTCCGGGCCGGGCGCGGGCGGTGGCTCTCCCCGCGCGCAAGAGCGGGTTCAGCCCGCCTTCGACGCCTCGGACAGAATGCGGTCCAACTCCGCGTCCAGGGTGTCGCACACCTCTTCCGCGCCGAGCGGCACCAGGCGGTCCGTACGGTCGAGGAAGGCCACCAGGGGTGGGGCGCTGACGCGGAAGAGCGCGCGCTCGGGGCCCACTTGGAGGCTGATGAAGACATCGCTGAGATGTCCGCCTCCGGCCGGTTCGATGCGCACATCGCCCTCACCGGATGGTCTGCTCAACCCGTCGAGCATCAGCTCACGGCTGAAGGCCCACGTGACCGGCGTATCGCCGGGTAGGTCGAAGGTGAGGCGGACGGCGTACGGATCGGCGCTGTCGAAGTCCAGCTGCACCGGGATCCGGAAGGCGAGTTCCTCCGAAACGAGGAAGCTCATGATCACTTCTGCCTGAACTGTGTCGGTCATCAACCACTGCCCCGCACTAGATCGGGATGGCCGGGATTAGTCCCCCGTGGCCCTATTGACGCCATCGTCTGTCACGTGCCAGCAGATCACAAGGAGTGAGTTTTCAGATACTGATAGAGAAGGCGAGTGTCGTTAGCGTCGCCTCCGCCATTTTCCGTAGCCGCGCCGTGACGGAACGCAATCGGTGCAGTTCCTCGACGGGAAGAGAAACAGCCAGCGCCGCGGCGACGGATCCGACCTGCACGGGAATCGCGGAGCAAACCGTGCCGAGGGCATATTCCTGTTCTTCATAGGCGACCTGGCCGCGACGCACCGTATCCAAACGATGCAGCAGATCGTCCTTGGATCGCACGGAAAAGGGGGTTATGGACTGCACCGGATAGCGGGACAGATGCTCCTTGCGCGTGGCCGCGTCGAGCTGGGCCAGAAGACACTGCCCGATCGCATGGGCATGAGCGGTGGAGCGGAAATCGACCCACTGCTCCACCGGCGGCCGCTCCGGTGTGCCGCCGGCCGCGACCACCTCGACCTCTCCCTCGCGGTAGACGGCGAAGTACACCGCGGCGTTCAGCCGCTTCCCGAGCACCGACAGCGCCCCGGACAACTCCTGCCGCCGGTGCCGCTGCTCACCGGCCCGGCCGAGGGAATCGGCCGCCGCACCGAAGACGAAGACGCCGTTGCGACGGCAAAGATAGCCCTCGTGGCTCAGGGTGCGGAGCAGGTGGTAGGTGGTCGGCAACGGTAAACCGGCCTCGCGGGCGAGCTGCTTGGCCGGGGCGCCCTCCGGGTGCGCACCGACCGCTTCGAGGAGCCGCAGGGCGCGCTGCACGGACCCGATCAGCGTGGGGTGAGAAATGGATTCGCCACTCTCGGCCGTCAACGTCAACCCCCAGTCCGATCGCCCGTGGGGCACGGGAGCCCCGGTAGCGGGATCGTTCCCGCTCCGCGCGCGTCTCCCAGGGCCCCGTTCTCGGCGTCCGGGCCGCGTGCTCGCCTCGGTCGCTATTTTCCGGAACGTCATCATCCGGAAGACGCCTGCGACGGCACTCTAACGCGGTGCAACCGAGTGGTAACCCGAATGGTCTGGGAGTTAACTCACCTGGCGCACGCCTTGACGGTGGCCACCGTCCGGCGCCGGGCCCGCGGACGACGGGCCGCGCACCGGCACACCGACCGCCGACCACACGGTGCTTGAGCCTTCACCTTGCCGCCCGTAAGGCTTTGACCTGCGGATTTCGTACCCCCGCCACGGCGGCGGAACGATCGCTCAGATCTGGCCGGATCTGTCATACGGGGAGGGCGGGCGAGGTGGCCGAGGAGGGGGAGATGGGGTGCTGCCTGGCGTTCGGGGCAGGTGTTCGGGGGCTGGGGTGGGGGGCTGGTGTTCGAGGTGGGGGCGTTGGGGGTGGGGGTTGCGGTCAGGTCTTGTTCCGCCGTGCTCTGCGGGGCCCTCCCCCTCCCCCCTCCCACCCCACCCCTCATCCCCCAGAGCTAAAGCCCCCTGCACACCCCCACCTCGCCCCCCACCCCGCAACCACCACAGCTAGGCCCCATCCCAAGCCCCCCGCCCCGACACACCCGCGCCCCGCTCCAGGGGGACGGAGCGGGGCGTCGGTGGCGAGCGGGGACGGCGGTGTCGGTTGCCGTCGCGGTGCGGTTACCAGTCGCTCTTGGACGAGGACGTGGCGGAACCGCTGAACCTGCGCACCAGATAGATGACGCCCGCGATGAGGGCCACCGCGATGAGGACCTTGAACAGGAGGCCGATCAGGAATCCGACCGCGCTGGCGATCAGCCCGCCGAAGACGACGAGCAGAACCACGGGGACCACGACCCAGGTCACCCACCACGGAAGCCCCGCGAATATTCCCTTACCTGCCACTGCTCTGCCCTGCTTTCTGTGTCCGCGGCGGGCCCGGCGCGGCCTGCCGTGTACCGCGCCGGTTCCTTGCCGTCGTCAACCGCTGCTGTGTGTACTGCTACTGCCGTATCCGGAACTGCCGTTGACCGGAGATGGTCCGCTTCGCCCTTGCCCGGTGCGGAGTGCGTGGTGCCGCTCCGTGTGGGTTCGGGCTCCGCGTCCCCCTTCACTCACGATGCTAGGGGCGATGGGGGGTGGTGTGGGGGGTTCGTATCCCTGGGGCTTCCCTGAACCGACCCTTACGGGTTCCGGGTGGCAACCCTCAGCTTTCCGGGGGAGAGAACACCACCATGACCCTCAGGTCCTCGCTGATGTGGTGGAACTTGTGGGGCACCCCGGCGGGTACGTAGACCACGCTGCCGCGGGCGACCGACTGGGTTTCGGTGCCGACGGTGATCGCGGCGCGGCCGCTGACCACCAGGTACACCTCGTCCTGGTGGTGCGGCTGCTGGGGGTCGGCGTCGCCGGCGTCCAGCGCGTACAGCCCGACGGACATGTTGCGTTCCTTGAGGAACTGCAGATACGCGCCGTTGTGGGCGGCTCGTTCCGCCTCCAGCTCGTCAAGTCGGAAAGCCTTCACGTCCTACCCCTCAGTCATCCAGGACTCGTCTGGGACGATCTCACCATGAAGAACTTCTTGGTCAAGACGATCGCCAACGCCGCGGCGCTTGCCGTGGCCGTCTTCCTGCTGAAGCCGGACATCTCGCTGACCGGCGACAGCACCGGCCATCAGGCGCTGACCCTGATACTGGTCGCGCTGATCTTCGGAGTGGTGAACTTCGTCGTCAAGCCGGTCGTGAAGCTGCTGTCGTTCCCGCTGTTCATCCTGACGCTCGGCCTGATCACGCTGGTCGTCAACGCGCTGATGCTGATGCTGACGTCCTGGCTGGCCGGGACGCTCGACCTCGCGTTCCACGTCGACGGTTTCTGGACCGCGGTGCTCGGCGGCGTGATCGTGTCGATCGTCTCCTGGGCCATGCACGTCATGCTGCCCGACGAGGACTGACCCGCGCCGTGTCCCCTGCGCCCCGCCGCCCGTTCCGCGTCTGCTTCGTCTGCACCGGGAACATCTGCCGTTCGCCGATGGCCGAGTCCGTCTTCCGCGCCGAGGTGGCCGCGGCCGGGCTCGGGGACCGCATCGTGGCGGACAGCGCCGGTGTCGACGGCTGGCACGAGGGCGAGGGCGCCGATCCGCGCACCGTCGCCGTGCTCACCGCGGCCGGCTACCCGGCAGACCACCGAGCCCGCCGCTTCGACGCCTCGTGGTTCGCCGACCGTGACCTGGTGATCGCGCTGGACGGCGGCCACCTCCGGGAGCTGCGCCGGATGGCACCCGGCCCCGAGGACGCCGCCAAGGTCCGGCTGCTGCGTTCCTACGACCCCGCCGGGCCCGCCCCGGGGGCGCTCGACGTGCCCGATCCGTACTACGGCGGCCCGGCGGAGTTCGCGGCCTGCCTGGAGATGGTCGAGGCGGCGTGCGCGGGTCTGCTGGCGGCGGTCACCGATGCCCTGACCCCGGGGAGCGCCGACGGCGCCGCTCCCCGGGGACGGCACCCCTTCCCACCCCAGGAGCGCTCATGACCGGTGACGGCACCCGCGCCGTCCGCGCCGGGCTCCCCGAGCCCGTCGCCCACGAACCGTCCCTGCCCGGGCCGGTGTTCGCGGCCCATTTCCATCTGCCCGGCGACGTCGAAGGCCCGTACACCTACGGCCGTGACGGCAATCCGACGTGGACGCGGCTGGAGGAGGCCATCGGCGCACTCGAATCGCCGCACGCCCCCGCGCAGACCGTGACGTTCGCCTCCGGGATGGCCGCGATCAGCGCGGTCCTCTTCTCGCAGCTGCGGTCCGGGGACGCGGTGGTGCTGCCGTCGGACGGCTACCAGCTGCTGCCCGCGGTCCGGTCCCGGCTGGAGAGCTACGGCATCGAGGTCCGCACCGCGCCGACGGCGCACGATGCGCAGCTCGACGTCCTGGAGGGCGCCCGGCTGCTGTGGCTGGAGACGCCGTCCAACCCGGGTCTGGACGTGTGTGACATCCGGCGGCTGGCGGACGCCGCGCACGAGCGGGGCGCCCTGGTGGCCGTCGACAACACCCTCGCCACCCCGCTGGGACAGCGTCCGCTGGAGCTGGGCGCCGACTTCTCGGTGGCCAGCGGCACCAAGGCGCTCACCGGGCACGGCGATGTGCTGCTCGGCTACGTGACCACCCGCGAGACGGGGCTCGCGGACTCGGTACGGCTGTGGCGGAAGACGGTCGGCGCGATTCCGGGGCCGATGGAGAGCTGGCTGGCGCACCGTTCGCTGGCGACGCTCGCGCTCCGGGTGCGGCAGCAGTCGGCGGGTGCGCTGGCGCTCGCGGAGTCGCTGGGCGGGCGGGCGGAGGTCACCGGGGTGCGCCATCCCGGTCTGCCGTCCGATCCGTCGCACGGTTTGGCCACGGCGCAGATGCGGCCGGGGCGGTTCGGCTCCGTGGTGTCGTTCACGCTGCCGGACCGGGCGCACGCCGAGCGGTTCCTCGCCGCGCTGACGCTGGTGGACGACGCGACGAGCTTCGGGAGCGTGCGCTCGACCGCCGAGCGCCGGGCCCGCTGGGGCGGCGACGCGGTGCCGGAGGGCTTCATCCGTTTCTCGGTGGGGGTCGAGGACCCGGACGATCTGATCGCCGACGTCCATCGGGCGCTGGACACGGCGCTGCGCGACGCCTGACGTACGGGCCCCGTACCGCCGTCACCGGGTGGTGCGGGGCCCTCGTCGCCCGGTGGCCGGACCCCTGTGGCGGCGGCGGGCCGCGGGTCGTCCCGTACGGGGCGCGGAACCGGCGGCTCCGGTGGGGTTTCGGTGGCCGGTGACTGCGGCATCTGTCCTCTATGACCGTACGGCCAGTCGTCAAACGGACCGCCCGGGCGATTCTGCTCGACGGCGCGGACCTCATCCTGATCAAGCGCACCAAGCCGGGCCGCGCCCCTTACTGGATCACCCCCGGCGGTGGCGTCGAGCCCACGGACGCCACGGTGACCGACGCGCTTCACCGGGAGTTGGACGAGGAGTTGGGCGCCAAGGTCAAGGACGTCGTCCCGGTGTTCGTGGACACTGTCGAGCACATCGGCGACAGCGGTGTGGACGGCGTGAAGGTGCAGCACTTCTTCGTCTGCCGGCTGGACACCATGGACCTCTTCCGGCGGCACGGCCCGGAGGTCGAGGAGCCGTGCGGGGAGTACGAGATCGTGCGGGTGCCGTTCACCCGCGTCGGGATCGCCTCCGTCGAGGTCGTCCCGCTCTCCCTGCGGCACTACCTGGACGGCAACATCGAGGGCGTACGCGCGATGCACGCTCCTGACCTGGGGTGATCGAGGAGCGGGGCCGCCGGCGCCGAGTGTGACGCCGGCGATCGAGCCCCGGGGCGCACGAGCGGTACGGCGCCCCCGAGAGGCGTGCGTCCGGCGCCGCGCGCCCCTCACGCTCCCGGGCCGGAGATGTCAGCCGAACCAGCCGCGGAACTCCTGGTCCTCGACGGGACGCCGCTGGCGGGCGCGGGCCAGGACCCGTTCGACCTCGCCCTGGAAGCCCTGGTTGAGCGCCTCGACGAGGCCGTCGGGCTCACCGCGCAGCCGGGGCCCCGGGGTGTCCTCGTGGCGCCCGCCGCGCAGATGCTCGTGGTCGTGTCCGGGGCGGCGGAACGGCGGGCGGACCGGTGCCTCGGCCGCCGCGCCGAAGAAGTCACCGCCCTTACGCCGCTGGTCGTCGGTGCCCCAGGCACGCGCGCCGCGCTCTTGCCGGGGCACCTTCTGGAGGTGGGGTATGTGCTTGGCGCAGTGGATGTACGCCTCCTCCACCTCGACGGCCACCCACAGCTGGGCGCGCCGCCCGGGGACGGGGTCGACGGGCAGCCAGGGGTACTGCTGCCGCATCTCCTCGTCGAGGATCACCCGGGCGCGGCCGTTGATGTGCAGCCCGATGCGGTCCCGGAGGAAGTCGACCATCAAGAGGCCCAGGCGGGGGTTCTCCGAGAGGTTGCCGACCGAGGCCATGACGCCGTTGCCGCGGTATTCGGGGTAGGCGAGGTGCCGGCTGCCGAGCACCTGGACGAAGCCGGGCGGTCCGGCGCGGAACGTGGAATCGCATTCGCCGTGCCGGTCCGCGGTGGCCAGGAAGAACATCTCCTGCCGGGCCACGAACTCCTGCATGGCGCCGTTGAGGTGGTCGAGGACCTGGTCTCTGTAGAAGCGGTCGGCCCGCTCCGTCGTTCCCAGCCGCTGCTGGACGAGGTGCTCCCCGTCGCTGCCCGGACGCGCGTCGTACATGCCGTGTCCCTCCCGTGAACCACCGGGTTCACCCTGTACTGCCAAGACCTCACTCCCCCGCCGGGACCAGCTCGTCGACGGAGTCGTGCCGGATCCGGTCGGTCGGGATCCCGGCCCCCACCAGCGCCGCCACCCCGCTGCGGATCAATCCGGGCGGGCCGGACAGATACGCGTCGAACTCCCGCCAGGGACCGTACTGCCGTACCGCGTCCGGCAGTTCACCGATGACGCCGTTGGCGCGGCCGGCCGCCGGGCCGGTGGAGACCACCGGGCGCACCTGGAGCCACGGGTAGGAGGACTCCAGCCGCAGCATGGTGTCCATGTCGTAGAGGTCGTGGTCGCTGCGGGCGCCGTAGAAGACCTCGACGCGGCGCTGGACGCCGTGGGTGGCGACGTCCTCGATGAGCGCCTTGATGGGGGCGATGCCGGTGCCGCCGCCCACGCACAGCAGGCCGTTGCGGGTGGTGTGGTCGACGGTCATGGAACCCACGGGCCCGCCGAGGCGCAGGACGTCGCCGGGCTGGGCGCGGTGCACCAGCGCGTTGGAGACCCAGCCGGCCGGGACCGCCTTGACGTGGAAGGACAGCAGCCCGTCCGAACGGGGCGCCGTGGCGAAGGAGTAGTGCCGCCACACCCGCGGCCACCAGGGCGTTTCCAGGCTGGTGTACTGCCCGGCGCGGAACGGGTAGGGCTGGTCGGGGCGGACGGTGACCACGGCGATGTCCGGGGTGCGCAGCTCGTGGGAGACCACCTCGGCCTGCCACCAGGCGGGCGCGACCGCTTCGTCCTCCGCCGCCGCGTCGATCATGATCTGGGAGATCGCGGTGTACGCGCGCACCCACGCGGCCTCGGCCTCCGGGCCCCAGCTCAGCGTCGCGTACCGGGCCAGCGCGCCCAGCAGGCTCTCGCCGACGGCCGGGTAGTGGTCGGGCAGCGTGCCGTACTTGCGGTGGCCGCGGCCGAGGTGCGAGAGGTACGCGGTGAGGCGGTCGCTGTCGTCGATGTGCCGGGCGGCGGTGAGCAGCGCCTTGAAGAGCCGGTCGCGCTGGGTGTCCATCGCGGCGGGGAACAGCGCCCGCAGATCGGGGTGCCGGACGAAGAGCATCGCGTAGAAGTACGAGGTCACCTTGTCGGAGACCGGCTCGATCTCGGTCAGCGTGCGCCGGATCAGCGCCGCGTCGGCGGACTCCGGGGCGTCCGGGGAGACGGCGGAGACGAGGGACTCCAGGGCGGCCGGAGACCCCTGCGGCACTGCGGAGGGCGCGGGCGCGGGCTCCGTCGGGGTGGGCGCGGCGGCCCGCTCGGCCGCCGGGGTGGGGGATTCGTGGGTGGCCTGGGCCGGTGCGGCGGGTGCCGGTGCGGCCGGGGCCGATGTGCCCGGTGTCGATGTACCCGGGGCCGGTGCGGCCTGGGCCGGTGCCGGTGCGCTGACGGCGTGCGGAGGTGGCGGCGGGGCCGCCGGTCTGGTCGCGGCGGGCGGGGGTGCGGCCGGGGCGGGGCTCGCCGGAGCCATCGGAGCCGCCGGAGCCATCGGGTCCGGGAAGGCAGCCGGGGCTGAGGGAACGTCCGGAGCCGAGGGGGCAGCCGGAGCCGAGGGTGCGGCCGGGCGGTTCCCGAAGGCGGAGAACGGCGCGGGTGCGGGCGGCGCGAACGGCTCGGGTACGGGCGGTGCGGTGGCCGCGTCGGGACCGGAGGTGGCGCCGCGGGCGGCGGCGGTGCCTACCGGGCGGACCGGAGCCGGCCGGCGCTCGGGTATGCGCTCCTGGCGGGTCGCGGGCGTTTGCTCGGGCACACGCGGCCCGGGCCCGTCGAACGCGGTGTCGTGACGCTCGGCGAACCAGTCGAGTGCGGCGACATGACCGTGCCCGGCGGCGGATACGTGGCCCCCGTCGTCCGGCTCCTGTCCGCGGTCGTGGCCATGGGGGCCGTCGTCGGGGATACCACCACGGTCCGCCGGGCCGGTCCCGCCGTTCTCCCGGGCGTCGTGCGCGCCGTCCGGTCGCTCCTGGTGTTCGTCGGAGGACTCCTGCGACGGTTTCGCCGGAGTGAACCAACCCCAATCGCCACTGCTGCCTCCGGAAGAGCCGTTATCGGCTGTCGCGGTGGTCGGAGCGTCCATGGTTTGCCTCGCCTCGAACGTCTTTCGCTTGTCGTCGCACTTTCCGTCGGTCGGAACGTGCCTGAATTCCCCCAGCCTGCCCCGGAATTCTTCAACGCCCCACGTCATTCCGGCAATGCCCGCCAAGGCGGACAAATTTCACACCTCCGCTATAACGCCAGCAGGCGCCCTCCATACGCCTCGATCTTTCCGTCCATCAGAACGGACAGATGCCCAGAAGTCCGGAAACCGTGGGTCGCCTCACCGCCGGACCGCGCCGCTTCTGCGCCCGTCACACGGGTGCTCGCGCAGCCCCGCCGCCGAACCGCCCCGACCATACCGGCAGTAGTTGAAACCACAAGTCCCCTTCCGCACCAGGCCTCTGCACGACACCCGCGCACCCTCCACACGCCGCAGCCGATATCAGCGGTTCCCTCCGGAGGGAAAAATTCATCTTGTGCAACGGGCGAATCCACCGGGAAATCGCGAATTACCAAGAGGTGGCGACGAGTTCATATGCTTCCCGAAGATCACGTCCGCTGTACGCGTATGTCGCCAAGTCGCTCACATGGTGATCGGCATTGACCGCAACCGACGTCGGCACCGCGGCGAACAGCGCGCTGTCCGACATCGAGTCGCCGTACGCCACACAGTCCGCGCGGGTCAGCCCGTACCGCACGCACAGCTCATCGGCTATCTCGACCTTCGAGGCCGCCGAGAGGATGCCCGCCGGATCCACCCGCTCCCGGATCGGCACCGCGGGCCAGCGCGAGCCGCGCGCCACATCGACGCCCCACCCCAGCAGCCGCTCCACGAAGAAGCCGGGTGAAAGGGAGATCACGGCACACCGCTCACCGCGCGCCCGGATGTCCGCCCAGACCTCCTGGATGCCGGCCAGCCACGGCGCCCCCTCGAACGCGGCCGCCACCAGCGGCTCCGTCAGTTCCTCCGCCCACAGGTCGCACGCCCGCTGCGCGAACTCCGGCGGCAGCAGCTCCCCGGCCGCGAACCCGCGCTCCAACTCGGCGATCTCCCGGTCGAGCCCGAGCAGCCGGGAGATCTCCACGGCGGCGGCCGAACCATGGAGCAACGTCCCGTCCATGTCGAACAGATGTAGCTTGCCCATGCCGCGGAGCCTAGGCGCTTCGCACCACCCCGCGACGGCTCCCCAACCCCTACTTCTCCCCCATCCCGCCCCCTACTCGCCGGTACGCGCATCCGGCCCTCCTACGGGCCGCCCCCTCCGGGGCGGCGATCTCCGGGAGAATTCCGGGGCGCAGCAGGGACTGTCCCCGAGACGGGTTCAGGGACCGCATCGGGGATCGGCTGAGAGCGACCCCCGAGAACGGCCGGAGGCCGGTGCCCGGATCAGAGCCGATTCCGGTGCCGAATCCGCCGTTCTCGGCGGCGCGTCCGGCGGTCGAGCCGGACGGACCCCACACGCCGCACGCCACCCCTGTGCGCGGACAGCCCCAACCACCGGCCGGTCACAGACGCGCACGAGCGGCCGAACAGGGCCATCGCGATGCCCCCGGGGGACGGACAACTCCGCCCCAGGCCCGCGGTTTCCGCTCCCCGGGCCGCACCACCGGCCCCGTGCACCCCGTAGGGTCGCGCGCATGAGCGATATCGAGATCCGCCGCGCAGCCGAATCCGATCTCCCGGACATCGTCGCGATGCTCGCCGACGACCCGCTGGGCGCCACCCGCGAATCCCCGGACGACCTGACCCCGTACCGCGCCGCGTACGAGACGCTCGCCTCGGATCCGCATCAGCACCTGATGGTCGCGGTCCGCGCCGGCCGCACCGTCGGCACCCTGCAGCTCACCGTCGTCCCCGGGCTCTCCCGGCGCGGCGCCACCCGCTCGATCATCGAAGGCGTCCGCGTCCACGCCGACGAGCGGGGCAGCGGTCTGGGCACCCAACTCGTCGAGTGGGCCGTCGACCGCTCCCGCGACCTCGGCTGCCACCTCGTCCAGCTCACCTCGGACGCCACCCGCGTCGACGCCCACCGCTTCTACGAACGGCTCGGCTTCGAGGCCTCCCACCTGGGCTTCAAGCGTCAGCTCTGACCGCGCGGGCCACCCCGCTCGCCCCGGGACCGGGTCGGCGCCCCGTCGCCGGTCCGCTCCCGTGCCCGCCGCGCGCGGTGCGCCTTCTGCCGACATGCCCCGCCGCAGTACCGCGCCGGTCGCCCGGTACGCGCCACCGCGACCGGCGCGCCGCAGACGCCGCACTCCGTGGCGTCACGCCGTGAAGAGCCGACCGGAAGTTTCGTTACGGTACGGCTCGCCCTCAGAGCGTCACACGCCAGTTCCGTCATCCGCCCCGGAACGCCGGCCGCATCCCCCTCCGCGCCCCGTCGCCGCTCCATCACCAGGCACCCCACCAGCAGCGTCCGCACATCACCGATCACGACGTCCGCCCGTACCGCACCGGCCTCCTGGGCCCGTCGCAGCAGGACGTCGAATGCCGCGACGAACTCCCGCCCGGCCTCCGCCGCCCCACCGGGCCCGGCCGCCTCCGCCGCTTCCAACGCCTCACCCAGCGCCCGGTTCTCCGTGGCCAGCCGGACCACGGAGGCGAAGAAGCGGAAGAACACCGCACCAGGTTCCGTGACATCCGACAGGTCCCGCGCGGTGTCGGCGAAGAGCCGGAGGCGGTCCGTCACCGCCGCTGCGAACAGCTTCTCCTTCGACGGGAAATGGCGGTGAACGGTGCCCGCGCCCACCCCTGCCCGCCGCGCGATCTCATCGAGCGTGACCGCCAACCCGCCCTCAGCGAAGGCCGATCGGGCCGCCTGCAGCACCAGCGCACGATTGCGCCGCGCATCCGACCGCGCGGCCCCCGGGCCCTTGCCGGACATCCGCATCCCTCCAGCCCACAGCACCCGCACACCGCGGATTTCGTCGCTATTTTAAACGGGTTGATCAGCCCGTTTTATTTACGGCCGTAAAACCTGGCCGAGACGGGCTCACGGACGGCCGTGGCGCAGCGAAACGAGAAGCAGGGGAGACGAGAAGGCCCGGGCCGGTGCGGGGCTGCCGCACAGGACGAGACGACCGGGCGGACGCGGACGAATCCGAGGCGATGGGGGAGGGCGGAGAGCGGAGAGCGGAGAGCGGAGAACAGACAGCCGAGAGAGCGGGCAACCACGGAGGCGAAAAACCGGGCGAGCAGAGGGAGGGCCGCCGTACGGGCTCTCCGGCACACCAGCACGTCGGCAAACCGGCACGTCGGCGCACCGGCACACCAACAGACTCCGACCCGCTCCAGCAGCACCCCCGGGACGTCCCCAGCGCGCCCCTCGCACCCCGCCCCGCAGCGCCATCTCACCCCGCCTCGACCACCAAACCGCCACCACCGGCCGCCACCGACTGCCACCGGCCGCCCCGGGAAAACCCCTCTCCCCTACCCCTCCCCCAGAGGACATCAACTTCCCTCTTCTGCACGGGATTTGATGGCCGCCAACCGCCAACTCCCCCTCCAACACAAAGGGGTGGGGTCGTGTTTCACGTGAAACACGCCCCCACCCCTCGGGGTTCATCGACGGCGGCGCCTCGCAGGGACGCGCCGCCGTATCGCGTCAGCGGCCGAGCACCTCGCGCCACGCGGTCTCGGCAGCATCGGCCGCCGCAGCGCCGTCGGCCGTCACGCCGCGGGCCTTCAGCCCGGCGGCCAGCGCCGCCAGCGAGGACTGCACCACGGAAAGGTCTGCGGCCTGCCCGTAGTGGTTCACCCGGATCATCTCCGCGGCGAGCGCCCCCGCCGCGGCCTGGACCGGGACCATGCCGTCGGCCGCCAGCGCGGACGCCACGACCTCACGGGCGTCCAGCCCGTCCGGCGTCCGCAGCGTGGTCGCCGCCGGGGCCGCGTCCTCGTCCCGCGTGACGTACGGGGTGAGCCCGCCCAGCGCCCGGACGCCCGCCCGGGTGGCGGCGGACGCCGCACGGTGCCGGGCGATGACCGCGTCCAGCCCCTCGGCGTCGACACGGTCGACGGCCTGCTCCAGGGCGAGCATCTCCAACTGGGCCGGGGCGTGCGGGAGTGCGGTGCGGCCGCCGTCGATCCAGCGGTGCTTCCAGTCCAGCAGCGAGAGGTACGAGCGCCGGGGCGCCTGCGGGTTGGCCTCGATCTGCTCCCAGGCACGGGCGCTGACCGACACCGCGGAGACGCCCGCCGGGCCCGCCAGCGCCTTCTGCCCGCCGATCACGCAGAGGTCCACGCCCCACTCGTCGGTGAGCAGCGGCTCGGCGCCCACCGACGCCACCGCATCCAGCATCAGCAGCGCACCGTGCTCCCGCACCACGGCGCCGATCTCCGCCACGGGGTTGGTGTTGCCGGTCGCCGCCTCCGCGTGCACCAGGCTGACGAAAGTGATCTCCGGGTGCTCCCGCAGCGCCTTTGCGACCTGCTCCGGCGTGACCGCCCCGGTGAACGGTGCGGTCACCGTCACCACCTCGGCACCGCAGGACCGCAGCCAGCCGCCGAAGGTCTCGCCGTACGGCCCGGTGATGATGTTGAGGGCCGTGCTGCCGGGCCGTACCGCCGAGCGGATGCACGCCTCCAGCGGCAGCAGCGCCTCCCCCTGTGTCGCCACGACATCGCAGCGGGTCCGCATCAGCGCGGCGACCTTGTCCTCGATCCGCGCGAAGCGGGCCGCGTCGAGCGGCGGCAGATCCAGCAGAACCGGGGCTTCGGCATTCGCAGTCACGGCAGTCACAGTGGCCTTCCAGCGGTAGCGAGCCGCACGGTGGCGCGGCTCCTGACGTCTCGCTCGACTGTACGTCCGGGCCCACCACCCCCGCCGTACGGGCCCGGGACGCCGTGCGGAGGCCCGACCACCCTCCGTACGGGCCTCCGCGGCCAACGGGGTCAGACCCGCCAGCCCTCCGGGTCCACGCCGCCCGGCACCGGTGCCTGCGGGGCGTACGGGCCCCGGGTGAGGACGAACGTGCCCAGGTCGAGATGGCTGACGGACCCGTCGGCGCCGCGCACCACGCGCAGCGTCTCCCCCGCGTAGTAGCCGTCGAGGCCGGTCCAGGTGCCGTCCGGTTTCACGTGAAACCTCGACGCACGGCCGGTGCCGGACAGCGGCGACAGCTCCAGCCACCGCGCCTCACGCAGCCGCAGCACGAACGGGTTCGCGCCCCAGTACCAGGGGCCGGTGAGCGCCAGCAGTTCCTCGTCCAGCGGTCCGGTCAGGGGCCGCCACGGCTCCGGGATGCGCGGCTCCCGGTCGGCCACGGTTTCCAGCAGACCGGTGGCGATCCCGGAGATGGAGGGTCCGTGCGTGCAGTTGGCCAGCGCGATGGCGGCGAGGTCCTGGTCCGGGTCGCACCAGAGCGAGGCGAGGAAGCCGGGCATCGACCCGTTGTGCCCGGCCAGCAGCCGCCCGTCCGGCGCCCGTGCCGCCCCGTCCGACGCAGAGCGGGGGCTCGTCCGCGCCAGTTGCAGGCCCAGGCCGTACCCCGCGTCCCAGCCGTCGCCCTCCGGCGGCGCCGCGGGCACCCGCATCTCCGCGACGCTCGCCGCGGAGAGCACTCGCTCGTCGCCGCGCAGCAGGAACGTCGCCCACCGGCAGAGATCGTCCACCGTGGACCACAGCTGACCTGCCGGGCCCATCAGTCCCGTGTCGTGCGCCGGTTCCGGCAGCAGCGCATCGACCCACGGATGCACCGCCCAGCCCCGCGCATACGGTTCCCGGGGCAGCAGCGTCGTCTGCGTCATGCCCAACGGCTCCAGCACCTCTGCGCGCAGCACGTCGCCCCAGGAACGACCGCCCCGGAGCCGTTCGACGAGCGCGCCCAGGAGCGCGTAGCCGAGGTTGGAGTAGTGGTGGCGGTCGCCCGCCGGCAGGCGCTGCGGACGTTCGCCGAAGAGGTCCGCGAGCTCCGGACGCAGCGTGCCCGCGGTCCGCTCCCACCATGGGCCGCGCGGCTCGGCGGCGAGCCCGGAACGGTGCGCCAGCAGCTGTCCGACCGTCGCGTCGGGCGCCTCGGTCCCGTCGAGATGACGCGCCAGCGGATCGTCCAGCCGCAGCGCACCCTCGTCGCGCAGCCGCAGCACCAGCACCGCGACGAAGGTCTTCGTCAGCGAGCCGATGCGGTACTGCACGGTGCCGTACGCGGCGGGCGGATCCGCGGCCCGCACCCCGCTCCACACCGTGCGGCCGTCCCGCACCACCGCCCCGACCACGGAGGGCGCCCGCCCCTCCCGCTGCCCGACCGCGAGCCGGTACGCCAACTCCCGCCGGGTCTCCGGCAGCAGCTCGGCGAACGCCTCGTCACCGGGACGGGCCGCCACGGCCCCGCCTCCTGACGCGCGGACGGACTCAGGACCCGAACCCTCGGACGGCACGGTGGACATGCTCCTCCTCGACAACAGCGGCCGACCGGCGGACCCGATCCGGCCCGCCGCCGCCCACACTCTCCCCCACCGGGCCTGCTCAAGAACACCCGGTACGCGCAGCCGAGGCGGATCGTCCGGCGGCAGTGACCAGCCTCGATACGTCGATCCGCCGATACGACGATCCGCGGGTCGAAGGGCGGGACATGCGGCCGCATCAATCGCGATGAGGGGCCTTCGTCATCCGGAAGGAGAGCGTGTCAGCTTCCTCGCCCTCGGCGCCCCATCGGTGGAAGCCGGCCTTCTCCAGTACGCGGATCGAGGCCGGGTTCGACCGTTCCACGGTGGCGAAGACGGTGTGAACGCCGGGGGCGGTGAGGGCGAAGTCGGCGAACGCCCGGGCGGCCTCGGGTGCGTAGCCGCGGCCGCGGCGGGAGGCCACGATGCCGTAGCCGATTTCGAGGGTTCCCTCGCTGGGCGGCCAGAACAGCCCGATCGAGCCCACCACCAGACCGCTCTCGCGCTCGATGATCAGACGTTGACCGTGCGGCTCGTCGAGCCAGCCGGGATTGGGGGCGAAGAGACCCGCGATGACGCGGTCGCCCTCGGCGGGGAAGTCGTCCGCCCACTCGGACGACCTGGTGCTGTCGATCACCGCGGCGACCTCGCTCAAGCACCAGGGCCGGAGCACGAGGCGGTCGGTGGTCAACTCCGTGGGGACTGCCGAAGAAGAGGCCATGTCAGGTGTCATTCCTGGTCATGGGGACGACCGACCGGCCGGCGCGGCGCGAGATCAACGGATTCGGGCTGCTGCACTCTGCCGACGAGACGGTGTCCCAGACGTTCTCGAATTCGTCGCAGGTCAGTCGCTGGGGAGGCAGTGTCCTTCCCCTGGCGGGACGAGCAGTGCGGCGCCGTGTTCCCGAAGCTGCTCTCGTACGCGTCGAGGCGCCACGCGGCCATGGGCCTGCTGCCATGCGGTGGAGGAGGCAGCGGCGATCGGGGTGAGCCGGCACCGTGGAGTTCGACCTGCGGGTCACCCGGCCCCCGGCGTCGCCTTCGTACAAGAATCCGGACGTCACCCTCGTCCCCGTAGCAATGCATCCCTGTCGTCACCGGGCCATGATGCCGGGCTGGATGCGCCGCGCTCCTCCAATTTTCCTCCCGGCCGGGCGGTGAGGCCGGGGGAGCGGCCGAGTCGGAGAGGAGCGCCGGCCCAGGCCTCGCCCCCCACGGCTTTCCAGCGGAACGGCTGGACCACAGTGCCGCGTACCGGGGAACCGCAGCCAACGAACGGAGCCGCGCTGTAGGATCTCGCGCTTTGTGTCCTCGGTCGTCACTGTGACCTGCGGCTTGTCCAGTTGTCTCACCGGGTGTCCGATGCCTCCGTCTCACGGGGATGCCATTTCCTCGCGAAACATCTGGCGGCCCCGGGCCGGGGCAACGCCGGTCTCCCTGTCCCAGGCCATGCGGGCGTCGTAGAAAGTCCGAGTATGACGCCATTTCATTTGGTGATGCGGCGGTGGCATACGAGGGTTGCTGTGAGGGCGGTGAAGGCGAGGAGCTGAATCACCCTCAGCCGAACCCCCAGATCAGCACGCCCCCGACTCATCCGCTCACCACCTCGTTACCCACCCGCTGGGACCGCACTTGTGCTCAGGTGTTGCCGGCGACCGCCTGCCTGCGCTCACGTGCGAAGCCGGGAGCGGTACTCGCCCGGGGGCATGCCTCGGGTGCGTCGGAAGGCACGGCTGAAAGCGTGCGGCGAGGCGTAGCCGACCGCGCCGGAGATCGACTCGACCGGCTCGTCCGTGTCGCGGAGCCGGACGGACGCCAGGTCCATGCGCCACTGCGTCACGTATGCGCCGGGCGTCTGTCCGAGCGTGGACCGGAAGTGCCTGGACAGCGTCGTCCGGGAGACCGCCGTCGCGGCTGCCAGGGACTCGGTGGTCCAGGGGTGTTGCGGTTGGGCGTGGACACATGCCAGGGCTTCGCGCACGACCGGATCACGCATCGCGCCCAGCCAGGAGCCGGACCGCTCCTGCGGGTGGCGGGCCAACCAGACGCGGACGAACTGGATGAGCAGGAGGTCAACGATGCTGTTGACGGCGGCGGTGGTGCCGATCTGCGGTTGCGCGAGCTCCGCCGTGAGAAGCTCGACGGTCTTTCTGAGCTGTGTGTTCTCCCGGCTCGTGACATGCATCGGCCGGAGGAGGGAGGTGAGCACCGGCGTGCTCACCTCCGGGTCCTGCTCATAGCGCAGGACGAGCACTTCCGTCTGCGCCGGCGTCGAGCCCAGGTGCAGGGGGCTGCCGTCGGTGAGAGCCTGGACCGTCGCCTCCCGGTCGCAGGGACTCATCGTCGTACTGGACCCGCCGGCTATCCCGTGGGCGGTGCCCGGCGGCAACAGGACGGCGTCTCCTGCCTGCACCTCCAGGGGTTTCTCGCCTGTGACGTGGAGCCACATGGTGCCGCGGGAGACCACGTGCAGTGCCGCTTCCGGAGAGGACTCCAGCCACAGGCCCCAGGTTCCTCCGGCCTTCAGCACGACCCCGAGCGCCCCTCGTGCACCCGATACACGCAACGTCTCCGCGAGTACGTCCATCGTTCCCTCCTCGTTGACGGGCGGCAGCAGACCACGACGGGCGTCAGGTCACATCAAGAACGATCTTGCCGTGCACCTTCCGCGCGAACAGTGCCCGGACGGCGTCGGCCACGTCCTGCCAGTCGCCTCGCAGTCCGACCGGTGCCGAGAGCTTCCCGGCGGCCATGAGGCCCAGCAGGTCCGCCAGGTCCCCGCTGGTCGGCGTCATGTCGCCGTAGGTGGCGATGCTGCGGGGTTCGCCGAAGCCGAACAAGACCCCTGACGGGAACGTGGTGTCCTGGCCCGAGGAGTAACCGACCACGTGGACGGTGCCGCCCTCGGCGAGGGAACTCCACGCCTGGGCCACCAGCGGCCCACCGACCGTGTCCAGGACGAGGTCGAACCGGTACCCGGTCTCGGCCAGGTCGGTCAGGACCTTGTCGGCCCCGAGTTCACGGAGCCCGGCGGCCCGCTCCGGCGAACCCACGAGTGCCGTCACCCGGGCGCCCGCCAGCGCCGCCAGCTGGACGGCGAAGTGCCCCACGCCCCCGCTGGCGCCGGTGATCAGCACGTCGCGCGCGAGCAGGGAACGCGTGCGCAGCACCCGCAGTGCGGTGACTCCGGCGATCCCCAGCGCGGCGCCGTCGGCCGGATCCAGGCCCTCGGGGACGGTGCCGAGCGAGGCGGGGCTGACTGCCACCCGCTCCGCCCACGCGTGGCGCGCCATTCCCACCGCGACACGCGTACCTTCGGGCGGCCCCGAACCGTCGGATGCGGCGCGCACCACGACGCCGGCCGCATCGTGACCGTGCACAGCGCCGGCCGGCCACTGGTGCACGTAATTCAGCTCTCCGAAGTTGAGACCGATGTGCCGTATCTCCACCAACGCCTCACCGGTGGACGGTACGGGCTCATCGACATCGGCGAACCGGACGGGTCCGGCCCCGCCGTGATCGACCACAAGGGCGCGCATGGGTGTGATTCCTTCTCTCGTGGATGCGCCTGAACACGCGGCGCGGCAGCGGACGGTGTGCGCGAATGGCGCGCTGCCGCCTCCTTGAGACCCTTACGCAGGTCCGGCACAGCGACCAGCCCCGGGAGAACCGATCAGTTGACGATCTGTACCAGTGCGACTCGCGCGCGGCGTCGGACTCTGCACGCATCCAGTGGATGACGCGGTGACGGGCGCGGCAACACCCTGGCGGGGCGGCAGAGCACAGCAGGCCCCGCTGCCAACGGGATAGTTTGCCGGGCTTGCTGCCGGATGCAGCCGGTGGCTCTGGCGGTGTTCTTCACCCACCGGGGTGCGAGGCCGGGCGTTCGACGAGGACACCCAAACGGGAGAACCCTCCGGCCAGGGAGTCTCAGATTGATGGCCGTTCGGCCACCGCTCGGCCACCGTTCGTGAGATTCGGCCACGAAATCTGAGACGCTACACGCGCCGCCGGAAGCCCTGCTACGTCTGTGCCATGTCCACGAATCGCGAGTAGTGGCCCTGGAACGCCACCGTGATCGTGGCCGTCGGGCCGTTACGGTGCTTGGCGACGATCAGGTCCGCCTCGCCGGCGCGGGGGGACTCCTTCTCGTAGGCGTCCTCGCGGTGCAGCAGGATGACCATGTCCGCGTCCTGCTCGATGGAGCCGGATTCACGCAGGTCGGAGACCATCGGCTTCTTGTCCGTGCGCTGCTCGGGGCCACGGTTCAGCTGGGAGAGGGCGATGACCGGGAGCTCCAGCTCCTTGGCGAGCAGCTTCAGGTTTCGGGACATGTCCGAAACCTCCTGCTGGCGGCTCTCGGCACGCTTGGAGCCGCCCGACTGCATCAGCTGGAGATAGTCGATGACCACCAGCTTCAGTTCGTTGCGCTGCTTGAGGCGGCGGCACTTCGCGCGGATCTCCATCATGGAGAGGTTCGGCGAGTCGTCGATGTAGAGCGGCGCGGCGGACACGTCCGGCATCCGGCGGGCCAGCCGCGTCCAGTCCTCGTCGGTCATGGAGCCGGACCGCATGTGGTGCAGCGCCACCCGTGCCTCGGCGGACAGCAGACGCATCGCGATCTCGTTGCGCCCCATTTCCAGGGAGAAGATCACGCTCGGCAGGTTGCTCTTGATCGAGCAGGCGCGGGCGAAGTCCAGCGCGAGGGTCGACTTACCCATCGCGGGACGCGCCGCGATGACGATCATCTGGCCCGGGTGCAGGCCGTTGGTCAGCGCGTCGAGGTCGGTGAAGCCGGTGGGGACGCCGGTCATCTGGCCCTGGCGGGAGCCGATCGCCTCGATCTCGTCGAGCGCGCCCTCCATGATGTCGCCGAGCGGAAGGTAGTCCTCGCTGGTCCGCTGCTCGGTGACGGCGTAGATCTCCGCCTGGGCGCTGTTGACGATCTCGTCGACGTCGCCGTCCGCCGCGTATCCCATCTGCGTGATGCGGGTGCCGGCCTCGACCAGGCGGCGCAGCACCGCCCGCTCGTGGACGATCTCGGCGTAGTACTCCGCGTTGGCCGCCGTCGGCACGGACTGCACCAGGGTGTGCAGATAGGAGGCGCCGCCGACGCGGGCGATCTCGCCGCGCTTGGTCAGCTCCGCGGCGATGGTGATCGGGTCGGCCGGCTCGCCCTTGGCGTAGAGGTCGAGGATCGCCTGGTAGACCAGCTCATGGGCGGGGCGGTAGAAGTCCTCGCCCTTGAGGACCTCGACGACGTCCGCGATGGCGTCCTTGGACAGCAGCATGCCGCCGAGGACGGACTGCTCGGCGTCCAGGTCCTGCGGGGGGACGCGCTCGAAGCCGCCGGACCAGGAGCCGCCCTCCTCGTCGCGCTCGGAGCGGTCGCCGCGGCCGCGGCCCTTGCCGTCGCCCCGGCGGAAGCGGCCGGCCGGCAGCCGGTCCCCCGGACCGGAGTCCGCCCAGGGGTCGTCCATGGGCTCTGCCACGCTCACCCCGGCACCTCCTCCCGTCCGCGGCGCGGACCTCGCCGTGCCTCTTCCTTCTTACGGCACGGCTCCGACAATTGAGACGCCCGACTCCGGTTACGGCGCGTCGAGTTCACTGGGTCCTCGGGCCGAAAACAGGTGGCGGGCGCCGGTCAACGGTAGGCCCGTACGCACCGTCCGCCAATCTGGTTATCCACAGGCGGTGTGGATGACTGGCCCTCAGCTGTGGAGAACTCCCCTGTTCCTGTGCACGGCCTGGGGGAAACCACTGTGGACAAGCACACAATCAACCCGATCGCACCCCTGTGACCTGCGGATTCGCCGTCCATAGGCTGTGGGGGAGAAAAACTTCGGCAACCTGTTCATGATCGACGCCGCAGACGTGTGCCCCCTCACCCCGTCCAGCGAAAAGTAAGGATCACTATCGCCTTGCATCTATTACCTGTGGAAGATTAGATTGTGCGCATGACACAGGCTCCCGCGACGCCACGGCGCTCCGCCCGCCGCCACGACCGCGAGATCATCGCGCTCGCCCTGCCTGCCTTCGGCTCCCTCGTCGCGGAACCCCTGTTCGTGATGGTCGACAGCGCCGTCATCGGCCACCTCGGCACCCCGCAGCTCGCCGGACTCGGCGTCGCCGCCGCCCTCCTCACAACCGCCGTCTCCGTCTTCGTCTTCCTCGCCTACGCCACCACCGCCGCGGTCGCCCGCCGGGTCGGCGCCGGCGATCTGCCCGCCGCCATCCGGCAGGGCATGGACGGCATCTGGCTGGCCCTCCTCCTCGGCGCCGCCGTCATCGCCGCCGTCCTGCCGACCGCGCCCGCCCTCGTCGAGCTGTTCGGCGCCTCCGGCACCGCCGCCCCGTACGCCACCACCTACCTGCGGATCAGCGCGCTCGGCATCCCCGCGATGCTCGTCGTGCTGGCCGCCACCGGCGTCCTCCGCGGTCTCCAGGACACCCGCACCCCGCTCTACGTCGCCATCGGCGGTTTCACGGCCAACGCCGCCCTCAACATCGGCCTGGTCTACGGCGCCGGGCTCGGCATCGCCGGCTCCGCCTGGGGCACGGTCATCGCCCAGTGCGCCATGGCCGCCGTCTACCTCGCCGTGGTGATCCGCGGCGCCCGCCGGCACGGCGCCTCGCTGCGCCCCGACGCAGCCGGGATACGGGCCAGTGCCCAGGCGGGCGTGCCCCTGCTCGTCCGCACCCTCTCGCTCCGCGCCGTCCTCATGATCGCCACCGCGGTCGCCGCCCGGCTGGGCGATGCCGAGGTCGCCGCCCACCAGATCGTCCTCACCCTCTGGTCGCTGCTGGCCTTCGCCCTGGACGCCATCGCCATCGCGGGTCAGGCCATCATCGGCCGCTACCTCGGCGCGGGCGACGAGGACGGCGCCAGGGCCGCCTGCCGCCGCATGGTGCAGTGGGGCATCGCCTCCGGTGTCGTCCTCGGCATCCTCGTCGTGGCCGCCCGGCCGCTGTTCATCCCCCTCTTCACCACCGACCCCGCGGTCCGCGGACCGCTGCTCACCACTCTTCTGGTCGTCGCCCTCACCCAGCCCGTCTCCGGCATCGTCTTCATCCTCGACGGCGTGCTGATGGGCGCCGGGGACGGGCCGTATCTGGCCTGGGCGATGCTGGTGACGCTCGCGCTGTTCGCCCCCGCGGCGCTGGCCGTCCCGGCGCTCGGCGGCGGGCTCACGGCGCTGTGGTGGGCGATGGCCCTGATGATGACCGTCCGCATGCTCACGCTCTGGCTCCGTGCACGCTCCGGCCGGTGGATTGTGACCGGTGCCTTCCGCTGAACCACTACCGATCTTCGGAGCGTTGCCGATAATGACGGAGTGCGCCCGCTTGCCTGGAAATCGCTGCTCCCCCTGACGCTGGTGGTCATCGGGGCAGGCATCCTCACGGGTTACGCGACCGAGGAGCCGTCGCCCCTCGCCGCGCCGTACGGCTTCGGGAAGTCCGGCACCGGTGACGAGCCGCCCCAGGACCAGGACCCCGCGGCGACCGCTCCCGCGTCGGACGGCAGCGCCTACACCCCGCGCCGTACGGAGGAGAACGCCCGGATCGGCGCGGTCTTCGAGAAGGACGACAGCGGCAACCACTTCTGCACCGCCAGCGTGGTGCAGAGCCCCGGGCGGAACATGCTGGTCACGGCCGCGCACTGCGCCTTCGACCCGGACACCGGAAAGCCGGTCGACGACCTCGTCTTCGCCCCGGACTACCGCGACGGCGACGAACCCACCGGCCTGTGGAAGGTCCGGAAGATCTTCGTCGACCACCGCTGGACCGCTTCCGACGACGAGGATCTCGACGTCGCCTTCCTGACCCTGGACTCCAAGGGCGGCAAGCAGATCCAGGACGTCCTCGGCGGCAACACTCTCGGCATAGACCGCGGCTTCGACAACGAGGTCAAGGTCACCGGCTACCCCAGCAGCCGGGACACCCCGATCTCCTGCCAGAACCGCACCACGAAGTACAGCAGCACCCAGATGCGCATCCAGTGCGACGACTTCGCGGGCGGCACCAGCGGCAGCCCCTGGCTCGCCGACTACGACCCCAAGAGCCAGACCGGCACGGTCATCGGCGTCCTCGGCGGCCACCTCGGCGGCGGGGACGAGGACAACGTCTCGTACGCCGCCTACTTCGACGACGACATCGCCGCCCTCTACCGGCGCGCCCAGGCCGACGACTGAGCCGCCCCGGACACGGCGAAGGGCCGCACCCCGTTCCCGGGATGCGGCCCTTCGGCGTTTACTGCCCAGCTCAGGCGGCGACGACCTCGACGCCGACCTTCGCGGTGACCTCGGCGTGCAGACGCACGGAGACCTGGTGCGCGCCCAGGGTCTTGATCGGCGAACCGATCTCGACGCGGCGCTTGTCGACGTCCGGACCACCGGCAGCCTTGACCGCCGAAGCGATGTCGGCCGGGGTGACGGAGCCGAACAGACGGCCGGCCTCGCCGGCGCGGACCGCGAGCTTCACCTTGACGCCCTCGAGCTGGCCCTTGACCTCGTTGGCCTGCTCGATCGTGGCGATCTCGCGGATCTTGCGACCGCGGCGGATCTGCTCGACGTCCTTCTCGCCGCCCTTGGTCCAGCGGATCGCGAAACCGCGCGGGACCAGGTAGTTGCGGGCGTAACCGTCCTTGACGTCAACGACGTCGCCGGCGGTGCCGAGGCCGGAGACCTCGTGGGTGAGGATGATCTTCATGTTTCGGTCACCCTTCCCTTATCGCGCGGTGGACGTGTAGGGCAGCAGCGCCATCTCACGGCTGTTCTTCACGGCCGTGGCGACGTCACGCTGGTGCTGGGTGCAGTTGCCGGTGACTCGGCGGGCACGGATCTTGCCGCGGTCGGAAATGAACTTCCGCAGCAGGTTCGTGTCCTTGTAGTCGACGTAGGAGATCTTCTCCTTGCAGAACACGCAAACCTTCTTCTTAGGCTTGCGAGCAGGCGGCTTCGCCATTGTCTCTCTCCAGTGAGTTCAAGAAGTTTCGTGCTGACGCCCTGAGGCCGCGGGCCGGATTTCCGCGACGTTTCACGTGAAACGTCGCGGACGGCCGCACGGGCCTAGAAGGGCGGCTCGTCCGAGTAGCCGCCGCCGGAGCCACCGCCCCAGCCACCGCCGCCGCCACCCTGCTGGCCGCCGCCGGAGGGGCCGCCGGTCGCCCACGGGTCGTCGGCGGGAGCACCGCCGCCGCCCTGCTGCTGGCCGCCGCCGGGGCCGCCGCCCCAACCGCCGCCACCCTGGCCACCGCCCTGCGGACCGCCGCCGAAGCCGCCGCCCTGGCCACCGCGACCGCTGGTCTTGGTGACCTTGGCCGTGGCGTTGCGCAGGCTCGCGCCGACCTCGTCGACATCGAGCTCGTAGACCGTGCGCTTCACGCCCTCGCGGTCCTCGTACGACCGCTGCTTGAGACGGCCCTGCACGATCACGCGGGTGCCCCGCGTGAGGGACTCGGCGACGTTCTCCGCCGCCTGACGCCACACCGAGCAGGTCAGGAACAGGCTCTCGCCGTCCTTCCACTCATTGGTCTGACGGTCGAAGGTGCGGGGAGTGGACGCGACGCGGAACTTCGCGACCGCCGCACCGGACGGGGTGAAGCGCAGCTCGGGGTCGTCGACAAGATTGCCGACGACCGTGATGACGGTCTCGCCTGCCATTAGGGGAACCTCTCGGCGGGTGTGCTGCTGGCTGCTGGTGTTGCTGCTACTCGGACCCGGTTACCGCTGACGCCGAAGCGTTCAGTGGGTCTCGGGACGGAGGACCTTGGTCCGGAGGACCGACTCGTTCAGGTTCATCTGACGGTCGAGCTCCTTGACGACCGCAGGCGTGGCCTGCAGGTCGATGACCGAGTAGATGCCCTCGGGCTTCTTGTTGATCTCGTACGAGAGACGACGACGGCCCCAGGTGTCGACCTTCTCGACCTTGCCGTTGCCCTCACGGACGACGGAAAGGAAGTTCTCGATCAGGGGAGAGACAGCGCGCTCCTCCAGATCGGGGTCGAGGATGACCATCACCTCGTAGTGACGCATGTGGAACCCACCTCCTTTGGACTCAGCGGCCACGGTCGTTCCGTGGCAGGAGGGTCGTGATGCGTTCCGCGCCGGCCCCGCCGGGATATCCGGACAGAGATGGGCGCAGACCGTACAGCGTACCCGCTGCCACGCTTCCGGTTGAAATCCGCCCGCGAAACCCCGCAATCTGGAACACATCGGGTGTGAGCGGCGCGACGCGCGCCGCCTCTCATGGGAGGTGCCGCATGGCACAGGCAGTAAGGACCCAGCGCAACCTGCTCGCGCTCCTCAACAGCGACGGCAAACAGCATCCGGTCGAGAACACGCTGGCCACCGTGACCCTGGTGCTCGGCGCCATCGCCGTCTTCACCACCCTCTCGCCCGGCCTGCACCTGGTCAGCTCCTGGGTCGGCCTCGTCGGCATCGCCACGGGACTCTGGAGCCAGTTCGTCTCGTCCACGACCGGTGAGCGCTTCATGACGATCATCGGCCTCGGCGCCTCGGCCGTCGGCTTCTACATCGGCATCGCGCACGGCGGGCTCTTCGGCGGCCTCTTCTGACCCGGCCGGACCGCTCCGCACGCGAGGCGGCGTCCACCGCGGGCGCCGCCTCCGCCGTGGACCGCGGGCCCCTCCCCGCCCGGTGCGGCGGGCACGCTCGCGGCTCCCGTACGCCTGAACGGGACGCTCCCCAGTAGGCTTCGGCGCGAGAGCCGGAGCCCCGACCCTGGGGACACACCTGCCGAGGAGCGCCCCGCATGAGCCTGACCCTGAGGACCATCAGCCGAGAGCAGCATCTGGCATACATCCAGAATCTGCCCGCGGCGAGCCACTGCCAGGTCCCGGCGTGGGCGGATGTGAAGGCCGAATGGCGCTCGGAGAACCTCGGCTGGTTCGACAAGAGCGGTGAGCTGGTCGGCGTGGGCCTGGTCCTCTACCGGCAGCTCCCGAAGATCAAGCGGTACCTCGCCTACCTGCCCGAGGGCCCGGTCATCAACTGGTACGCCCCGAATCTGGAGGACTGGCTCCAGCCCATGCTGGCGCACCTCAAGCAGCAGGGCGCGTTCTCCGTGAAGATGGGCCCGCCGGTGATCATCCGCCGCTGGGACGCCCCCGCGATCAAGGCCGGTATCCAGGACCCGGACGTCAAGCGGCTGCGGGACGTCGAGGCGACGCACATCGAGCCGCGCGCCTTCGAGGTCGCCGACCGGCTGCGCAAGATGGGCTGGCAGCAGGGCGAGGACGCCGGCGCCGGATTCGGTGACGTCCAGCCGCGCTACGTCTACCAGGTGCCGCTCGCCAACCGCTCGCTGGAGGAGGTCCACAAGGGCTTCAACCAGCTCTGGCGCCGCAACATCAAGAAGGCCGAGAAGGCCGGCGTCGAGGTCGTCCAGGGCGGCTACGAGGACCTGGCCGAGTGGCAGCGGCTCTACGAGATCACCGCGGAGCGCGACAAGTTCCGGCCGCGCCCGCTCGGCTACTTCCAGCGCATGTGGACGACCCTCAACTCCGAGGACCCCAACCGCATGCGGCTCTACTTCGCCCGCCACAACGGCGTGAACCTCTCGGCCGCGACGATGCTGGTCGTCGGCGGACACGTCTGGTACTCGTACGGCGCCTCCGACAACATCGGCCGTGAGGTGCGCCCGTCCAACGCCATGCAGTGGCGGATGCTGCGGGACGCCTACGCGCTCGGCGCGACCGTCTACGACCTGCGCGGCATCAGCGACTCGCTGGACGAGACCGACCACCTCTTCGGCCTGATCCAGTTCAAGGTCGGCACCGGCGGTCAGGCGGCGGAGTACCTCGGCGAGTGGGACTTCCCGCTGAACAAGCTGCTCCACAAGGCGCTCGACATGTATATGTCGCGCCGCTGACCCTCCCTGCGTACGTCTTTCCGTCACAACCAGCCACGAGAAAGGTCCCGGGCCCGGCCATGGCGCTCACCCTCTACGTCGACACCGCGCGCTGGCGGGCGCATCACCAGAGCGTTCTCCAGCAGTTCCCCGGGCTCGTCCCGGTCTGCAAGGGCAACGGCTACGGCTTCGGCCACGAGCGCCTGGCCGATGAGGCCGCCCGTCTCGGGGCCGACATCCTCGCCGTCGGGACGACCTACGAAGCGGCCCGGATCAAGGACTTCTTCAGCGGTGACCTCCTCGTCCTGACGCCGTTCCGCCACGGCGAGGAGCCGGTGCCGCTGCCCGACCGCGCGATCCGTTCGGTCTCCTCGGTCGAGGGCGTGGGCGGCCTGGTGGGCGCCCGGGTCGTCATCGAGGTCATGAGCAGCATGAAGCGGCACGGCGTCACGCCGGAGGACCTGCCCAAGCTGGCCGCCGCCATCGAGGACGTCCGGCTGGAGGGCTTCGCCATCCACCTGCCGCTGGACCGCACCGACGGCTCCGACGCCGTCGAGGAGGTCATCGGCTGGATGGACCGGCTGCGGGCCGCCCGCCTCCCGCTGCACACCATGTTCGTCAGCCACCTCAAGGCCGAGGAGCTGGCCCGTCTCCAGCAGCAGTTCCCGCAGACCCGCTTCCGCGCGCGGATCGGCACCCGGCTCTGGCTCGGCGACCACGAGGCCACCGAGTACCGCGGTTCGGTCCTCGACGTCACCCGGGTCGCCAAGGGCGAGCGCTTCGGCTACCGCCAGCAGAAGGCCGCGTCCGACGGCTATCTGGTGGTCGTGGCCGGCGGCACCTCGCACGGCGTCGGCCTGGAGTCGCCCAAGGCGCTGCACGGCGTGATGCCGCGGGCCAAGGGCGTGGCACGGGCGGGCCTGGCGACGGTCAACCGCAATCTCGCCCCGTACGTCTGGTCCGGCAAGCAGCGCTGGTTCGCGGAGCCGCCGCACATGCAGGTGTCGATCCTCTTCGTGCCGAGCGACGCGCCCGCGCCGCAGGTCGGCGAGGAACTGGTGGCGCATCTGCGGCACACCACGACGCAGTTCGACCGGATCGTCGACCGCTGACCCGGTCCACGGCCCCTACGACGAAGGCCCGGCCCCGCGGCACTCCCGCGGGGCCGGGCCTTCGCCCGTTCCGGAGCCCGGTCACTCCCGTACGGCGCCCCAGCGCACCCGCGGGGCGGCCTCGAAGTGCACGGCGGGGCGGGGGCGCGGGGCCCGGCCCAGGACGAAGACGTCGGGTGCCCGGTCGAGGACGCCGCCGGACGGGTCGTCCTCGCCGTCCCGGCGGACCACGTCGCGCTCCGGCAGCAGCACATCGCGGATGACGACCGCGCAGAGGTAGAGCGTGCCGAGCAGATGGACCAGGATCGCCAGCTGATAGCCCTCCGGCGGCAGGCCCTGGTGCTTGTCGCCGCTGCCCGTGTAGGCGAGGTACATCCAGATCCCCAGGAAGTACAGGACCTCGCAGCCCTGCCAGATCAGGAAGTCCCGCCATCGCGGCCGGGCCAGCGCCGCCAGCGGGATCAGCCAGAGCACGTACTGCGGGGAGTACACCTTGTTCGTCAGGACGAAGAGCGCGACGACGAGGAAGGCGAGCTGTGCGAAGCGCGGGCGGCGCGGTGCGTAGAGGGTGAGCAGGGCCAGGCCGCCGCAGCCGAGGAGCATCAGCAGCGTGGCGTAGAGGTTGGCGTTCTCCAGCGGGTTCCCGGTGCGCTGGGAGATCAGCAGCCACACGGAGCCGAAGTCGATCGGCCGTTCCTGGCTGAAGGTGTAGAACTTCGCCCAGCCCTCACGGAGGTGGAAGCCGCTCGGGTCGTGCGTGAACATCACCGGGAGGTTCACCACGAGCCAGGAGGCGACGGCACCGGTCAGGCACCGGCCGTAGGCGCGCCAGGCGCCGGCTCGCCAGAAGAGCACCAGCAGCGGGCCCAGCAGGAGGACGGGGTAGAGCTTGGCGGCGGTCGCCAGCCCGATGAGCACACCGGCGCGGAGCGGATGGCTGCGGGACCACAGGAGCATGCCCGCGGCGGTGAGCGCGACGGCGAGCAGGTCCCAGTTGATCGTGGCGGTCAGCGCCAGCGCGGGCGCCAGCGCGACGAACAGTCCGTCCCAGGGGCGGTTGCGGTGCGTACGGGCCACGCAGACGACGAGGACGGTGGCGCAGACCATCAGCATCCCGGCGTTGACCAGCCAGTAGATCTGCTCGCGCTGGACGATCTCGCCGCCGTTCGGGGTCAGCCAGGAGGCGACCTCCATGAACAGTCCGGTCAGGACGGGGTACTCCAGGTACTCCATGTCGCCGGGCAGCCGGTCGAAGTAGGGGATGAGCCCGTCGGCGAAGCCGCGCCCGGAGAAGAGGTGCGGGATGTCGGAGTAGCAGGCGTGGACGTACTGCGTGGTGGCGCCGAAGAACCAGCCGCCGTTGTAGCAGGGGAGCTTCTGCACCATCCCCAGGGCGAACATGCCGAGTGCGACGAGCACGATCACCCGGACCGGGGTGAGCCGGCTCGTGCCGAGCAGCGCCCGGCGGCCGAGCGGCCCGCCGAGCAGCTCGCTGCCGGCTGCCGCGACCTCGTCCCGCTGTGTGGGCCGTACGGACTCGTCCCCGCGCACGCTCGTCATGGCCCCATCCTGCCGCACGCCCGGTGCGGAACGCGGCGAAGCCCCCGCCCGGTCGAGCCGGGTCGGGGGCTTCGCGATGCGTTGTTTCACGTGAAACGGACGTGGGTTCGGCTGCCGCTGCGGCGGGCCGTTTCACGTGAAACGTAGCTGGATCAGGGGTTCTCCCCGTTGGGGCCGCCGAGCCAGCCGCCGCCGGGACCGCCGCCGCCCGTCGGATCGGGCGTCTGGGTGTCCCCACCGGTGTCGCCGCCCGGCCCACCGCCGGGGCCGCCACCGGGACCGCCGCCGGGCCCGCCGGTCGTACCGCCGTCGTTGTGGCAGCCGATGTCCCAGTCGGCACACGTCTCCGTGGCCGTGGGCGTCGGCGAGTGGGTCGGCGTCTCGGAGTGCGAAGGCGTCTCCGAGGGCTTCTCGGACGGCGTCTCCGACGGCTTCATGGTGGGCGTCGGAGACGGCATGCCCGCCTCGTCGAAGCGCTGGCCGATGGGCGTGGCCGCCGGGAAGTCCTGGACCGGCGTGCCCTCCAGTGCCTTGATCATGTACTGCGTCCAGACCTCGGTGGGCAGCGCACCACCGTGGATCGAGTCGAAGCCACCGACGCCGTTCATGGAGAGCTGGCGGGGGTTCTTCGGGTCCTCACGGAACATCGAGATCGCGGTCGACAACTGCGGGGTGTATCCCACGAACCACGCCGACTTGTTCTCGTCGGTGGTACCGGTCTTGCCCGCGGCGGGACGGCCCAGCTTCGTCGCCTCCACCTTGGCCGTACCGTTCGTGATGACGTTCTCCAGCACCTTGGTGACGTTGTTGGCGATGTCCGGGTCGATCGTCGATTCCTTCGTGGGCGCCTCGATGCCGTCCACCGCCTCGCCGTGGTGCTTCACCTCGGTGACCGAGTACGGCTCCACCTTGGTGCCCGACTTCGCGAACGTCGCATAGGCGTTGGCCATGCGGATCGCGCTGGGCGTCGAGGTGCCGAGGGCGAACGAGGGGTTGAGGTACTTGTCGAAGCTCGCGTCCGAGATGCCCGCGGCCCTCGCCATGTCCCGCACCTTGCTCATCCCGACATCCATGCCGAGCTGCACGAACGGGGTGTTGACCGACTGCTCCATCGCCTTGTTGAGGGTGATGTAGCCCCAGGGATGGTTGCTCTCGTTCATCTGGTAGAAGGGCGAGTTGTCCTTCGACAGGTAGTCGGTGCCGTCGGCGTTCTTCACCTTGAGGTGGTCGTCACCGTTGTAGCGGCTCTCCGGCGACAGCGGCTGGCCGTTGCTGTGCTGCGTCCCGTACTTCATCGCCGCCGCGAGGACGAACGGCTTCCAGGTCGAGCCGACCGGCACACCGAAGGTGTCGGCGTTGTTGCTGAAGTGGCCCTTGTCGTAGCCCTCACCGCCGTATATCGCGACGATCTTGCCGGTGCCGGGCTCCACCGAGGCGCCACCGAACTGGACGTACTTGTCCTTCTCGCGCTTCTCGGGGTTGATGTAGCGCTTGTTGACCTTCTTGACCGAGCTGGCCAGCGCGTTGACCTTCTTCTTGTCGAAGGTCGTGTAGATCTGGTAGCCGCCCTTGTCGAACGCCGCCTGGCTGAGGTGGGTGTTCTTGAGGACGTACTTCTTGGCCGTGTCCATCAGATAGCCGATCTGGCCGTTCTGACTCGCCGTCGACTTCGGCTGCTGCGGCATGGGGAACTTCGTGTACTTGGCCCGCTCGCTCTTCGGCATCAGGCCCACCTCGACCTCCCGGTCGAGCACCCACGACCAGCGGTTCCTGGCCCGCTTCTCGTTCTCCTGGGGGCTGGCGTTCGGCACCGAACCGCCCGCGGGATCGTACAGCTCGGGACCCTTGAGCACCGTCACCAGCAGCGCGGCCTCGTCCGGCTTCAGCTCACGGGCGTCCTTGCCGTAGTAGGCCTGGGCCGCCGCCTGGATGCCGTAGGAGCCGCGTCCGAAGTAGCTGGTGTTGAAGTAGCCCTGGAGGATCTGGTCCTTCCCCAACGTCCCGCCGACCTTGATGGAGATGAAGAGCTCTTTGAACTTACGGCTGAGCGTCTGGTCCTGGCTCAGCATGGCGTTCTTGACGTACTGCTGAGTGATGGTCGAACCGCTCTGGGTCTCCTCGCCCTTGGCCATCTTGACCAGGGCGCGGAGGATGCCCATCGGGTCGACACCGGAGTCGTCCCGGAACGTCGCGTTCTCCGCGGCGATCGCCGCGTTCTGCATCGACATCGGGATGTCGCTGATCTGGACGATCTGCCGGTTGGTCTCGCCGTCGCGGGCCATGACGTCACCGTTGGCCCAGTAGTAGATGTTGTTCTCCTGCCGGGCCGCGATGCTCTCCTTGGGCACCTCCACCAGCCACAGAGCGATACCGGCGACCCCGACTATGACGCCCAGGAAGGCGACGCAGAGCGTCGTGACCAGCTTCCAGGACGGCACGAAGCGGCGCCATCCGTCACGTCCGGCGCGCGGGTAGTCGATGAGGCGCTTCTTGCCCGGGCCGTTTCCGCCCCGGCCGCGACCGCCTCCACCGCTGCCCGCGCCGCCACCGCGACGGCCCCGGCCGCCTCCCGCGCCGCCGGCCCCCGCCGCATCGGCCGCCCGCCGGCGACCGCCGCGCTGCGCCGCACGGCGTGCTTCCGCCCGCCCGCCGGGAGGCCGCTCCTGACCGTGCGAGGCGGAGTGGGATGTGGAGCCGGAAGCAGCACCGCGGGGCGCCGAGCGACGCCCCGATGACTGCTGTGCGGCACGTCGGGCCGCGGCGCGTCCGCCACCTTGCGGCTGTGGCGGTTTGCGACGGTGCTCGCTCATGGAACGAATACTCCTCGGGCAGGCGCGCTATCTCGTCGCCTGAAGGCGGTAGTTGTCTTCAGGTCCCCCCGAAGCACGGCCCGTTCCTGACGCGCGGGCCGCACTGCACCGAGCACGGGGACGCCAGTTATCGGCCCACGGTTCCCGGCAGTCTGCATGCCGCACAGACTACGCACGGCCAAAACCTGCCCACCGGCTAAATTCACTCCAAATCAGGCAGGTTGGACCCTATGAATCGGTGATGTGACGCCGTTCACCGGACCCTTGCTTGTCCCGTCCCACATGGCGTTCTATCGTCTGGATGTATCGAGTCGATACATCAGCACGGCATAAAGAGTGCGCGAGGTCGAGGAGGCGAAGGATGAGCAGACGCTCCGGCGTCCTCGAATTCGCCGTTCTGGGCCTGCTGCGCGAGTCCCCGATGCACGGCTACGAGTTGCGCAAGCGGCTCAACACCTCGCTCGGGGTATTCCGCGCGTTCAGCTACGGCACCCTCTACCCCTGCCTCAAGTCGCTGGTCGCGAACGGCTGGCTCATGGAGGAGCCGGGTGGCCCGCCCGAGGGCGCGCCCGCCACGGCTCTGACCGGACGCCGGGCGAAGATCGTCTACCGCTTGACCACGGCAGGGAAGGAGCACTTCGCGGAGCTGCTCGCGCACTCCGGTCCGGACGCGTGGGAGGACGAGCACTTCGGCGTCCGGTTCGCGTTCTTCGGCCAGACGTCGCGGGACGTCCGCATGCGGGTGCTGGAAGGGCGCCGCAGCCGGCTGGAGGAACGTCTCGAAAGGATGCGTACCTCCCTGGCCCGCAGCCGTGAACGGCTGGACGACTACACCCTCGAACTCCAGCGCCACGGCATGGAATCCGTGGAGCGCGAGGTGCGTTGGCTGAACGGACTCATCGAGAGCGAGCGCACCGGGCGCGATCGGCAGACGCCCGGGGCCGCTGAGCGGGACAAGCAGGATCGGTCAGGAGAGACGGACGGCCTGCCCCGGCACCGGGGCGGTTCCCGGCCGGATCCGTCCGATGACACCACCACATGAGGTCCTGTCCGGCAGGACCTCAGCGAGAACACAGGGAGCAACCGGAATGGGTTCGGTTCGCGTAGCCATCGTCGGCGTGGGCAACTGCGCCGCCTCGCTGGTACAAGGCGTCGAGTTCTACAAGGACGCCGATCCGGAGAGCCGTGTGCCCGGCCTCATGCATGTGCAGTTCGGCGACTACCACGTCCGTGACATCGAGTTCGTGGCCGCCTTCGACGTCGACGCCAAGAAGGTCGGCCTGGATCTCGCGGACGCGATCGACGCCAGCGAGAACAACACCATCAAGATCTGCGACGTGCCGAACGCCGGTGTGACGGTCCAGCGCGGCCACACCCTCGACGGCCTGGGCAAGTACTACCGCATGACGATCGAGGAGTCGGATCAGGCTCCGGTCGACATCGTCCAGGTCCTCAAGGACAAGCAGGTCGACGTCCTGGTCTGCTACCTCCCTGTGGGCTCCGAGGAGGCGGCGAAGTACTACGCGCAGTGCGCCATCGACGCCAAGGTCGCCTTCGTCAACGCCCTTCCGGTCTTCATCGCCGGCACCAAGGAGTGGGCGGACAAGTTCACCGAGGCCGGTGTCCCGATCGTCGGTGACGACATCAAGTCGCAGGTCGGCGCCACCATCACGCACCGTGTGATGGCCAAGCTCTTCGAGGACCGGGGCGTCATCCTGGACCGCACGATGCAGCTGAACGTCGGCGGCAACATGGACTTCAAGAACATGCTGGAGCGGGAGCGGCTGGAGTCCAAGAAGATCTCCAAGACGCAGGCCGTCACCTCCCAGATCAGGGACCGTGAGCTGGGCGAGGACAACGTCCACATCGGCCCCTCGGACTTCGTGGCCTGGCTGGACGACCGCAAGTGGGCGTACGTCCGCCTGGAGGGCCGCGCGTTCGGCGACGTCCCGCTGAACCTCGAGTACAAGCTCGAGGTCTGGGACTCCCCGAACTCCGCGGGCGTCATCATCGACGCGCTGCGCGCCGCGAAGATCGCCAAGGACCGCGGCATCGGCGGACCGGTCCTCTCCGCCTCCTCGTACTTCATGAAGTCGCCGCCCGTGCAGTACTTCGACGACGAGGCGCGCGAGAACGTCGAGAAGTTCATCAAGGGCGAGGTCGAGCGCTGACGCGCACTTCGCACCCTCGTTTCGCAGGCCTCCGGGTATTCCGCCCGGGGGCCTGCGGGCTGTGTGAGGCTGTGCCTCATGCATGCTGTGCGCGACCTACGCGTATTACTCCGGCTACGTGACTTCCGTTCGCTCCTCGCCGCACGGCTGCTGTCCCAGGCGGCCGACGGGGTGTTCCAGGTCGCGCTCGCCACCTACGTCGTCTTCTCGCCGGAGAAGCAGACCTCACCGGCGGCCATCGCCTCCGCCATGGCGATCCTGCTGCTGCCGTACTCGCTCCTCGGGCCGTTCACCGGCGTGCTGCTCGACCGCTGGCGGCGCCGCCAGGTCCTGCTCCACGGCAATCTGCTGCGCACGCTGCTGGCCATGGCGACGGCGGCGCTGATCGCGGCGGACGTCCCCGACTGGCTCTTCTACGCCTCGGCCCTCTCGGTGACCGCGGTGAACCGGTTCGTCCTGGCCGGGCTCTCGGCCGCGCTGCCCCGGGTGGTCGACGGCGGACCACAGCTGGTCGTGGCCAACTCCCTTGCGCCCACGGCCGGTACGCTCGCCGCGACGGCCGGCGGCGGGCTCGCCTTCGCGGTCCGGCTGGCCGGCCCGGACGTGGACGCGTTCGTCATACTGCTGGCCGCGGCCCTCTACTTCTGCTCGGCGCTCACCGCGCTGCGGATGGCGCCACAGCTGCTCGGCCCCGACCTCACCGCCCGCCCACCGCAGCTGCGACAAGCCCTGCTGAGCACCGTACGAGGCCTCGCGGAGGGGCTGCGCCATCTCGCCGGGCGGCGCACCCCGGCCCGCGCACTGGCCGCGATGACCCTCATCCGCTTCTGCTACGGAGCGCTGACGGTCATGGTGCTGATGCTGTGCCGGTACGCCTGGACCGCGACCGAATCCGAGGGCCTGGCCCTGCTCGGGGTCGCCGTCCTGGTGTCGGGCGCGGGCTTCTTCACGGCAGCCGTCGTCACGCCGTGGGCGGTGGCGCGCTTCGGCGCGTTCGGCTGGATCGCCTGCTGTGCCGCCATCGGCGCGGTGCCGGTGCCGGCGCTCGGTCTGTTCTTCATGCCGGGGCCGATACTGGTCGCCGCCTTCGTGCTCGGGCTCGGCACCCAAGGAACCAAGATCTCCACGGACACGGTCGTCCAGGCCACGGTGGACGACGCGTTCCGCGGCCGGATCTTCGCCGTCTACGACGTGCTGTTCAACATCGCCTTCGTCGGTGCCGCCGCGGTCGCCGCCCTCCTGCTGCCGCCGGACGGCAGATCCGGTGCTCTGCTGCTCATGGTGACCGTGATCTACGCATGCGTCGCCGCGGCGGTGGTGCGCCGTAGGCACGGGTAGGCACCGCTGCCCCGCACAGGGGCGGCCGGGCGCAGCAGCCGGGCACGCGGACCAGATACCTTACGGGCGTCCTGCACGAGCCTGTACACATCAAATTCGGGGGAGTTCCATGACCATGCCGCCTCAGGGCCCGAACCCGTACGGCCAGGCGCCGTACGGGCAGAACCCCTATCCCCAGGCACCGCAGCCGCCCCAGGCTCCCTACGGTCAGCCCCAGCCCGGGTACGGCCAGCCCCAGCAGCCACCGGCTCCGTATGGCTATCAGCAGCCGCAGCCGGGGTACCCCGCGCCGCCGCAGCAGCCCTACGGGCAGGGTGGCGCTCCCGTGCCTCCGCAGCAGCACTACGGGCAGAGTGGCGCTCCCGTGCCTCCGCCGCGTCCCGCCAAGCAGCGGTCCCCCAAGGCGATCCTGAAGGGCATCGGCGTCGTCCTCATGCTGATCGTCGGCGGGATCTTCTGGATCTCCAGCCTGGACGACGCGGACAGCGCCGAGGTCGGTGACTGCGTCAAGAAGTCCGAAAGCTCGCTCGACGACGGTCTCAAGGTCGTGGATTGCGGCACCTCGGAGGCCCAGTACAAGGTGACCGCGGTGCACAACGACACCTCCGACCCGTCCGTCTGCTCCGCGGGGGAGTCGGCGTACACCAAGACCGTGGAGCGTCGTAAGCGCGCCGACACCCACATGGTGCTCTGTCTGACCTCGGCGAAGTAGCGTCGGCCGAGCACGGCGGACAAGCCTCGGGGCGGTGTTTCACGTGAAACACCGCCCCGCACCTCATCCACCATGTTTCACGTGGAACATGACGGCCCGCCAACCACCCGGCTCGCCGGCCGCCCGTTTCACGTGAAACATCAGCCCTGCGTGGCCCACCACTCCTTCAGAGCGGCGATGGCCGCCTCCCGCTCCATGGGACCGTTCTCCAGCCGGATCTCCAGCATCTGCTTGTACGCCTTGCCGACGGCCGGGCCCGGGGCGATGCCGAGGATCTGCATGATCTCGTTGCCGTCCAGGTCGGGCCGGATCGCATCCAGCTCCTCCTGCTCCTGCAGGCGCGCGATGCGCTCCTCCAGACCGTCGTACGCCCGCGACAAGGCATTCGCCTTCCGCTTGTTACGCGTCGTGCAGTCCGAGCGGGTGAGCTTGTGCAGCCGGGACAGCTGCGGGCCCGCATCGCGGACGTAGCGGCGGACCGCCGAGTCCGTCCACTCCCCGGTTCCGTAGCCGTGGAACCGCAGATGCAGCTCCACGAGCCGCGAGACGTCCTTCACCAGGTCGTTCGAGTACTTCAGCGCGATCATGCGCTTCTTGGTCATCTTGGCGCCGACCACCTCGTGGTGGTGGAACGAGACCCGGCCGTCGCTCTCGAACCGGCGGGTCTTCGGCTTCCCGATGTCGTGCAGCAGCGCCGCCAGCCGCAGCACCAGGTCCGGCCCGTCCTCCTCAAGGTCGATCGCCTGCTCCAGGACCGTGAGCGTGTGCTCGTAGACGTCCTTGTGGCGGTGATGCTCGTCACGCTCCAGCCGGAGCGCGGGCAGTTCGGGCAGCACCCGCTCGGCGATCCCCGAGTCGACCAGCAGCCTGAGTCCCTTGCGCGGGTGCGCCGCCAGGATCAGCTTGTTCAGCTCGTCCCGGACGCGCTCCGCGGACACGATCCCGATCCGCCCCGCCATCGCCTTCATCGCCGCCACGACGTCGGGGGCGACCTCGAAGTCCAGCTGAGCGGCGAAACGGGCCGCGCGCATCATCCGCAGCGGGTCGTCCGAGAAGGACTCCTGCGGGGTGCCGGGCGTCCGCAGCACCCGGGCCGCCAGGTCCTCCAGACCGCCGTGCGGGTCGATGAACTCCTTCTGCGGGAGGAAAACGGCCATCGCGTTCACCGTGAAGTCGCGGCGGACCAGGTCTTCCTCGATGGAGTCGCCGTACGACACCTCCGGCTTGCGCGAGGTGCGGTCGTACGCCTCGGAGCGGTACGTCGTCACCTCGATGTCGAAGGAGCTCTTCTTGCAGCCGACGGTGCCGAACGCGATGCCGACCTCCCACACCGCGTCGGCCCACGGACGGACGATCTTCAAAACGTCCTCGGGGCGCGCATCCGTGGTGAAGTCCAGGTCGTTGCCGAGCCGGCCCAGGAGCGCATCCCGCACCGAACCGCCGACCAGGGCAAGCGTGAACCCGGCCTCCTGGAACCGGCGGGCCAGGTCGTCCGCCACGGGGGAGACCCGCAGCAGCTCGCTCACGGCACGGCGCTGCACCTGGCTCAGCGCATTCGTCGACTGCGCAGACCGCTCGGACTGCGGGGCGGGGATGTCATTGTTGGCGTTCGGCACAACTGAAAAGGGTACGTGCCCGTGCCACGCCCGGCGTCCCGCCGTCAGGGGCGCCGCCGTGACCGGCCCGGCCCGTGATCTTGTGGCGCACACCATGGCACGACGCCACGGCGCACCTCGTTACCATGCGTGGACGCACATTCCAACGACCACTGACGACGACGAGGGACGGGCGAGCGCGTGGCCGATGCGGCAAGGTTCCGGTGGACTGAACGGCCGCGCGGGCGCCGGCTACGACGCGGCGCCGCGCTGTTCACCGGGGTGCCCCTGCTCATGGGCCTGATGCAGCTCCCGCTGGCCCCCGCGGCGCACGCCGCCCCGACCGGGCCGCGCACCGTCGACGTCAGCATCGACTCGCTGACCCCGCAGGCCCCCGGCAAGGGCGACACCGTCACCGTCTCCGGCACCGTGACCAACGAGAGCCGGACCACGGTCACCGACGCCCATGTCGCCCTCCGGCGCGGCCCGGCGCTCAACGGGCGCAGCGCGCTCGACACCGCCGCCCGGCGCACCGGGTTCTCCCCGGCCGAGGACGGCCCGGAGGTCAAGGGGCACACCGCCGACGTCGAGCCGCTCCGGCCCGGCATCAGCCGCTCCTTCTCGCTCCGCGTCCCGGTCAAGGACCTCGACCTCGGAGACGGCGGCGTCTACCAGCTCGGCGTCTCCCTCTCGGGCCGGTCGCAGGGGCAGTACGAGCAGGTGCTCGGCATGGAGCGGACCTTCCTGCCCTGGCAGGAGGGCGATGCGGGGAAGAAAACGCAGCTCACGTACATGTGGCCGCTGATCTCCTCCACCCACCTCACCGCCCAGACCGACGCCGACGCGCAGCAGACGCCGGTCTTCCGTGACGACGATCTCGCCTCGGAGATCAAGCCCGGTGGCCGGCTGCAGCAGATGGTCGCGCTGGGCAAGGACCTCCCGGTGACGTTCGTCATCGACCCGGACCTCCTCGCGACGGTCGAGGCGATGACCAAGCCGTACCGGGTGCACGGCCCCGACGGCCCCGCGGGCAAGAACCAGGCCGTCGCCAAGGAGTGGCTGAACGACCTCACGGAGGCGGTGAAGACCCACGAGGTCGTCGCGCTCCCGTTCGCCGACCCGGATCTCGCCTCCCTCGCCCACCAGGGCAAGAACGTGCCCAGCTCCCTCGGACACCTCGGCCCGGCCACGGAGCTGGCGTCCACGACCGTCGACACGACGCTGGGCGTGAAGCCGCGCACGGACTTCGCCTGGCCCGTCAACGGCGCGATCGACTCCTCGATCGTGGACGTCGCCACCTCCGCCGGTGCCCACAACGTCATCACCCGCAGCGACAGCCTGCGGGAGTCCGACCGGCTGACCTACACGCCCACCTCGGCCCGGCCGATCGGCGGCGGCAACACCGCCGTCGTCGCGGACGCGGGGCTGTCCACCGCCTTCGAGGGCGACCTGACGCAGAGCGGCCGGGCCACCCGCGCCGTCCAGTCGTTCCTCGCCCAGACCCGGCTGATCGGCCTGCAGGACCCCGGCCGGCAGCGCAGCATCGTCGTCGCGCCGCAGCGGATGCCGTCCACCAGCCAGGCGCAGGCCATGGCCGCGGCGCTGCGGACGCTGGAGGCCACCGACTGGACGCAGCCGCTGGACCTCAGCGACGCCGCCAACGCCGAGCCCGACGAGGCGGCCGCCCGGCACGTCCCGAGCCGCGCCGCGTACCCGTCGTCGCTGCGCCGCCAGGAGATGCCCACCGAGGCGTTCCGCCAGATCCAGGAGACCCAGGCGGCGCTGGACGAGTTCCGGGTGAATCTGGACCGCCCCGAGCGCGTCGTGACGCCGTTCGGCAACGCGATCATGCGGGGGATGTCGACGCAGTGGCGCGGCAACCGCGCCGGAGCGGCCGCGTTCCGCGGTTCGGTGCGGGACTACCTCACCGAGCTGACGCGGAAGGTCAGCCTGATCCAGAAGTCGAACGCCACGCTCTCCGGGCGCAGCGCGACGATCCCGGTGACGGTGCAGAACAACCTTCTCCAGGGCGTGGAGGGGATGACGCTGAAGCTGACGTCCTCGCAGCCGAACCGGCTGAGCGCGGGCGAGCCGCAGCGCATCAAGGTGGACGGCGGGCACAGCCAGTCCTTCAAGTTCGACACCACGGCGAACGCCAACGGCCCGGTCCGGGTGAACGCCCAGCTCTACACCGCGGACGGAAAGCCGTACGGTCAGCCGATGACGTTCGTCGTGAACGTCACGGAGATCACGGCGACGGTCATGCTCGTCATCGCGGGCGGTGTGCTGCTGCTGGTCCTGGCCGGTGTGCGGATCTACCTCCAGCGCAAGCGGGCGGCCGCCCGGAAGACGGACGAGGGCCCTCAGGGCGACGCAGGTCAAGACGGCACCGAGGGGCCCGACGGCCCCGGTCCTGGCGGCCGGAACGGCACGGACGCGACCGACGACGCGAGCGGCGAGGACGCCGGGCAGCCGAGTGACCCCACGCCGGACACCGGTTCGGGAGGCTCCGGTCCGTCCGGCTCAGGTGAGAAAGTGGACCGTTGATATTTGGCGGGGCCGGAGGGCCGGCGACGGATGAGGTGGGGCAGCGATGAACGCGCCGTTTGACGGTGACCGCGGCCGGGGCGCCGAGGGCGACCCCGCGGGGCCGGTCCCACCGGCGCCGCAGGCGCCGGGCGTCCGCGACGCCTACCCGCAGGAGCCGTACGGTCCGAACGGCCGGAGCCCCTACGCGCAGGACGGCCCCCGCTACGAGGCGCACCAGGGCCACGCCCCGGCGTACCCGGGCGGCGCGGTCCAGCCGCCGTCGGGCGCCCCTGCCGAACCGTTCCCGCCGCAGTCCACGGCCCCGTACGCCCCGCAGCAGCAGGGCTGGGGCGCGCCGGCGCCTGCCGGGCCCGTGGGTCCGCCCGCCGGGGCGCCGTACGCCGATGCGGCCGAGACGGTGCAGTTCGCCGGGGTGGGCGACGCGTTCGGGCAGGCGGCGGACCAGCAGCCGGAGTCCGATGCGTTCGCGCATCTCTTCCGCGATCAGCAGTCGTACGAGCCCCGCCGTCCGGTGGCGGCGGAGCCCGGCCCGGCGGCGGTGGTGCCCGAGGCGGCGCCCGCTCCGGAACCGCCGGCGCCCGAGCCGGAGCCGGCCGCGGCCGCCGGGAAGCCGTCCGGGGGCCGCGCCTCCGGTCTGCTCAAGTCCAGCGCCGTGATGGCCGCCGGCACGATGGTCTCCCGCCTCACCGGCTTCGTCCGCTCCGCGCTGATCGTCGCCGCGCTCGGCGGCGCGGTGCTGGGTGACTCCTGGCAGGTGGCGTACCAGCTGCCGACGATGATCTTCATCCTGACCATCGGCGGCGGTCTGAACTCCGTCTTCGTCCCACAGATGGTGCGCGCGATGAAGGAGGACGACGACGGCGGCGAGGCGTACGCCAACCGCCTGCTGACGCTGGTCATCGTCATCCTGGGCGCGCTCACGGTCCTGGCGGTCGTCGCGGCGCCGTTGCTCGTGAAACTCGTCTCGCTGCCCATCTCACGCGATCCGGCGGCCAACGAGGTCGCCGTCGCGTTCACCCGCTACTGCGTGCCCACGATCTTCTTCATGGGGCTGCACGTCGTGATGGGGCAGATCCTCAACGCCCGTGGCCGCTTCGGCGCGATGATGTGGACCCCGGTCCTCAACAACGTCGTCATGATCTCCACCTTCGGGCTGTTCATCTGGGTGTACGGCACCGCCAAGACCTCCGGCATCGGCGTCACCACCATCCCCGACGAGGGCATCCGGCTGCTGGGCATCGGCACCCTGCTCGGTCTCGTGGTGCAGGCGCTGGCGATGATCCCGTACCTGCGGGACGCGGACTTCAGGTTCCGGCTGCGGTTCGACTGGCGCGGGCACGGGCTGGGCAAGGCCGCCAAGCTCGCGAAGTGGACGGTCCTGTTCGTCCTCGCCAACCAGGCGGGCGTCCTCGTCGTCACCCAGCTCTCGACCTGGGCCGGCAACACCGCGGACAGCCAGGGCCACCCCGGCACCGGCTTCATCTCGTACGCCAGCGCCCAGCTGATCTGGAACATGCCGCAGGCGATCATCACCGTCTCCGTGATGGCGGCGCTGCTGCCGCGGCTGGCCCGGTCGGCGGCCGACGGCGACACCGGCGCGGTCCGGGACGACATGTCCCAGGGCCTGCGGACCTCGGCCGTCGCCATCGTCCCGATCTCGTTCGGCTTCCTGGCGCTCGGCGTCCCGCTGTGCACGCTGGTCTACGGCTCGTCCGGCGCGGGTGTGCCGATGGGCTACATGCTGATGGCCTTCGGCATCGGCCTCATCCCGTTCTCGGTGCAGTACGTGATCCTGCGGGCCTTCTACGCCTACGAGGACACCCGGACGCCCTTCTACAACACCGTGATCGTCGCGGCGGTCAACGCCGCCGCCTCGGCCGCCTGCTTCCTGGTCCTGCCCGCGCGCTGGGCGGTGATCGGCATGGCGGCGGCGTACGGCATCGCCTACATGATCGGTGTCGTGGTCGCCTGGCGCCGGCTGAGCAGGCGGATGAACGGTGACCTGGACAGCGCCCGTATCGTGCGCACGTACGCCCGCCTGGCGGGCGCAAGCATTCCCGCAACCGTCATCGCCGGTGCGGCGGTGTACGGCATCATGCAGGGACTCGGCAGTGGATTCCTCGGGTCGCTGGCCGCGCTGATCGTGGGTGCGGTCGCCCTTCTGGGGGTCTTCTACGTGGCCGCGCGGAAGATGCGCATCGAAGAGATGACGGCGCTGGTCGGCATGGTCCGCGCCAAGCTGGGGCGCTGAGGCACAACCATCGACCGCCACCGCGTGTCGTGCATAGTGGCGGACTGTGGGCACAATTGTCGTGGCTCATTGAGCCTGCAACGGATGGGGAGGCAGGAACGACGGTGGCGGAACGGAGCACGGCTGCCGTCGACGTGGCCGACACGAGCGGTGACCAACCGCTGACCGCCAAGGCGGAGAAGGCCACGGACGACGGCGCGAAGCCCGACAAGGCGTCCGGCGCGGAGAAGGAAGCCGTCGGCACCGATGACGCGACCGCGGCAGCCGACGCGCAACCCTCCGAGCTGCACAGCGGCCACAAGCTCGCCAAGCGCTACCGCTTGGAGGAGTGCGTCACCCGGCTGGAGGGATTCAGCAGCTGGCGCGCGGTCGACGAGAAGCTGCGCCGCGCCGTCGGGGTGCACATCCTGCCCGCCGACCACCCGCGGGCCCGGCCGGTGCTCTCGGCTGCCCGCTCCGCGGCGCTCCTCGGCGACCCGCGCTTCGTGCAGATCCTCGACGCGGTCGAGGAGAACGACCTCGTCTACGTCGTCCACGAGTGGCTGCCCGACGCCACCGACCTGGCGACCGTGCTCGCCGCGGGGCCCCTGGAGCCGCACGACGCCTACCAGCTCGTCAGCCAGGTCTCCCAGGCGATGGCCGCCGCCCACCGCGAGGGCCTGTCGCATCTGCGGATCAACCCCGGTTCGGTGCTCCGCACGGAGTCCGGGCAGTACCGCATCCGCGGCCTCGCGATCATGGCGGCGCTGCGCGGACTCACCTGCGACGAGCCGCAGCGCTCGGACACCGAGGCCATCGGCGCGCTGCTCTACGCCGCGCTGACCCAGCGCTGGCCGTACGAGAACGATGCCTACGGCATGTCCGGTCTGCCCAAGGGCGTCGGGCTGATCGCTCCCGACCAGGTACGGGCCGGCGTCCACCGCGGCCTGTCCGAGCTGGCCATGCGCGCGCTGGTCAACGACGGTGCCACCGCCTCCCGCCAGGAGCAGCCGTGCACCACCCCGGACGAGCTGGCCAAGGCGGTGGCGGCGATGCCCCGCATCCGGCCCCCGGAGACGGCGTTCACCACTCCGCCGCCGTACCAGCGGACCCAGTACCAGCAGGGCAGCTACGGCCAGGCGGCGCGCAGCCACCCGATGAACCGCGCCACCCAGCCCGTGCCCACGCCGCCGCCCCCGCTGCAGAGCCGCACCGGCAAGGCGCTGAAGTGGTGCGTCTCCGCGCTGCTGATCGCCGCGCTGGGACTCGGCAGCTGGCAGCTGGCGGACACCCTGCTCAAGCAGGAGAACGACACCTCCGGCAGCGGGACCCCGCAGGCCAACTCGCACCACGACACCAAGCCGAACGGCAAGCCGCTCAAGATCGAGGATGCCGCCGAGTACTACCCGGACGGGGTCGCACAACATCCCGACCAGGTGCGCTACACCTACGACAAGGACTCCAGCACCTACTGGCGGAGCAAGAGCTTTCGCGACGGCCCCGACATGAACCCGCACTACAAGCAGGGCGTCGGCATCATCTACGACCTCGGCTCGGAACAGCAGATCAGCGGTGCGTCGATAGACCTGCACTACGCGGGTCCGCACACCAAGATCACGCTCTATGCGGCGCCGTCCTTGGCGTCCGGCACCCCGCTCAGCTCCATGAAGCGCCTCGGCAGTGCGGACACCTCGGAGACCGTCGCGAAGGTCCGCCTCGGCACCCCGGCGAAGGCGCGCTACGTCCTGGCCTGGATGACGGCGATGCCCTACGCACCGGGCGACGGCTACAGCAGTGCGGGCTACAAGCAGGCCATCCGGGAGATCTCCTTCACCGGATGAGCGAGGTCCCCCAGGACATCTCGCAGACAGCGCAGGGGCCCGGTCGATCCATCGGCCGGGCCCCTGCGCTTTCCGCCCGCCGGACGGATCGACCGGTACCGCCGGTTTTCCCCCGCATTCCGGAACAAGCCCGGTTTTCCCCGTGCACGAATACCTCATTTCTCCCCCTTTACCGCAGGCCTCTGCATCACGGGCTCGTTTGCGCTGGTCAGTGGCCTTCTTATGAGACCGTGCACCCGCCGTTTCATTTACTTTCGCCAGGCGGCGGGCTTCAATGGGGCGGGGGAAAGAGCACCTGGGAGGGCCGTGCGCGCCGAAGATGACGAAGCAGCCACGTCGAGCGACGCCGAGCTTCTTGCGCTGCACGTCAAGGGTGATCCCGATGCCTTCGGGGAAATCGTCCGACGCCACCGCGACCGGCTCTGGGCGGTCGCGATCCGTACTCTCGGCGACCGCGAAGAGGCCGCCGATGCCGTGCAGGACGCGCTGGTCTCCGCCTACCGGGCCGCCCACACCTTTCGCGGTCAGTCGGCCGTCACCACCTGGCTGCATCGCATCACGGTGAACGCCTGCCTGGACCGGGCCCGCAAGGCGGCCTCCCGGCGTACGTCGCCCGTCGCCGAGACCGACCAGCTGGACCAGCTCCTGGAGCCGCAGGAGTCGGCCGCGGTACCGGCGGAGCGCCAAGACCTCCACCGCGAGCTGCTCGGCGCGCTGCGTACCCTTCCGGAGGAGCAACGCGCCGCGCTCGTCCTCGTCGACATGCAGGGCTATCCCGTCGCGGAAGCCGCGGCCGTCCTCGATGTGCCCACGGGCACGGTGAAGAGCCGCTGCGCTCGCGGTCGTGCCCGGCTGCTGCCGCTGGTCCGGCATCTCAGGGCGGAGGACGGCAGCGGAACGGCGGGGGCGACAAGGAACCAGGAGCCGGGGGGATCCGTCCCACCGACACCAGGACCGAACGACACAGGTGCCGTGAAGGGCGGAGGTGGGCGAGCGTGACGTCGACAACCGGCACGGATGAGCACCCGGAGGTCTCGGAGCTCTCCGACCTCACGGAGGGCCTGCTTCCCCCGGCCCGTACCACCGAAGTCCGCGCGCACCTGGCATCGTGCGCGCTCTGCGAGGACGTCTTCGCCTCCCTGGAGGAGATCCGGGACCTGCTCGGTACGCTCCCCGGCCCGGTGTCCATGCCCGCCGAGGTCGCCGGACGCATCGACGCCGCTCTCGCGGCCGAGGCGCTGCTGAACGCCACACCGGATCCCTCGGTTTCACGTGAAACACCCAACGGGCCGACCACTGCTTCCACTGCGGGCCCCATCCCCGAGCCCCGCGAATCCGCCGACCCGCCCGGCCCTGTTTCACGTGAAACAGCCGCGGACGCCGTCACTGTTTCACGTGAAACAGCTGAGGGTGCCATCGATGTTTCACGTGAAACCGAGGCGACGCCACCATCCCCGGGCGTGGCTCGACCTGCCGGACGCCCCCGCGGCGCCACCGGTCCCGGGCGGCGCACACCGGGCGGCCGCTCACCCCGGTCCCGTCGCTGGCCGCGGGCCCTGCTGGGCGCGGCCGCGGCCGCCGCCCTGATCGGGGTGGGCGGAATCCTCGTACAGAACTCCTCGTCCGAGGCCGGCCCCGACGGCGGGACGGCGGACCGGCACACCACGGCGACCGAAAAGGGCACCGGCACGCCCGGGGAGCTGTCCTCCGCGACACTTGCCACCCAGGTCCACAAGCTCCTCGCCACCGAGGGCGCGCAGAAGTCCCCCGAGATCGGCACCCGCAGCGAGCCGGAAACCCCGATGCGCGGTGGGAACGCCACCGTGCCGTCCTGCGTCAGCAAGGGCATCGGCCGCCCCGAGGCCCCACTCGCCGCCCGGCAGGACACCTACCAGGACAAGAATGTCTACCTCGTGGTCCTCTCGATGCCCGCCGATCCGAAGCGCGTCACCGCCTATGTGGTCGACGCCTCCTGCATCTCCGCCACGCCGCCGGCGCCGCCCGGGAACGTTCTGCTGAGCCGCTCCTACCCCCGGGACTGATCGGCCACTGTGCGCTGCGGCACGCCGGGAATGCTCGACCCGTAGGATCCGTTGGGTGGGGTGAGAGTTCCCAGAGCCCCAGCAAGCAGTCGGCAGAGACAAGGAAGACACCCGTGAGCGACGTCCGCAACGTGATCATCATCGGCTCCGGGCCCGCGGGGTACACCGCTGCGCTCTACACCGCCCGTGCTTCCCTGAAGCCGTTGGTGTTCGAAGGTGCCGTCACCGCCGGCGGTGCGCTGATGAACACCACCGACGTGGAGAACTTCCCCGGTTTCCGGGAGGGCATCATGGGCCCCGACCTCATGGACAACATGCGGGCCCAGGCCGAGCGTTTCGGCGCCGAGCTGGTGCCGGACGACATCGTCTCCGTCGATCTCTCCGGGGAGATCAAGACCGTCACCGACACCGCCGGTACCGTGCACCGCGCGAAGGCCGTCATCGTCACGACCGGCTCGCAGCACCGCAAGCTCGGCCTGCCCCGTGAGGACGAGCTCTCCGGCCGCGGCGTCTCGTGGTGCGCCACCTGCGACGGGTTCTTCTTCAAGGACCAGGACATCGCCGTGATCGGCGGCGGTGACACCGCGATGGAGGAGGCCACCTTCCTCTCCCGGTTCGCCAAGTCCGTGACGATCGTGCACCGCCGCGACACCCTGCGGGCGAGCAAGGCGATGCAGGAGCGCGCCTTCGCCGACCCGAAGATCAAGTTCGTGTGGGACAGCGAGGTCGCCGAGATCCAGGGCGAGAACAAGCTCTCCGGCCTGACGCTGCGCAACCTCAAGACCGGCGAGACCTCCGAACTGCCGGTCACCGGCCTGTTCATCGCGATCGGCCATGACCCCCGCACCGAGCTGTTCAAGGACCAGCTGAAGCTCGACGACGAGGGCTACCTGAAGGTCGACGCGCCCAGCACCCGCACCAACCTGCAGGGCGTGTTCGCCGCCGGCGACGTGGTGGACCACACCTACCGCCAGGCGATCACCGCCGCCGGCACCGGCTGCTCCGCCGCGCTCGACGCCGAGCGTTTCCTCGCGGCGCTCTCCGACGGCGACGCCACCCCCGAGCCCGAGAAGACCGCGGCCGTCTGAGCCTGCGGTTCCCCGCTTTCCACCACCCCTGAACCCAAAGGAGACTGCCATGGCCGGCGCCACGGTTACCGTCACGGACGCCAACTTCGAAGAGGTCGTCCTCAAGAGCGACAAGCCCGTGCTCGTCGACTTCTGGGCCACCTGGTGCGGCCCGTGCCGTCAGGTTGCCCCCTCCCTGGAGGCCATCGCCGCCGATCACGACGAGATCGTCATCGCCAAGCTCAACACCGATGAGAACCCGGCCACCACCGCCAAGTACGGCGTCATGTCGATCCCGACCATGAACGTCTACAAGGACGGCGAGGTCGTGAAGACCATCGTCGGCGCCAAGCCGAAGGCGGCCATCGAGCGCGATCTGGCGGACTTCCTCGCCTGAGCGAAACGCCACGATGTTTCACGGGAAACGGGCCTGCCCCCTGCGGGGCGGGCCCGTTTCTCATGCCACCGCTCACAGCGGCCGTAGCGCGGGCTCCTTCTGCACCGCTCCCAGCAGCCGGTCGAGCGCCAGCTCCACGTCTTCCTTCCACGACAGCGTGGACCTCAGCTCCAGCCGCAGCCGCGGGTACCGGGAATGCGGCCGCACAGTCTTGAAGCCGACGGCCAGCAGATGGTCCGCGGGCAGGACACACGCCGGTTCGGACCACTGAGCGTCGCCGAAGGCCTCAATGGCCTTGAAGCCCCGCCGGATCAGATCCTTCGCCACGGTCTGCACCATCACCCGGCCCAGCCCCTGCCGCTGAAAACCCGGCACCAATCGGGCCGTCAGCAGCTGCACCGCATCGGCGGACACCGGGCTCGTGGGGAACGCCATCGCGCGCGGCACATACGCGGGCGGCGCGTAGAGCACAAAGCCGGCCGGTACATCGTCCACGTAGACCACGCGCCCGCAGGATCCCCAGTCCAGCAGGACGGCGGAGATCCAGGCCTCCTTCTCCGGACCGGCGCGGCCCTCCGCCACCGCGGCATCCCCGCTGACCGGGTCCAGCTCCCAGAACACGCAAGAGCGGCAGGGCTTGGGGATGTCCGGAAGGTTGTCCAGGGTGAGCGGTACGAGCCGACGGCCCATGGCGCCAGATCCTCACTTCTCTCGCCCGCCGCACGCGGCCGCCCTCCGCACCGTCGGCGCCCGGCGAACCGCGGTGCCTCCTCCGGCAGCCGCGCCGGACCCGACGGCGAGCGGCTCCGTGCGGCTCACCGATCGCATGGCCCGCTCCCCGGTGTGAGGGCACAGGGTAGGTGAGCCACTCCGCTCGCATCGTATCCAGCCTTCCTTGACGGGAGTACCGCGAGAACGCAAAGGGCGGGCCGTGTCCCGGCATCCATCCGGTACACGGCCCGCCCTTTCCCGGCGGTCAGCTCACTTCTTGGTGCCGTCCTCCTGCGACGCACCGAGCACAGGACCTTCACCCGGGGCGAGGGTGCCCAGGATGCGCTCCAGATCATCCATGGAGGCGAACTCCACGACGATCTTTCCCTTCTTCTGACCGAGGTCGACCTTCACCCGGGTCTCGAAACGGTCCGACAGCCGGGAGGCAAGACCGGTGAGCGCGGGGGAGACGCGGGTGCCTGCCCGGGGCCCCTTCGCCTTCGCCTTGGCCGCCGGTTCCGATGCCTGGAGCGCCACGATCTCCTCGGTCGCACGGACCGACAGCCCCTCCGCGACGATCCGCCGGGCAAGCTCGTCCTGCACCTCGGCGTCGTCGACGGAGAGCAGCGCACGGGCGTGCCCCGCGGAGAGCACGCCCGCCGCCACCCGGCGCTGCACGGACGGGGAGAGCTTCAGGAGCCGCAGCGTGTTGGTGACCTGCGGGCGGGAGCGCCCGATGCGGTCCGCCAGCTGGTCATGCGTGCAGGCGAAGTCCTTCAGCAGCTGGTCGTAGGCCGCGGCCTCTTCCAGCGGGTTGAGCTGTGCCCGGTGCAGATTCTCCAGGAGCGCGTCGAGCAGCAGCTTCTCGTCGTCCGTGGCCCGGACGATGGCCGGGATCTTTGCCAGCCCCGCCACCCGGCACGCCCGCCACCGGCGCTCACCCATGATGAGCTCATACCGGCCGGGCGACGCCTGCCGCACCACGACCGGCTGCAGCAGCCCCACCTCGCGGATGGAGGTGACCAGCTCGGCCAGCGCGTCCTCGTCGAACACCTCCCGCGGCTGCCGCGGGTTCGGCGTGATCGCGTCCAGCTCCAGCTCGGCGAAGTGGGCGCCCGCCACCTGCGGAGCAGCCGCGGACGGCTCGACTGTTTCACGTGAAACAGCGGCCGGCGGCAGCGAGGCCACCTTGGCCGCCGCCACTCCCCGTTCCGGCGCCAGCACCGGAACCGCCGACGGTGACGTCGCGCCGCGACCCACCGCCGTACCACCCTGCTCGGCGCTCTGCGGCGCCGCAGGAATCAGTGCACCGAGCCCACGGCCCAGGCCCCTACGTCGTTCGCTCACTGCGTCCCCTCCGGCGTACCGTGCTGCGGTTCATAGTTCACACTCAGTTCCTGTGCCGCGGTACCACCCGCGCCGCGCAGGGCAATCTCTCTGGCCGCCTCCAGATAGGAGAGCGAGCCGCTGGATCCCGGGGCGTAGGTGAGCACCGTCTGGCCGTAGCTGGGCGCTTCGGAGATACGCACCGATCGCGGGATGCTCGTGCGCAGCACCTCTTTCCCGAAGTGGGTGCGCACCTCCTCGGCGACCTGGGAGGCGAGCCGCGTACGGCCGTCGTACATGGTGAGCAGGATCGTCGAGACATGGAGCTTGGGGTTGAGATGGCCACGCACCAGCTCGACGTTGCGCAGCAGCTGCCCCAGCCCCTCCAGCGCGTAGTACTCGCACTGGATCGGGATCAGTACCTCGGCGCCGGCCACCAGCGCGTTCACGGTGAGCAGGCCGAGGGAGGGCGGACAGTCGATGAGGACGTAGTCCAGCGGCTGTTCGTACGCCTGGATCGCGCGGTGCAACCGGCTCTCCCGCGCCACGAGGGAGACCAGCTCGATCTCGGCACCGGCCAGATCGATGGTCGCCGGTGCGCAGAACAGGCCCTCGACGTCGGGCACCGGCTGCACCACGTCCGACAGCGGCTTGCTGTCCACCAGGACGTCATAGATGGACGGCACTTCGGCGTGGTGGTCGATCCCGAGCGCGGTGGAGGCGTTGCCCTGCGGGTCGAGGTCGATGACCAGGACGCGGGCTCCGTGCAGCGCCAGCGACGCCGCCAGATTCACGGTCGTGGTGGTCTTGCCCACGCCGCCCTTCTGGTTGGCGACCACCATGACGCGGGTCTGCTCCGGCCGAGGCAGCGCCTCGCCCGAGCGGCCGACTGCCTGCATCGTCAACTGAGCTGCACGACCGATCGGGGTGTCGTCCATCGGGGACGGTGTTTCACGTGAAACATCTTCCCCGAGCGACTCGCTGCGGGGACCGGGGACCGGATCGGTCATCGGTCCCGCGATATGGGCGTCGGACCGCAAGGATTCACTCTCCTCGACATCAGGCTCACAGTGCTCTGAGCCTGCCATGCTTTCGGTACCACGAACCAGTGAGGTCCGCTCTCCTGTGGATGAACCCACGTCTGTGGACACTTCGGTGCCCCGTGTGGGTTTTCGGTCCCGCGGCTCGGCTGAGGCTCGACCACGCACGATGATCCCTTGCAGCAGAGAACGACGTTTCACGTGAAACACGATGCCAGCGGCGCGCCCGAATAGGACGCGACACTCCGCCTTGCCTCATTTGCCTGGACCGCGCGGTGGGCGCTCCTCATCGATCGAGGACGCGCCCACCGGTGCATTGACGGCTCCGCCGAGGCCGGTTCAGCGGCGGCGCCCCCGCGACGCGCGGCTGGGCCGCGCCGCCTTGGCGCGCTTCGCGGCGAACCGCACACCGCCCGGGCTCTCCCCGACCTCGACCCGCACCACGGTCGACAGCGGATCCACCACGCCCTCGCCGACGTGCACCACCGAGGTCTCCACCACACCCAGCTTGCTCAGGGCCGCCCGGGCGCTCTTCAGCTCCTCCTCCGCGGTGTCCCCCTTGAGCGCCAGCATCTGCCCGTACGGACGCAGCAGCGGAACGCCCCAGCCCGCCAGCCGGTCCAGCGGCGCCACCGCGCGCGCAGTCACCACATGGACCTGCGGCAGCTTGCCCATGACCTCCTCGGCCCGCCCGCGGACGACCGTCACGTGGTCCAGGCCCAGCAGCTCGACGACCTCCTGGAGGAAGTTCGTCCGCCGCAGCAGCGGCTCCAGCAACGTGATCTTGAGGTCCGGCCGGACCAGGGCCAGCGGGATGCCGGGCAGGCCGGCGCCCGAGCCGACGTCGCAGACCGAGACACCCTCGGGGACGACCTCGGAGAGCACCGCACAGTTCAGCAGGTGCCGCTCCCACAGCCGCGGCACCTCTCGGGGGCCGATCAGGCCCCGGGTCACGCCGGCGTCGGCGAGCAGTTCGCCGTACCGCACGGCCTCCGCAAAGCGCTCGCCGAATACCTCCCGCGCCTCTTTCGGCGCGGGAGGGAGCTCCGCTGCTGCCTCCGTCACGGGAACCGCCCTTCCTCTGGACTGCTGCTGGTGCTGCCGGAACCGGGGTTTTCCCCGGGATAACACAGAAGGCTGACAAGATTTGGCCCCGCCTGGCGTGCAGACGGGGCCAACGACACGGGGTGGGGAGGGTCAGGCCGGCAGGACGACCACGCGCCGCTGCGGCTCCTCGCCCTCGGACTCGCTGCGCAGCCCCGCCGCCGCCACGGCGTCGTGGACGACCTTGCGCTCGAACGGCGTCATCGGCTCCAGCGTGACCGGCTGGCCGGTCTCCTTCGCCTCGTCCGCCGCCTTCGCTCCCAGCTCGGCCAGCTCCTCGCGCTTGCGCGCCCGGAACCCGGCGATGTCGAGCATCAGACGGCTGCGGTCACCGGTCTCCCGGTGCACGGCGAGGCGGGTCAGCTCCTGCAGCGCCTCCAGCACCTCACCGTCGCGGCCCACCAGCTTCTGCAGATCGCGGCTGGTGGAGTCGCTGATGATCGACACGGCGGCGCGGTCGGCCTCGACGTCCATGTCGATGTCGCCGTCGAGGTCCGCGATGTCCAGCAGACCCTCGAGGTAGTCGGCCGCGATCTCGCCTTCCTGCTCCAGGCGGGTCAGGGTGTCGGTGCCCTTGGCGGCAGGGGTCGTGTCCGTCACGAAAGGACTCCTCTTACTTCTTGGACGGGTGCTTGGGGCGCTGCTGGCCCTTGCGCTGTCCGGACTTGGTGGAACGGGATCCGGAGGAGCTGCCCTTCTCGGCGGCGCCGCCCTTCCCCTTGCCGCTCTCGGTGGACGTGCTGCCCTGCGGGGACTTCTTCTCCAGCGACTGCTTCTTCTCGTCGCCCTGCGCACCGGACTGCGAGTTGGCCCGGGTCCGGGTGCCGGCGGAACGCGCGGCGGCGGGACCGGCGGGCGCCTGGCGCTTGGACTTCGGCTGGCGCTTGGGCTGCTGGCGGTTCTGCCGCGCCTCTTCCGCGGCCTTCTTCGCCTCGATCTCGGCCGGGTCCTCGACGATCTTGCCCTTGGCCCGCAGCCGCTCCTGACGCTCCTGGAACGCCTTGCTGCCAGGGGTGGGGTTCCGGCGGATGACGAACATCTGCTGGCCCATGGTCCACACGTTGGTGGTCAGCCAGTAGACGAGGACACCGACGGGGAAGTTGATACCGAAGACGGCGAACATGATCGGGAAGACGTACATCAGCATCTTCTGCTGCTGCATGAACGGCGTCTTCACCGTAAGGTCGACGTTCTTCGTCATCAGCTGACGCTGGGTGTAGAACTGCGACGCCGACATCAGGACGATCATGATGACGGTGACGACGCGGACATCCGTCAGGGAGGCGCCGAGCGCCTCGACCTTCGACGCGGAGTCCATGAACTTCACGGACAGCGGAGCACCGAAGATGTGCGCCTGCTGCGCGCTCTCCAGCAGCGGCTGGTCGATGACGCCGACGACCTTGTTCTGCGCAATGTGGTTCAGAACCTGGTACAGCGAGATGAAGAACGGCGACTGGGCCAGAATCGGGAGGCAGCTCGAGAGCGGGTTGGTGCCCGACTCCTTGTAGAGCTTCATCATCTCTTCGGACTGGCGCTGCTTGTCGCTCTTGTAGCGCTCCTGGATCGCCTTCATCTTCGGCTGGAGCGCCTGCATGTTCCGCGTCGCCTTGATCTGCTTCACGAAGAGCGGGATCAGGCAGATACGGATCAGTACCACCAGCGAGACGATGGACAGACCCCACGCCGCGCCACTGTTCTTGTCGAAGATCAGGCTGTAGAACGAGTGGAACTGGACGATGATCCAGGAAACGGCGTAATAGAGGGGATTCAGGATCGTGTCCACGAATCAGGCTCCTTGGGCATTGGGCTGAGTCTCGGGCTGGGCGACGACGGGCTCAGGGGCGGTGGGCCCGCCCAGGCGGCTCCTCAGCCGCTGATGCCACACCGGACGCTTCCGGGGAGGAACGTGGTCGACGCCACCGAGCGACCACGGGTTGCAACGCAGAATGCGCCAGGCGGTCAGCGCAGTCCCTTTCACCGCGCCATGCCGGTCAATGGCGGTGTAGCCATAGTGCGAACACGACGGGTAGTACTTGCAGACCGGGCCCAGCAAGGGGCTGATGGTCCACTGATACAGCTTGATCAACAGCAGCAGCGGGTACTTCACTGTGCGCTCCCTCCCGGTCCCCTGTCGGGGATCCGAGGGTTGCCCCCCATGGGATGGCAGCCGCGCGGCACCTCGCCCAGCAGCCGCTTCAGGGCGGCGTCCAGGTCGCGGGCCAGCTGTTCGTGGTCCGACTCACCCGCACCGGGCAGCGCCCGTACGACAACCAGGCTACCGGCGGGCAGCGCGGGCAGCCGATCACGCAGGAGATGACGGAGCCGGCGCTTGACCTTGTTGCGGACGACGGCGCCCCCAACGGCCTTGCTGACGACGAAACCCGCACGCGCGGGGGAAGCGTGTTCCCCCGCTGCGTGCGGGTCCGTTGCACCGCTACGTAGATGAACGACAAGGAGCGGGCGCCCGGCCCTGCGTCCCCGGCGTACCGCGGTCGCGAAGTCCTCGCGCCGCCTCAGCCGATGTTCGGTAGGCAGCACGTCATGGACCTAGGGTCTGGCTGCTCAGGCCGACAGGCGGGCGCGACCCTTGCCACGGCGGGAGGCCAGGATGGCGCGACCGGCGCGGGTCCGCATGCGCAGACGGAAGCCGTGGGTCTTCGCGCGGCGGCGGTTGTTCGGCTGGAAGGTGCGCTTGCTCACTCGGGGGCTCCAGGAATACTTGTTGCCTCATGCGAGACAGATGTGGGGCGTCGACTGGCTGTCACCGTGCGCCCACGAGTAGCTCGCAACGCCCAAGTGCACCGCTTCTTGACCGCTTGAGCGATCTTTGCCCATCGGAGGCAGGCGGCAGCAGCCATCGACAACTCGACCTGGTCACGGTACGCGCGGCTACGCCATCCGGTCAAACCACGGGGCGACCACCCCGGACCGGGGCCGACCGGGACACACTATGCACAGCCTGTGGACAACAACTTGAATCCCCAGGCCCGGCCTGACTACCGTGGCTGAACTCCGATTACTTCCCGCCCGTCCTGAGAATCACACATTCGTGGGACTGCTGAGAGAGCGTGTTCCGTGGCTGATGTACCTGCCGATCTTGCCGCAGTGTGGCCGCGTGTTCTCGACCACCTCCTACGGGCGGACGCCGACGGTCTCAAGCCCAAGGACCAGGACTGGCTCAAGCGCACGCAGCCGTTGGCGCTGGTCGCCGACACCGCGCTGCTCGCCGTCCCCAACGAATTCGCCAAGGGCGTCCTCGAAGGCCGGCTGGCGCCGCTGATCGGCGAGGCCCTCAGCCATGAGTGCGGCCGCCCGATCCGGATCGCGATCACCGTCGACGACTCCTCCGAGGAGCCCGCGGCGCCCGCACCCGCCCCGCAGCCGCCGGCCCCGCAGCAGGTTCAGCACCCGCAGCACCAGCAGCCGCACGAGACGTACGAGGGGTACGACGGACGGCAGGGCTACGCGCGTCAGGGCGACGAGCTGCCGCACGTCCGGCCCGCCTACCCCGACTACCCGCAGCACCAGCAGCCCCGGCACGAGCCCGGCTCCTGGCCGCAGCACTCCGCCGGCCTGCCGCCCGCGCCCGGTCCGCGCGAGGACTACGGCTGGCAGCAGCAGCGCCTCGGCTTCCCCGAGCGTGATCCGTACGGCACGCCGCCGCCCGCACACGTACAGCAGCAGGGCGACTACCGCGGTCAGGCGCCCGAGCACCCCCGGGCGCAGCGGTCCGAGGGGCGCGACCCCTATGACCCACAGGCGCAGCGGCGGGATGCCGCCGAGCACCAGTCCGGGCGCCATGCCGGTCCCGGCTCGTCGCTGCCCGCCCCCAGCGGTGCGCCCGGTCCGCTCGCCGCGCAGCCGGCGCCCGCGACCGGCCCCGGGGAGCCGACCGCCCGGCTGAACCCGAAGTACCTCTTCGACACCTTCGTCATCGGTGCGTCGAACCGCTTCGCGCACGCCGCGGCCGTCGCCGTCGCGGAGGCGCCGGCCAAGGCGTACAACCCGCTGTTCATCTACGGCGAGTCCGGGCTCGGCAAGACGCATCTGCTGCACGCGATCGGGCACTACGCGCGGAGCCTGTACCCGGGGACCCGGGTGCGGTACGTGAGCTCGGAGGAGTTCACCAACGAGTTCATCAACTCCATCCGCGACGGCAAGGCGGACGCGTTCCGCAAGCGCTACCGCGACATGGACATCCTGCTCGTCGACGACATCCAGTTCCTGGCGAGCAAGGAGTCGACGCAGGAGGAGTTCTTCCACACCTTCAACACGCTGCACAACGCCAACAAGCAGATCGTGCTCTCCTCGGACCGGCCGCCCAAGCAGCTGGTCACCCTGGAGGACCGGCTGCGCAACCGCTTCGAGTGGGGTCTGATCACGGACGTCCAGCCGCCCGAGCTGGAGACCCGGATCGCGATTCTGCGGAAGAAGGCGGTGCAGGAGCAGCTGAACGCGCCGCCCGAGGTGCTGGAGTTCATCGCGTCCCGGATCTCGCGCAACATCCGCGAGCTGGAGGGGGCGCTGATCCGGGTGACGGCGTTCGCGTCGCTCAACCGGCAGCCGGTCGACCTCGGGCTCACCGAGATCGTGCTGAAGGACCTGATCCCCGGTGGCGAGGACGCGGCGCCGGAGATCACCGCGACGGCGATCATGGCGTCGACCGCCGACTACTTCGGGCTGACCGTCGACGACCTGTGCGGCTCCTCGCGCAGCCGGGTGCTGGTGACGGCCCGGCAGATCGCGATGTACCTCTGCCGGGAGCTGACGGATCTGTCGCTGCCGAAGATCGGCGCGCAGTTCGGCGGGCGGGACCATACGACGGTGATGCACGCCGACCGTAAGATCCGGGCGCTGATGGCGGAGCGCCGGTCCATCTACAACCAGGTCACCGAGCTGACCAACCGCATCAAGAACGGCTGACGCGCCACGGTGGTGGTGCGCCCAGGGCGCTCCGGGAGATCCCGGGGCGCCCTCCGTGCTTCCCGGGCCGTCGTCCCGTCGTACCGGGCTCCGTCGCCTCTCGCGGCCTCTCCCATGCCTTCCCGCGTCCCCCTGCCGATGCCCTCACCCACGCGCTCCGTGCTCGGCGCACGTCCTCGCCCGGGCCGCTCCGCAGGGCGGTCCGGCTTCGCTGTGCGGCGTTCTGCGGTGGCGGGCCGGCCGTCCCCAGGGGGTGCGGGAAGGGGGCGGGGCGGGGGTTCGGAGCCGTCGGCGGGGGTTTCAAACCTGTGGATGGCGCCCGGCTCTGTTCGATTCCGGGGGAGGTCACGGCCTCTCTCCACAGATTGGGGGAAAATCTTCCGTCCACACCCTGGGGACTGGAAAGTTATCCCTGTGGCATCCACAGGCCTGGCTTCTGACGGATCATCGAGCGAGGTCAGAGGGGTGTGGATTTGTGGCAAACCGTAATCCACAGGCTGTGGACAGAAGGTTCGTCCACAGGGGGCCGTTCGGGTTGTCCACCGGCTGCCCACAGGCTGGGGGTGGTTGTCCCCAGCTTCTCCACACCCCTGTCCACTGTTCGGCAACGCGACACCGGCTCTCACCGCCCCGAGTGAAAGCGGTCACATCAACACCGGGGGTTGGGCTGTGGGGAACGTGGGTAAAACTGGGGACGGCGCTGGGGAGAAGTGGCCTTCCCCTGTGCATGGGGTGTGCAGAACTTTCGGCGGTCCACAGATCCGCCCGGTTATCCACGACCGCCACCCACAGGCCCGGTGGATAAAAAATCCGCGTTGACCTGCGAAAAGGCAGTTGTCCACGGTTTCCACAGGCCCTACTACTACGACCACGGATATCTACCGGGGAACTCGTTCGGAAACGGGGCCTGTGCACAACTCGCGCTCCGAGCGCCGACCGCCCGCCGAGCGGACTTGACCCCGAGCAGCAACGGCTGTCGGTGGCGTGCGTCAGACTGGAATCCGGCAACTCAGCCGACGACGAAAGCCAGCAGGGCGAGAGCCAGCAACAGCAGGAGGCGGTTTCCGGTGAAGATCCGGGTGGAGCGCGATGTACTCGCGGAGGCAGTGGCCTGGGCGGCCAAGAGCCTCCCGGCCCGTCCGCCGGTGCCCGTCCTCGCGGGCCTGCTGCTGAAGTCGGAGGACGGCAAGCTGTCGCTCTCCGGCTTCGACTACGAGGTCTCGGCGCGGGTCTCGGTCGAGGCGGAGGTCGAGGAGGAGGGCACCGTCCTCGTCTCGGGCCGGCTGCTCGCCGACATCTGCCGGGCGCTCCCCAACCGCCCGGTGGAGATCTCCACCGACGGCGTCCGCGTCACCGTCGTCTGCGGCTCCTCCCGCTTCACCCTCCACACCCTGCCCGTGGAGGAGTACCCGGCCCTGCCGACGATGCCCACCGCCACCGGCACCGTCCCCGGTGAGGTCTTCGCCGCCGCCGCCGCGCAGGTGGCCATCGCCGCCGGCCGTGACGACACCCTCCCGGTGCTCACCGGTGTGCGGATCGAGATCGAGGGCGACACCGTCACGCTGGCCTCCACCGACCGCTACCGCTTCGCCGTCCGCGAGTTCCTGTGGAAGCCGGAGAACCCGGACGCCTCCGCCGTCGCGCTGGTCCCCGCCAAGACGCTTCAGGACACCGCCAAGTCGCTGAGCAGCGGTGACACCGTCACCCTGGCGCTCTCCGGCTCGGGCGCGGGCGAGGGCCTGATCGGTTTCGAGGGCGCCGGCCGCCGCACCACGACGCGGCTGCTGGAAGGCGATCTGCCGAAGTACCGCACGCTCTTCCCGACCGAGTTCAACTCCGTCGCCGTGATCGAGACCGCGCCGTTCGTCGAGGCGGTCAAGCGTGTGGCGCTGGTGGCCGAGCGGAACACCCCGGTCCGGCTCAGCTTCGAGCAGGGCGTGCTGATCCTGGAGGCCGGCTCCAGCGACGATGCACAGGCTGTGGAGCGCGTCGACGCGGACCTGGAGGGCGACGACATCTCGATCGCCTTCAACCCGGGCTTCCTGCTGGAGGGCCTGTCGGCGATCGACTCCCCGGTCGCGCAGCTGTCCTTCACCACGTCGACCAAGCCCGCCCTGCTCAGCGGCCGTCCCGCCAAGGACGCCGAGGCGGACGAGACGTACAAGTACCTGATCATGCCGGTGCGGCTCTCCGGCTGACGTCCGCGTCTCACGGGCCGGCCGGGGCTCCCGGCCGGCCCTCCGCGTCCCCGGATGGGCGCCGCCGATGAGCGCGCGGGCCCACAGGTGTGCACGCACCGCCCGGCGTAGGCTCGGACTCGGGTACGAACAGCAACGACTACGTGCAAATGAGGGTCTCTGATGGAGCTCGGTCTCGTCGGTCTCGGCAAGATGGGCGGCAACATGCGCGAGCGCATCCGCCGCGCCGGCCACACCGTCGTCGGATACGACCGCAACCCCGATCTCGCGGATGTCCACAGCCTGGAAGAGCTTGTGGGCAAGCTCAAGGGTCCGCGGGTCGTGTGGGTCATGGTCCCGGCCGGTGACGCCACGCAGGCGACCATCGACGCGCTCGGTGAGCTGCTGTCCGAGGGCGACGTCGTCGTCGACGGCGGCAACTCCCGCTGGACCGACGACGAGAAGCACGCGAAGGAGCTGGCGGCCAAGGGCATCGGCTTCGTCGACTGCGGTGTCTCCGGTGGCGTCTGGGGCCTGGAGAACGGCTACGCGCTGATGTACGGCGGCTCCGCCGAGGACGTCGCCAAGGTGCAGCCGATCTTCGACGCGCTCAAGCCCGAGGGCGAGTTCGGCTCCGTGCACGCGGGCAAGGTCGGCGCCGGCCACTTCGCGAAGATGGTCCACAACGGCATCGAGTACGCGATGATGCAGGCGTACGCCGAGGGCTGGGAGCTGCTGGAGAAGGTCGACTCCGTCACCGACGTGCGCGAGGTCTTCCGCTCCTGGCAGGAGGGCACGGTCATCCGTTCCTGGCTGCTCGACCTCGCGGTCAACGCCCTCGACGACGACGAGCACCTGGACAAGCTGCGCGGTTACGCCGCCGACTCCGGTGAGGGCCGCTGGACGGTCGAGGCGGCGATCGACAACGCCGTGCCGCTGCCGGCGATCACCGCGTCGCTGTTCGCCCGGTTCGCCTCCCGCCAGGAGGACTCGCCGCAGATGAAGATGATCGCGGCGCTGCGCAACCAGTTCGGCGGCCACGCCGTCGAGAACAAGAAGTAACCAGCAGGTCCGCAGCCGCGGGAGGTCGGCGCAGCTCCATGCACGTCACGCATCTGTCGCTCGCCGACTTCCGCTCGTACGCCCGGGTCGAGGTCCCGCTCGAACCGGGCGTCACGGCGTTCGTGGGCCCCAACGGCCAGGGCAAGACCAACCTCGTCGAGGCGGTCGGCTATCTGGCGACGCTCGGCAGCCACCGGGTCTCCTCGGACGCGCCGCTGGTGCGGATGGGCGCCGAGCGGGCGATCGTCCGCGCCGCCGTCGCCCAGGGGGACCGGCAGCAGCTGATCGAGCTGGAGCTGAACCCGGGCCGCGCCAACCGCGCCCGGATCAACCGCTCCTCCCAGGTGAAGCCGCGCGATGTGCTCGGCATCGTCCGTACGGTGCTCTTCGCGCCCGAGGACCTCGCGCTGATCAAGGGCGATCCCGGGGAGCGGCGGCGGTTCCTGGACGAGCTGATCACCGCGCGGGCGCCGCGGATGGCCGGGGTGCGCGGCGACTACGACCGCGTCCTCAAGCAGCGCAACACCCTGCTGAAGTCCGCCGCCCTCGCCCGGCGCCACGGCGGCCGCACGATGGACCTCTCCACGCTGGACATCTGGGACCAGCACCTGGCGCGCGCCGGGGCCGAGCTGCTGGCGCAGCGCCTCGACCTGATCGCCGCGCTGCGCCCGCTGACGGACAAGGCGTACGGCCAACTGGCGCCCGGCGGCGGCCCGGTGGGGCTGGAGTACCGGGGTTCGGCGGGCGAGGCGATGGCCCGCGCGAGCAACCGCGAGGAGCTGTACGGCGCGCTGCTGGAGGCGCTGGGCGAGGCGCGGAAGAACGAGATCGAGCGCGGGGTGACGCTGGTCGGCCCGCACCGCGACGATCTGCTGCTGAAGCTGGGCGACCTGCCCGCCAAGGGGTACGCCAGCCACGGCGAGTCCTGGTCGTACGCGCTGGCGCTGCGGCTGGCCTCGTACGACCTGCTGCGGTCGGAGGGCGAGCCGCTCCAGACGCCGGAGGGCGGCGGGCGGCGCAGCGGCGAGCCGGTGCTCGTCCTCGACGACGTCTTCGCCGAGCTGGACGCGCGGCGCCGGGAGCGGCTGGCGGAGCTGGTGGCGCCGGGCGAGCAGGTGCTGGTCACGGCGGCGGTCGAGGACGATGTGCCGGCGGCGCTGGCCGGGCGGCGGTTCGCGGTGTCCGGCGGCACGGTCCGTGCGGAGACGCCGTGAGCGACGGCGGGGCGAAGGAGCCGAAGCCGCCGGAGCTGTCGGGCATCGATCTGGCCCGGCAGGCGCTGGTGGCGGCGAAGGAGCAGGCGCGGGCGCGGGGCGCCGCCGCGCAGCAGAAGAAGCAGGCGCGCCGCGGCGGGCTGCGCTCGGGCGCGCGCGCGGACGGCCGTGACCCGCTGCCGCTGGGCGCGGCGATCAACCGTCTGATCACCGAGCGCGGCTGGGAGACCCCGGCGGCGGTCGGCGGGGTGATGGGTCGCTGGCCGCAGCTGGTCGGGCCCGAGGTGGCGCAGCACTGCGAGCCGCAGCGGTACGACGAGGACGCCCGGGTGCTGACGGTGCAGTGCGATTCGACGGCGTGGGCGACGCAGCTGCGGCTGCTGGCCCCGCAGCTGGTGCGGCGGCTCAACCAGGACCTGGGCCAGGGCACCGTGAAGCTGATCAAGGTGCTGGGCCCGGGCGGTCCGTCGCGGCGGTACGGACCGCTGCGGGCGCCCGGCAGCACGGGCCCCGGGGACACGTACGGCTGAGGCGGTTCGCGCCTGTGGGGACGGTTGTGCACAAGCGTGGTGGATGAGACTCCGCTCACGGTTGCGACCGGTTGACAGCCCGAAGCGCTGAGTGCCGGTTTGAACGTCCTCGGGCCCCGTTCCAGATACGGGGAGTCGGTGGACGTGAGTTCAGGGCGGCACATGCGGACTCAGGTACCCGCAAAGCCCCATGAGTGTCAGCGCCACCGGTACACTGGTTCGTAATCCCGCCGGCTCGCGGGACACGTCGATCAAGACAGAACGACGCAGCCGCTCCCCTTCGACTCCGTGGGGTGTCCCCCACAGGCTGGGGAGGGCTCGTGCTGTGCCAGAAAGGGCGCTTCGTGGCCGACTCCGGCGACCTCAACGAGAACAACACGGCTTCCACCGCAGAGGGGGTCCCGGCAGGTGCCGTGGACGACTCCTCGGGGGAGAAGTCGTACGACGCCAGCGCGATCACCGTCCTGGAAGGCCTGGACGCGGTACGCAAGCGACCCGGCATGTACATCGGCTCGACCGGCGAGCGCGGACTGCACCACCTGGTGCAGGAGGTCGTCGACAACTCCGTCGACGAGGCGATGGCCGGGCACGCCGACACCATCGACGTCACGATCCTCGCCGACGGCGGCGTGCGCGTCGTCGACAACGGCCGTGGCATCCCGGTCGGCATCGTGCCGTCGGAGAACAAGCCGGCCGTCGAGGTCGTGATGACGGTGCTGCACGCCGGCGGCAAGTTCGGCGGCGGCGGGTACGCCGTCTCCGGTGGTCTGCACGGCGTGGGTGTCTCCGTCGTGAACGCGCTGTCCACGCGGGTGTCGGTCGAGGTCCGCACGGACGGCCACCGCTGGACGCAGGACTACAAGCTCGGTGTGCCGACCGCCCCGCTGGCCAAGCAGGAGGCGACGGACGAGACCGGCACCTCGGTGACGTTCTGGGCCGACGGCGACATCTTCGAGACCACGGTCTACAGCTTCGAGACGCTCTCGCGCCGCTTCCAGGAGATGGCGTTCCTCAACAAGGGCCTGTCGATCGCGCTGACCGACGAGCGCCCCGACCACGTGGACGAGGAGGGCAAGCCGCTCTCCGTCCGCTACCACTACGAGGGCGGCATCGTCGACTTCGTGAAGTACCTGAACTCCCGCAAGGGGGAGCTGGTGCATCCGACGGTGATCGACGTCGAGGCCGAGGACAAGGAGCGGATGCTCTCGGCCGAGATCGCGATGCAGTGGAACACCCAGTACAGCGAGGGTGTCTACAGCTTCGCCAACACCATCCACACCCACGAGGGCGGCACCCACGAAGAGGGCTTCCGCGCGGCGCTGACGGGCCTGATCAACCGTTACGCCCGCGACAAGAAGCTGCTGCGCGAGAAGGACGACAACCTCACGGGTGAGGACATCCGCGAGGGTCTGACCGCGATCATCTCCGTCAAGCTCGGCGAGCCGCAGTTCGAGGGCCAGACGAAGACGAAGCTCGGCAACACCGAGGCGAAGACCTTCGTCCAGAAGGTCGTCCACGAGCACCTGACGGACTGGCTGGACCGCAACCCCAACGAGGCCGCGGACATCATCCGCAAGGGCATCCAGGCGGCCACCGCCCGCGTCGCGGCCCGCAAGGCGCGCGATCTGACCCGCCGCAAGGGCCTGCTGGAGACGGCGTCGCTGCCGGGCAAGCTGAGCGACTGCCAGTCCAACGACCCGACCAAGTGCGAGATCTTCATCGTCGAGGGTGACTCCGCCGGCGGCTCGGCCAAGTCCGGCCGCAACCCGGAGTACCAGGCGATCCTCCCGATCCGCGGCAAGATCCTCAACGTCGAGAAGGCCCGGGTCGACAAGATCCTCCAGAACAACGAGGTCCAGGCGCTGATCTCGGCGTTCGGCACCGGTGTGCACGAGGACTTCGACATCGAGAAGCTCCGCTACCACAAGATCATCTTGATGGCGGACGCCGACGTCGACGGTCAGCACATCAACACCCTGCTCCTCACCTTCCTTTTCCGCTTCATGCGGCCGCTGGTCGAGGCGGGCCACGTCTACCTCTCCCGTCCGCCGCTGTACAAGATCAAGTGGGGCCGGGACGACTTCGAGTACGCCTACTCCGACCCCGAGCGCGATGCGCTGATCGAGCGCGGCAAGCAGGCCGGCAAGCGCATCAAGGACGACTCCGTCCAGCGGTTCAAGGGTCTCGGTGAGATGAACGCCGAGGAGCTGCGCGTCACCACCATGGACGCCGACCACCGGGTGCTCGGCCAGGTCTCCCTGGACGACGCCGCCCGTGCCGACGACCTGTTCTCGGTGCTGATGGGCGAGGACGTCGAGGCGCGTCGCTCGTTCATCCAGCGCAACGCCAAGGACGTCCGCTTCCTCGACATCTGAGTCTGTCGGCCCCTCAACAGCCGCAGCGCGAAAGGACTTTGATCAACCATGGCCGACGAGACTCCCCCCGTGACCCCGGACGGCACCACCGTCGAGGGCGCACCCGCCACCATCGAGGGCGTGGGTATGCGCGTAGAGCCGGTCGGGCTCGAAACGGAGATGCAGCGCTCCTACCTCGACTACGCGATGTCCGTCATCGTCTCGCGTGCGCTGCCCGACGTCCGCGACGGTCTCAAGCCGGTGCACCGCCGGGTGCTCTACGCGATGTACGACGGCGGGTACCGCCCCGAGAAGGGCTTCTACAAGTGCGCCCGCGTCGTCGGTGACGTCATGGGTACGTACCACCCGCACGGCGACTCCTCGATCTACGACGCGCTGGTCCGCCTGGCGCAGCCGTGGTCGATGCGGATGCCGCTGGTCGACTCCAACGGCAACTTCGGCTCCCCGGGCAACGACCCGGCGGCGGCCATGCGGTACACCGAGTGCAAGATGAAGCAGCTCTCGATGGAGATGCTGCGGGACATCGACGAGGAGACCGTCGATTTCCAGGACAACTACGACGGCCGTAACCAGGAGCCGACGGTCCTGCCGTCGCGCTTCCCGAACCTGCTGATCAACGGCTCGGCCGGCATCGCCGTCGGTATGGCCACCAACATCCCGCCGCACAACCTCCGCGAGGTCGCCGCCGGTGCCCAGTGGGCGCTGGAGAACCCGGAGGCGTCCTCGGAGGAGCTGCTGGAGGCGCTCATCGAGCGCATCAAGGGCCCCGACTTCCCGACCGGCGCGCTGGTGGTGGGCCGCAAGGGCATCGAGGAGGCGTACCGCACCGGCCGCGGCTCGATCACGATGCGCGCGGTGGTGGCGGTCGAGGAGATCCAGAACCGCCAGTGCCTGGTCGTCACCGAGCTGCCCTACCAGGTCAACCCGGACAACCTCGCGCAGAAGATCGCCGACCTCGTCAAGGACGGCAAGATCGGCGGCATCGCGGACGTCCGTGACGAGACGTCGTCCCGTACGGGCCAGCGGCTGGTCATCGTCCTCAAGCGGGACGCCGTCGCCAAGGTCGTCCTCAACAACCTCTACAAGCACACCGACCTCCAGACCAACTTCGGCGCCAACATGCTGGCGCTGGTCGACGGTGTGCCGCGCACCCTCTCGCTGGACGCGTTCATCCGCCACTGGGTGACCCACCAGGTCGAGGTCATCGTCCGCCGGACCCGCTTCCGGCTGCGCAAGGCCGAGGAGCGCGCGCACATCCTGCGCGGTCTGCTGAAGGCGCTGGACGCGATCGACGAGGTCATCGCGCTGATCCGGCGCAGCGAGACCGTCGAGGTGGCGCGCGAGGGTCTGATGGGCCTGCTCGCCATCGACGAGATCCAGGCCAACGCGATCCTGGAGATGCAGCTGCGCCGGCTGGCCGCCCTGGAGCGCCAGAAGATCACCGCCGAGCACGACGAGCTCCAGCAGAAGATCAACGAGTACAAGGCGATCCTCGCCTCGCCGGAGAAGCAGCGGCAGATCATCAGCGAGGAACTGGCCGCGCTGGTCGAGAAGTTCGGCGACGACCGCCGCTCCAAGCTGGTGCCCTTCGAGGGCGACATGTCCATCGAGGACCTGATCGCCGAAGAGGACATCGTCGTCACCATCACGCGCGGCGGCTACGTCAAGCGCACCAAGACCGACGACTACCGCTCGCAGAAGCGCGGCGGCAAGGGCGTGCGCGGCACGAAGCTGAAGGAAGACGACATCGTCGACCACTTCTTCGTCTCGACCACCCACCACTGGCTGCTGTTCTTCACCAACAAGGGCCGCGTCTACCGCGCCAAGGCGTACGAGCTCCCCGACGCCGGGCGGGACGCGCGCGGCCAGCACGTCGCCAACCTCCTGGCCTTCCAGCCGGACGAGCAGATCGCCCGCATCCTGGCGATCCGCGACTACGAGGCCGCGCCGTACCTGGTCCTCGCCACCAAGGCGGGCCTGGTGAAGAAGACGCCGCTGAAGGACTACGACTCGCCGCGCTCCGGCGGTGTCATCGCGATCAATCTCCGTGAGCTGGACAACGACGCCGAAGGCACTTCCGACGAGCTGATCGGCGCCGAGCTGGTCTCCGGCGCGGACGACCTGCTGCTGATCAGCAAGAAGGCGCAGTCGATCCGCTTCACCGCCACGGACGAGGCGCTGCGCCCGATGGGCCGCGCGACCTCCGGTGTGAAGGGCATGAGCTTCCGCGAGGGCGACGAGCTGCTGTCGATGAACGTGGTGCGCGCGGGGACGTTCGTCTTCACCGCGACGGACGGCGGCTACGCCAAGCGCACCCCGGTCGACGAGTACCGCGTCCAGGGCCGCGGCGGCCTCGGCATCAAGGCGGCCAAGATCGTGGAGGACCGCGGTTCGCTGGTCGGTGCGCTGGTCGTCGAGGAGAGTGACGAGATTCTTGCGATCACGCTCGGCGGCGGCGTCATCCGTACGCGGGTCAACGAGGTCCGGGAGACCGGTCGTGACACGATGGGCGTCCAACTGATCAACCTGGGCAAGCGCGATGCCGTCGTGGGCATCGCACGGAACGCCGAGGCCGGGCGCGAAGCCGAAGAGGTCGACGGGGCCGCGGGCTCCGAGGAGACCGCGGAGGCCACGGGCGTGGAGCCGGCGGCCGAGGGCGGGCAGCCCGCGGCGGAATAAGCACAAGGAGTAGGTCGTGAGTGGAGCCACGGGCGCTGCAGCGGGCGGACAGGGAGCCGGAAAGGGCACCTCGTCAAGACCCGCAACCGTGACGGAGGACAGCGCCCGTGGCTCCGGCATGTCCGGCAGCCCGCACCAGGGGGGAAGCATGACCGATACGCGTCAGCCCTATCCGCAGCACGCGCAGCCGCAGCCCGAGGCGCAGCCGCCGCACAAGCCGTACGAGCCGCCGCGGGCGTACCCGGCGGACGGCGGCACCGGTTCGGTCCGGCTGCCGCGCACCGACGCCCGTACGGCGCCGCGCACCCGTAAGGCGCGGCTGCGGGTGGCGCGCACCGATCCGTGGTCGGTGATGAAGGTGAGCTTCCTGCTCTCCCTCGCGCTGGGCGTCTGCACGATCGTGGCGGTCTCCGTGCTGTGGATGGTGATGGACGCGATGGGCGTCTTCTCCACGGTCGGCACGGCGATCAGCGAGGCGAGCGGTTCCGCCGACGGCAAGGGCTTCGATCTCCAGTCGTTCCTGTCGCTGCCGCGGGTGCTGCTGTTCACCACCGTCATCGCGGTGATCGACGTGGTGCTGGCGACGGCGCTGGCGACCCTCGGGTCGTTCATCTACAACCTGTCGGCGGGCTTCGTCGGCGGCGTCGAGCTGACGCTCGCCGAGGACGAATGACCCGTCGGGGAGCGGGCCGTGAGGGCGGCCCGCTCCCCGATTTTGGGAACGCCTCTGAAGTGCGCTAATCTTCTGGTGCAGCGAACGAGCGGCTATAGCTCAGACGGTTAGAGCGCTTCCCTGATAAGGAAGAGGTCCCAGGTTCAAGTCCTGGTAGCCGCACCGCCCATCGGCCCGGCCGGAGATTTCTCCGGTCGGGCCGATGTCGTTGTGCGAGTGCGTCAGTTGACCCGGTGCGCGGGGCCGCGGGCCGGTCGTCGCCCGGCGCGGAGGAGATAACCGATCGGTATCGGCCGGTGTGTATCATCGGCCCACATAGGTCCCCTACGTCAACGAAAGACGAGGTCGCGCGGTGAAGAAGCTTCTCCTGGTCGCACTGGCCGCCATCGGCGGGCTCCTCGTGTACCGCCAGATCCAGGCGGATCGCGCCGAGCAGGATCTGTGGACGGAGGCGACCGACTCCGTGCCCGCAGGTTCGGGTGTGTGAGACCAAACGCCCAGCACAGTTTGTACGGACCCCGGTTGCCGCTGGCTTCCGGGGTTTCGTGCGTCGGGAGGCGGGTGGGGCGCGGCCCCCGGGCGCGGACGCCGTGGCGCGGCCGTGACTTCCTTCCCGTGTATTTGCCATAGCACATGATTAAGTTGCACTAGCAAAGTTACGTGGTGGGGCACCCGTACGGCGCGAGGGGGACGAGGGCATGGCACGACGGCACCGACGGTGGCGGGCGGCGGCACTGACCTGTGGGTTGCTGCTGGCGTCGGCCGCGGCACCGGCACCGGCGCACGCCGCCCGGAACGCCCCGGCCGCCCCGGCCGGCGGCGGCACGGTGATGGTCCTCGACTCCTCCGGTTCGATGGCGAAGGACGCCGGCTCCGGCACCACCCGGATCGCCGCCGCCCGCAAGGCCGTCGGCGCCGCAGCCGACGCCCTGCCGGACGGCCACCCCACCGGGCTGCGGGTCTACGGCGCCGACAGGTCCCGGGGATGCGACGACACCCGGCTCGTGCGGCCCGTCGCCCCGCTGGACCGGGCCGGCCTCAAGCAGGCGGCCGCCGCCGTCGAGCCCGAGGGGGACGCCCCCGTCGGCCGCTCGCTCCAGGCCGCAGCGGCCGATCTGCGGGCGCACGGCGGGAGTTCCGGCAGCCGGACGATCCTGCTGGTCTCGGACGGCGAGGACAGCTGCCCCACGCCGTCGCCCTGCGCGGTCGCGGCGCAGCTCGGCCGGTCCGAAGAAGACCTGCGGATCGACACGGTCGGCTTCCAGGTCTCCGGGGCGGCCCGGCAGCAGCTGGAGTGCGTCGCCAAGGCCGGGAACGGGCGGTACTACGACGCCCCGGACGCCGGCTCCCTCACCCGCCAGCTCCAGCGGGCCGGACAACTCTCCGCCGGCAGCTACCGCCTGAAGGGCGAGCGGGTGCGCGGCGAGCCCGCGCGTGACACCGCGCCGCGCCTCACACCGGGTCAGTACACCGACACCATCGGCCCGAACGAGAAGCGGTACTACGCCGTCGATCTGGACGCCGCCGCCACCGCCGACTTCTCGGCGACCGTGGCCCCCGAGCCCGGCGCCGCCGTCGACACCTCCGACGCGCTGCACACCGAGATCGCGTACGGCACGGACGGCGTCTGCGAGTCCGCCACGGAGCGGTTCGGCCAGCGCGAGGGCGCCACCCCGCTCGCCTCCGGGCTCAGCCGGGTGCCGTCGGAGAGCGGCTACCGCGGCTGCGACAAGGCCGGGCGGTACTGGTTCGCGGTCGAGCGCAAGGCGGCGCCGGGCTCGGACGGCGCGAGGTGGCCGCTGGAGCTGACGTTTCACGTGGAACATCCGCTGAAGAAGGGCGTCACGCCCGCGCAGTCGGCGCCGGAGTACGGCGCGGGCGGCAAGGACGCGACGCTGCCCGCGGGCGCCCCGCGCGACGTCCGGGGCGGCACGGGCTTCAACGACGCCCGGACGCTGGGTCAGGGCGTCTGGCGCGACCGGCTGCTGCCCGCACAGACCCTCTGGTACAAGGTCCCGGTCGGCTGGGGCCAGCAGCTCCGCTACGACGTGCAGTTCGCCAACGAGCCGACGCAGGCGGGCCGCGGCGCGCACTACTCCTACGCCGCCACCCAGGTCTACACACCGGACCGGGTGCCGGTCGGCAGCGGCACCGGCGAGTTCACCCCGCGCAAGCTGTACGCCGGGAAGCCGACGTCGCTGCAGATGGGGACGGTGCCGGTGGCCTGGAGCAACCGCTACGAGTCCGGCACCCATGTCGTACCGGTGCACCGCGCGGGCGACTTCTACCTCGCGGTGACGCTGGGCGCCGGCGCCGCCGAGATCGCCCGGAACCCGCAGATCGGGGTGGTGCTGAAGGTCGCTGTGCTGGGTACCGCGAAGTCCGGCCCGGCAGCGGACGCGGGCCGGGCCACGCACACCGCGTCCGGCGACACCGCGCAGGAGCCGGACAACGCCACCCAATCCACGGGCGGTTGGAAGCCGGGCCCGGTGGTGGCCGGGTGCTCCCTCGGCGTCGGCGTCCTGCTGCTGGCCGGGCTTGCCGCGTCCTACCTCCGCGCGCGCCGGAGCCCCGTGGCGGGCGGCGCCGGGCCGGTGGACCCGCGGACGGCGGGCCAGGCGTTGCCGCCGGCCGTTCCGGGGCAGGAGCAGCAGGCGCAGGATCAGCAGGGGAACGCGGTGAAGGGGGAGCCATGGTGACGGGGTGTGCGGTACGGAGAGGGGCCGCCGCATTGGCGGCGCTCTCGGCGGTGGCCTGGGCACCGGGCGCGGTGGGCACGGCGTCCGCCGCCGACGGCACCGCGGACCTCACGAAGGTGCCCCGCTACGCCACGGCGCCGGACGCCACCCCGGTCAAGGGCCGGGCGAGCGCGGCCGACGCCCCGGAGATCGGCAAGGGGACGTACACCGACTCCATCGAACGCGGTGAGCAGAAGTACTACACCGTCCCCCTCGACGCCCGCTCCACCGCGTACTTCTCCGTGGTCGCCGCCCCGCCGCCGGGCACCAAGGTCGAGGACCACACCGACCGGCTCAAGATCAGCGTGCAGGACGTCAATGGCGCCATCTGCGACCGCGAGGCCGATCCGGCGTTCCGCGGGGACGGCATGGCCTACCCCATCGCCGACTACGCGACCCGCAGCGTCGACGGCGACGGCTCCCGGTGCCGGAGCGCCGGGGCGTACTACCTCGTCGTCACCCGGGAGGGCTCGGCGACGTCCGGGCCGCAGGCGTGGCCCATCGAGATCACCCACCTCTCCGAACCGGGCCTCAAGGACACCGCGCCGACCGTGCCCGCCGACGGCGGCCCGTCCGCCACGCCCCCGCCGCCCGCCTCGGGCACCAAGCGGAAGGCCCGTGGCGGCGCCGGCTTCCACAGCGCGGGCGGTGTGGACACGGGCCTGTGGAAGGACCGCATCCGGCCCGGCGAGTCCCGCTTCTACCGGGTGCCGGTCGACTGGGGCCAGCGCCTCAACCTCAGCGCGGAGCTGCCCAACGCGGCCGGCGGCACCGCCGAGGGCATCTCCAAGGCGCTCGGCGTGACCGCGTACAACCCGGCGCGCGGTGTGATCGACGACGACACCTTCGTCTTCTACGACGGCCGGCCCGCCGCCTCCAGGCTCTTCACCGCGCCGGTGGCGTACGGCAACCGCTTCGCCGTCTCCGACGACGTCCGCGCCATGCGGGTGGCCGGCTGGTACTACCTGGAGGTCACGCTCCACCCCGATGCCGCACGGTTCTTCCCGCAGGGCGCGGACCTGACGCTGCGGGTGGACGTCCGGGGGACCGCCCGGCCCGGGCCCGGGTACGCCGGTCCCGCCGGGGACTTCTCGGTGCGGCCCGGGGACCGTGAGGCGGCCGGGAAGGGGCTGCCCGGGGAGCAGGCGGGCGGCGGGAACCTGCGGACGCTGGGCTACGCGGGGATCGCCACCGGCGCGGTGCTGCTGGCCGCCCTCGGCTCCTGGACGCTGCTGGCCCGCCGGACGGCCGCCACGGCCACCGCCGCGGGCCCCGCGCTGTCCCCGCAGGCGCATGCCGCGGAGCCCACCCGCTCCGGTGCGCGCGCCCCGGGCATCCCGCCCGGCTGGCCGGACCGCCGCTAGGCCGTATCCGTAAAGGCCCGTCGTCCGCCCGGAGGCCGTCGCGCGCCGGGCGGGACTTTGCGGAGATGCCCTAGGAGACGGTGAGCGCCCAGATGCCGAAGGCGATGCAGAGCAGCGCGACGACGAGCACCGGGACCGCCACCTTGGCCGGTGGGCCGGGTCGCCGTACCGCCGCGGGCGCGGCATGCTCCGGGACGCCGGGCGGTACCGGCGGCGCCGCGGCGGGCGGCTGCGGCGAGGTGTAGGGCCGGGTGGCCGGCGGCTGCTGCCAGGAGCCCGCGGTCGGCCGGTACGTCCCCGAGGGCGGGGTGCCGGGCGGCGCCGCGGGGGCCGGGACGTGCGGGGCGGCCACCGGGACCGGCGGGGTGGCGGGCGGCTGCGGGAGCGGCTGCGGCAGCGACTGTCCGGGCGGGGCGAGGACGAAGCTTCCGGTGTCGGACGGGGCGAGCGGCGCACCGGCGCCGGAGCCGGCCCCGCGGCCGTCGCGCGGCGCGGTGAGCGGCCCGTCCGGCCCGAACCCCTCGGGCAGCGGTCCGATGTGGTCGAAGACCTCGACCGCCTCGTCGTCGATCCCCGCTTCGGGCAGCAGCTCGACGGCAGCCAGCACCGCCTTCCGCGCCCCGGTGGCGGTACGGAACCGGGACTCCGGATCGGGGTGCAGCAGCGTCGCCAGCACCTGCCACAGCGGCTCCGGGACGCCCTCGGGCGCGTGCGGTACGCCGTGCTCGGTGAAGTGCCGCACCAGCGCTTCGGCGTCCGGTTTGGTGCCGGTGATCAGGTACAGCGCGACCAGGCCGACCGCGAACAGATCGGCGGGGAAGTCCGGCTCGGCGCCCAGCATCTGCTCGGGCGCGAAGTAGCCGGGCGTGCCCACCACGTAGTTGGTCTCGGTGAGCCGCGGCTCACCCTTGCGCATGGCGATGCCGAAGTCGGAGAGGCGCAGATGCGGCCGACCGGTGCCGGTCGCCTCCAGCAGGATGTTCGCCGGTTTGATGTCGCGGTGCACCACGCCCTCGTCGTGCACCGCGGTCAGCCCGGCGAGCAGCTGGTCGAGCAGGGTGCAGACATACCGCGGGGGCAGCGGGCCGTAGTCGCCGATGAGATGGGCGAGCGAGCCGCCGTGCACCAGATCCATGGTGAACAGGACCTTGGCGTCGTCGGCGGCCCAACTCGCCGGGGCGAGCACGTGCGGATGATCGATCCGCAGCGCCTGTTCCCGGACGAACCGCAGCAGGGTGTGCGCATCGCTCTGCTGGAGCACCTTGGCGGCGACGTAGCGGCGCCGCCGGTGGTCCCAGGCGCGCCAGACGGCGCCCACGCCTCCGCGCCCGACCGGGTCGACCAGCTCGTACCGCCCGGCGAAGATCTCACCCATGGTGCTGCCCCGTCGCTTTCTGACCTGTGCGTACCCCGCGGTGACCGGCCCGCTGTACGGCTAGCTCTGGTGCGCCTCGTAGTGCGCGACCGCGTCCCCGGTGCGGCCGGCACCGTAGACCCGGAGGAACTCTGCCAGCTCGGGGTGGGTGGGGGCGAGGGCGTTCGCCGCCTCGATGATCTCTCCCGCGTCCGAAACCGACCGGAGCAGCGACTGGATCTCGCGCACCACGCGCCGCACGGTGGTCGAGCCGGTCGACGAGACGGTCTGTGCGGTGTTGCTCAGCACCGAACCCCCCGCGGTCTTCTTGATCTCGTCCATCCGGTCGGTGGCCTCGGCGGCGCTGACGCTGCCGTCGGCGACCTGACCGGCCAACTCCTGGAGCGCCTGGACCCGTTGGACCACGGCGGGGTTGCCTATCTTCGCCCGCTGACCGCTCATCAGCTGCGACAGCATCGGCGCGGACAGGCCGAGCACCCCCGCGAGCCGGGCCTGGTTGAGCCCGAGATCGTCGATGAGGCGGCGGAAGAGGGCACCGAGCGGTTCCCCGTACCAATTCCGCTGCAGCTCCCGGGCCCGCGCGGTGGCTTCCTGCTGTGCTGCGTCCATGCCGTCTCCCCATCTCCCCGGTCGCGCTTCGCTGCCGCGAATCTCGCGAAGCATCCTACGGAGAGCGACGGTGCCGGGCGATACCCGGTCGGGAAAGCGCTCGTGCACCAGGTACCCTGGTCGGCGACGGGGCCTTAGCTCAGTTGGTAGAGCGCTGTCTTTGCATGGCAGATGTCAGGGGTTCGACTCCCCTAGGCTCCACTCCGTAAAACCCCTCCGACCTGCGGAAACGTAGGGCGGAGGGGTTTTCTCATGGGCACGTGGGGCCGGGGTGCGCACCGGGGGCCGCACGGTGGTCGCGCACCGCATTCCCTCGCCTGATCCCCACCGTTCCCCCACCCTTTCTGTACCTTTGGCCGCCTTCCCCGCGGCCGCCGAGCACCTCGAACCCCGCACGGGAAGAACCGAGTTGTCCGGGATGGCAGTGACGGAAGCGCGCGAGATCTTCGATGCCGGAGCCGAGTTCGACCGCCGGGTGGCGAACCTGGTCGTGCACGGGTACCCGGAGCTGTCGAGGCGCTGGGCCGGGATGGGTGTTTCACGTGAAACGTGGCCGTCGTACCGCGGCGGGGCCGGTGGCTTCACGCGGGGAATGCGATGGCCGTCTCGGGGCGTGAAGGTGCGTTGCGATGTTTCCCGTGAAACCACGGGCCCGGCTGTTCGCGTGCCGCCTGCCCACTTGTCCGTCTCCCCGGCTGCGTACGCGACGGTGCCCGCCGGCCCTCAGGGGTGGCGGGCACCGGGTGACGTACCGGAGCGATGGGGTGGGCGGCCGGTCCGAGGCGTCGGGCCTGGCCAGGGCGCCGCTCCCGGCGGAGGGGCCGAGGCCCTGCGCAGGCGCAGGGCCGACGGGCGGGCGAGGTCCGAAGACCGGGCAGATGCTCGACGGTCCGGAGGAAGCCCGACGGTAAGGCGGAGCCTCGACCGTCAGGCGGGGCCCGAAAGTCAGGCCGAGGCTCCGCCCGGGCCGTCGCCGTGCTCCTTGTCCTCGTCCCCGGGCTCGTTCCGGGCCGTGGCTCCGCTGCCGTCGACGGAGCCGAGCCGGCCGCGGTCGTTCACCTCGGTGGGGGCGGGCGGCTCCACCAGCCAGTCCGGGTTGGCCTGCTTGTCCCACCACTTCCAGGCGGCGATGGCGCCTCCGGCCAGCAGCCCCACCACCAGCAACCGCTTGGCGGTCTTCCCGGCCCGGGCCCGGCAGCGGTTCTTCCGTGCCAGCTTCTCGATCTCGGCGGCCGTCACCTCGCCGCGCAGCGCCGCGAGTGCCGCGGTGCCACGGGCGAGCGCCTCCTCGCGGACCGGTTCGGCGGCCGTGCGGGCCGAGTGCACGGCGCTCTCCACCCGGGGCGCGGCGTACTCCGCGGCCTGCCGTGCCGCACAGCGGGTGCGATGGGCGGCGCGGCACGCCGCCGCGTCCACCTTCGGCGGCAGCGCGCCCCGGGCGTGGTCGATACGCGGCTGCAGATGGGTGTCGTAGCGGGCCCGCGCCTGCTGGGCGGCCTCCGCCACCACGGGGGTCACCCGGGTGCGGGCCTGCTGCGCGGCCTCCGCCACCATCGGCGCCACACGCGTCCGCGCCTCCTGGGCGAACTGCATCGCGGTGTCCCTGGCCGTACCGGCGTACGGGGCCACCACCTCAGCGGCGTGCCGCACGCTCTCCCTGGCCGAACCGGTCGCGGCGCGCACGCTGTCCTTGCGGGTCACTGGATCCTCCTCCTCGGTGGCGTGTCCGGGGCCGTGGGGGCTGCTCCCCCAGGTCTGCTCTCTTGCCTGTCCACCCGGTTGACGATCATGCCCGCTCGCCCGCCGTACGGCATGTACGCGCGGGCATCCGGGTCATGGCGCGCGCCCCGCCGCCGAGGGAGCGCGGGTGCCCGCCGTCGGGGCCGTACGCGCCGGGGCGGGGCGCGGCACGGGCCGCGTACCGGGCCGGTCCGTGCGAGGATCGGAGCCCGATCAGCGAAGACTCATGGAAGGCAGATCCGTGGCTGAGCAGCTCTACGCCACCCTGAAGACCAACCAGGGCGACATCACCCTTCGGCTGCTGCCGAACCACGCCCCCAAGACGGTGAAGAACTTCGTCGAACTCGCCAAGGGCGAGCGGGAGTGGACCCACCCGGCAACCGGCAAGAAGTCCACGGACAAGCTGTACGACGGCACCGTCTTCCACCGCGTGATCAGCGGCTTCATGATCCAGGGCGGCGACCCGCTCGGCAACGGCACCGGCGGCCCGGGCTACGAGTTCGCCGACGAGTTCCACCCCGAGCTGGGGTTCACCAAGCCGTACCTGCTCGCCATGGCCAACGCCGGTCCGGGCACCAACGGCTCGCAGTTCTTCATCACCGTCTCCCCGACCGCATGGCTGACCGGCAAGCACACCATTTTCGGTGAGGTCGCAGATGAGGCCGGCAAGAAGGTCGTGGACGCCATCGCCGCCACCCAGACCAACCCGCGCACCGACCGCCCGGTGCAGGACGTCGTCATCGAGTCGGTCGTCATCGAGAACCGCGAGAGCTGACCCGGGCCCGGCCCGGGCGCCCCGCGCCCGCCGTTCCCGGGAACCTTGCGCCCCGTCCGGTCGTAGACCAGGCGGGGCGCCCCGCGTGCTGGCCCGGTGGTGGGCGGGTGTGTTGTGATGACGCGCCCAGCCGCAGAGAGGACGACCGAGCGATGGACCAGGTGCCAGGCACCCCGCAGGATCCGCAGGGCGCGGGCGGCGCACATGGCCTGCCGGGGTGCTACCGCCATCCCGACCGCCCGACGGGCGTCACCTGCACCCGCTGCGAGCGGCCGATCTGCCCCGAGTGCATGGTCAGCGCCTCGGTCGGCTTCCAGTGCCCGGAGTGCGTACGCACCGGCAGCGGTACGGGCCACTCGGCGCACGCCACCACCCCGCGCACCCTCGCGGGCGGAGCCGTCGCCTCCGACCCCAAGCTGATCACCAAGATCCTGCTGGGCCTCAACGTCGCGGTCTTCATCGCGGTCTACGCCTCCAGCGGGCTCGTCGGACGCCTCGACCTGATCGGCCTGGCCTTCGACCCGCAGCACTACCAGCTCGTCGGGGTCGCCGAGGGCCAGTGGTACCGCCTGATCACCGCGGTCTTCCTGCACCAGGAGATCCCGCACATCGCGTTCAACATGCTGTCCCTGTGGTGGCTGGGACCGCCGCTGGAAGCCGCGCTCGGCCGGCTGCGCTACACCGCGCTCTATCTGCTCGCCGGGTTGGGCGGCAGCGCCCTGTCGTATCTGCTCGCGGCGCAGAACCAGCCCTCGCTCGGTGCCTCCGGCGCGATCTTCGGTCTGCTGGGCGCCACCGCGGTCCTGCTGCGGCGGCTGAACTACGACATGAAGCCCGTGCTGATCCTGCTGGGCCTCAACCTCGTCTTCACCTTCCTGTGGCCGAATATCGCCTGGCAGGCGCATGTCGGCGGCCTGGTGGTGGGCGCGGCGGTGGCGTACGGCATGGTGCATGCGCCGCGCGAGCGCCGGACGCTGGTGCACACCCTGACGTGTGTCGCCGCGCTGCTGGTGATCATCGGTGTGGTCGTGCTGCGGACGTTCCAGCTGACCGGCTGAGCGGCCGCGCGGGCCTGGGGGTAACCGGCGCCCGCGGGCCCGTTCCACGGTGTTGTCCACAGTGCGTGGCGGATCTTGTGCACGCTGTGGGGAACGCCCGTCCCGGATCGTACGAACCTGCGTTTTCCCAGTACGTAGGGGGGAAGCAGGTCACCGGGACGGGCGTGGCCGATCACACCGGCGTCAACATCCCGAGAGGTTATCCACAGATCTTCTGAAGTTTTCCCCGGCTGTGGATAACTGTGTGGATGGCCTTGGGCAGGGCTTGCGTCACTTCCACTGCGTGGAGACGCCGAAGCCCACCGCGATGAAGCCGAATCCGCACACGATGTTCCAGTCGCCCATCGCCTTGACCGGCAGATCCGCCTCGGAGACGTAGTACAGCACGATCCAGGCGAGCCCGATCAGGAACATCGCCAGCATCACCGGGGCGACCCAACCGCGGCCGGAATTCATCTTCAGGCTGGTGGCCTTGGCCGGCGGCGGGGTGAAGTCGTCCTTCTTGCGGATCCGTGACTTCGGCACGAGGAACTCTCCTGTCGATGCGCTGCTCTCCCGCTCTCGACTCCTCTTGAGCGGGAGGTGCCCCCGTCCGCGCGGGCGTACGGGCGGGAGCCGGACGGATGCGCCGGGGAGCGGTTCGGCGCCCCGGGGCGTCCGTTAGCGTAGTGCTTCCGCGGCGTCGTAAGGAGCAAGGGTACGTTGAGCACTCCAGCTGACTCCTCCGGCCGCCCGGCCCGCCCGCGGCTGCGACCCGTGCGCCTGCTCACACTCGCCGTCTTCGCGCTCGCGGGCCTGATGTTCTGGCTCAGCTTCGACACCGCACGCGGCACCGATCTGCGCTCCGACGACTCCATGCTCCGCCTTTCCGACCTCATCCAGCAACGGAGTCAGAAGAACGGCGCCCACGACGAACGCAACGCGGCGCTCCGCTCGGACGTCGAGGGCCTCACCCGGCGCGACAACGGCACCTCCCGGGCGGAGGAGGCCAAGCTCCGGGCGCTGGAGGAGCAGGCGGGCACGGAGAAGCTGAAGGGCGAGGGCCTGTCGGTGACCCTCACCGACGCCCCGCCGAACGCCACCGCCAAGATCCCCGGCATCCCCGAGCCGCAGCCCAACGACCTCGTCATCCACCAGCAGGACCTCCAGGCCGTGGTGAACGCGCTGTGGCGGGGCGGCGCCAAGGGCATCGAGGTCATGGACCAGCGGCTGATATCCACCAGCGCGGTGCGCTGCGTCGGCAACACCCTGATCCTCCAGGGCCGCGTCTACTCCCCGCCCTACAAGATCACCGCCGTCGGCGACCGGGACGCCCTCAACCGCGCGCTGACCGAGGCACCCGCGATCCAGAACTACCTCCAGTACGTCAACGCCTACGGCCTCGGCTGGAAAGTCGACCAGCGCGAGGCGGTGACTCTGCCCGGCTACTCCGGCACAGTGGAGCTCCACTACGCACAGCCGGCGCAGCCGTAGCCCGCGCGCCGGCGACGGCGGCGGGAAGGGGCGGGGCCGGTGACGGTGCGGTGGATCGTCCGGACGTTCAGCGAGCTGTGCGTCACGACCGGCACGCTCATCGTGCTGTTCGTCTGCTACCTCCTCTTCTGGACCGGCGTACGCGCCGACAACGCCATGGACCAGGAGATCGGCCGCCTCCAGGAACGCTGGTCGGCCACGGCACCCACGACCGGTGCGGCCCGCCCCGGCCCGGCCACCGCACCGGCGCCGCCCGGCAGCCCCCGCCCGTACGCGAACGGCGCCGCGTTCGCCGTCATGTACATCCCCCGTCTCGGCGCGGAGTGGTCCAAGCCGGTCCTTGAGGGCACCGGCACCGGCGTGCTGCGGCGCGGGCTCGGGCACTACGCGGCCACCGCTCGCCTCGGCGAGGTCGGCAACTTCTCCGTCGCCGGGCACCGGCGCACCTACGGCGACCCGTTCAAGGACTTCCCGCTGCTGCGGCCCGGCGACGCCGTGGTGGTCTCCGACGGCACCACGTGGTTCACCTACCGCATCGACCGGCGGCCCTACCGGACGCTGCCCGACGACATCGGCGTGATCGACCCCGTGCCCCGCGCCTCCGGCTACCGCGGGCCCGGCCGCTATCTGACCCTGACCACCTGCGAGCCGGAGTGGGGACACAGTCACCGGCTCATCACCTGGGCACATCTGGACGCGACGCAGCCGGTGGCGCAGGGAAGGCCCCCGGCTTTGTCCGGCTGACCCACCCGGGCCCCTCCTCGCCCCGTAGTCTGGTGGGGCAATCGACACCGTCATCGGCGAGTAGGGACAGCATGTACGGCTGGATCTGGCGGCATTTGCCGGGCAACACATGGGTGAAGGCGCTGATTTCCCTGGTGCTGGTGCTGGTGGTCGTCTTCGTGCTTTTCCAGTACGTCTTTCCGTGGGCGGAGCCGCTGCTCCCCTTCAATGACGTCACGGTCGATCAAGGGATGGCAGCCGTCCGATGAGTGCACGCATTCTCGTCGTCGACAACTACGACAGCTTCGTCTTCAACCTCGTGCAGTACCTCTACCAACTCGGCGCCGAATGCGAGGTGCTGCGCAACGACGAGGTCACCCCCGCCCATGCGCAGGACGGCTTCGACGGGGTGCTGCTGTCGCCCGGCCCGGGCGCGCCGGAGGAGGCCGGGGTCTGCATCGACATGGTCCGGCACTGCGCGGACACCGGCGTCCCGGTCTTCGGCGTCTGCCTGGGCATGCAGTCCATGGCGGTCGCCTACGGCGGGGTGGTCGGCCGCGCCCCCGAGCTGCTGCACGGCAAGACCTCGCTGGTCTCGCACGCGGGCGAGGGCGTCTTCAGCGGCCTGCCCTCGCCGTTCACGGCCACCCGCTACCACTCGCTCGCCGTCCAGGAGGGCACGGTGCCGGACGAGTTGACCGTCACCGCCTGGACCGACAACGGCATCGCGATGGGGCTGCGCCACCGCGAACTGCCCGTGGAAGGCGTCCAGTTCCACCCAGAGTCGGTGCTCACCGAATGGGGTCACCGGATGCTCGCCAACTGGCTCGTCGCCTGCGGTGACGCGGGAGCGGTGGAGCGCTCGACGGGGCTCGCCCCGGTGGTCGGCAAGGCCGGCGCGTGACCGCCACACGCCCCGAGCGTGACGGCAACCCCCACGATCCCTACGCCTCACAGGGCGTGGACGGCGATCCGTACGGCGGGGACGCGGCGTTCGAGGCGGCGGTGGGGCAGCTCAACGATCCGCTGATGGACCCGCTGCCGAGACCGGGCGGCCCACCCGGCGGGCCGGACGCGGCCCCCGCCGAGCAGCCGCGGCCCGCCGACCCGGCAGCCACCGGCATCCCCGCGCCCGCGCGCCCGGGCGGCCACGCCCGGCTCACCGGCTCACCGGCGCCCGACCACGGCTCGCCGTGGTTCCGTCCGCGCCCGGTGGAGGAGGAGAGACCGGCGGACGCCACGCCACCCCGCGCCGCCACCGGATTCGGGCCCGAGACGCCCGCGGGCCGCCGCACCGCCACGGGCCCGGCCCAGGTACCGCCGTTCGGCCCCGCGGCTGCCCGCCCCCAGCCCCCGGGCCCGTCCGCTCCCTCCGCACCGTCCCCCACCGCCGGACCGGTGGCCGACGACGAGACCATGGCGCTGCGCCAGGCGGAACGGACCGGGAATCCGGGCGGCGCCCCCTCCGGCAGCGACGCCGTTTCACGTGAAACAGCGTCGGGCACGGCCTCGGTTTCACGTGAAACCGAAGGGGAGGACCACGAGGGTGTTTCACGTGAAACGGCGGCCGCCCCGGCCCCCGGCGGACGCGCCGCGCGCCGTAAGGCGGCCCAGCAGGCGGCGAAGCGCGGCGGGCGCCGGGGCAAGCACGGCGGCGCCGCGGCCACGAGCGCCCCGCCCCCGCCGCCGCCCGCGCCCACCTCACGGCTGGAGGCCCGCCGCGCCGCCCGCGCCGCGAAGGAGAGCCTGAGCCTCATCGCCAGCCGCGCCATCGGCGAGGTGTTCATCACGCTCGGCGTGGTGATGCTGCTCTTCGTCACCTACCAGCTGTGGTGGACGAACGTCCTGGCCCAGCAGGAGGCGGGCGGCGCCACCACCACCCTGCAGCACCAGTGGGACGAGGGCGGCGGCGAGAAGAAGTCGCTGGCCGCGGGCGAGCGCTTCGCCATCATGTACATCCCGAAGCTGGACGTGAAGGCGCCGATCGCCGAGGGCATCGACAAGCACTCCGTGCTGGACCGCGGGATGGTCGGACACTACGACAAGAGCAGCGGGATCAAGACGGCGATGCCCTGGGACAAGAAGGGCAACTTCGCGGTGGCCGCCCACCGCAACACCCACGGCGAGCCGTTCCGCTACATCAACAAGCTCAGCCCGGGCGACAAGATCGTCGTGGAGACGCAGAGTACGTACTACACGTACGAGATGGAGAGCATCCTCCCGCAGACCAGCCCGCAGAACGTCAGCGTCATCCAGCCGGTGCCGCAGGGTTCCGGCTTCACGGCGCCGGGCCGGTACCTCACCCTGACGACCTGCACCCCGGAATTCACCAGTACCTACCGGATGATCGTCTGGGGCAAGATGGTCGCGGCGCAGCCGCGGAGCAAGGGCGAACCGGATGCGCTCACCGGCTGACCGAAGGTAAGAGGGGTACTACGCGGTGACTGCCACGGGCCATGACGAGGACATCGAACGGTCCGCGCCGCCGAACCGACCACGCCGGATGCGCCGCTCCGTCGCCGCCGTGATCAGCGTGATCGGCGAACTGCTGATCACCGCCGGACTGATCCTCGGCCTCTTCGTCGCGTACTCGCTGTGGTGGACGAACGTCCTCGCCGACCGCGCCGCCGACAAGCAGGGCGACGAGGTGCGCCGCCACTGGGCCGCTCCCACGCCGAAGGGGCCGGGCAAGCTGGACACCAAGGACGGCATCGGCTTTCTGCACGTCCCGGCGATGAAGAACGGCGAGGTGCTGGTCAAGAAGGGCACCGGCTCCGAGATCCTCAACGAGGGCGTGGCCGGCTACTACACCAAGCCGATCGCCTCCGCGCTGCCGCAGGACAAGAAGGGCAACTTCACCCTCGCCGCGCACCGCGACGGCCACGGCGCGAAGTTCCACAACATCGACAAGCTCCGCGAGGGCGACCCGATCGTCTTCGAGACCAAGGACACCTGGTACGTCTACAAGGTCTACGCGGTGCTCGACCAGACCTCGAAGTTCAACGTGGACGTCCTCGACCGCATCCCCAAGGAGTCCGGGAAGGACAAGGCCGGCCGCTACATCACGCTGACGACCTGCACCCCGGTCTACACCTCGAACTACCGCTACATCGTCTGGGGCGAGCTGGAGCGCACCGAGAAGGTCGACGCGGACCGCACCCCGCCGGAGGAACTGCGCTGACCGACCGGGCACCGCGCCCCGGCCTCCCCCGGCCGTGACCGGCGCTCCACGCCGCGCACACGAGATGAGCCCGGGCCCCTTTCCAGGGGCCCGGGCTCATCTGTGAAGCGGGTGGACCGCGTAACCGTCGTGCGGTGACGCCGCCGTCAGCCGAACGGCCAGCCGCCGCCGTCGTCGCCGTGGTCACCGCCGCCACCGATGGTGGTCAGCGTCACCGTCGTGGAGGCGGGGTCGGACGGGGTGTCGCCCGCGGGGTCCTGCTGCATGACCCGGGCGTTGTCGTCCTGGTTGCTGCCGCCGGCGAACTGGATGTTGGTGAATCCGGCGTCCTGCAGCATCTTCTTGGCGTCCTTGACCTTCTGGCCGACGACATTGGGCACCGGCTTCTGCGCCGCCGCCTTGCCGACGGTCAGCGTGACCGTGGTGTTGACGTCGACCTCGGTCTGGCCCGCCGGATCCATGGCGGTGACCTTGCCGACCTGCGCCGGGTCGGACACCTCCTGCTCCTGCTTGGTGACCTGGAGCCCGAGATCCTTCAGCTGCTTCTCCGCCGCGGCGAAGTCGTTGCCGACGACGTCGGGGACCTTCACCTTCGGGTTGGACTTGGCGATCGTCAGCGTGATCGTGGTGTTCTTCGGCTTGCTGGCGCCCGGCTTCGGGTCCTGGTCGAGGACGGTGCCCGGGTCCTGCTCGGAGACCTTCTGCGTGAGCTCGACGTTCTCGAAGCCCTTGTTCTTCAGCTCGGAGCGCGCCTCGCTCTCGCTGAAGCCACGGACGTTGGGGACCTGCACCTGCTTGGGGCCGGTGCACATCGTGACGGTGATCGTGCCGCCCTCGTCGATGGTGGCGCCCTCAGCCGGTTCCTGCTTGGTGATCTGGCCCTTGTCGACGTTCTCGCAGGCCTCGCTGCCACCCTTGACGATCTTCAGATCGCCGTTGTTCCGGGCGGACTCCTTCGCCTGCGCCAGGGTTTCGCCGACGATGTTGGGCGCCGTCACCCCGCCGCCGGAGGCCTTTCCGCTGAACATCGCCTTGCCGATGAAGATCGCACCGACCAGGACGAGGACACCGGCGACGGCCAGCAGGATCGTCGAGGTGTGGCTCTTCTTCGGCGGACCGGAGGCACCCCGGCGGCCCGAGGGCCGGTCGTCGTAGCCGTAGCCGCCGTCGTCCGGGTTCATCGGCGGCAGCATCGCGGTCTGCGCGCCCGGGTCCTGCGGCCGCAGCATCGTCGTGGGCTGGTCCTGGTCGAAACCGCCCGCGCCCATCGCGGTGGTGGCCGCGACCGGCTGGCCGTCCAGCGCCGCCTCGATGTCGGCCCGCATCTCGTCCGCGGACTGGTAGCGGTAGTCCGGGTCCTTGGTCAGCGCCTTGAGGACGATGGCGTCCATCTCCGGCGTGATCTCGGGGTCGAAGTTGCTGGGCTTCTGCGGCTCCTCCCGCACATGCTGGTACGCCACGGCGACCGGCGAGTCACCGATGAACGGCGGCCGGACGGTGAGGAGTTCGTAGAGGAGACAGCCGGTGGAGTAGAGGTCGGAGCGGGCGTCGACCTGCTCGCCCTTGGCCTGCTCCGGGGAGAGGTACTGCGCGGTGCCGATGACCGCGGCGGTCTGCGTCATGGTCATTCCGGCGTCGCCCATCGCCCGGGCGATACCGAAGTCCATGACCTTGACCTGGCCGGTGCGGGTCAGCATGACGTTGGCGGGCTTGATGTCACGGTGGACGATGCCGGCCCGGTGCGAGTACTCCAGCGCCTGGAGCACCCCGATGGTCATCTCCAGGGACCGCTCGGGCAGCAGCTTCCGCCCGGAGTGCAGCAGCTCCCGCAGCGTGGAACCGTCGACGTACTCCATGACGATGTACGGGATCGAGACGCCGTCGACGTAGTCCTCGCCGGTGTCGTAGACCGCGACGATGGACGGATGGTTCAGCGAGGCGGCCGACTGGGCCTCACGGCGGAACCGGGCCTGGAAGGACGGGTCGCGGGCGAGGTCCACCCGCAGCGTCTTCACCGCTACGGTGCGGCCCAGGCGGCTGTCGTGGGCGAGGTACACCTCGGCCATGCCACCGCGGCCGAGCACCGAGCCCAGCTCGTACCGGCCGCCGAGGCGACGCGGCTCATCCATAAGCTTCTCCAGCCCTCTCCGTCAGTCCCGACCGCACCCGTGTGTGGTCCGGCGGTGTGCTGTCCGGGCATACGGTACCCGGCGCTCTGCACCGGGCCGGGCCGTAACCGCAACCTGATATCTGACCGGTACGGCCCTGCCCAGGAGTCACTTCTTGTCGCTGAGCACCGCTTCCATCACGCTCTTCGCCACCGGGGCGGCGAGCTTGCCACCCGCGATGTCGCCGCGAAGTGTGTCGGAACCCTCAATGACGACGGCGACGGCGACCGGGGTGCCCTTGGCGGTCTTCGCGTAGGAGATGAACCACGCGTAAGGGTTGTCCTTGTTGCCCACACCGTGCTGCGCGGTACCGGTCTTGCCACCGACCGTCACGCCCGGGATCTGCGCGGAGGTACCCGTACCGGTCTTGACGACGGTCTCCATCATGTCCTGGAGCTTCTGGGCGTTCTCCGGCTTGAGCGGCTGGCTCATCTCCTTCGGCGTGTGCTGCTCCACGACGTTGAGGTTCGGCGCGACCAGCTTGTCGACCATGTACGGCTCCATCAGCTTGCCGCCGTTGGCGATCGCCGCGGTGACCATGGCCATCTGCATCGGGGTGGCGCGGTTCGACGCCTGACCGATGCCCGCCTGGGCGTTCTGCGGGCGGTTGTCCTCGGGATAGATGCTCTCGGCGAGACGGACCGGGGTGTCGATCTTCGAGTTGTTGAACCCGAACTTCTCCGCCTCGGCCATCATCTTCTTGTTGCCGAGGTCGGCGCTGATCTTGCCGAAGACGGTGTTGCACGACCAGCGCAGCGCCTCGCGGAGGCTGGCGTCCTTGCAGGGGATGTTGCCCTCGTTCGGCAGCGGGACGTGGTTGGTGTCCGGCAGGTACCAGGGCATCGGCGACCGGGTCGGGGCGTCGATGTCGGTGTAGAGACCGTTCTCCAGTGCCGCCGCCGCGGTGACGACCTTGAAGGTCGAGCCGGGCGGGTACGTCTGCCGCAGCGCGCGGTTCAGCGTCGGGTCGTCCGGGTTGTTCTCCTTCAGGAGCCCGTTGTACGCCTTGGAGTCGTCGTCGCTCATGCCGGCGAAGGTGGACGGGTCGTACGACGGCGCCGTGGCCAGCGCCAGGATCGCGCCGGTCTCCGGGTTGATCGCGGCGACCGCGCCCTTCTTGTCGCCCAGCCCCTCGAAGGCGGCCTTCTGCGCCTTGGCGTTGAGGGTGGTGACGACGTCACCGCCCTCCTGCTTGCGGCCGGTGAGCATGTCGACGGTGCGGCTGAAGAACAGCCGGTCGTCGGTGCCGGTGAGGATCTTGTCGTACAGCTTCTCCAGCTGGTTGGCGTCGAACGCCTGCGAGGCGTAGCCCGTGACGGGCGCCCACATCTTGCCGTTCTTGTACGTCCGCTTGTACTTGTAGTCGCCGCTGTCGGTCGTCGTGGAGCTGGTGACCGGCTGGTCGCCGACGATGATGTCGCCGCGCGGCTTGCTGTACCGCTCGATGGCGACGCGGCGGTTGTTGGAGTCGTTCTTCAACTCGTCGGCCTGGACGAACTGCACCCAGTTGACGCGGACGAGCAGGGCGAGGACGAGCAGGCCGCAGAAGATCGCGACCCGGCGCAGGGGCTTGTTCACGGGCGGACCACCTGGGTCATCTCGGCGTCGGTGGAGGGGGCGGGGGCCGGGGCGGGCCGCCGGGCGGTGTCGCTGATGCGCAGCAGGATGCCGACCAGCGCCCAGTTGGCGATGACGGACGAACCACCCTGGGCGAGGAACGGCATCGTCATACCGGTCAGCGGGATCAGGCCCGTCACACCGCCGGCGACGACGAAGACCTGCAGCGCGAAGGCGCCGGACAGGCCGACGGCCAGCAGCTTGCCGAACGGGTCGCGGGCCGCGAGCGCCGTGCGGATGCCCCGCTCGATGAGCAGGCCGTACAGCAGCAGGACGGCCATCAGGCCGGCCAGCCCGGTCTCCTCGCCGACGGTGGCGAGGATGTAGTCGCTCTTGGGCGCGATGCCGCCGATCAGCCGGGAGTAGCCCTGGCCGAGACCGGAGCCGAGGATGCCGCCGGAGCCGAAGGAGTACATCGCCTGCGCGGTCTCGGTGACACCGCCGTTGAGCAGCTCCAGCGGGTTGAGCCAGTTGTGGACACGGACCTGGACGTGCGATTCGAAGGTGGCCACCGCGACGGCGCCGCCGGCGCTCAGCAGCAGACCGAAGACGATCCAGCTGGTGCGCTCGGTCGCGACGTACAGCATGATCACGAAGAGGCCGAAGAAGAGCAGCGAGGTGCCCAGGTCGGTCTCGAAGACCAGGATCATCAGGCTCAGCGCCCAGATGACGAGGATCGGCCCGAGGTCGCGGCCGCGCGGCAGGTACAGGCCCATGAACCGGCGGCTGGCCAGCGCCAGCGCGTCCCGCTTCACCATCAGGTACCCGGCGAAGAACACCGCGATGATGATCTTCGCGAACTCTCCGGGCTGCAGCGAACCGACACCGGGGATCGTGATCCAGATGCGCGCGCCGTAGCGGGCCGGGAAGAAGATCGGCGCGATCAGCAGCAGCAGCGCGACCACCATCGAGATGTAGGTGTAGCGCTGCAGGACGCGGTGGTCCTTGAGCAGGATCAGCACGCCGAGGAAGAGCGCGACACCCAGCGTCGACCACATCAGCTGGCCGGGCGCCATCGGGCCGCCCAGGTTCGTCGTGGTGATCTTCGGTTCCTGGTCGAGCCGCCAGATGAAGACCAGCCCGAGGCCGTTGAGGAGGGTGGCGATCGGCAGCATCAGCGGGTCGGCGTACGGCGCCCACTTGCGGACGACGAGATGCGCGACGCCCGCCAGCAGGGCCAGCCCGAGGGCGTAGCCGAAGACGCCGGCGGGGATCGCCTGCTCCTTGGCGAGCCCCACGTTGATGTAGGCGAAGACCGGGATGATCACCGCGAAGACGAGCAGCGCCAGCTCGGTGTTGCGGCGGCTCGGGGCTCCGATGGTGCCGATGGTGGTGGTGTTGGTGGTACTGCTCATGACGTGTACGGCCCCCTACGCCCTCACTGCTGGGTGCTGCAATTCTTTTCCAGCTTCAACTGCTCCTCGGAGGGGGCCTGGCTGGTGGTGTCGGCCGGGGGAGTCGACGGGGACACGAGCGCACCGGGGGTGCCGGTCGTGGCGGTCCGGTCGCCGGGAGTCGTGGGAGTGCCGGGAACACCGGGCTGGTGACCGGTGGTTCCGCCGGTCGTGCCGTCGGTCCGGCCGTGCTCCTGCTGCGCCTTCTCCCGGTCCTTCTTGGCCTTGGCCTCGGCGCGCTCGGCGGCCTCCCGCTGCTGCTTGCTCAGACAGGCGTGCGCCTGCTTGCCCAGCTCGGTGACCTTGAGGGTCGCCTCGTCGTGGCTGTCGGCCGGGATCGTCTCCTTGACCTGGTTCCGCTGGTACAGCGGTAGGTACTTGAGTTCGATCTCGGGGTGGTCCTGATCGACCTTGTTCAGCGAGATCCACGCGAGGTCCTGGCTCAGGCCCCGGTAGAGCGCGACGTGGTCGTCCTTGGCGCCGACGAAGTACTGGGTCTGCGTCCAGCGGTAGCCCGCGTAGAGCCCGCCGCCGACGACGGCCAGGGCGAGCGCCGAGAACAGCGACCGCTTGATCCAGGTGCCGCGGCGCCGCGGCTTGTCGAAGTCCTCGTCGGCGAAGGCGCCGAACGAGCCCTGCGGTGCGCCGCCCGCCTCGCCGTCGCCGCTGCCGGGCGGGCCGAAGGCGCCGCCGGGCGACTGCGCCGGGACGTCCCGGCCGCGGCCCAGCTCGGCGGCGCGGGCGGCCGGGGTCTGCAGCGTGCTCGGGTCGCTGAGCTGGTGCTGGTTCTCGGCGACCGCGCCGACGATGACCGGGGTGTCGTTGAGCTGCCCGGCCAGCGCCTCGTTGCCGTCGACGTCGAGGACGTCGGCGACGATGCAGGTGATGTTGTCGGGACCGCCGCCGCGCAGCGCGAGCTGGATCAGCTCCTGGACCGTCTCGTGCGGACCGTGGTAGCTGGCGAGCGTCTCCTCCAGCGTCTGGTGGCTGACGACGCCGGACAGGCCGTCCGAGCAGATCAGATAGCGGTCACCGGCGCGGACCTCGCGGATCGACAGATCCGGCTCCACGCGGTCGCCGCTGCCCAGGGCCCGCATCAGCAGCGAGCGCTGCGGATGCGTGGTGGCCTCCTCCTCGGTGATCCGGCCCTCGTCGACGAGGCGCTGCACCCAGGTGTGGTCCTGCGTGATCTGGGTGAGCTGGCCGTCCCGCAGCAGATAGGCGCGGGAGTCGCCGACGTGCACCAGGCCGAGGCGCTGGCCCGTCCACAGCAGCGCGGTCAGGGTGGTGCCCATGCCGTCGAGCTGCGGGTCCTCCTCGACCATGACGCGCAGCTGGTCGTTGGCGCGCTGCACGGCGGTGCCGAGCGAGGTGAGGATGTCGGAGCCGGGGACGTCGTCGTCGAGCTGGACGAGCGTGGAGATCACCTCGGACGAGGCGACCTCGCCCGCGGCCTGGCCGCCCATGCCGTCGGCGATGGCCAGCAGCCGCGGTCCGGCGTAGCCCGAGTCCTCGTTGCCCTCCCGGATCATGCCCTTGTGCGATCCGGCGGCGAAGCGCAGGGAAAGACTCATGCGCACCTCACCTGTCGGCTCGGGGTACAGCCGGTCTCGTCGAGCCACACTGCCCACCCTCCGGTCGGGAGCACGCTCGGGGCCGTCGAGTGGACCGCCGCGGCTCGCTCGCTCCGCTCGCTCATAAGTCGTACTACTTCCGCAGCTCGATGACGGTCTTGCCGATGCGGATCGGGGCTCCCAGCGGGATCGGGGTCGGCGTCGTCAGGCGGTTCCGGTCCAGGTACGTGCCGTTGGTGGAACCGAGATCCTCGACGATCCACTGGCCGTCACGGTCCGGGTAGATCCTGGCATGCCGGCTGGACGCGTAGTCGTCGTCCAGGACGATCGTCGAATCGTGCGCCCGGCCCAGGGAGATGGTCTGGCCCTGGAGGGCGACCGTGGTGCCCTGCAGGGTGCCTTCGGAGACGACCAGCTTGGTGGGGGCGCCCCGGCGCTGCCGGTTGTTGCCGCGCCCGCCCTCCTGGCGGCGCTGCTGCGGCGGCGCGGCCTGCTGCCGCTGGCCGCGCGCCTCCTGACCGCCCCGCCGGGCGGCGCCGCGCTGTGTGACGCGCGTGCCGAACAGATCGCTGCGGATGACCTGAACGGCCACGATGACGAACAGCCACAGTACGGCGAGGAAACCCAACCGCATGACCGTGAGGGTCAGCTCTGACATTGCCCCCGCTTCACCCTTCGGCTTGCCGGTAAACGATGGTGGTACTGCCCACGACGATCCGCGAGCCGTCGCGGAGACTAGCGCGGGTGGTGTGCTGCCCGTCCACCACGATCCCGTTCGTGGAGCCCAGGTCCTGGACCGTGGGGGGCGTGCCGACGCGGATCTCGCAGTGCCGCCGGGAAACCCCGGGGTCGTCGATCCGGACGTCGGCGTCGGTGCTGCGGCCCAGAACGAGCGAGTTGCGCGAGATCTGGTGTCGGGTGCCGTTGATCTCGATCCAGCGCCGCGTCTGCGCGTGCGGCTGCGGGCCCGCGCCGGGCGGTGCCGTACGGGGCGGAGCGCCGGGCGGCGGGGACGAGGGCATGGGGGGCGGGCTCACATGGCCGCCGCCGGTGTAGCCGCCCCGGGGCGCCGCCGGTGCACCGCGTCCGGCGGACGACGGCCCCGGCTGCTCCTGGGACGTGCTGGAGGCGAGGGTGCGGCTGCGCACCCGGTAGAGGCCGGTGTCGAGATCGTCGGCCTTCTCCAGGTGCACCTTGATGTTGCCCATGAAGGTGTAGCGCTGCTGCTTGGCGTAGTCGCGGACCATCCCGGACAGTTCGTCACCGAGCTGTCCGCTGTACGGGCTGAGCCGCTCGTAGTCGGGGGCGCTCAGCTCGACGATGAAGTCGTTGGGGACGACTGTGCGCTCACGGTTCCAGATGGTCGCGTTGTTGTCGCATTCGCGCTGCAGCGCGCCGGCGATCTCAACGGGCTGCACCTCGGACTTGAACACCTTGGCGAAGGTGCCGTTGACGAGACCTTCGAGACGCTGCTCGAAGCGCTTCAGTACTCCCACGGGGCACCTCCTTCCTCAGTCTTCGACAGGGTCGTCCTGATACTGCTTACCGATCGTATCCACGCGCCGGGAAATCAGCTGGTTCCCCTTTCCCGCCCGGAGTGACGAGTGTCCCCCCTCACAGGGTTGCCTGTTGGGGCGTTGTGCCGTGCCCGTCGTCCGTGCACTGCGATGGTAGAGGTGCCCCGCGGACAGTGTCCCGCAACCGTTCACCTCGCTCCGGGCGGGGCCGGGTCCCGACGCCGGGTGGCCGGGACCGAGGGGGTGTGGGCTGCGGCGGAGCGCTCCGGGGTCCGCCGGGCGGCCCGGAACCGGGTCCGCGGCCCGCGGTCGGCCGCCGGTGCGCGGTCCGCCCGGGGGCGAGGAAAGGGCAGGTGAAACCACCCGCCGAGCCGTGCTAATGTTCTGCATGTCGCAAGGCGCTCCCCCCGAAACGGGAAAGAAAAACCCGGATCGCGTGAGAGAATCAAACGACAACACCCATGCGCGGGTGGCGGAATAGGCAGACGCGCTGGATTCAGGTTCCAGTGCCCGAAAGGGCGTGGGGGTTCAACTCCCCCCTCGCGCACAGATGAGACCCCCGGTCTCCGGAGAAATCCGGAGACCGGGGGTCTTTCGTTGTGCTTCTCACATCTCCCGTTCCGGGGGCGGGAGATCGCCTTGTCCGGGATGCGGGGCATCAACCGGTGCGGCCCCGGGGCGGCGCGGTGCGGCCGGCCCCGGGGCGTACGGAGTCGTGGGTGTCAGGCGGCGGCGCGGGCCGCGGCCTCCCGGCCCTTCGTGGCGGCCTCGGCGAGCGCCTTCTCCCGGGACGCCTCGTACAGCGGGATCAGTTCGCTCATCGCGGGGTTGGCGGGGGCCATGGTCAGCTCGGGGACGATGAAGTCGACGTCCAGACCGAAGCCGTCGCCGAGCAGGACCTGCAGGACGTTCTGCACGTAGTCGAAGCCCTCGCGCGGGGTGCCCGGGCCGTACGCGCCGCCGCGGCTGGCGACGACGGTGACGGGGGTGCCCTTGGCGGAGGGCTCGGCGCCGCCCGTGCGGCCCATGATCAGCGCCTGGTCGATCCACGCCTTGAGCGTCGAGGGGATCGTGAAGTTGTACATCGGGGCGCCTATGAGGACGGCGTCGGCCTGCTCCAGCTCCTCGGCGAGGCGGGTGCGCAGGGCGAAGGCGGTCTGCTGCTCCGGGGTGTGGGTGGCCGGGTCGGAGAAGCCGGCCGAGGCGGCGGTGCCGTCGAGGTGGGGCAGCGGGTCGGCGGCGAGGTCGCGGTAGATGACGGTGCCCTCGGGGTGCTCCGCCTGCCAGGCCGCGCGGAAGGCGGCGGTCACGGCGCGGGACGCGGAGCCCTCCTCGGGGAAGACGGAGGAGTCGAGGTGGAGAAGAGTGGCCATGGTGATCGGTCCTTCGGTCGCGGCCGGACGCGGCACGGCTAAGTGGTTGAACTTTGTACGTGACTATTCATAACACAGGTACTTACTTTTCCGCAGTACCCAACGGAGAGGGCGGTAGGCTGGAGCCATGGCGGACCACGGCGAGGCGGTGTGCAGGCAGGTCGACGGCGGGATGACGCGCGTCTTCGGGCTGTTCGGGAAGCGCTGGACCGGCCTGATCGTGGCCACGCTGATGCCCGGGCCGGTGCACTTCGCCGATCTGCGGCGGGCGATCCCCGGCATCAGCGAGCGGATGCTCTCCGACCGCCTCGCGGAGCTGACGGCGACCGGCCTGGTGGTGCGCGAGGTGGACGCCGGGCCTCCGCTGCGCGTCGCGTACCGGCTGACGGAAGCCGGGCTCGCCATGGAGTCCGCGCTCAAGGAGCTGGCGCGGTGGGCCGAGACATATCTGGGCGAGGGCGGGCAGTGCCCGGAGCGCTTCCGCAAATAACCGCCGGAAGCGCCCCGCGGGCCGCCGCGGTCAGCCCTTCAGCTCCTGCGCGGCGTTGTAGCGCAGCAGATAGGACGCGAAGCGGTCGAGATCGGCCTCGTCCCAGTCGGCGAGCCGCTCGTGGAAGGCCTGGCGGCGGCTGGTCATGGCGTTCGACAGCACCGCGGCGCCCGCGGGTGTGGGGTGCAGTACCTGTACGCGGTGGTCCTCCGGGTCCAATCGGCGCTCCACGAACCCCAGTTTCTCCAGCGCGGCGATCTGCCGGCTGACGGTCGACTTGTCCAGCAGGTAATGCGCCGCAAGGTCCGTCGCCCGGCATCCCTGCTGGTCATCGAGGTGCGCCAGCAGGGTGTACGAGACCAGGGAGAGCTCGGGATGGATGCGGGCGGCGGTGGCGCGGGCGCGCCGGGCGAAGGCGGTGAGCTGCCGCTGGATGATCTCGACGGACGCGTCGCGCTGGGTCATGGATTGCCTTTCCGAGATGTAGTTGTATAGTACAACGTGAATTGGGTTGCATAAGCCAACCAATTCGATGTGAGAGTTGCAAAAGCCATCCATTGGCTCCGCAGCCGTTCCGACCAGCGTGAGAAGGCATGCCCTATGAGTCCGGTCCGCTCCGACCACCACCCCGATCACGGACGTGAGCAACGCCGCAACCCGCACGCCGCCGGGCTGCGCCACGTACTGACGCACCTGATCACCCCGCTGCTGATGTGCATCGGGATGGGCCTGGCCTACCTCGGAGCGTTCGCCAACCCGGCACCGCACGACCTGCCGGTCGCCGTCGTCGGCTCCGGGCCGAGCGCCCAGCTGCTGGCCCAGTCGATCAACGACAAGGCCGCCGGAGAACTCCAGGTACGGACGGTCGCGCACCGCGCGGACGCCGTGGAACAACTGCGCCACCAGGACATCTTCGGCGCGTACGTCCTCAAGGGCGGCGCGGCCCACGGCGGGCAGCGGCCGGCGCCCGAACTCCTCGTGGCCACCGCCGGATCGGACACCAGCGCCACCGTGGTCCAGAAGATCTTCACGCCGCTCGCCGCCGCGCAGGGCCAACCGCTGACGGTCACCGACATCGCGCCGACGGCGAAGGACGACCCCACCGGGCAGGGCATCTTCTTCCTGCTCGTGGCGATCAGCATCGGCTCGTACGCCTCGGTCGCGGTGATCGGCGGCGCCGGGGCGGTCCTCCCGATGCGGCTGCGGGCCGCGCTGGTGGCCGGCATGTCCTTCGTGGTGAGCATCCTGGGGGTGCTGTTCGCCGGCCCCGTCTTCCACCTCGTCGACCACGGGCTGTGGGGGCTGTGGGGCATGGCCTGGCTGTACTCGGCGGGGATCTTGCTGATCGGCGTCGGACTGCACACCTTCCTCAAGCGCTGGACCACGCTCGGCGTGATGGCCCTCTTCGTGATGCTCAACTTCACCTCGTCCGGCGGCATCTTCCGCCCCGAGATGCAGAACGGCTTCTTCGCCGCCCTGCACTCCTTCTGGAACGGCGCCGGCTTCGTCGAAGGCACCCGCAGCCACGTCTACTTCGACGGTCACGGGCTGGCCGGACACGTCTGGACCCTGGTCGTCTGGCTGCTCGTCGGCGCCGTCGTGATCACCGTCGCCGGCCTGGCGGAGCGGCGCCGCAAGGCCGCCGAGAGCGAGGCGGCCGAACGCGCCACGGCGGTGGCGGCAGCGGCCGTGGCGGCCACGGTGACCGAGAGCGGACCGCGCACCGGGGCGGGGCGCCGCGGCGCGGACCGCGCGAACGCCGAACAGGCCGCGGAGGAAGAGGAGATGGAGGAGGCGGTGGGGGTGTGAGCCGGGGCGCCGCCGGAGGCGTGTTGCGCCGGCGGTGGGCGGGAGCGCCCGACCGGACGGAGGCCGATCACGCGGAACTGTCCGCGGCGGTGGCCGGCGGGCGAGTGGCGGCTGGGACGGGGAGGGCCCCAGAGGTTCGCAGGCAGCCCGGCACCACCCCCACCTCCAGCACCACTCCCGCCCCCCCCCCGCACCAATCCGCCCCCCGCCCCCAGGGCCGTACGCTGGCCGGGTGACGAACTCGTACGCGGAGAACGCGCAGGACGGCCGGCACGGCGCCGACGCCACGGGAGCGGCGGATGCCGCCGACTCCAGGGGGGCGGCGGATGCGACGGATGTGCCGGGGGCGTCCGGGGCGGACGGTGCTGCCGAGGCGGCGGCGACCGCGCGGCTTGCGACGGCGGTGCGCGCCGCGGAGCAGGCGTTGATCGAGTTCGAGATCGCGGTGGAGACGTTCCGGGTGGAGGTGGAGAACTTCTCCCGCCTGCACCATCAGCGGCTCGGCCCGATGTATGCCCGGCTCGACGAGTTGGACGCGCAGATCGCGGAGGCGGTCGCCGCGCGGACCGGTGACCCGGAGGACGTCCGCAAGGCCCAGGAGGCGCGGGCGGCGGTGCTGCCGATGCCCGAGGTGGAGGAGTTGTTCCACGGCTGGATGGGGTCGGACGGGCTGTTCCCGGAGGCGCAGGCGATGCTCACCGAGCAGCCGGTGCAGCCGCCGCAGAAGGTGCGCCCCAGCGAGGAGGCCCGCCGGGCCTACCGCGATCTGGTGCGCAAGGCGCATCCGGATCTGGCGCGGGACGATGCGGAGCGGCTGCGCCGGGACGCGTTCATCGCGCGGGTCAATGCCGCGTATGCCGCGGGGGACGAGGCGGCCCTGGGCGCGTTGACGCGGGAGTGGGAGGCCGGTCCGGTGCCCGCCGAGGAGCGGTTGAGCGCGAGCGAGGAGCTGTACGCGCGGCTGGAGTGGCTGGCGGAGCGCAAGGAGATGCTGGCGGCGGCCGCGTCCGAGCTGGAGGAGAGCGCGATCGGCGCGATGATCAAGATGGCGCCGCAGGACCCGGACCGGTTGCTGGACGAGATCGCCGAGAAGCTGCTCGCCGATGTCGCCGAGCGTGAGGCATACCTCACCCAGCTGGTCGGGTAGCGTCGGGGGCATGCACACAGGTTCTCTGCCCACCGTTGGTGTCGACGCGCTCACGTCCGAGGATTTCCTGCTGGACGTCCGTGAGGACGACGAGTGGGCGGCGGGGCACGCCGAGGGCGCCCTGCACCTTCCGATGAGCGATTTCGTCGCCCGTTACGGCGAGTTGACCGAGGCGGCGCCGGCCGACGGCAAGGTCTATGTGATCTGCCGCTCCGGTGGACGGTCCGCGCAGGTCGCGCAGTATCTGATCCAGCAGGGCATCGACGCGGTGAACGTCGTCGGCGGGATGCAGGCGTGGGAGGCCGCCGGCCGTCCGGTGACGGACGGCAAGGGCGGCACCGGCGCGGTCGTCTGAGGCCCGGGCGGGCCGTTCTCCGGCCCGCTTTCCGATCGTTTCCCGCCGTTCCCTCCGGTGACGGCGGCCCCTTTCAGTGGCAGCCCTCGGCTCAGCCCTCCTCGCGCAGCGGATGTGCGGCGAGGAGGTCGCCGAGGGCTTCCTCATGGGCGGCGGCGGGGCCGAGGGAGAGTTCCAGCGCTTTGGCCCAGGCGTGGTAGCGGTGCAGCGGGTAGTCGGTGTCCGCGCCGAAGCCGCCGTGCAGATGCTGTGCGGTCTGCACCGTGCGGCGGATGCCGTCCGACGCCCAGATCTTGGCGACCGCCACATCCCCCTCCGGCGGCAGCGCTCCGGCCGCGCCCGTACCGATGCGCCAGGCGGCCTGCCAGAGGGTGGCCGCCATCGCCCGGAGGTCGATGAACCGGTCGGCGGTCTGCATCGCGACCGCCTGGAAGGTGGCGAGGGGGAAGCCGAACTGTTCGCGCTTCCCGGTGTAGTCGGCGGTCATCGCGAGCACCGCCTCGCCCAGACCCAGCGCGAGGGCGCAGGTTCCGCAGGTCAGCAGCTGCTGTAGCGCTTCGGCCGCGCCGGGGGCGGTCAGGACGTCCGGGGTGTCGAGGCGTACCGAGGTGAGTCGCAGTTCGGCGTGGCGTTCGCCGGTGGTCGAGATCTGCTCGTGGCGGGTGAGTCCGGGGGCGGTGAGCGGGGCGAGGGCGAGGACCGTCCGGCCGTCGGGGGTGTGCGCGGGCAGCAGTACGCGGTCCGCGCCGTAGGCCCAGGGGACGGCGGTCTGGACGCCGTCGAGCAGCCAGCCCTCGCCGTCCCGCCGCGCGGTGACGGCGAGTGGTGCCGCGTCGTGGCCGGTGCGGCCGGCGGAGGCGGTGGTGATCACCAGTTCGCCGCGGCCGATACGGGGCAGCAGCTCGGCGCGTACCGCCTCGGGGGCGTGGTGTTGCAGCAGGTGGGAGGCGGCGACGCACTCCAGGAGCGGGACCCGGGCGAGGACGCGGCCGGCCTCGCGCAGCACCAGGCAGAGGGCGATCGGGTCGAGTCCGGCGCCGCCGTACTCGGGCGCGGTCAGCAGGCTCAGCAGGTCGGCGTGGGCGAGGGTGCGCCACAGGTCCCGGTCGAAGTCGTCGGCGACGGCGCCCGCGGTGAGGGCCGGGCTCGGCACCGCGTCGGGTGCCACCTTCGCGAACACGGCCTTCGCCGCCTCGGTGGCGGCCTGCTGCTCCTCGGTGAAGGTGAAGTCCACTGGTTGTCCTTCCGCGGGCGGCTGACCTGACGGAGCGTCAAGGTAGAACAGGTTGCAGGAATTGGGAATGCGTACGGCCGGAGACCGGCGGTTCCCCGCCTGCTGAGTGCGAGGGCGCGTACGGACCGGGGCCTGATGCGTGTCCGGTGGATCCGCTCCGGGGGGTGGCCCCGGGCGTTCTGTCCTGCGGTGCGGCCGACGGGGGCCGGGTGAAGCTGTGCCCGGTCGGGGTCTGTGGGTACGGTTCCGGGGCGTAGTGGGCCGATCGGGAATCTGGGAACGGGGCGGGAATGCAGTCAATCGGGGACGAATCGCGGCCGGTGGCCGCGCTCTCGCTGCCCTCGCGGATCGTCATATGCCTGGCGGTCAGCGCCGTGGCCGTGGCGGTGGCGATCCATCTGGCCATGATGTTTCTGCACGTCGCGCCGGAGAACACGCTCACCAAGGCGCAGGGTTCGGCGATCGGTGAGTACGTCTACCCCGAGTACGAGCAGAACTGGAAGCTGTTCGCCCCCAATCCGATGCAGCAGAACGTCGCCGTCCAGGTGCGCGCGGAGCTGCGGGCCGGCGACGGTGGGCTGCGGACGACCGGGTGGACCGATCTCACCGCGCAGGACACCCGGGCGATCCACCACAATCCGGTGCCCAGCCATACGCAGCAGAACCAACTGCGCCGCGCCTGGGAGTACTTCGGCAGCACCCACAACGCGCAGAACGCCGCGATCGGGGTGCGCGGTGAGCTGTCCGAGCAGTACCTCCGGCGGATCGTGATGCAGCGGATGGGGCCGCAGTGGTCGCGGCAGGGCCGTCCGGAGCGGCTTCAGGTCCGCTCGGTGACGACGGCGATCGCCCCGCCGCACTGGAGCAGCGAGAAGATCAGCGACAAGCCCGCGTTCCGCGTGCTGCCCTGGTGGCCAGTCACCACGGCCGATCTGCCCGAGGGGACGAAGACCAAGTGAGCGCAGCACCGGACGCACCACGGGATCAGCGGGACCGGCAGGAGCGGGAGCACCCGGAGGACCGGCGGGTCCCGCAGGCCCGGGAGGGCGCTCCGGCCTCGGTGGCCGCGCCTGCCGCACCCGCCGTCCCCGCCGCCTCGCCGCCCTCCGAGACCCGTGTCGAACGCCTCGTAGGACGTGGATTCCGGCTGGTCACCGGGCGGTCGATGGCGCCGTACCAGACGGCGGTGGTCCGGATCGGGTTCGCGGCCACCTGGCTGCTGTTCCTGCTCCGCGAGTGGCCGCACCGGGCGGCGCTCTACGGGCCGGACAGCCCGTTCAGCCTGGACATGGCGCGGCGGCTGCTCGACGGCAACCACGCCTTCTCGATGCTGCCGTGGTCGGACGGGCGCGGCTGGTTCGAGGTGGTCTATCTCCTCGCGGTCGTCTCCGCCGCGCTGCTGATGCTGGGTTGGCGCACCCGCACCATGTCGGTGCTGTTCATGCTCGGTGTGCTGTCGCTGCAGAACCGGAGCATCCTGCTCGGCGACGGCGGCGACAACGTCATCCATCTGATGTCGATGTATCTGGTGCTGACGCGGTGCGGCCAGGTGTGGTCGCTGGACGCCCGTCGTGCCCGGCGCGCGGCCGAGCGGGGTGCGGCCGCCGGGCGCGATCTGCCCGGTGTCGTGCTGTGGACCGTCCTGGGGCTGGCCCTCGCGGTCGCCCAGCTGCTCGGTTGCTACGGCCTGAGCTGGTTCGGGCACGGCCCGTTCCCGTACGTCGGGTGGGGGCTGGCGCTGTGGCTGCTGTGGGCCGCGCACGGGCTGCGGTGGGTGGTGGACCGCCGTGCCCCGGGTGAGCCGCGGACCGTGCTCGATGTGCTCGGTGCGGTGCTGCACAACGGCGCCCTGCTGGTGATCATGGCCCAGGTCTGCCTCGTCTACGCGACCGCCGGCTGGCTCAAGATCCAGGGGTCGCGCTGGCAGGACGGCACCGCGGTCTACTACCCGATGCACCTGGACTACTTCTCGCCGTGGCCGGAGCTCTCCGCGCTGCTCGGCACGAGCGGGCTGCTGGTGCTGCTGATCACCTACGGCACGGTGATCGTGCAGGTCGCCTTCCCGTTCACCGTCTTCAACCGGCGGCTGAAGAACGTCCTGCTGGTCGTGATGGTCTGCGAGCACCTGTCGATCGCGTTCCTGCTCGGGCTGCCGTTCTTCTCCCTGGCGATGGTCGCGGCCGACCTGGTGTTCCTGCCGACGTCCTTCCTGACCTGGGTGGGCGGCCGGATCTCGGCGCTTCGCACCCGGCGCGGCGGGCGGGGCGGCGCGGTGGAGCCGTCCGCCGTCGAGGAGGGGGAGCGGGCACCGGCCGGTGCGTAGCGCTTCGGCGGGGTTCTACGCTCGTGGGGTGAGCAGCGAGACAATCATCCCGGCCGAGCAGGGCCCCGGCGCCGCGGCGGAGCCGTCCGCCGCGGCCGAACCGCTCCAGTACGACGAGGGCTACGGTCCGAAGATCGGCGTCGGGCCGCACCCGGAGCCGTGGCCGGAGGACGACCGGTACGACCCGGAGCTGCTCGCCGGGGGCGACCGGCGCAATGTCGTCGATCACTACCGCTACTGGACGCGGGAGGCGATCGTCGCCGATCTCGACACCCGGCGCCATGACTTCCATGTCGCCGTAGAGAACTGGGGCCACGACTTCAACATCGGCTCCGTGGTGCGGACCGCCAACGCCTTTCTGGCCAAGGAGGTCCATATCGTCGGGCAGCGGCGCTGGAATCGTCGCGGTGCGATGGTGACCGACCGCTACCAGCACGTCCGGCACCATCCGGGCACCGAGGAGCTGACCGCCTGGGCCGCTTCCGAGGGGCTGCCGATCATCGGGATCGACAACCTGCCGGGCGCGGTGCCGCTGGAGACCACCGCGCTGCCGCGCCGCTGCGTGCTGCTCTTCGGCCAGGAGGGCCCGGGGCTGACGGAGGAGGCGCGGCGGCACGCCTCGATGGTCTGCTCGATCGCGCAGTTCGGCTCGACGCGTTCGATCAACGCGGGCGCCGCCGCGGCCATCGCCATGCACGCCTGGATCGGCCGCCACGCCGTCATCGAACCGCCCACCGCACCCTGAACCACGGCGACGCCCCGGCCGGAGGCGAGATGGCCTCCGGCCGGGGCATCAGCGCACGGCCGCGGACGGGCGGCCGGGACGCGGGCCGGACGTTTCACGTGAAACGAGCGCACGGCAGCGGACGGGCGGCCGGAGCCGGCAGGACGTTTCACGTGAAACGTCGCCGATGGCCCGCGCCGCTCGCGGTGTGTCATGCCGGCCGCCGTACCTCCACGGTCCGGAAGCGGTTGGCCACGAAGGCGCCGTCGCACAGGGCCGCGTTGGCGGACGGGTTGCCGCCGGAGCCGTGGAAGTCGGAGAACGCCGCGGTCTGGTTCACATAGACCCCGCCGGTCAGATTGAGCGACAGCTGGGCGCACTCGTCCAGGCAGACGTCCTGCACCTGCCGCTCCACCTCGGGCGAGGTGGTGTACGCGCCGACCGTCATGGCGCCCTGCTCCCGGACGGTGTCCCGCAGCAGCGCCACGGCGGCGTCCGCCGAGTCGACGGCGACCGCGAAGGAGACCGGGCCGAAGCACTCCGTCCGGCAGACCGCCTCCGACTCCGGCTTCGCGCCGTCCAGCTTGATGATCGCCGGGGTGCGCACCGTCGCCCCGGGGAAGTCCGGATGCGCCACCGAACGGGAGGCCAGCGCCACCTCACCCAGCTTGCCGGCACCGTCCAGACGCGCCTTGACCTGCGGGTTGACCAGCGCGCCGAGCAGGGCGTTGGCGCGGGCGTCGTCCCCGAGCAGCCCGCTGACCGCGCCCGCGAGATCCGTGACCACCTCGTCGTACGACTTGGGCCCGGCGTCCGTGGTGATGCCGCCCCGGGGGATGAGCAGGTTCTGCGGGGTGGTGCACATCTGGCCGCTGTAGAGGGAGAGGGAGAAGGCGAGGTTGCCGAGCATGCCCTTGTAGTCGTCGGTCGACTCGATGACGACGGTGTTGACCCCGGCCTTCTCGGTGTACACCTGCGCCTGGCGGGCGTGGGTCTCCAGCCAGTCGCCGAAGGCGGTCGAGCCGGTGTAGTCGATGATCCGGACCTCCGGCCGCACGGCCAGCGTCTTGGCCAGGCCCTCGCCGGGGCGGTCCACGGCCAGGCACACCAGGTCGGCGGGGAAGCCGGCCTCGGTGAGCACCGCGCGGGCCACCCGCACCGTCAGGGCCAGCGGCAGCACGGCCCGCGGATGCGGCTTGACCAGCACCGGGTTGCCGGTCGCCAGGGAGGCGAAGAGGCCCGGGTAGCCGTTCCAGGTGGGGAAGGTGTTGCAGCCGATCATCAGGGCCACACCGCGCGGTACGGCGGTGAACGCCTTGGCCAGCTCCAGCGGATCGCGCTTGCCCTGCGGCTTCGACCAGGGCGCCTGCTCCGGGACGCGCGTCTGCTCGGCGTAGGCGTACGCCACCGCCTCCAGGCCGCGGTCCTGGGCGTGCGGCCCGCCGGCCTGGAACGCCATCATGAACGCCTGCCCGCTGGTGTGCATCACGGCCTGGGCGAACTCATGGGTGCGGGCGCTGATGCGGGCCAGGATCTCCAGGCAGACGGCCGCCCGCGTCTCGGGGCCCGCGTCCCGCCAGACCGGCAGCGCCGCGCGCATCGCGGGCAGCAGGACATCGGGGTCGGGGTGCGGGTAGGTGATGCCCAGCTCCGGGCCGTACGGGGAGACTTCCTCGCCGACCCAGTCGTCGGTGCCGGGCTGGTCGAGGTCGAAGCGGCTGCCGCGCAGCGCCTCGAAGGCGGCGAGGCCGTCCGGCGCCGCGGTCTCGCCGTACGCCTTGGGGTGCTCGGGGTGGGGCGACCAGTAGGCGCGGGTGCGGATGGTCTCCAGCGCCTTGTCGAGCGTCGGGCGGTGCTTCTCGATCAACTGCGCGGGGGTCATGTCGGCGGCCATCGAAGACCAACTCCTCGTCGAACCGGGCGGAGGGTGAACAGAATGCGGAGCGCAAAGGCTGGGCGGATGGAGCAACGGAGTTAGAGTAACCGAACGATCGGTCGGGGCAAGGGGGTCCGGTGAGCCTGTGGAGAACTCGGCCGGGAAGTGCCGGGCGGCGGACGGTGCGCGGCGCGTGCCCGTACGGCGAAGTGGTCGGCCCCGCGGGCGCGGGCTGCGCCTGTGAGGCCGCTCCCCGGTGCCCGGCAGGAATTCCGCGAGCAGTCGGTCACCTGCGTGAACGGCCGATTGATGCCGTCCGGTTTCCGAGGCGCCGTGCGCGGGCGGCGGAAGGGGTGCTGTAATCATGACCATGGCCAAGCGCGACACCTACACGCCCGATTCGCTGCTCGCGGTCGCCGTCGAGGTGTTCATCGAGCGCGGGTACGACGGCACGTCCATGGAGCACCTCTCCCGGGCCGCCGGTATCTCCAAGTCCTCGATCTACCACCACGTACGCAGCAAGGAAGAGCTGCTGCGGCGGGCCATAAGCCGTGCGCTGGACGGGCTCTTCGGTGTTCTGGAGGAGCCGGGCGCGACCGGCGGCCGGGCGATCGAGCGCCTGGAGTACGTCACCCGCCGCGTCGCCGAGGTCCTGCTGGACGAGCTGCCCTATGTGACGCTGCTGCTGCGGGTGCGGGGCAACACCGACACCGAGCGGTGGGCCATGGAGCGCCGCCGCGAGTTCGACCACCGGGTCGCCGAGCTGCTGAAGGAGGCCGCCGCCGACGGCGACCTCCGCCCGGACGTCGACATTCCGCTGGCGACCCGGCTGCTCTTCGGCATGATCAACTCGATCGTCGAGTGGTACCGCCCGGGGCGTGGCGCCGGCCGGGACGAGGTCGCCGAAGCGGTCGTCCGTACCGCCTTCGCGGGGCTGCGTACCTCCTGACGGGGCCGCTCACTGGGGCTGCGGGCCCAGCCCCGTCTCCTCGAAGACCAGCAGGGTGCGGGTGCTCAGCACCTCCGGCATCGCCTGGATCCGGGTCAGCACCAGCTCCCGCAGCTCGCGGTTGTCCTTGGTGTGCACCAGCAGCAGCACATCGAAATCGCCGCTGACCAGCGCGATGTGCGAGGCGCCGGGGAGCGCGGTGAGCTGCTCGCGCACGGTGCGCCAGGAGTTCTGGACGATCTTCAGCGTGATGTAGGCGGACGCGCCCTGGCCCGCCCGTTCCTGGTCGACGCGGGCGCTGAAGCCGCGGATCACGCCGTCGTCGATCAGCCTGTTGATGCGCGCGTACGCGTTGGCGCGTGAGACGTGGACGCGCTCGGCGACCGACCGTATCGAGGCGCGTCCGTCGGTCTGGAGCATGTGCAGGATCGAGCGGTCGATGGTGTCCAGCGGGCGGGCCGGAGGTGCTGCCGGAACGGGTGGCGGCGGCGGTCCCGTCGCCCCCGACGGTGTTGCGCCGGGATGGGCCATCTGTTCGTCCGGCATATGGTCCCGCCTCCCCTTCGTGGACGCCCTGTCTTCATCTGAAGCTGTGGAGAACCGTTTGTCCACAGGCTGGGCCCGCCTGTAGCCAAAATGCATCGGCGACCGAACAATCGGTAGGGAAGGGCCGGTGCCCCGGCCCTTTCTCATCCTGCCCATCCGTCGCCCGCCCCCATCCCACGAGGCGCTTCGCGCCACCCCTTCGATTCGAGGAGGTGCTCGTCATGACGGTCCTTGAGCAGCCCGGCAGCAGCAGGCGCAAGGGCGGCCTGCCCGGCCCGCCGCCCGCCTGGCACCCCCGCGTCGCCCCGGCGCCGCTCCTGCCCGAGGAGGAACCCCACCGGGTGCTCGGCACGGATGCCGCCCGGCAGCTCGACGCCGCGCTCCTGAAGCGGCTCTACGTCCAGCTCGTCCGCGGCCGCCGGTACAACACCCAGGCCACCGCCCTCACCCGCCAGGGGCGCCTCGCGGTCTACCCCTCGTCCACCGGCCAGGAGGCGTGCCAGGTCGCCGCGGCGCTCGCCCTCCAGGAGCGGGACTGGCTCTTCCCCAGCTACCGCGACACCCTCGCCGCCGTCGCCCGCGGTCTCGACCCGGTCGAGGCGCTGACCTTGCTGCGCGGCGACTGGCACACGGGATACGACCCCCGCGCCTGCCGCATCGCCCCCCTGTGCACCCCGCTCGCCACCCAGCTCCCGCACGCCGTCGGGCTGGCCCACGCCGCCCGGCTGAAGGGGGACGACGCGGTCGCGCTCGCCCTGGTCGGCGACGGCGGCACCAGCGAGGGCGACTTCCACGAGGCGCTGAACTTCGCCGCCGTGTGGCAGGCGCCGGTCGTCTTCCTGGTGCAGAACAACGGCTTCGCGATCTCCGTCCCGCTCGCCAAGCAGACCGCCGCGCCGTCCCTGGCCCACAAGGCCGTCGGGTACGGCATGCCCGGCCGGCTGGTGGACGGCAACGACGCCCCGGCGGTGCACGGCGTGCTCACCGAGGCCGTGCGCCGGGCCCGGGAGGGCGGCGGCCCCACCCTCGTCGAGGCCATCACCTATCGCGTCGAGGCCCACACCAACGCCGACGACGCCACCCGCTACCGCACCGCCGACGAGGTCGAGGCGTGGCGGGCGCACGACCCGATAGCCCTGATGGAGCGCGAGCTGACCGCCCGGGGCCTGCTCACCGACGCCTTCGCCGCCGAGGTGCGCGACGGCGCCGAGGAGATGGCCGCCGACCTGCGTGCCCGCATGAACGAGGATCCGCGGCTGGATCCGGACGATCTGTTCACCCACGTCTACGCCGAGCGCACCACCCAACTCCGGCAGCAGGCGGACCAGTTGCGCGCCGAGCTGGCCGCGGAGGCCGCCACCGACGAGCCCGCCCAGGAGGCCCGGCCATGACCCCCACCGCCGCCGCCACCGCGCGCAGGCCCGCCACCATGGCGCAGGCGCTCACCCGCGCCCTGCACGACGCCCTGGCCGAGGATCCGACCGTCCATGTGATGGGCGAGGACGTCGGCACCCTGGGCGGTGTCTTCCGCGTCACCGACGGACTGGCCGCCACATTCGGCGAGGACCGCTGTACGGACACCCCGCTCGCCGAGGCGGGCATCCTCGGCACGGCGGTCGGCATGGCCATGTACGGCCTGCGGCCGGTGGTCGAGATGCAGTTCGACGCCTTCGCCTACCCGGCGTTCGAGCAGCTGGTCAGCCATGTCGCCAAGATGCGCAACCGCACCCGCGGCGCCCTCCCGATGCCGCTGACCATCCGCGTCCCCTACGGCGGCGGCATCGGCGGCGTCGAGCACCACAGCGACGCCTCCGAGGCGTACTACCTGGCGACTCCGGGGCTCCAGGTCGTCACGCCCGCCACGGTCGAGGACGCGTACGGACTGCTGCGCGCCGCCATCGCCTCGGACGACCCGGTCGTCTTCCTCGAACCGAAGCGCCTCTACTGGTCCAAGGCCGACTGGTCGCCGGAGGCACCCGGCGAGGTGCCGCCCCTGGGGCGCGCCGCGGTGCGCCGCCGGGGCGCGGACGCCACGCTGATCACGTACGGGCCGTCGCTGCCGGTCTGCCTGGAGGCCGCGGAGGCGGCGCGGGCCGAGGGATGGGATCTGGAGGTCGTCGATCTGCGGTCGCTGATGCCGTTCGACGACGAGACGGTCTGCGCGTCGGTGCGGCGCACCGGGCGGGCGGTCGTCGTCCACGAGTCGAGCGGTTTCGGCGGGCCGGGCGGCGAGATCGCGGCGCGGATCACGGAGCGCTGTTTCCACCATCTGGAGGCGCCGGTCCTGCGGGTGGCGGGATTCGACATTCCCTATCCGCCGCCGATGCTGGAGAGGCATCATCTCCCTGGAGTGGACCGCATTCTCGACACCGTCGCCCGCCTCCAGTGGGAGTCGGACTGGACCGAAGGGAGGGGCGAGTGATGGCTGTGGTCCGTGAATTCACCCTGCCCGACCTGGGGGAGGGCCTCACCGAGGCCACCATCGTGCAGTGGCTGGTCGAGATCGGCGAGGTGGTCTCGGTCGATCAGCCGGTCGTCGAGGTCGAGACGGCCAAGGCGATGGTCGAGGTGCCCTGCCCGTACGGCGGCGTGGTCACCGCGCGCTTCGGCGAGGAGGGCACGGACCTCCCGGTCGGCGCGCCGCTGATCACCGTCGCGGTCGGCGCGTCCGCATCCGCGGAGGCGCCCGCGGATCTGTCCCCGGACGCGGCGCCGGACGAGGCCCGCGCCCCGGAGGACGCCGTTGCGGCGGAGTCCGGTGAGGGCTCGGGGAACGTCCTGGTCGGCTACGGCACGAGCGCGGCGGCCGCGCGCCGGCGGCGGGTCCGGCCCGGTGGCGGCGGCGCTGCCGGAAGCGGCGGGACGGCCGAGGGCACGGCGGACGCGTCCGGCGCCGCGCCGGAGACGGCCGGTCCCACGGAGTCCGAGGAGCCCGACGCGAGCCGTACGGTGGCGGTCATCTCGCCGCTGGTACGCCGGATGGCCCGGGAGCACGGTCTGGATCTGGCCACGCTGCGCGGCACCGGGCGGCACGGCCTGATCCTGCGGACGGATGTCGAGCGCGCTGTCCGGGAACGGCAGCCCCCGGCCGCCACGGCCCCCGCTCCCGCCGCCGGAACCGTGACGGCCACCGGGCGCTACCGCGCCGAGGGCGAGCGGATACCGCTGCGGGGGATGCGCGGGGCCGCGGCCGAGAAGTTCACCCGCAGCCGCCGGGAGATCCCGGACGCCACCTGCTGGGTCGACGCCGACGCCACCGAACTCCTCGCCGCCCGGCGGGCGATGAATGCCCCGGGCGCCCCCAAGGTGTCCCTGCTGGCGCTGCTCGCCCGGATCTGCACGGCGGCGCTCGCGCGCTTCCCGGAGCTGAACGCCACGATCGACACCGAGACCCAGGAGATCGTCCGGCTGCCCGAGGTCCATCTGGGCTTCGCCGCGCAGACCGACCGCGGCCTGGTGGTGCCGGTGGTGCGCGACGCCCACACCCGTACGGTCGAGGGCCTGTCCGCGGAGATCGCCCGGCTCACCGAGAGCGCGCGCTCCGGCGGGCTCTCCCTGGCCGATCTGACCCGCGGCACCTTCACCCTCAACAACTACGGCGTCTTCGGCGTGGACGGCTCCACCCCGATCATCAACCACCCCGAGGCCGCGATGCTCGGCGTGGGCCGGATATCCCCCAAACCGTGGGTTCACAACGGCGAGTTGGCGGTACGCCAGGTCGTCCAGCTGTCCTTCACCTTCGACCACCGGGTGTGCGACGGCGGGACGTCAGGCGGTTTCCTGCGCTATGTCGCGGACTGCGTGGAGCAGCCGGCGGTTCTGCTGCGGGGGCTGTGAGCCGACGCTCCGGGGGCCGTGCGGCGGCGCGGCTTCCGGAGCGGGTGGGCCCGGGGGCGGTTTCGGTGCCGGCGGGCGGGTTTTCCGGTCGTCTTCCGGTGTCCGGTTCCTGGTGCACGGTCCTGGCGCGGTCAGCGTGTGCCGGCGCGATTCCCGGACGGCGGGTGCCTCTGCGGCTTGGCGGGCGCGTACCGGTTCGTCCTCGGGGCGGCCTCCGGGCGGTCGGCGGTGTGAGCGCCGCGGACCTGGCGATACTCAAGAGGTGAGCGATACGCGACGGCCGCCCGCGGGCCGCACCGGGGCACACGGGACCCTCCCCGTCCATGACGCCCTCGTCCTGGCCGGGGGCGCGGCCCGCCGGCTCGGCGGGGCGGACAAGCCCGCGCTCTCCGTCGGCGGCCGTCCGCTGCTCGACCGGGTGCTGGCCGCCTGCCCCGACGCGGCGACCACCGTCGTCGTCGGCCCCATGCGCCCGACTACCCGTGCCGTGGTGCACGCCCTGGAGGACCCACCGGGCGGCGGTCCGCTGGCCGCACTCGACGCGGGCCTGCGGCACACCGCCGCACCGACGGTGCTGGTCCTCGCCGCCGACCTGCCCTTTCTGACCCCGGCCACGGTGCGCGCGCTGCTGGCGGCGGTGGCCGGTGCGCCGGCGGACGGCGCCGCCCACGTGGACGGGGCGCTGCTGCGGGACGCCCAGGGCCGCGATCAGCCGCTGGTGGCGGCGTACCGACGTGCCTCGCTGCACCGGGAGTTGACGGCGCTGCGCGCGGCACACGGCACGCTGTCCGGACTGCCGCTGCGCGCGGTGACGTCCGCCCTGGCGCTGGAACGCGTCGCGGACGCACCGGCCGGGGCGTCCTTCGACTGCGACACCTGGGAGGACGTCGGCGCGGCCCGCGCCCGGATCAGGGAGCATGGAGACGTGTTGGACGAATGGATCACCGCAGTCAAGGCCGAACTGGGCATCGAGCTGGATGTCGACACCAAGGCGCTGTTGGACCTCGCCCGGGATGCGGCGCACGGAGTGGCCCGCCCGGCGGCGCCGCTGACGACGTTTCTGATCGGGTACGCGGCGGGCCGTCAGGAGAGCGGCGGTGACGTGACGGATGCGTCCCGGCGGATCGCCGCGCTCGCGGAGCGCTGGGCGGCGGAGAACGCCTCCGGCGACGACGCCGTCGGCAACGGCGCCTCCGGCGGCAGCGCTTCCGGCGACGCGGGGCGGCCCGAGCCGAAGTCCGCTCCGTGACCGAGGGCGATTTCGACGACGCCTTCGCCGACGCGCTGGCCGTCGCCAACGGCGACCGGTACGCGCAGGCGGCGGAATCCGGACCGTCCGCCGCGGACGGCTCCGGGAAGGCTGCCGGTCCGGGTGATGACCTTGGCACCTCCGGCTCTTCGGGGGCGAGTGACGCTTCGGGTGCCAGCGGTCCCGGGGGGCCTCGGGCAGCCGTGGCGGACGCGCCGTTCGTGGCGGCGGGGGACGACGAGGCGGAGCCGGCTCCGAAGCGGGCGCGCGCCAAGGCTTCGAAGCGGGCCCGGTCCACGGCTCCGAAGCGAGCGCGGTCCGCGGGCAAGGCCTCGCCCTCTGACCCGGAAGCGGTCGGCTCTCCGGGCCCGAGCCCCGACCCGAACCGGCCTCCGGACTCCGCCCCGGCCACGCCGTCCGCCCACGACCAGGCCTCGGATTCGGCTCACGACCCGGCCTCCGACCTGGATCTTCTCGTCCGGTTGGTGGGAGAGGCCGGCACGGCGCGACGGACGGCGCCGGAGCGGGAAGCGGCCCGGGCGCCCGGCTCCGGGGAGCCCGTTCCGGTGGAGTGCGGGGTCGCGGCATCCGGTGCGCCCGCCGCCGCGACCGTGAGCCGGAGCGGTGCCGGTCCGCTGGACTCCTGGGTGTCGGTGCTCGGCCCGATGGCGCTCGGTGCGATGCGGAGCGGCCCGGACGGGAGCGCCGCCTCCGGTGCGTTCGCCTCCGGGGCGATGGCGGCAGGGAGTTCAGGTGCTCGGCCCGACGGCGTAGCACCCGGCTGTGTCGCGTCGTCGGCGGCGGGAGACGGCTCGGCTTCGGCCGCCACGGATCCCGGCTCCGGCCCCGGGGGACCGGGCTCCGGCTCCGGCCACGCCGCCGACGCACACGGCGGCCACCCGGGGGCCGACCCCACCGGGAACGCACGCACCGGGAACGCGCTCACCGGCGGCGCACGCACCGGTGACGGCGCGGACCGCCCCGGACGGTCCGCGGACAGCCCTACCCCCGCCGACCGCCCCGCGCCCGGCGCCCCGCGCCCCCGGCGGCGGACGGCCACCCCCGTGCCCTGGCCGGTCGCCCGGGAACGAGCCGCACGGGCGGCCGAAGGCCCCCGGGCCCCGGAGTCCTGCGTGCCGGAGGACGCGCTGGGGCGGACGCTGGCGGAGCCGCTCGCCGCGCTGACCGACCTGCCCCCGTTCGACACCTCGGCCATGGACGGCTGGGCCGTCTCCGGCCCCGGCCCCTGGGACCTCGACCGTGCGGCCGGTGACGACGGCGACGACGGCGACGTTCGGGGGATCCTCGCAGGTCACGCCGGTACGACGCTGGCCGACGGGCACGCCGTCGCCATCGCCACCGGGGCGCGGGTCCCGGACGGCGCCACCGCGGTGCTGCGCAGTGAGCACGGCGAGGTCCACGACCGCGGTGACGGGCGGGTCCGGCTCGCCGCGCCGCGTGCCGTGCCGCTCGGCCAGGACATCCGGTCCCGCGGCCAGGAATGCAGCCGTGGCGAACCGCTGCTGCCGGCCGGTGTACCGGTGACGCCGGCCGTGCTCGGGCTGGCCGCGGCCGCCGGATACGACCGGCTGACGGTCCACCCCCGGCCCCGCGTCGAGGTCCTGGTCCTGGGCGATGAGCTGCTCGGCAGCGGGCTGCCCCGGGAGGGCCGGATCCGGGACGCTCTTGGGCCGATGCTCGGGCCGTGGCTGCGGGCGCTGGGCGCCGAGGTCGGCGCGCCCCGGCCGCTCGGCGACGACGCCGACGCCCTCCACGCGGCGATCACCGGCTCCACCGCCGATGTCGTCCTCACCACCGGCGGCACCGCGGCGGGCCCCGTCGACCATGTCCACCCGACGCTGCGCCGCATCGGTGCCGAGGTGCTGGTCGACGGCGTGGCGGTACGCCCGGGACACCCGATGCTGCTGGCCCGGATCGCCCCGGGACGGTACCTGGTGGGGCTGCCGGGCAACCCGCTCGCCGCGGTCTCCGGGCTGCTGACCCTGGCCGAGCCGCTGCTGCGGACCCTCGCCGCCCGCCCGCCCGCGACGCCGTTCCGTGCCCCGCTGGGCGCGGCGGTGGACGGGCATCCGCACGACACCCGGCTCGTCCCGGTCGCCTATGGCGACGACCCTCGCCACGGCCGCACCGCGACGCCGCTGCCGTTCCACGGATCGGCCATGCTGCGCGGTATCGCCGCTGCCGACGCACTGGCCGTCGTCCCGCCCGGCGGCGCCGACCGGGGCGACCTGGTCGATGTGCTGGAACTGCCCTGGCCGGCGGGGAGCGCGGCGTATGGCCCCGAGGGGGCCGGACCGTCACACGGACCCGGCGCACACCCCGGCGGTGGCCGTCCCGTACGCTCCACCTTTTCCGCACCCCCGACCGGAGGCGCCGCGTGAAGCTCCCCTCCTACGACGCCGCGGCGCGCGAGGTCCCCGAGGACGACTCCCGCCGGGTCCTGCTGCCGCGCCGGACTCCCGTGGAGCCGATACGGCAGGTTGCCAGACGGCTCCTGATGGCGTTGCTCGTCCTCGTCGCGACGGTCTTCATCGTCTGGATCGACCGCGACGAGTACCACGACAGCGCCAATGACACGGTCGACTTCCTCGACTGCGTCTACTACGCCACCGTCACGCTCTCCACCACCGGTTACGGCGACATCGTCCCGTACGGGGACAGCGCACGGCTGCTGAACATCGTGCTGATCACGCCGCTGCGGGTGCTCTTTCTGATCATCCTGGTCGGCACCACACTGGAGGTGCTGACGGAACGCACCCGTGAGCAGTGGCAACTGAAACGCTGGAGAAAAACCTTGCGTGACCACACCGTCGTCGTCGGATTCGGCACCAAGGGCCGGTCCGCCGTCCAGACCCTCTGCGCCACCGGACTGACCCGCGAGCGCATCGTCATCGTCGACCCGAGTCCGAAGGTGATCGACTCCGCCGTCGCCGAGGGGTTCGTGGGCGTGGTCGGTGACGCCACCCGCAGCGATGTGCTCGCCCGCGCGGAGATCCAGCGTGCGCTCCAGGTGGTCATCGCCACCCAGCGCGACGACACCGCCGTGCTGGTCGCGCTGACCGCGCGGCAGCTGAACAAGAAGGCCAACATCGTCGCCGCGGTACGGGAGGAGGAGAACGCCCCGCTGCTGCGGCAGTCCGGCGCCGACTCCGTGATCACCTCGGCGAGTGCCGCCGGCCGGTTGCTGGGTCTCTCCGTCCACAGCCCCAGCGCCGGAACGGTCATGGAAGACCTCATCCAGCAGGGCAGCGGTCTCGATCTGGTCGAGCGCCCGGTCGTGAAGTCCGAGGTCGGCAAGTCGGTGCGGGAGACCGATGACCTGGTCGTCTCCGTGCTGCGCGGCCACCGGCTCCTCGGCTACGACGACCCGGCGGCCAGCCCGCTGCAGGCCGCCGACCGGCTGATCACGATCGTCCGCGCCGCTGCCGGGGAGGAAGCCGATCTGCCGGGCAAGCCCGGCGCGCCCAAGCCGCCGCTGCCGGGCTCCGGCGTCTCCCCGATGCGTCGCGCCGACGACTGACCGCGCGCCCTCCGGCCGATCCCCGGCCCACGGTCCACCGTGTTTCACGTGAAACGAGCCGTTTCACGCGAAACACGGTGGACCGGCAGGGCCGTCAACTCCCTTGCCGCTCGGCCTGTTTCACGTGAAACAGGCCGAGCGTTGCGTTGTACGGCGTCCCTTCGGGGGCCGTACGGGCGTCGGCGGTGCGGGCACGGTCGCTGCGGGCACCCCCGGCGAGTAGCCTCGCGGCCATGCGAGCGATCACCATTCCCGAACCCGGTGGCCCCGACGCCCTTGTCTGGGCCGAGGTGCCCGATCCGCAGCCCGCCGAGGGCGAGGTCCTGATCGACGTCGCGGCGAGCGCCGTCAACCGCGCGGATCTGCTGCAACGCCAGGGCTTCTACGACCCGCCGCCCGGCTCCTCGCCGTACCCGGGGCTGGAGTGCGCGGGCCGGATCGCGGCCCTCGGGCCGGGGGTGCACGGCTGGGCGGTCGGCGACGAGGTGTGTGCCCTGCTGGCCGGTGGCGGTTACGCGGAGAAGGTGGCGGTCCCGGCCGGTCAGGTGCTGCCGCTGCCGGACGGCATCGACCTGGTGACCGCTGCCGCGCTGCCCGAGGTCGTCTGCACCGTCTGGTCCAACGTCTTCATGATCGCCCACCTGCGCCCCGGCGAGACGCTGCTGGTGCACGGCGGATCCAGCGGCATCGGCACCATGGCGATCCAACTCGCCAAGGCGGTCGGCGCCCGTGTCGCGGTCACCGCGGGCAGCGCCGAAAAGCTGGCGCGCTGTGCGGAGCTGGGTGCCGATGTGCTCATCGACTACCACCAGCAGGACTTCGTGGCGGAGGTGCGCGAGGCCACCGGCGGCAAGGGCGCCGATGTCATCCTCGACATCGTCGGCGCGAAGTATCTGGAGCGGAATGTGAAGGCGCTGGCCGTCAATGGCCGTCTCGCCATCATCGGGATGCAGGGCGGGGTGAAGGCGGAGCTGAACATCGGCGCCCTGCTGGCCAAGCGCGCCGCGATCACCGCAGCCGGACTGCGCGCCCGCCCGCTGCAGGAGAAGGCCGCGATCGTGGCGGCGGTACGCGAACACGTCTGGCCGCTGATCGGCAACGGCCAGGTCCGCCCGGTCGTCGACTGCACCCTTCCGATGGCGGACGCCGCCGAGGCCCACCGCGTGGTCGACGCGAGCAGCCATGTCGGCAAGGTCGTCCTGACGGTCTGAGCGAAGGCGACGCCGACGGCGATACGGCGACGTCGGCAGGGATACGGAGACGCCGGCAACAGCGCCGCTACGCAGACGGGCGGCGGCGCGGCCGGTTCCGTGGCCCGGCGCCCGTGCCGGACCTTGGCGCCCCGTGCCCCTCGCGCCAAGGCTCCGGCCTCGGCGCGAGGGGCACCGCGCGCCCTCCGCGCCCGGAACGCGGGCCCCGTCCCGCCCCCATCTGACCAGCACCCGCGTGCCGGATCGCCGCCTCCCGGCCCGGCGCCCGCTCCCGCCCCTCCCCCATCCGGACCGCCCGAGATGCCGGAATTGTGGAGCCGTGTGACGGTGAGTAGGTCACACGGCGGCTCGGCACGGGAGGGGCACATCCGTGGCTCGAATCCCTACGCGTATCCCCGGCGGCCTGCTGGTGGTCACGGTGGTACTGCCCTTCTCCCTGGCGCTGGGCACGGTGACGGCCCATGCAGCCGCGCCCCTGGGGCAGGGAGCGCCGCGCACGGCACGGGCTCTCGCGCCCGAGACGCCGGAGGTCCGGGATCCCCGGCTCGCCGAGCGTCGGCACCGTTGGGGCGAGGGGACCGGCCCGTTCGGCCTCGATGTCTTCGGAGCTGCCGGAGCCGGGGACCTGGCGTCGGTGGGCGACCTGGCGCCGGGCTTCGCCGATCTCCCCGGCGGGGACGCGCTCCCCGACGGACAGCCGCGCCCGCACCACCCCGCCGAGGGCGCGCCCGGCCCGCCGCGGCCGCACGCCTCCCCGCACAAACCGCACCGCCCGGCCGCCCCCACACCGCCCGCACCGCCAGCACCGCCCACGCCGCCCGCACCGGGCTCCGCCGCCCCGCGCCTGCCGGCCCCGCCCGCCTCCCCCACGGCCGCCCCGCACCGCGCCCCGGACGACCGCCCGGCCAAGGCCGCCGCCCCGCCCCACGAGGCCGGTCCGTCGCACCACCACCCGGCACGCCACCGCCCCGTCGCCCCACCGCACCGCCCGAAGCGGGTGCCCGCCGCCGTACCGCATGCGGTCCCGGCGGAGGAGACGCCCACGCCGGGGCCCCGCACGGTCCGGGATACCGACGATCAGCAGGCGCCGGAAGCCCAGGCCGAACCACCGGCCGACGGCACCTCGTACCCCTTCGCCGGGACGGGCTCCCACGCCGAGCGGGTGCTCCCGATGGGGGCAGGAATGGCGCTCACCGGCCTGGGGCTGGCCTTTCTCGCGCTCCGGCTGCGGCGCGGCTGACCCGGCAGCCGGAGACCGCACACCGTTTCACGTGAAACAGCGGCGACGGCCCGTCTCCGGCCACCGGTCCGGCCCGGCGATCCACCGGCTCCCCGACCGGCCGGCCCGCGCCCACCGCCGCTCCCGCAGCCCCGGGCCCACCGCCCCGGCCGGCCGTTGCCGCGTGGTGGGGTCACCGCCTCCGGCGTACCCGTGTACGAGAGAATGGCGGTATGGATATGCCGATGAACGAACGGTCGCAGGAGAACCAGCACGTCCTGGTAGTCGGCCCGGACGGCATGGCGCTGGGCAGCGCCGCCGCCGGAGGCGGCGAGGGTGACGGGGAGTCCCGGGAGACACCGGTGACGGACATGGTCGAGCAGCCCGCCAAGGTCATGCGGATCGGCAGCATGATCAAGCAGCTGCTGGAAGAGGTGAAGGCCGCACCGCTCGACGAGGCGAGCCGGGTCCGCCTCAAGGAGATCCACGCCAGCTCGGTGAAGGAGCTGGAGGACGGGCTCGCGCCCGAGCTGGTAGAGGAGCTGGAGCGGCTGTCCCTGCCGTTCACCGACGAGTCCGTGCCCACCGAATCGGAACTCCGTATCGCGCAGGCCCAGCTGGTCGGCTGGCTGGAGGGGCTGTTCCACGGCATCCAGACCGCGCTGTTCGCCCAGCAGATGGCCGCCCGCGCCCAGCTGGAGACGATGCGGCGCGCGCTGCCGCCCGGCGCCGCCCCCGCCGAGGAGAGCGATCAGCCCGGCCACGGCGGCGCCCGCTCCGGTCCCTACCTCTGAGCGGCGACGCGGTTCGCCGAGGAACCACGAAGGGCCGGGCACACACTCCGTGTGCCCGGCCCTCGGCGTCCGTACGGCCGGCGGATCAGTCGCTGTGGCCCGTCGAGACCGTGAGCTCCAGCGGCTGATCGCTGTCCGGGTCCCAGGAGCTGAAGCCGCTCGGCGACTGCTTGGTGACGGTGTTCTTCCCCCAGAGCACGTCGTTCTGCTCCTTGACGGTGTACTTCCAGCCCGCCGCGTCCATGCACTCCTTCACCGATTCCAGGTTCTTGAACAGGAAGGAGGGGACGTAGATCTTCTGCTTCTCGCCGTAGGGGTGCGAGGGGTTGGTGCACAGGGTGGACTGGACCGTCGCGGACTTGTCCTCGGGCCGGGTGCTGACCGTCGACGTCGGCTCGGGGTCGGAGTACGTCGAGGTCGATTCCAGCCTGGCGGACTTCATGCTGTCATCGCTGCTGCCGCCGCCGCCGGCGTTCAGGCCGATGCCGATCGCGATGGCGGTCACCACCACCACGCCCACGATCGTCGCGACGACCACCACCGGGGTGTTGCTCTTGCGGGGCCGCGGTCCGCCGTTCGCCGGCGGCATCGTCGGCGTCACCGGCGGCGGCGTGAACGGTGCCGGGCTCGGCGCCGGCGTCGGGTACCCGCCCGCATTGAACGGCGCGGGGCCGGGTGCCGGGGTCGGGAAGGCGTTGTTCACCGGCGGCGGCGTCGACGGGCCGTATCCGGGCGTCGGCATCGGCTGGTACGGCTGCTGCACGTTCGGCGCGGGGGCGGGCGGGGCGCCGTTCGCCGTCGGGAAGACCGCCGAGGAGACGGACGAGCCGCTGGTGCGCGCCCGCGGGCCCTCGCTGATGATCAGCGGCGAACCACCGGACTGCGCGGAACCGGCGATCCGCAGGCACTCGTCCTGCATCGCCTCGGCCGTCGGGAACCGCTCGTTGGGGTTCTTCTTGAGCGCCCGGGCGACCAGCGCGTCCACCGCCGGGGGGACCGACTGGTTGATGCTCGACGGGAGCGGCGGCTCCTCCTGCACATGCGCGTACGCGATGGCGAGCGGGGAGTCCGCGTCGAACGGCAGCTGCCCGGTGAGCAGCTCGAAGAGCATGATGCCGACGGAGTAGAGGTCGGAGCGGGCGTCCACGCCGCGGCCCAGCGCCTGCTCCGGCGAGAGGTACTGCGGGGTGCCGACGACCATGCCGGTCTGTGTCATCGATGTCACACCGGACTGCATGGCGCGGGCGATGCCGAAGTCCATGACCTTGACGACGTTGCGCTTGGTCAGCATGACGTTGCCCGGCTTGATGTCCCGGTGGACCAGGCCCATCTCGTGGCTGGTCTCCAGCGCGGCGAGCACATCGGCGGTGATCTTCAGCGCCTTCTGCGTCGGCATCGCGCCGTGCTGGGCTATGTCGCCGTCCAGCTCCGAACGGAGCGGCTGACCGGAGACGTACTCCATGACGATGTACGGCACCATCGCGCCGTCCAGCTCGTCCTCACCGGAGTCGAAGACCGAGACGATATTGGTGTGCGTCAGCTTGGCGACGGACTGCGCCTCGCGCCGGAAACGCTCGCGAAATGCCTGCTCACGGCCGAGTTCGCTGTGCAGGGTCTTGATGGCGACCTCGCGGTCGAGGACGCTGTCGTAGGCGAGGTGGACGGCGGCCATGCCGCCCTCGCCAAGAAGATCACGAAGCTGGTAGCGTCCCCCGCCGACCGAACGGCCTTCGTATGGGCCCTGAGCGCCGTCCTGGCTCATCGTTCCGCTTCCCCCTCGGCGCAGCGCCCACACGTGTGGCGATCAAATCCGGTGATTGCGCAGCCAAGTCTGCCCCAGGGCAGTGACACGTCAAGCTGTGTGCCCGTTCCGTGACAGTTGCGCCCGATGCCACAGGGGCGGCCGGATGCGGTCCGTCGATGGTCAACTTGCGACGCGGGGCGGCCGGAAGGTTTGATGGCCGGTCCGCTCGGACCGGCGGGCGTTCCCGAGCCTGTAGCGTGCTCCGGAGGGGCGGTTGCGATCAGCGCGTCCGTCCCGGCGAGGACCGAGACCTTACCGCTCAGGCGGATCGATTTCGACGGCGAGGACCGATGGCACCGACGCAGGGCCCCCAGGGCCCGTCCGACCCTGACGCCACCGGCTCCCACACCTCCGACGCACCGGAGATGTGGGGCAACGGCGGACTGGTCGGCGACGGCCGCTACCGCCTCACCCGCCGCCTCGGCCGCGGCGGCATGGCGGAGGTGTTCGCCGCCGAGGACGTACGGCTGGGCCGCACGGTGGCGGTGAAGCTGCTCCGCGCCGACCTCGCCGAGGACCCGGTGTCCAAGGCGCGCTTCACCCGCGAGGCACAGTCCGTCGCCGGGCTGAACCACCACGCGGTCGTCGCCGTGTACGACTCCGGCGAGGACTTCGTCGGCGGCAACACCGTGCCGTACATCGTGATGGAGCTGGTCGAGGGCCGCACCATCCGTGACCTGCTGCTCAACGCCGACGCACCGCCGGCGGACCAGGCGCTGATCATCGTCTCGGGGGTGCTGGAGGCGCTGGCCTACAGCCATCAGCACGGCATCGTGCACCGCGACATCAAGCCCGCGAACGTGATCATTACCAACAGCGGCGCCGTCAAGGTCATGGACTTCGGCATCGCCCGCGCGCTGCACGGCGCCCAGTCGACGATGACCCAGACCGGCATGGTCATGGGCACCCCGCAGTACCTCTCCCCGGAGCAGGCGCTCGGCAAGACCGTCGACACCCGCTCCGACCTCTACGCCACCGGCTGTCTGCTCTACGAACTGCTGGCGCTGCGGCCGCCGTTCACCGGTGAGACCCCGCTGTCGGTGGTCTACCAGCACGTCCAGGACATGCCGGTGCCGCCGTCGCAGGTCGCCGACGTGCCGCCGGAGCTGGACGGCCTGGTCATGCGCTCCCTGGCCAAGGACCCGGACGACCGGTTCCAGACCGCCGAGGAGATGCGCGGGCTGGTCCAGTACTCGTTGCAGATGCTGCACGAGCAGGGCGGCCACACCGGCACCTGGAACACCGGCCCGGTCGCCGCGCACGAGGGCGGCGCCTCCGCGATGGGCGTCGCCGCGACCACCGCGATGCCGCACGCGGACGCCGGGCAGACCGCGGCCAACCCGATCCTGCCGCCCGGTATGCACGCCGACGACGGGGCGTTCGAGGGCGGCCACCGGCCCGCACGGCGCAGCCGCGGCAAGATCCTGCTGATCGCCGCGCTCGCCGTGATCGCCATCGCGGTGGGCGTGGCCTTCGCGGTGCGCAACAGCGACAACGGCGGCGGATCCGCGCCCGGGCCCACCAAGTCGCCCACCTCCTCGTCCTCCACCAAGGACGAGCAGACCGACGAGCCCAGCGACGAGCCGACGGACGAGACCACCGAGCCCGGTGGCATCGGCGGCTACACCCCGCCGGCCGAGAACACCGCGCCGCCGTCCCAGGCGCCCACCACGCCGCAGTACCCGACGACCCCGACCCAGGCCCCGACGACGGCGCCGCCGACCTCGACGAACGGCGGTGCGAGCAACGGCGGCGCCGCCAACGGCGGTACGGACACGGGCGGTACGGACGCCGGTGGCACCGACGCCGGCGGCACGGACACGGGCGGTACGGACGCCGGTGGCACCGACGCCGGCGCCACCGACGCGGGCGGCACGGACGCGGGCACCGCGGCAGGCACCACTCCCTGACCGCGCCGGAGGCCCGCGCCTCCCCGCACGGCTCACGGCCCCGGACGGCGACCGCCCGTCCGGGGCCGTCGTTCATCCCGTGAACGCGTCCCGGACCGCCTGGTACTCGCGGGTCCACCACACCGCCAGCGCGGACGCGGCGGGGAACTGCGGATCGGTGCGCCGGTCGCCGAGGCGGTAACGCCAGGTCAGCATCCAGAAGTCGTTCAGCCGCTCCCACCACACCCGGTGGACGGCGGCGGCCAGCTCGCCGGCGTCCGCGCCGCGCGCACCGCGGTAGGCGCCCGCGTACGCCGCCACCTTCGCCAGGTCCAGCGTCCCGCACGGCCGGACGAAGAAGATCGCGGCGGCGCGGACCGCCTCCTCGGCGCGCGGCTGGACGCCCAGCCGGTCCCAGTCGACGATCGCGGCGGGCGCGGTCCCCCGGTAGAGGACGTTGAGCGGGTGGAAGTCGCCGTGCACCCAGCCGACGGCCGCGGCGCCGGGGTCGGCGGGGCGGCGGTGGGCGTGGCGTTCCAGGAGCGCCCGGCGCTCGCGCAGCCGGTGCTCGGCCAGCTCGTCGAAGCTGGTGCGCGGGCGGGTGACCCGGGCCAGCGCCAGCAGCTCGTCGATGACGTCGAAGGTCTGCGCGGGCTCGGCGCTGGGCTGGGCGTGCGGGGCGGGGCCCGGGCGCCGCTGGGCCGGCATGACCCGCTCCAGCGCGGTGTGGACGAGGCCGAGCAGCGCGCCGAGGCGGCGGGACTGGGCGAGGGTGAGCGCGGTGCCGCCGAGGTGTTCGCCGTCGACCCAGGGGTGCAGGGCGTAGCAGCGGCCGTCGAGCACGGTGACGGTGCGGCCGTCGGCGCGGGCGAGGGGCGGGGCGAGCGGCAGTCCGAGCGCGGCGAGCCGGAGGGTGGCGCGGTGCTGGCGGGAGATGGAGCCGCGGTCCCCGTCGAGGTGGTGCTTGAGGAAGTATCTGCCGTCCGTGGTGACCAGCGTGTATCCGCGGTTGAGCAGGCCCTCGGCGACGGGCTCGCAGGAGAGCGGCTCCCCGGCGTCGGCGTAGTGGGCGAGTAAGGAGCCGAGCGTGCGGCCGTCGGGGGCGGCCGCCGTTCGGACTACAGATGAGCGCAGCACGCGCCAGATGTTAGATCACTGGCCAGGGGCCCAGGGGACGGTTCTGAAATCCGGTACATCGGTCAGGTGGTGCAAGGCGATGAATTCCGGCTCAATCCGCAGGAAAACCGGGTCGAACGGAACACCGTCCGCCAGCCGTGGTGTACGGCCGAAACGCTGCCGTTCGGCGTCGGTCGGCTCGGTGAGCCGCGCCGTTCCGGTCAGATGCACCGACCAGGCGTCCTCGGCCCCGCTGTGGAGGGTGTCCGCCTCGTACGCGACGACCGCGCCGTCCAGGGCGCGGTGGTATCCGTAGCCGCTGTGCAGGCGCACGATCAGCCGGTCGTCGGAGACCAGATGCCGGGAGATCGCGGTGAAGGGCAGCGCGCGCAGGCTCGACGACACCCGCCCGTAGGGGGTGCGGTCGAGCAGTTCCGTGGCGCGGGGGTCGTCGCAGGGCATGACTCCCAGCCTGCCGCCGCGCGCGCCGCCGCCGACAGGGGCAGCGGCCCTCACCTGGCCGGGACGTTGGTCCCGCCGCTCCCGCGCGACGCGGGCGGTCAGCGGCGCTCGGCCTGGCGCCGGGCGACATAGGCGGCGGCCTGGGAGCGGCGCTCCATGCCGAGCTTGGACAGCAGGCTGGAGACGTAGTTCTTGATGGTCTTCTCGGCGAGGTGGAGGCGTTCGCCGATGGCGCGGTTGGTCAGGCCCTCGCCGATGAGGTCGAGGATCCGGCGCTCCTGGTCGGTGAGGGAGGCCAGCTTGTCGTCGCCCCTGGCGCCGCCGCCCCGCAGCCGCTCCAGGACCTGCGCGGTGGCCACCGGGTCGAGCAGGGACTTGCCGGCGGCGACGTCGCGTACGGCGGCGAGGAGTTCGTTGCCCCGGATGGCCTTGAGGACATAACCGGCCGCACCGGCCATGATCGCATCGAAAAGGGCCTCGTCGTCCGCGAACGACGTCAGCATCAGACAGTTGATCCCGTCGTTCTGCGAGCGGATCTCGCGGCAGACCTCGACGCCGCTGCCGTCCGGTAGCCGGACATCGAGCACCGCGACGTCCGGGCGGGTGGCCGGGATCCTGACCAGGGCGTCTGCGGCGGTGCCGGCCTCGCCGATGACCTCGATGTCCGGTTCACCCGCCAGCATTTCGTGGACGCCGCGCCGCACCACTTCATGATCATCGAGCAGGAATACCCTGATTTTTCCATCCGCGTGCACGGCTCCAGTCTCACACACCGACTCTTCCCGTGCTCCAGGTCACCGATATAACGTGCCGGTGTCCCGGCGGCCTGCAACGCTGTGACCAGGAGTTGTTCCCAGCTTTCGCGATTTACTTGGAAATCCAAGCAAAATCGCAGGTCAGGGCCGTTTCCGCTTAGGCTTTGACAATGGGTAACGTGCGATGAGCAGGCCACCTTCCGGGACGCTTTGTTCCACCCGGATCCGGCCGCGTTCGCACCCACCCCGTGCGCCGTATCGGATACCGGGTGAGCCGCAATACGGCCACCGGCGGACCCCGGGGGCCGGACAGACGGAGGAGCAGCACGTGACCGTGGAAGGCACTGCCCAGCGGAAAACCACCCGCAGCGGCAGCAAGCGCACCACCGCCAAAAAGGCGTCACCGGCCAGGAACAAGGCCACGCGCCCGGCGGAGCAGGACGAGCTCGTACAACTGCTGACCCCTGAGGGAAAGCGGGTCGAGCACCCGGATTACGCGATCGACCTGTCGCCCGAGGAACTGCGCGGTCTCTACCGCGACATGGTGCTGACGCGGAAATTCGACGCCGAGGCCACCACGCTGCAGCGCCAGGGCGAACTGGGCCTGTGGGCCTCGCTGCTCGGCCAGGAGGCGGCCCAGATCGGCTCCGGGCGGGCCCTGCGTGACGACGACTACGTCTTCCCGACCTACCGCGAGCACGGCGTCGCCTGGTGCCGCGGGGTCGACCCGACGAATCTGCTCGGCATGTTCCGCGGCGTGAATCACGGCGGCTGGGACCCGAACAGCAACAACTTCCACCTCTACACCATCGTCATCGGTTCGCAGACGCTGCACGCGACCGGATATGCGATGGGCGTGCAGAAGGACGGCGCGGATTCCGCGGTGCTCGCCTATTTCGGTGACGGCGCCTCCAGCCAGGGAGATGTCGCCGAGTCGTTCACCTTCTCCGCGGTCTACAACGCCCCGGTGGTCTTCTTCTGCCAGAACAATCAGTGGGCGATTTCCGAGCCGACGGAGCGGCAGACCCGTGTGCCGCTCTACCAGCGCGCCCGCGGTTACGGATTCCCCGGCGTCCGCGTCGACGGCAACGACGTGCTGGCCTGTCTGGCCGTGACCCGGGCGGCGCTGGAGCGCGCCCGCACCGGCCAGGGCCCGATGCTGGTCGAGGCGTTCACCTACCGGATGGGCGCCCACACCACCTCCGACGACCCGACGAAGTACCGCGCCGACGAGGAGACCCGCGCCTGGGAGGCGAAGGACCCGATCCTGCGGCTGCGCCGGTACCTGGAGGCCGAGGGGCTGGTGGACGACGCCTACCTCGCCGCCGTCGAGGAGGAGAGCGAGGCGCTGGGCAAGCGGGTGCGGGACGCCGTCCGGGCGATGCCCGACCCCGACACGATGGCGATCTTCGAGAACGTCTATGCGGACGGGCATGCGCTCGTCGACGAGGAGCGCGCGCAGTTCGCCGCGTACCAGGCGTCGTTCGCCGACGCCGATGCCGCCGCGGAGGAGAACTGACCATGGCCGTCCACGAGAAGATCACCATCGCCAAGGCGATCAACGCCTCGCTGCGCGCCTCCATGGAGGCGGACCCCAAGGTCGTCGTGATGGGTGAGGACGTCGGCAAGCTCGGCGGCGTCTTCCGCGTCACCGACGGCCTCCAGAAGGACTTCGGCGAGGACCGGGTGATCGACACCCCGCTCGCCGAGTCCGGCATCATCGGCACCGCGATCGGCCTGGCCCTGCGCGGCTACCGCCCGGTCGCCGAGATCCAGTTCGACGGCTTCGTCTTCCCCGCCTACGACCAGATCGTCACCCAGCTCGCGAAGATGCACGCCCGCGCGCTCGGCAAGGTCAAGGTGCCCGTCGTCATCCGCATTCCGTACGCGGGCGGCATCGGCGCGGTCGAGCACCACTCGGAGTCACCTGAGGCGCTGTTCGCGCACGTCGCGGGCCTGAAGTGCGTGACGCCTTCGAACGCCTCGGACGCCTACTGGATGCTCCAGCAGGCCATCGCCGGGGACGACCCGGTCATCTACTTCGAGCCCAAGCGCCGCTACCACGACAAGTCGCGCCTGGACACCGAGGCGATCCCGGACCCGCTGCACTCCGCCCGGATCGCCCGCAGCGGCACGGACCTCACGCTCGCCGCGTACGGCCCGATGGTGAAGGTCTGCCAGGACGTCGCCAACGTCGCGGCGGAGGAGGGCAAGTCGATCGAGGTCGTCGACCTGCGGTCGCTCTCCCCCATCGACTTCGACACCGTCCAGGCGTCGGTCGAGCGGACCCGCCGGCTGGTCCTGGTGCACGAGGCGCCGGTCTTCCTCGGCATGGGCGCCGAGATCGCCGCCCGGATCACCGAGCGCTGCTTCTACCACCTGGAGGCCCCGGTGCTGCGGGTCGGCGGCTTCCACGCGCCGTACCCGCCGTCCCGGCTGGAGGACGAGTACCTGCCGGGTCTGGACCGGGTGCTCGACGCCGTCGACCGCGCGCTGGCGTACTGAGGGGGAGAGGAGAGCCGTGACCATGACTGCAACCACCGCCTCGGCGCAGCGTTTCCGCGAGTTCAAGATGCCCGACGTGGGCGAGGGCCTCACCGAGGCCGAGATCCTCAAGTGGTACGTCCGGCCCGGTGACACCGTCACCGACGGCCAGGTCGTCTGCGAGGTCGAGACCGCGAAGGCCGCCGTCGAACTGCCCATCCCCTACGACGGGGTGGTGCACACGCTCAACTTCGACGAGGGCACCACCGTCGATGTCGGCACCGTCATCATCTCCGTCGACACCGACCCGGGCGCCGGTCCCGCGCCGTCGGCCGAGACCGCGCCGGCCGCCGAGCCGGAGCCCGCCGAGGCCGAGGAGCCGCAGGGCCGCCAGGCGGTGCTCGTCGGCTACGGCGCCGCACCGTCGTCGACGAAGCGGCGGCCGCGCAAGGCGCCGCCGCAGCCCGCGGCGCAGCCGGCGACCGCGGGGCTCCAGGCGGAGCTGAACGGACGGACTGCGGTGCCCGCACCGGCCCCGCCCGCACCGGCCGCGCCCGCCGTGCCTGCTCCGGCAGCTCCCGGCGCGCCCCGGCCGCTGGCCAAGCCGCCGGTCCGCAAGCTCGCCAAGGACCTCGGCATCGACCTGGCCACGGTGGTGCCGACCGGCCCCGACGGGGTCGTCACCCGCGAGGACGTGCACGCCGCCGCGGCCGCCGCGGCGCCTGTTTCACGTGAAACGTCGACGGTGTCCGCCGCACTGCCGGAGGCGGTCGCCGTGCCGTCGGCCGGGGAGACCCGGATCCCGGTCAAGGGCGTCCGCAAGGCCACCGCGCAGGCGATGGTCGCCTCCGCCTTCACCGCGCCGCACGTCACGGAGTTCATCACCGTCGATGTGACGCGCACGATGAAGCTGGTCCAGGAGCTGAAGCAGGACCCGGACATGGCGGGGGTGCGGATCAACCCGCTGCTCTTCGTCGCCAAGGCGTTCCTGGTCGCCCTCAAGCGGCACCCGGAGGTCAATGCGTCCTGGGACGAGGCGAACCAGGAGATCGTGCTGAAGCACGAGGTGAACCTCGGGATCGCCGCGGCCACCCCGCGCGGGCTGATCGTGCCGAACATCAAGGACGCGGGCGCCAAGACGCTGCCGCAGCTCGCCGAGGCGCTGGGCGAGCTGGTGGCGACCGCCCGCGAGGGCAAGACCTCCCCGGCGGCCATGTCCGGCGGGACGGTCACCATCACCAACGTTGGCGTCTTCGGCGTCGACACCGGTACGCCGATCCTCAACCCGGGGGAGTCGGCGATCCTCGCCTTCGGCGCGATCAAGCTCCAGCCGTGGGTTCACAAGGGCAAGGTCAAGCCCCGTCAGGTCACCACGCTGGCGCTCTCGTTCGACCACCGGCTGATCGACGGTGAGCTGGGCTCGAAGCTCCTCGCCGACATCGCGGGTGTCCTGGAGAAGCCGAAGCGGCTGATCACCTGGGGCTGACCCGGTAGCGCACGGAGAACGGCCGGCCCCCGCATCCGCGGTGGCCGGCCGTTGTGTCCGCGGTGCCGTGACGCGTCGGTCGTCCGGCGGCGTCCGTCAGCTGCGGATGAGGTCGACGACGTTCCGGAGGTGGGCGACCGGGCCGGTCGGCGCGGAGGTGTCCGCGTGCGAGGCGTTGCGGACCACCGTGGTGCCCGCCCAGACGGCGGCGGCGATCAGCACCACCACGGCGGTGGTCCGGGCACGGCGGCCGGTGTTCGTCCTGGTCTGCATGGCTTCTCCCCCTCGGGTGCCGGAACCTTCCCGGCGTCGTTGCCTCCATTCACCCATGGATTTCGGGCCCGCCCGTACGCGTCAGGTAGGGATTCGGCTACAACTTAAGAGGGATCCCGTGCCGCACCTGCGGAGGATCGACGGCGTACATACATCCCGGCGCGCGGGCCCCGCCGTACCCGGTCCGGAAAGGACTTGCCGCAGGCCAGAGCGGTGTTTAGCTTCGGTGCCATGAGCAGCAGCGACTTGATCATCCGGCGCTACCGGGACAGCGACGAGGACGTGGTCGTCGACCTGTGGTCCCGCGCCACCCGCCAGGCACACCCCTTTCTCCCCGGCGAGGGCGGCGGCGAGCGCGCCCGGATGCTCCGGGAGGTGTACCTCGTCCAGGCGGACAACTGGGTCGCCGAGCGGGACGGCGCCGTCGTCGGACTGCTGGGGCTCATGGGCGCCGAGGTCGGCGGGCTGTTCGTCGACCCCGAGGCGCAGGGCCGCGGCACCGGCCGGGCGCTGATCGAGCACGCCGCGACGCTGCACGGCGCGCTGACCCTGGAGGTCTACGAGCGCAACGACCGCGCCCGCCGCTTCTACGACCACCTCGGCTTCACCGAGCGTTCCCGCCGGTCCGAGGAGGAGACGGGCGAGACCCTGATCGCCCTGGACCGCGTCGCGCCGCTGCGGTCGGTGTCCTGGCTGCATGTGCGGGAGGGGCGGCTGCTCAGCGTGCGCACGCGCGGCAACGACACCTTCTACCTGCCCGGCGGCAAGTACGAGGACGGCGAGACCGCTCCGGAGGCGCTGTCGCGGGAGCTGGCGGAGGAGCTGGGCCTGACGGTTTCGGCAGCGGAGCTGACCGAGGCGTTCGTCATTCATGACGTGGCCCACGGGCAGGGCGGCCGCCGGCTGCACATGACCTGTTTCACCGGCGGCCCGCAGGACATCGCGCCGCGCCCCGGCCGGGAGATCGCCGAGTACGCCTGGTTCGACCGCGCGCAGGCGCGGGAGCGCTGCGCCCCGGCCCACGGTCAGGTCGTCGACCGGCTGGTGGCACAGGGGCTGATGGCGGGCTGACCCGGCGGGCCCGGCCCGGTCCACGGACCGGCGCCGGGCCCGAAGCGCGTCTCTGACCTGCACTTTCGGGCACCACACCGCGGACCGTTCCTGTCCGCATCCTGGAAGCGCCGACACACGCATACCTGTTGTATCTATCCTGTGTGCATGCCATCTGCCTCCGCACCCGCCGCTCCCGGCCGGCAGTCCGCCGGGACCCCGCACACCAAGCAGCCACCCGCCGCCGAGCGCGTCTACACCCATGTGAAGGACGCCGTGCTCCAGCGCCGCTACGAGGGCGGCATGCTGCTCACCGAGGGCGAGCTGGCCGAGGCGGTCGGGGTCTCGCGGACGCCGGTGCGCGAGGCGCTGCTCCGGCTGGAGGTCGAGGGGCTGATCAAGCTCTACCCGAAGAAGGGCGCGCTGGTGCTGCCGGTCTCCGCGCAGGAGATCGCCGATGTCGTCGAGACCCGGCTGCTGGTGGAGCAGTACGCCGCGTCCCGCGCCGTGCCGGCGTCCGAGGCGCTCCTCGATGAGCTGGCCAAGCATCTGCGGACCATGCGCGAGCGGTCCGCGGCCGGCGATCTGGCGGCGGTCTCCGTCGCCGACCGCTGCTTCCACGCGGCCCTGGTGCGCAACACCGGCAACCAGATCCTCAACCGCCTCTACGAGCAGCTGCGCGACCGTCAGCTGCGCATGGGCGTCGCGGTGATGCACGCCCATCCGGACCGCATCGCCAAGAACGTGACCGAGCACGCCGAGATCCTCGAAGCGCTGCGCACCGGTGACGCCGAGGCGGCCACCGCCGCCGTGCACCGCCACGTCAGCTGGGTCCGCAACCTCGCGCAGGGAGACGTCCGATGAGCGGCGATTCCGGCACCACCACGGCACGGTCCCTGCCCGGCGACCCACCCGGCGGCGCCCGTGCCGTGGCCGTCTGGGGCATCGGCGTCGCCGTCTACTTCGTCGCCGTCACCTACCGCACCAGCCTGGGCGTCGCCGGTCTGGACGCCGCCGACCGCTTCCACATCAACGCCTCGGCGCTGTCGACCTTCTCGATCCTCCAACTGCTGGTCTACGCGGGCATGCAGATACCCGTCGGCCTGCTCGTGGACCGGCTCGGCACCAAGAAGGTGCTGGCCATCGGCGTCGTCCTCTACACCGTCGGCCAGTTCGGCTTCGCGTTCTCCGAGTCGTACGCCATGGCGCTCGGCTCGCGGGCGCTGCTCGGCTGCGGGGACGCGATGACCTTCATCAGCGTGCTGCGGCTGGGGTCGCGCTGGTTCCCCGCCCGGCGCGGGCCGCTGGTCGCGCAGATCGCCGCGCTCGTCGGCATGGCGGGCAACCTCATCTCCACGCTGCTCCTCGCCCGGCTGCTGCACTCCATGGGCTGGACGGTGACCTTCGCCGGGAGCGCGGCCGGCGGTGTGGTCGTCCTCGTCCTGCTGCTGCTCTTCCTCAAGGACCACCCCGAGGGCTTCGCCCCGGAACCCGCGCCCGCCCCCCACACCGGCGCCGCCTTCGTCCGCCGGCAGATCGCGGACGCCTGGCGCGAGCCGGGCACCCGGCTGGGCATGTGGATCCACTTCACCACGCAGTTCCCCGCGATGTTCTTCCTGCTGCTGTGGGGGCTGCCGTTCCTCGTCGAGGCACAGGGCCTGTCCCGGGCCACCGCGGGCACCCTGCTGACCCTGATCGTCCTCTCCAACATGGCGGTCGGCCTGGTCTACGGCCAGATCATCGCCCGGCACCACGCGGCCCGGCTGCCGCTCGCCCTGGGCACCGTCGGCATCACCGCCGCGCTGTGGGCCATCACCCTCTTCTGGCCCGGCACACATGCCCCGATGGCGCTGCTGATCGTGCTCTGTGTGGTGCTCGGCGCCTGCGGCCCGGCCTCGATGATCGGCTTCGACTTCGCCCGCCCGGCCAACCCGCCCGAGCGTCAGGGCACCGCCTCCGGCATCGTCAACATGGGCGGCTTCATGGCCTCGATGTCGACGCTGCTCGCCGTCGGCGTGCTGCTGGACGCGACCGGCGACGACTACCGCATCGCGTTCTCCTCGGTCTTCGTGCTGGAGGCGCTCGGTGTCTCGCAGATCCTGCGGCTGCGCCGCCGTGCGGTGCGCCGTGAGCGGGAGCGGCAGGCCGTCAGCCGCATCGAGGCGGTCCACGTGCCCGCCTGACGGCCGGTACGCCGCCGGTCCGGGGCCTGTTCCCCGGCGGATTCTCAACGTCCCTACGGACAAGGCGGGTTGAGCGCACCCGGTGTTTCACGTGAAACGCGCGCCGCGTTTCACGTGAAACACCGCGGCGGCGGCCGCGCCGACCGGCTACGGCGTGATGGCGAACCGATCCAGGATCGCCGCGGCCAGCTTCTGGTCACCGTCGATCTTGACCTGGTCCGCCACCGCCTGCGGACGGGTCCGGCCGCAGGCCAGCCGGGCGAAGACGTCCCAGTCCAGCGCGAAGGTCACGGTCGGTCCGAGCGAGACACTGCCGTCGACGGTGCCACGGCCCTCGGCGTCCACCCGGACCGTCCGCATGAACTCCACCGGCCCGGTGACATCGAAGACCACCGCCGAACCGGCGGGCGCCTGCGCCCTCTTGGCGACGACGGCGGGCAGCGCCTTCACCAGGATGTCCCGGGTGACCTGCGCGCCGGGGGAGTCGAGATTGCCCGGTGCGCCCAGCGCCCGCCGCAGGTCCTGCTCGTGCACCCAGACGTCGAACGCCCGCAGCTGGAGCGCGAAGTCCAGCGTGCGGTCCTCGTCGAACGGGGTGCGCACCAGCGCGTCCGGCTGCCGGGTCTCGTTGCGCAGCTGCCGCGAGCGCCGGATGACGGTGTACTCCAGTTCGGAGACCATCTCCAGGGCGGTGTGGTGACGGCGGACGTCGACCTGCACCTCCATGCGCCGGGCCGACTCGCTCTGCACGTGGTAGAGATCGCGCGGCAGCGAGTGGATCGGCCGCGGGTCGCCGAGCATCTCGCACTCCAGGCCGATGATGTGCGAGACCACATCGCGGACCGACCATCCCGGCAGGTCCGTCGCCCTGCTCCACTCACCCTCGGCGAGCGGTGTCACCAGCTCGGTTATCGCTTCTATGGAGTGAGTCCAGGCATCGATGGAGGATTGAAGGCTGGGATGGACGGTCACGTGACCCCTCGGACGATTCGTACGCGGGCTGCTGTCTGGCAGTTAAGTTACGCTGCGCACGGGCACCCCGGCAGTGCTTTCGGGTGACCATCGTAGGCACTTTTCCGGCGGCAGCCAGGTCTTCCGGCACCTGCGGTGGTACTGTGCCCCGCCCTCGTCGCCACCCGTGCCGCACAGGGCCGTCAGCCGTCCTCCCGCTCCCGCTCCGCCATGCGGATCACGCACACCGCCACCCCGATCAGCAGCGTCGGGTCGGCGTCCTCGCGGACGACCTTCAGGCCGTAGGTGTCGCGCACCGTGAGCCAGCGCCGGGAGATCTCGGCGAGCAGCTCACCCTCGTACTCGACGGCGAACTCGCGGTCCAGGATCTTGCCGCTGACGTCCAGCTCGGTGCCGTCGACCAACTCCACGCGGTAGTGGTTGCGCAGCAGCGACAGCCGCTTGCGGCGGATGGTGGCGAGCGGCCGGTCGTCCCGCTCGATGGTCATCGCATCGCGCAGGCTGAGCACCTTCTTGCGCAGGGTGATCAGCACCCGGCCGTCGGTGTCCTTCAGCTCGAACGTCTCCCGCAGCCGCAGCGCCTTGCCGTCGACGAGGAAAGCGTGGCGGCCGTGTTCGTCGTCGATCCAGTAGTCGTCGCCGATCCCGAAGATGCGGTCGCGGACGAGGTAGGTGCGAAAGGACGGGGCGTGGCCCCCGGGGAATGGCTGCATTGCTGACGTGTTCCCCGCCGCCCCGGCGGAATGCGTGGTCAGGTGGGTGACGTTGAATGGTGGCATGGCTTCACGTGCGCGCGTCAGGGCCCCCGAGCTGATCGGCAAGGGCGGCTGGCTGAACACTGGCGACAAGGATCTGACCCTCGCCGATCTGCGGGGACGCATCGTCGTCCTCGACTTCTGGACCTTCTGCTGTGTGAACTGTCTGCACGTCCTCGACGAGCTGCGGGAGCTGGAGGAACGCCACCGCGACACCGTCGTGATCGTCGGCGTGCACTCCCCCAAGTTCGTGCACGAGGCCGAGCATCAGGCGGTCGTCGACGCCGTCGAGCGGTACGGCGTCGAGCACCCGGTCCTGGACGATCCGGAGCTGGCCACCTGGAAGCAGTACGCGGTCCGCGCCTGGCCGACCCTCGTCGTCATCGACCCCGAGGGGTACGTCGTCGCCCAGCACGCCGGTGAGGGCCACGCCCATGCGCTGGCGACGCTGGTCGAGGAGCTGATCGCGGAGCACACCGCCAAGGGCACGCTGCGCCGCGGCGACGGCCCATACGTCCCGCCGGAGCCGGTCGCCACCGATCTGCGCTTCCCCGGCAAGGCGGTGGCGCTGCCGTCCGGGAACCTCCTCGTCTCGGACACCACCCGCCATCAGCTGGTGGAGCTGGCGCCCGACGGCGAGCGGGTGATCCGCCGGATCGGCAGCGGTGAGCGCGGCTTCGGGCCCGGCACCTTCAACGAACCGCAGGGCCTGGCGCTGCTGCCCGACGGCACGGTCGCCGTCGCCGACACCGTCAACCACGCCCTGCGCGTCTTCGACCCGGAGACCGGCACGGTCGAGACGGTCGCCGGCACCGGCCGCCAGTGGTGGCAGGGCTCGCCGGTCGCCGGCCCCGCGCGCGAGATCGACCTCTCCTCGCCGTGGGACCTCGCCTGGTGGCAGGAGCGCCTCTGGATCGCGATGGCCGGCGTCCATCAGCTGTGGACGTACGACCCGGCCACCGGCACCGTCGAGGCCGTCGCGGGCACCACCAACGAGGGGCTGGTCGACGGGCCCGCCGCCGAGGCGTGGTTCGCGCAGCCGTCCGGGCTCGCGGCCGGCGGCGACCGGCTGTGGATCGCCGACTCGGAGACCAGCGCGGTGCGCTGGGTGGAGCGCACGGACGACGGCTACGCGGTGCGGACGGCCGTCGGCACCGGACTCTTCGACTTCGGACACCGCGACGGGGCGGCGGAGCAGGCGCTGCTCCAGCATCCGCTGGGCGTCACCGCGCTGCCGGACGGTTCGGTCGCCGTCGCCGACACGTACAACCACGCGCTGCGCCGCTTCGACCCGGAGAGCGGTGAGGTGACGACGCTCGCGACGGATCTGCGGGAGCCGTCCGGCGCGGTGCTCGTCGGCGGCGACATCGTGGTGGTGGAGTCGGCGCGGCACCGGCTGACCCGGCTGCGGCTGCCCGAGGAGGCGGTGCGGGTCGCGGCGGTCGCGCACCGTACGCAGCGCGCGGCGACGGAGGTGGCGCCCGGCGCGCTCCGCCTCGACGTCGTCTTCCAGGCGCCGGCCGGGCAGAAGCTGGACACCCGCTACGGTCCGTCGACCCGGCTGCTGGTCAGCGCCACCCCGCCGGAGCTGCTGGCCGACGGCGCGGGCGCGGGCACCGAGCTGACCCGGGAGCTGACGCTCGCGGACGGCGTCACCGAGGGCGTGCTGCACGTCTCGGCGATGGCCGCGTCCTGCGACGACGACCCGGCGATCGAGTACCCGGCCTGCCATGTGCACCAGCAGGACTGGGGCGTTCCGGTGCGGATCACCGACGGCGGGCAGGCCCGGCTGGGCCTGGTGCTCGCGGGGCTCGACGCGGAGGGCTGACGGCGGGCCGGTGACCGGCGGCGCACCGCCGTCCGGTCACCGGCCGCGGCTCACCGGGAGACGCCCGCCTTGATCCGCGCCTCGGGGAGGCTGGAGTACCAGTGGCCGACCTTCGCCTGCTGGGTGGCGTACCGCGGCTGGTACTGCGAGAAGGAGAGGTACGCCCCGCCGCCCCGCTTCACGCCGCGGCTGTCCGTGAGGCTGACCGTCAGCTTGTTGAGGGGCTTGGTGCCCTTCGTGGCGGGCTTGGTGGTGGGGATCAGCGCGTAGGCGTCGGAGCGCGCCTGGACGGTGACCTGACGGCCGATGAAGTCGTCGGCAGGGTTGCCCTCCAGGAAGCCCAGCGGGGTCGTGGAGTCGTTCAGGAACACCTGCGGGGCGCCGTGCAGGATGCAGGGGCGGCCGAGCGGGTTGTGGTAGGTGACGACCAGCACCGACGGGTTGGTCTCGGAGACCGCCTTGAGCTTGGTGGGGCCCGCCACGCACTGGGTGGGGCGGGCGCGATGGGCCGCCGCGCCCGCGCCCGCAGCGCCCGCCCCCGCGCCGATGAAGCGGTGCTTCTTGTTCTTCTTCTTGTCCTTGTGGACCGAGGAGGAGGACGAGGAGTGCTTCCGCGACTTCGAGGACTTGGAGTGGCTGCAGCCCGTCAGCGCGAGCGTGCCGCAGAGCGCTGCGGCCAGCGCCGCGGTGGCGACGGAACGGCGTCGGGAGCGACGTGCGGTCATGAGTGGTTCCCCCAGTGGTTCGCTGCGGACAGCGAGCTGTATGTCATGGCACCGCCACACTATCGATTCGGGCCCACCGCGCCAGAGGCTTGCGGAACGCCGCCGGATCAGTGGTGGCACACCGGCAGATCGGCGTTCTGGAGCTGTTCCGGACGGATGCGGATGCCCGGCATCCACGCCTGACCGCCGTCGTGGTCGACGCGCAGCCAGATGCTGCTGTGCCCGCCGGCCTCGTCGGTGACGGAGACGCCGTCGGCGATCCGGCAGCGGGCGTGCAGGGTGTCGTCGTGCCAGACGTGGCCGGCGACGTTGGGGCGGCGGTAGAACTCGTACGGGTCGCGGGCCAGCCCCAGCGCGCAGTTCGGACCGCGGTCGCCGCGGCAGCCGCGTTCCACGTTGAACACATTGACGGTGACGCCTGCGCCGGACGCGGATTCCGCTCCGCCGCTACCCGCCGCCGTGCCGGAGGCGTCCGCCGTGCCGGAGTCCTTGGCGGAGTCCCGGCCGCTGCCGGTGAGCGCGAGCACGGTCAGCGCGGTGGCGACGGCGACGGCGGCGCCGAGCCCGATGAGCAGGGAGCGGGACCAGCCCTGACGGCCGACGGCCGGCGCGGGGTGTGCGGCCGCTGCGGCCACGGGGACGGGCGGGGCCGCCCGGGGGCCGGGGACGGCGACGGTGCCGGGCGGATGCGGGGTGACGGCGGGTGCGGTCTCGCCGGGCGCGGGCCCGGTGGCCGTGTGCGCGTTGGGGACGCCGTCCGCCCCGGGCGCCGGGAAAGGCCCCGGGGCCTCGGCCACGGCGGCGCCCTCGTCCCCGTCGGGCCCCGCCGTGCCGGCCGACGACTCCTGCGCCGCGCAGGCCGCGTGCAGCAGGGTGACGAGGGCGGGCAGCCGGTCCTCCCCGGTGAGGGAGAGCCTGCACCACTCCACCAGCAGCCGTTCGTCCGGCAGGCTCTGGCCCCGCAGATACCGGGAGAGCGAGGAGCGGCTGGCCGGCAGCCGCGACTCCATCTCCTTGAGGCTGTAGCCCAGTTCGCCGTGCATGCGCCGCAGGGCCGTGACGAAGTCCCGTACGGGGCCGGTGAGTTCGGCGGGCAGCGGCGCGAGCGGCTTGCGGCGGACGTTCGCGGCGCGGTTCTGGTGGCCAGGCACGCTCTGCATTCCAGCACAGCGGCCCGGCGCAGGCGAGGGGCACTCCCGCTCCCCTGTGACGGAAGTGCCCCTCGTGACCTGCCGCGGCCCGCGACCCGACCGGACCGCTCAGTTCGGCTCAGTCGCCGAAGGCCACCGGGCGGTAGGGCTTGAACTCCTGGTCGCCGCCGGGCAGCCCGTACGTCAGGCTGCGGTGGTCGGTGCCGTGGCCGCCGCGCTGCTCGTAGGCGGTGTACGAGCTGTGCGCGTCGTCGTTCCACTTCTCGAAGATCACGACATGCCGGGTGTTGCTGTCGCCGTCCGCGTCGATCAGCAGGTCACCGGGGGTCAGTTCGCCGAGGGAGATCGGGCGGGTCAGCGAGCGGTCGTTCGCCAGCCCGACGGTGTTGGTGCCCGGCGTCGGCAGGCCGAGGGTCATCGACACATAGCCCGAGCAGTCCTGCCGGTAGCCGTCCTTCCAGTACGAGGTCTGGCTGTACGGGACCTGCGCGCCGTCGTTCGCGGTGAGCCAGGTCGCCGCGCGCCGCAGCATCTCCTCGCGGGAGGCGCTCGGCTCCTGCGGCGCCGGGCCGTCCTTGACCGGCACGCCCGGCAGCTGGTCCTCGGGTATCGCCACCGCGACGACGCTGAGGAAGCCCTCGACGGGGCCGGTCACATGCGCCATGTACGAGGAGCAGGCGTCGCCCTCGCAGACCTTGCGGCCGGTGTCGACCTGGTAGTCGGCAGTGATCCGGTCCTGTCCGGCGGCGGTCTTGTTGATCATGCCGACGGCGGGGGAACCGGCGTCGGCGGAGGCGTGCACCACCCAGCGGGTGCCCCAGGTCGGGAAGGACGTCTCGGCCGCCTGCTGCGCCTGCGCGGCGGCCGGCCGTGCGGAGACGGTCTGCCCGTGGGCCGCGCCCGCGAACGCGGTGATGCCGAGGCCGGCGGCGGCGAGCGCGGGCAGCACCCGCCGCAGCATCCGCCGTCCGGTCCGCGGGGTGTCCGTCGCTGTGGAGCCGTCCGCCGCCGGGTCCTGGCCGGTGCCCGCGAGGGTGGTGCCGTACGCCGTGTCCGTGGTGCTCTGGCCGCGCATCGATGTTCCCCTTCTGTGCCGTAGGTTCCGTGTGCGTCGCCGCCGCGGACGTCCGGCCCGTCGGGGCGCGACGCCCGGAATGCGGCGGCACAGCCATCGTCGGGCGCCACGGCGGCAGGACGGGGCCGCGGCCGTCCCACGGGACGTCAGACCGCCGTCCCACCCCGGTGAGCTGCATCGATGCGCGTCGCGGCGGGGTGGAACGGGACGTGGGGCGCGGTGTGCGGGACATGACGGGACGCCGCGCGTGCCCCTGGAACGTTCCCGGACACGGGACAGGGCGCCCGCTGGGGGATGCGGGCGCCCTGGTTCTCGGGGGGCGGATGCCCCGGGGTGGCCTACCAGTTGGCGGCGGTGGCCGCGTCCGGCTGCCAGTACGTGACCCAGGCGCTGTCGTCGAGGTACGCGGAGCCGCCGGGCAGCGCGACCGGCACCGAGGCGCCGCCGCCCTGTTCGTCGCGGTCGGCCAGGCTGAGGCTGAGCGATGTCCGCTGGTGGCCGTTGGTGCCGCTGCCGTCGCCGGACGAGGTCATGATGCTCGCGTAGCCGGAGGCGCCGGGGGCGAGGGAGAGCACCGACTGCGGCTTGCTCTCCGCCAGCGGGGCGAGCGGCGACTGCGCCTCGTCGAACCGGAGGAACGGGTAGGAGTACAGGTCGCAGGTGGTGCCGGAGGTGTTCTTCGCCTCCAGGAGAAGGTGGTTGACGGGCCGCGGCAGCGCCGAGGCGGTGAGGGTGAGGTCCGCCGGGTCGCAGGCCTTGGGGGCGCCGCCGGCGTCTCCCGGGGGCGGCGTCGTACCGTCCGTGCCGGGGGCGTTGCCGGTGTGGCCGGAGTCCGTGCGGCCGCCGCCGGAGCCGCCGGAGCCGGACGCGGTGGTCTTGTTCTCCTTGCCGGCGCCGCTGCCGCTCGCCTGACCGCCGTCCGCGTGGACCCCGCCGTTCTTGCCGGGCGCGCCGGTGTCGAGGTGGTCCTGCGGCGCCGCGTCGAAGGGCCGGCCGTCGCTGGTCTTGAGCGCGTCGTCCGACTGGCCGCAGGCGGTGAGGGAGAGCCCGGCGACGGCGACGAGACCGGCCGCCGCGAGGCGCATCCCGATCCGCCGGGAGGAGGCCCCGGCCGCGCCACCGGTACGTCGGGTGCGCGGTGCCGACTGCGGCTGCGACATACGTGACATGGCGGTCTCCCCCGGTGGGCGGTGGCTGATGGCCTCTTGCGAGCTGTCCACCACCTTGCCGACCGCCGCTGCCGCGCCGCTAACGCCCGCCTAACGCGACGGGGACGGCGATCCGGGGGCGGTCCGCGGCCTCGCCGGGACCCGGGACCGGGGCGGCGGGCCGGTGACGCGCGGCCGGCCCGCCGCCGGACCCCGGGCCCGGACGCCTCGCGAGGCAGCCACGGGGCCGGGCTCGGGGCACGGCCGCCGGGCCGGGCATCCGAGGCGCACCTCCCCCGACCCGCGCCGCGGCCCCGCTCAGGCCCCCGGCCCGTCCCCCTCCCCGCGCTCGTCGCGCGCGAACAGCTGGGTGAGCGTGCTGATCGTGTAGACGTCGGTGGACTCCTCGTCCACCAGATGCATCTCCGCGAGCCGGTCCAGCGCGTCCTGCGTGCGCTCCTGGTCGTACCCGGCGAGGGCCGCCGCCACCGACGAGTTCAGATGCCCGTCGGCGCTGGTGGCCAGCGCGCTGAGCAGCCGGGCGTCGTCGGCCGACAGCCGGGCCACGGACATCCGCAGCGCGGCCGCGATGCCGGTGTCCTCGGCGGACAGCAGCGCCAGCCGCCGCCGCTCGTCACGCAGCGCCGCGGCCAGCCGGGCCAGCCGCCAGCGCGGCCGGGCCGTCAGCTGCGCGGCGGCGGCCCGCAGCGCCAGCGGCAGCCCGTCGCAGAGCGCGACCAGCTCCTGTGCCGCCGCCGGGTCCTCGGCGACCCGCTCGGCGCCGAGCATCGCGCCCAGCAGAGCCGCGCCCTCCTCGTGGCCCATCGCCTGCAGACCGACGGGCCGGGCCCAGTCGGTGGCGACCAGCCCGTCGAGGCGGCTGCGGCTGGTGACGACGGTGGCGCAGTGCGGGCCGCCGGGCAGCAGCGGCCGTACCTGCGCCGAACCGCGTGCGTTGTCGAGGACGACCAGCAGCCGACGCTCCGCCACCAGCGACCGGAACAGCGCGGACGCCGCCTCGGCGGAGGACGGCACCCGCTCCGGCGGGGTGCCCAGCGCCAGCAGGAAGTCGCGGAGGATCTCGGCGGGCGCCGCCTCGTCGCCCTCCCCGAAACCGCGCAGATCGGCGAAGAGCTGACCGTCCGGGAACGCCGCGGCGTGCTGATGCGCCCACTGCACGGCGCACGCCGTCTTGCCGACCCCGGCCGGACCGGCGACCACCGCGAGCGGACTCTCCTGCGGCGTACGGGCCGTCAGGATCGCGGTGAGCGCCGCGAGCTGGTGCTCCCGCCCCAGGAAGCGGGCCGGCGGCCGGGGCAGCAGCCGCGGCGCCGCGGTGCCCCGCCCGGAGCCGCCCGCGCCGCCGGAGGCCTGGCCGCCCTGTGCGGGCACCCGGGCGCCGGACTGCGCACCGGACGCACCGTCGCCTGTTTCACGTGAAACAGCGGCCGGTTTCGCGGCCGGCCGGGCCTTCTCCGCCCGCAGGATCTCCTCGTACGCCCCGCGCAGCCGCTCGCCCGGATCGACGCCCAGCTCCTCGTTGAGCAGCCGGCGGGTGCGGTGGAACCACTCCAGCGCGTCGGACTGACGGCCCGTACGGAACAACGCCTGCATCAGACCGGCGATCAGCCCCTCGCGCAGCGGGTGATTGACGGCGGCGTTGTAGAGCACCGCCGCGGCCTGTTCGTGGGCGCCGAGCGCGCCGTGGGCGCGGCCCAGTGCCTCGACGGCGGTCAGCCGCCGTTCCTCCAGCGCATGCGCGGCGGCGGCGAACGGCGGGCTGGTGACCGTGCCGGTCAGCGCCGGACCGCGCCACAGCCCCAGCGCCTCCCGCAGCAGCGGCACCGCGTCGGCCGGCGCCTCCTCCGGGCGGGCCAGCGCGACGAGTTCACCGAAGCGGTGGGCGTCGATCAGCTCCTCGGGCAGCCGCAGCAGATAGGCCGAGCCATGGGTGGTCAGCTCGATGCCGTACGCGTCGGCGCCGCCCTGGGCCAGCGTGGCGCGCAGCCGCGAGACATGGCCCTGGACGACGGTACGGGCGTGTTCGGGTGGCTCGTCCTCCCAGAGCGAGTCGATCAGCTGCTCCAGGGGGACGGTGGTGTTGGGCTGCAACAGCAGCAGCGCCAGCACACTGCGCCGTTTCGCCGGCCCGAGCGACAGCTCCCCGGAGCCGGTGGTGACGGCGATCGGGCCCAGCAGTGAGAAGTCCAACTCAGCCCTCCAGGAAGGCCGTCAGGGCGTTCGCGAGCAGGTACGGGTCCTCGGCGCCGCACAGCTCACGTGCCGAGTGCATGGAGAGGATGGCGACGCCGACATCGACGGTGGTGATGCCGTGTCGTGCGGCGGTGATCGGTCCGATCGTGGTGCCGCAGGGCATCGCGTTGTTCGAGACGAACGACTGCCAGGGCACCTCGGCGCGCTCACAGGCGGCGGCGAAGACCGCCCGCCCGTCGCCGTCCGTGGCGTACCGCTGGTTGACGTTCACCTTCAGGATCGGGCCGCCGTTGGGCACCGGGTGGTGTCCGGGCTCGTGGCGCTCACCGTAGTTGGGGTGGACGGCGTGGCCGGTGTCGGAGGAGAGGCAGAGGGTCCCGGCGAAGGCGCGGGCGCGGTCCTCGTACGCGCCGCCGCGGGCGAAGACCGAACGCTCCAGCACCGAGCCGAGCAGCGGGCCGTCGGCGCCGGTGTCGGACTGGCTGCCGTTCTCCTCGTGGTCGAAGGCGGCCAGCACCGGGATGGTGGTCAGCTCGCCGGACTCGGCGGCGGCGATCAGGGCGGCGGTGCCGGCGTGCACGGACAGCAGGTTGTCCATCCGCGGCCCGGCGAGCAGTTCGCGGTCGCGGCCCAGGTAGGCGGGCGGCTCGATGCTGTGGACCATCAGGTCCCAGCCGCGGATCTCACCGGCGGGCAGCTGTGCCTCCTGCTCGACGAAGGCGATCAGATCGCCCTCGTTCACCTCGCCCAGGCCCCAGATCGGCGTCATGTGGCGCTGCTTGTCGAGCTTGAGGCCGTCGGTGTTGACCGAGCGGTCGAGGTGGATGGCGAGCTGCGGCACCCGCAGCAGCGCGCGGTCGATGTTGACGAGGCGGTGGCTGCCGTCCCGCAGCGTGACCCGGCCGGAGAGGCCGAGGTCCCGGTCGAGCCAGGTGTTGAGCAGCGCGCCGCCGTAGATCTCGACGGCGACCTGCCGCCAGCCGTGCGCGCCGGTGTCCGGCAGCGGTTTGACCCGGAGGTTGGGGGAGTCGGTGTGGGCGCCCAGGATGCGGAAGGGGGTGGCGGGTTCGGCGCCTTCGGGGACGTACCAGGCGATGAGCGCTCCGCCCCGCAGGACGTACTTGCCGCCGTGGCCGCCGTCCCAGGCGTCGGTCTCCGCGACCTGCCGGAAACCCGCCGCCGCCAGCCGCGCCGCCGCATTCGCCACCGCGTGGTACGGCGACGGGCTCGCGGCGAGGAAGGACATCAGATCGTCGGTGTGGCCGCGGTCGAAGCGGGCGGAGTTGGTCATGGCTCCAGCATAAGGAGGAGGGCCCCGGGTGACCCGCGCCGATGCGGGCGGACCGGGTGCCGCTCCGTCCTCTTCCGGCCAGGATGCGGGTGTTCGCCGGGGTTGCGCCGTGGGTGCGAACGGCCCTGCGTACAGCGGTGCCCGCCGCCCCGGGGGATGGGGAGGCGGGCACCGCCGGTGAAAGGCGGCTCCGGGTGCGGCCGGATCCGCCGTGGGGTGACAGCGATCAGAACGCCGACTCGTCCAGCTCCATCAGGGACTGGTCGATGCCCTCGGCCAGCGAGCGCTGGACGGAGAGGGCGGGCAGGACGTTGTGCGCGAAGAACTTCGCCGCGGCGATCTTGCCGGTGTAGAACGGCTTGTCCTTGGCGGAGGCGCCGTCCAGCTTCGCGGCGGCGACGGCCGCGCCCTTGAGCAGCAGGTAGCCGATGACGACGTCACCGGAGGCCAGCAGCAGGCGGGTGGTGTTGAGGCCGACCTTGTAGATGGACTTGACGTCCTTCTCGGTGGCGGCGAGGTCGGTCAGCATCGCGCCGACGATCGCCTCCAGGTCGGCGGCGGCCTTGGCCAGCTCGCCGCGGGCGGCGGCCAGCTCCTCGCCGCCGGTCTCCTGGCCCAGGAACTCCTTGATCTCGTTGGAGAGCGCGGTCAGCGCCTGGCCCTGGTCGCGGACGATCTTCCGGAAGAAGAAGTCCTGGCCCTGGATGGCGGTGGTGCCCTCGTAGAGGGTGTCGATCTTGGAGTCCCGGATGTACTGCTCGATCGGGTACTCCTGGAGGTACCCGGAGCCGCCGAAGGTCTGCAGCGACTGCGCCAGCTGCTCGTAGGACTTCTCCGAGCCGTAGCCCTTGACGATCGGCAGCAGCAGGTCGTTGAGGCGGGTGGCGGCGCTCGCGTCCTCGCCCGCGGCCTCCTTGGCGATGATCTCGTCCTGGACGGTCGCGGTGTAGAGCACCAGGGCGCGCATGCCCTCGGCGTACGCCTTCTGCGTCATCAGGGAGCGGCGCACGTCGGGGTGGTGGGTGATGGTGACGCGCGGGGCGGTCTTGTCGGTGAAGGCCGCGAGGTCGGGGCCCTGCACGCGCTCCTTGGCGTACTCCAGCGCGTTGAGGTAGCCGGTGGAGAGGGTGGCGATGGCCTTCGTGCCGACCATCATCCGCGCGAACTCGATGATCTTGAACATCTGGCGGATGCCGTCGTGCTTCTCGCCGAGCAGCCAGCCCTTGGCGGGGTGGTTGGCGCCGAACGTCATCTCGCAGGTGTTGGACGCCTTGAGGCCCATCTTGTGCTCGACGTTGGTGGCGTAGGCGCCGTTGCGCTCGCCCAGCTCGCCGGTCTCCCAGTCGAAGTCGTACTTCGGCACGATGAAGAGCGACAGACCCTTGGTGCCCGGACCGGCACCCTCGGGGCGGGCGAGGACGAAGTGCACGATGTTCTCGGACATGTCGTGCTCACCGGAGGTGATGAAGCGCTTCACGCCCTCGATGTGCCAGCTGCCGTCCTCCTGCTGGACGGCCTTGGTGCGGCCGGCGCCGACGTCCGAACCGGCGTCCGGCTCGGTCAGCACCATGGTGGAGCCCCACTGCTTGTCCACCATCAGCTGCGCGATGCGGTGCTGCTCCTCGGTGCCCTCGTCGTACAGGACGCCCGCGAAGGCGGGGCCGGAGGCGTACATCCAGATCGCCGGGTTGGCGCCCAGGATCGTCTCGGCGAAGGCCCACAGCAGCGAGCGGGGCGCGGTGGTGCCGCCGATCTCCTCCGGGATGCCCAGCCGCCACCACTCGGCGTCCATGTACGCCTGGTAGCTCTTCTTGAAGGTGTCCGGGATCGGCGCGGTGTTGGTCTCCGGGTCGAAGACCGGCGGGTTGCGGTCGGTGTCGGCGAAGGAATCGGCCAGCTCGTTCTCCGAGAGCCGGGCGATCTCCGACAGCACGCTCTTGGCGGTGTCGACATCCATCTCCGCGAACGGACCGGTGCCGTACACGCTGTCACGGCCGAGCACCTCGAAGAGGTTGAACTCGATGTCGCGGAGATTCGACTTGTAGTGCCCCATGGGTACGGCTCCGTATCAGTTCAGCAAGAGAGTGGCGCGTGGCGCCTCGTCGCGAGGTCCTGTGCGGTGGGAGGGCCCCGTCACGCAATTACCAGCAGGTAGCTCCGATGATGCTACCCATCGGTAATAAGAAGCAACCCCTATCCGGCCATCTGTGACGAGCGTCCCCTCCCGACTCAGTACGCTGTGCCGCATGTACGGCTACGACCAGAGTGCGGGTGCAGGGCAGCAGTACGGTGCGCCGCCCCCGCCGCAGCAACCTCCCTCCGGGGGCTACGGCGAGCAGCCGCTGTATCCGGAGCCGTCCCCGCCCTCGCTCGCGGACGCGGTGCGCGCCTTCACGACGGGCTCGATGTCCGCCGAGGACTTCCAGGGGATCTTCTCCACCTCGAAGGTCTACTGCCCGCGCGGCGACAACCCCGGCTTCCTGGCGCTGCACAACACCCAGCAGCCGGTGATCCCGATGTTCACCTCGCTCAAGGAGCTGCGGCGGTACGCGGGCAAGGAGTCCAAGTACTTCGTCATCACCGGCGCCGAGGTGCTCGACCTGCTGCCCACCGGCTACGGCTTCGTCCTCGACATGGAGGGCGACCACCGGATGGTCTTCGACGCGAAGGCCGTGGAGCAGATGGTCGACTTCGCGATGCGCCAGATGTACGGCTGAATCACTCCCGCTGACCGGACCGAAGGGCCGACCCGCACCGTGCGGGCCGGCCCTTCGGCGTGCTGTGGTGCCGGAAAGGCCCGCGCCGGCCTGCGGTGATGTATCGGGGAATGGCAGACGCCTTGCAGGTTGTTCAGCATTCAACTAAGTTGAAACCCGAACGACCGAGGAGGCCGTCATGCCCGCAGTGACCGTTGAGAATCCGTTGACCCTGCCGCGTGTGGCGGCACCCGCCGAGGCACGCCCCCGTCCCGTGCTCGCCGTCTCGACCGCGCCGAGCGGCTTCGAGGGCGAAGGCTTCCCGGTGCGCCGGGCGTTCGCCGGCATCAACTACCAGCACCTCGACCCGTTCATCATGATGGACCAGATGGGCGAGGTGGAGTACGCGCCGGGAGAGCCCAAGGGCACGCCCTGGCACCCGCACCGTGGCTTCGAGACCGTCACGTATCTGATCGACGGCTCGTTCGTGCACCGTGACTCGCACGGTGGCGGCGGCGTCATCAACGGCGGTGACACCCAGTGGATGACCGCCGGGTCCGGTCTGCTGCACATCGAGGCGCCGCCGGAGTCGCTCGTCATGTCTGGCGGGCTCTTCCACGGCCTCCAGCTGTGGGTGAACCTCCCCAAGCGCGACAAGATGATGGCGCCGCGCTACCAGGACATCGGCGGCGGCCAGGTCAAGCTGCTCACCTCCGCCGACGGCGGCGCGCTGCTGCGGCTGATCGCCGGTGACCTCGACGGCAACAAGGGCCCCGGCATCACCCACACCCCGATCACCATGCTCCATGTCTCGGTCAACCCGGGCGCGGAGGTGACCCTGCCGTGGCGGGCCGACTTCAACGCCCTCGCGTACGGGCTGGCCGGGCGCGGCACGGCGGGCGCGGAAGGCCGTCCGTTCCGGACCGGCCAGACGGTCGTCTTCGGCTCCGGTGACTCGCTCACCATCCGGGCGGACGAGAGCCAGGAGTCCCGCAGCCCGAACTTCGAGGTCGTGCTGCTGGGCGGGGAGCCGATCCGGGAGCCGATGCGGCACTACGGTCCGTTCGTCATGAACACCCACGCCGAACTGGCCCAGGCCTTCGAGGACTTCCAGGCCGGACGGCTCGGGACCGTGCCCGCCGAGGAGAGCTGAGCGCGGATCCGGCAGGTGCGGTGAGCGCGGCGCGCTGCTTGTTTCACGTGAAACGGGCGGCGCGCCGCGCCACGTTTCACGTGAAACGCGGGCCGCGCCCGGTCGGCCGGTGGACATGATGGACTGTTCGGGTGCAAAACGACCTGAAGAGAGACCGGCCCCGCGGCGAGCCGCCGCTGCTTCCGATCGCCGCCCGCCGGACCGCCGCCTGGTGTGCGGTGGCACTGCTGGTGGCGGGCGTGATCGCGGTCGGCGTCTGGCTCAGCGTGGAGCTGAGCGCCGCCGTCACGCCCGTACTGCTGGCCCTGCTGGGCAGCGCGCTGCTCGGACCGCTGTACCGGCGGATGGTGGCGATGAAGCTCAACCGCTCGCTGGCCGCCGGGCTGACCTGCGCGGTGCTGGTGATCGTGGTCGGCGGCGCCGGGTACATCGTGGTCAGCGCGCTGGTCGACACCGGCGACCAGATCATCGCCTCGCTCAAGGAGGCGGCCAAGCAGCTCTCCCGGCACTTCGGCACCGCCGGCACCTCCCTGGACGACCTCGCCACCAACGCCAAGACGCTGATCGGCAAGTTCGGCACCACCGCCGCCTCCGGGCTGCTGGCGGGCGTCAGCGTGGTCGGCCAGTTCATCGCGGCGGCGGTCCTCGCCCTGCTGCTGACCTTCTTCTTCCTCCGCGACTCGGGCAAGGCGCTGAGCGCGCTGCGCGACTGGGCGCCCGGTGAGTCCGCGCCGCGGCTGGAGGGCATGGCCCGCCGCGGCTTCCAGGCGATCGAGGGCTTCATGCGCGGCACCACCCTCATCGCGCTGATCGACGCCACCTGCATCACCGTCGGACTGCTGATCCTGGACGTCCCCAACGCCTTCGGGCTGGGCGCGCTGGTCTTCGTCGGCGCCTACATCCCCTACCTCGGCGCCTTCATCTCGGGCGCCGTCGCGATCCTGGTGGCGCTCGCCGAGGGCGGCTTCGTCAAGGCGCTGTGGGCGCTCGGCGTGGTCCTCGCGGTGCAGGTGCTGGAGGGCCATGTCCTCCAGCCGATGATCCAGAGCCGGACCGTCCAGATGCACCCGGCGATCGTCATGCTGGCGATCACCGCGGGCGCCGGGGTCGCGGGCATCCTCGGCATGCTGCTGGCCGTGCCGCTGACCGCCGCCGCCTTCGGCGCACTCCACGAGCTGCGCCGCCACTACGTCGGCTCGGCCACCGCATCACCGGACGCCGCGGACCCGGAGGCACCCGGCTCCGCCCCCGCGTAGGGCGCCCCGGCGGCGTCCGGGCCCGCCGCGCCGCCCGCGTCCTCGTAGATCTCGAACCAGGTCGACTTGCCGTCGCCGCGCGGCTCCACGCCCCACGCACCCGCCAGCAGCTCCATCAGCACCAGGCCGCGGCCCGAGGACGCCAGCTCGCCGGGGCTGCGGCGGTGCGGCAGCTCATCGCTGGCATCCGCCACATCGACCCGCATCCGTCGGTGGCCGGCCGGGCCCGACAACTCGATGACCAGCAGCGCGTCCCCGTCGGTGTGCGTCAGCACATTGGTGACGACCTCGGAGACCAGCAGCACCGCGGCGTCCACCTGCTCCGGATCGGCCCAGTCGTGCAGCACGTCGCGGATCTGCGCCCGCGCCTCGGCGATCCGCTCCGGCTCGGCCTGCGCGACGGTCAGCACCGTGCGGCGCACCGGCCGGACCGTCTCCGGGCCGCCCGCGCCCACCCGGCACGCGGCGGCGTCCCGGGACAGCAGCAGCATCGCGATGTCGTCCTCCCGCCGGTCCACCAGCGGCCCGGTCATGTGGTGCGAGGAGGGGCCGTGGACCGCCTGGACCAGCGCGTCCGCCAGCCGCTCCAGACCCCCGTCGGCCACCCCGTCCGGATGGGACTCGACGACGCCGCGCAGCCGGGCCCAGCCGGTCTCCAGGTCGTGGCCACCGGTCTCGATGAGCCCGTCCGTGCAGACCAGCATCGTCTCGCCGGGCTCCAGGACCAGCCGGGTGGTCGGATAGTCGGCGTCCGGCGTGATGCCCAGCGGCAGCCCGCCCGCGGTGGCGCGGACCAGCATGGTGCCGTCGGCGGTGCGGATCGCCGGCTCGGGGTGTCCGGCCCGGGCGATGTCCAGCAGCCCGGTCGCCGGGTCGACCTCGATGTAGAGGCAGGTGGCGAAGCGCGGATCGACGCTCCCGGCGCCCTCCGTGTCGTTGATGCCACACAGGAAGCGGGAGGCGCGGGAGAGTACCCCGTCCGGGTGGTGGCCCTCCGCGGCATAGGCGCGCAGCGCGATCCGCAGCTGTCCCATCAGCCCCGCGGCCCGGACGTCGTGGCCCTGGACGTCGCCGATGACCAGCGCGGTCCGGCCGGACGGCAGCGGGATCATGTCGTACCAGTCGCCGCCGACCTCCAGACCGCCGCCGGTCGGCACGTACCGCGCGGCGACCGTCATCCCGGGGATGTCCGGCCGCACCGTCGGCATCATGGTGCGCTGCAGCCCGACGGCGAGTTCGTGCTGCGACTCCTGGGCCCCGGCGCGGGCCAGCGCCTGGGCGAGCATCCGCGCGACGGTGGTGAGCACCGCCCGCTCGTCGGGCGTGAAGGCCACCGGATGGTTGAACCCGGCCATCCAGGCACCGATCGTGCGTCCGGCGTTGACCAGCGGCAGGAACGCCCACGAGGTGCGCGCGAAGCGGGCGGCGAGCGGCCAGGCGGTGGGGTAGCGGGCGCGGTACGCCTCGGGCGTCGGCAGATAGATCGCCCGCCCGGTCCGGACGACCTCGGCCGCCGGGTAGTCGGTGTCCGTCGTCATGTCGGTGAAGGGCCGCTCCTCGCCGCCCGGCTGCCCGTGGTGGCCGATCACGGTGAGGCGGCCGCCGACGATGCCGAAGACGGCGAGGCCATCGGGTATGAACCCGGGCATCGACAGCCCGGCCGCCACCCGCAGCACCTCCGCGGTGGACCGTGCCTCGGCCAGCGCCCGCCCGGCGTCCAGCAGGAACGCCTCGCGCGAGCGCCGCCAGTCACCGGTGACGGGGGTGCGGACGGCCGTGGCGTCGGGCTGCGGGTCGGGCACCTCCTGGAGCGTGCCGAGCAGGGTGAAGGTGCCGTCGCGCCGCAGCGGGCGGAAGCGGGAGCGGACGGTGCGCAGCACCCGGCCGTCGGGGTCGACGATGCGCAGCCGGGACTCGGCGAGGCTCCGCTCCGCGACGGCGAGCCGCACCACGCCGTTGATCTCGGCGAAGTCGACCGGGTGGAACCGGGACCGCACGGTCGCCCGGGAGAGTTCCACGGTCCGCGCCGGGAGCCCGAGCAGCCGGGCGGCCTCGGCGTCGAGCCGGACCCGCCCCGAGTCGTCGTCCCAGCGCCACAGGCCGGTCGCGAGGGCGGCGAGGAGATCCTTCGTGCGCATTGCCTCACTTTAAGTGGGTTCCTCCGAGGGCCACCAACACGGTGCGCGGGGCCGGAGCCGTCCCCACCGGCCGGAGGCGGCGCCGGGCCCGCCGCGAGCACCGGGCCGGGACGCGGCGGAAGCACCCGGCCCGACCCCGGAGAACCCGGATCGCCCGCGCACGGCCGCACCCGCCGGCCCACGACCTGCGCATGACGAGTGCGTCGCCCGCCCCGTACCGCCCGCGGCACCGGCCCCACGCCCCGCCCCGTGCCGCCGCCCGCGGCCGGTGTCACGTATATGCCAATCCAGCCGCCGGCCCCGGGCCGGTACCCTGGAGCGGTTATCACATACCCGGGGCGGTCCTCCACGGACGGCAGCGGTTCGGCCACGGACGGGCAGCGTCCGTGTGCGGCCTCCCCACCTCGACTCGCGACGACTTGGATGAGCGATGCATCGGTACCGGTCCCACACCTGCGGCGAGCTTCGGGCCGCGGACGTCGACACGGACGTCCGCCTCAGCGGCTGGCTGCACAATCGACGTGACCTGGGCGGCATCCTCTTCATCGATCTGCGCGACCACTACGGTCTGGTGCAGCTCGTCGCCCGTCCCGGCACCCCCGCCAACGAGGCGCTCTCCTCGCTGACCAAGGAGACCGTCGTCCGTATCGACGGCAAGGTCTCCGCCCGCGGCGCGGACAACGTCAACCCCGACCTGCCGACCGGCGAGATCGAGATCGAGGTCTCCGAGGTCGAGGTGCTGGGCGCCGCCGAGCAGATCCCGTTCACCATCAACGCCGAGGACGGCGTCAACGAGGAGAAGCGCCTGGAGTACCGCTTCCTCGACCTGCGCCGCGAGCGGATGCACCGCAACATCCTGCTGCGCACCGCCGTCATCTCCGCCATCCGGCACAAGATGACCGCGCTCGGCTTCAACGAGATGGCCACCCCGATCCTGTCGGCCACCTCCCCCGAGGGCGCCCGCGACTTCCTCGTCCCCTCGCGGCTGCACGCCGGCAAGTTCTACGCGCTGCCGCAGGCGCCGCAGCAGTTCAAGCAGCTGCTGATGATCGCCGGGTTCGACCGCTACTTCCAGATCGCGCCCTGCTTCCGTGACGAGGACGCCCGCGCCGACCGCTCGCCGGGCGAGTTCTACCAGCTCGACGTCGAGATGAGCTTCGTCGAGCAGGAAGACGTCTTCCAGCCGATCGAGAAGCTCATGACCGAGCTGTTCACCGAGTTCGGCAACGGCCGCACGGTCACCTCGCCGTTCCCGCGCATCCCGTTCCGCGAGTCGATGCTGAAGTACGGCTCCGACAAGCCGGACCTGCGCGCCGAGCTGGAGCTGGTGGACGTCTCGGACGTCTTCGCCGGTTCCGGTTTCAAGGCGTTCGCCGGGAAGCACGTCCGCGCGCTGGCCGTGCCGGACACCGCGGGCCAGTCGCGGAAGTTCTTCGACCAGATGGGCGACTTCGCCGTCCAGCAGGGCGCGAAGGGCCTGGCCTGGATCCGCGTCGGCGAGGGCAACGAGCTGACCGGCCCGATCGCCAAGTTCCTCACCGACGACGACACCAAGGCGCTCGTCGAGGCCCTGGGCCTGGCGCCCGGCCACGCCGTCTTCTTCGGCGCCGGCGAGTTCGACGAGGTCTCCAAGATCATGGGCGCGGTCCGCGTCGAGGCGGCCAAGCGCACCGGCCACTTCGTCGAGGACGAGTTCCGCTTCTGCTGGATCGTCGACTTCCCGATGTTCGAGAAGGACGAGGACACCGGCAAGATCGAGTTCTCCCACAACCCGTTCTCCATGCCCCAGGGCGGCCTTGAGGCGCTGGAGACCAAGGACCCGCTGGACATCCTCGCCTGGCAGTACGACATCGTCTGCAACGGCGTCGAGCTGTCCTCCGGCGCGATCCGTAACCACGAGCCGGACGTCATGTACAAGGCGTTCGCCATCGCCGGTTACGACAAGGAGACCGTCGAGGCGGAGTTCGGCGGCATGCTGCGCGCCTTCAAGTTCGGCGCCCCGCCGCACGGCGGCATCGCCCCGGGCGTCGACCGCATCGTGATGCTGCTGGCCGACGAGCCCAACATCCGCGAGACCATCGCCTTCCCGCTCAACGGCAACGCCCAGGACCTGCTCATGGGCGCGCCCAGCGAGGTCGAGGAGGCGCGCCTCAAGGAGCTGCACCTCCACATCCGCAAGCCCCAGGTGAAGACCCAGGGCTGACGCGCACCGCACACGGGAAAGCCCCCGCGACCTTTCGGAGGTCGCGGGGGCTTTCCCGTGGGTGCCCGCGGTGGCTACGCGTCGTCGCCGCCGCCGAAGCGGGCGCGGTACGCCTCCAGGTCGTCCTCGGTGATCTTCGCGAAGAGGACCGGCGGCACCGTGAACGCCGTCCCCGCCGGGACGAACGCCAGCGCCGCGGCCTCCTCGCCGGTCACCCACGCCGCGGTGTCGTCGGCCAGCGCGAACGCGTCGCGCATGGCCTTCGCGGACGCCGGGATGAACGGCTCGGAGACCACCGCGTAGAGGTGGATGAGGTTCATCGCGGTGCGCAGCGTCAGCGCCGCGGCGTCCTGGTCGGTCTTGATCTCCAGCCAGGGGGCCTTCTCCTCCAGGTAGGAGTTGCCCGCGCTCCACAGGGCACGCAGCGACGCCGCGGCCTTGCGGAACTGCAGCGCCTCCATGTGGCCCTCGTACTCCGCGAGCAGCCGCGCGATCTCCTCGCCCAGCTTCTGCTCGGCCTCGCCCGCCGCGGCGCCGGCCGGGACCTCGTCGCCGAACCGCTTGCGGGAGAAGGACAGCACGCGGTTGACGAAGTTGCCGAGGGTGTCGGCGAGGTCCTTGTTGACGGAGGAGGAGAACAGCTCCCAGGTGAAGGAGGTGTCGTCGGACTCCGGCGCGTGCGCCATCAGGAAGTAGCGCCAGTAGTCGGCGGGCAGCAGCTCCAGCGCCGCGTCGGTGAAGATGCCGCGCTGCTGGGAGGTGGAGAACTTCCCGCCGTAGTAGTTGAGCCAGTTGAACGCCTTGAGGAAGTCGACCTTCTTCCAGGGCTCACGGGTGCCGAGCTGGGTGGCCGGGAACATCACGGAGTGGAACGGGACGTTGTCCTTGGCCATGAACTCCGTGTAGCGCACGTCGTCCGCCTCGTACCACCACGACTTCCAGTCGCGGTTCGCCGGATCGGCGTCCGCCCACTCCTTCGTCGAGCCGATGTACTCGATCGGCGCGTCGAACCAGACGTAGAAGACCTTGCCCTCGGCGGCCAGCTCCGGCCAGACGTCGGCGGGGACGGGGACGCCCCAGTCCAGGTCGCGGGTGATGGCGCGGTCCTGGAGGCCCTCGGTCAGCCACTTGTGGGCGATGGAGGAGGCGAGCGTCGGCCACTCCTTGCTGCCGTTGCCCTCCAGCCAGCCCTCGACCTCGTGCTGCAGCTTCGACTGGAGGAGGAAGAGGTGCTTGGTCTCGCGGACCTCCAGGTCACCGCTGCCGCTGATCGCCGAGCGGGCGTCGATCAGGTCCGTCGGGTCGAGCACCCGGGTGCAGTTCTCGCACTGGTCGCCGCGGGCCTTGTCGTAGCCGCAGTGCGGGCAGGTGCCGACGATGTAGCGGTCGGGCAGGAACCGCTCGTCGGCGTTGGAGTACACCTGGCGGATCGACCGCTCCTCGATGAAGCCGTTCTCGTGGAGCTTGCGGGCGAAGTGCTGTGTCAGCTCGACGTTCTGCTGCGAGGAGCTGCGGCCGAAGTGGTCGAATTCCAGCCCGAAGCCGTCGTAGATCGCCTTCTGCTTGTCATGCTGCTCGGCGCAGAACGCGGCCACCGACTGCCCCGCCGCCTTCGCGGCCAGCTCCGCCGGGGTGCCGTGCTCGTCCGTCGCACAGATGTAGAGGACGTCGTGCCCGCGCTTGCGCATATACCGCGCGTACACATCGGCCGGGAGCATGGACCCCACCATGTTGCCCAGGTGCTTGATCCCGTTGATGTACGGAAGGGCGCTGGTGATGAGGTGTCGAGCCATTGCCGGCTGCTCCCAAGTCGCTACGGTGAGTGAGGAATTGCTTTACGGAACGTCAATATCGTACTGGACCGGGCGGGGGCGATTCACGGGCGTTTCGGCGGGCTTTCCGCAGGCGATGCGGCGGGCGCGGGGTCGTACGGTGCCGCCGTTCCGGTCAGCGGGCGGTGACCGGCCGGCCGGCGTCGTGGCCGTCGGCAGCGGCCCGGGCGCCAGGGCATCGCTCCAGCCCGGTGGCCGTGCCTCGCTGCACCCGGGGTGATCGCGGCGAGCCTGCTACGGCCCAGCGCCACCCCGGGGACGTTCAGGCGGGCGCCGTTCCGGTCCGTCGCTGCTCTGATTCTCTTTCTCCCGTGACGACGCACATAGCAGGGGAATTACGGGATGGGTAAGGGCTAAGGAGCTCCGAACTCTCTATCGATATGCTGCTCCCATCCTTCGTGTGCCATTCCGTCCACCGCCATCAAGAGGTCCCGCCAGTCGTGCTGCGCCAGATCTGTGGCTTGCGCGAACCGTTCGAAGTTCCCTCTGCTGTGCAGCAGGATGGCGGCTGCCACTCGCTCCTCGAGTATCGGAATTCCCCTCCCGGCGGATTCAATGACTTCCTCAAGCAGCTGTAAGATTGTCGCGCGCTCCTCCTGGGGGAAGTCCTGGTTGATGCGGCGCGTGATCCTTGGGGGAATTTTCATGGCGGCCGCCTGTTCGCTCGTTGGATTCCAGCAGGGATTTGATGCATCGCCGTTCTGGCGTCGGTCGTGGATGTGTCACGTCCTAGTTGCTCAATTCCTTCCGAGATTCCTTCCGCGGAAACCTCAGGAGGAATGGGTGACGATCCAATATTCATCATCTTCGACGGAAATGGCGCAGAGTCGTTTTCCGTCCAGAGACAGTGCCAAGAACTCCGGGGATGCTTTCGCCCTCATCAACCGTGAGGGAAGCCCTTCTCCCGACAGCGGATCCTGAAACCGCAGCCACGCCACGTCCTCCAGGCAGAAAAAGGGTGAGCATACCAGGGCCTCACCCTTCTCCGAGTAAAGGTCGAGCCTGTCTGTCTGGCGCTTCCAGTGGATGTCCAGGGAGTGAAAGGGGGTGGGTGCGCACTTGGGGATCTTTACGGTGGGCTCTGTATCTATGCCGTTTACCGCATGGAGGCCGGACAGCGCCGAAGGGGTGCACGCCACAGGTTTTCTGAGGGGGACGTTCATCCCTGCAACTGCAAGGGCATCGATCCATTTCTGCGCATGCGTTTCGCTCGTCGCCATGGGGTCCTTTCTTCGTGTGAGATGGGTGTGGCGAGGAGGTGCTTCAGCAGGCGTGGATGCTCCATATGTCTCCGTGGCCCGGCCACGCCCCGCGCCGTCCGGGGGAATTTACGACCATCGTCGACGTCGGGGGTGCCGGCATCCTCCTATTCGGAGGGAATTCCGATAAATATGAGGATCGTCAAGGCGGTGGGATGCCTTTTACGGATATTCGGGAAATTGAAACCAGTTCACTTCCCAGTATCCTTCCCTTATGAATTGTTTGAGTGATTCCTTGTCCTCTACCCAGTAGTCACCGCAGCCCTGGGTGAAGTCGGCGTCCTTCGCGAGGGTGATGAGGTAGCTGGGTGGAGTGTCGGGCAGTTCCTCGATTTTTACGTATTTTCCCTGGTCGTCTCCGGCTTCGATGAATCCGGTTCTTGTCTTTGATGAGGAGTTCGGCCTGTCCGTGCCGTCGTCCGGGGTTGGGGAACCAGGGAGCCATGGCCCGCTCCGGGGTGATGGGCATGGCGACGTGATCTTTGCCTTCTCTTCTCTGTACTGGCTGACGGCCCACTCTTCTGCGTCCATGAGGGCTTCCCAGAAACCTGGTGCGGACCAGGCCGGAGGGCTCATCGAAAAGCTTCCGTACGGGCTGAGAGAAGCCCTCCATGTGGCAGGGGTTTCAGGGTCGGTTATTTCGAAGAGGCGACTGTCGAAGAGGGCGGGAAGTCGGCCCGGAAAGCTCTCGACGCGGAAGTAATTCGGCCCGTCGGCAGTTGCGTACGTTTCGAGAACTTCGTATTCCGTGCCCGCCTTCAAGGAGTTGGCTCCTCGGTTTGCTTCGGGGTGGTCCGGGAGGGTTCCGGTGAAGCGGATTTTCATCTCGGTGCTCCTGGGTTCTTCGGGCCGTTGACGCCCGGGCCGGCAGGTGCGGAATGCCTCCAACGCCGGCCGGCCGCGGCGGCAGGCCCGGGTGGGCCCGGCGGCGCGGCCGGTCGGAAGGGGGGGTGCGGGGGTGTCAGTTGTCCTTGAGGACGCCTGCGGTGCGGGCTTCGGTGAGCCATTCGGGGAACTCGACCATCAGCTGCTGGTAGAGCTCGTCGGAGGACAGGGCGCGGGGGTCGCGTCCGGCGTGGAAGAAACCGGCGTTGTCGACGACGCGCTTTTCCGGGACGGCCAGGTCGTCGAGCTTGCGGAGGAAGTCGAAGCCCTTGGCCTCGGGGTCGCCGAAGCCGATGAACTGCCAGAAAATGGGGAGTCCGGCGGCCTCGCAGAGCGCCTTTTCGGCGGCCGGCTTGGAGGTCGGGGCGCCGTCGGTCTGGAAGATGACGAATGCGGGGGCCGTGCTGCCGGACTTCTTGTAGTGCTGGACCACCGCGTCGATGGCCCAGTGGTAATTCGTCCGCCCCATGTGGCCGAGACCGGCGTGGAGTTCGGCGATGCGGCCCTCGTAGCCGGTGAGGTCGAGTTCGGCGGTGCCGTCGACGTCGGTGGAGAAGAAGACGACGGGGACGACGCCGTCGTCGTCGAGGTTCGCGGAGAGGCCGAGCGCCTGCTCGGCGAGGTGCTGGACGGTGCCGTCCTTGTAGTAGTTGCGCATCGAGCCGGAGCGGTCGAGCACCAGGTACACGGCGGCGCGCTGGGTGCCGAGGCCGTGCTTGTCGAGGGTCACGGCGGCGGACTTGACGAGGCTGACCAGACCGGGCGCGGCCGCCTCGACCTTGCGGAGGGCGACGCTGCCGGGGGGCGGCGAGGTGGGTTCGTCGGTGGCGTTGGGTGCCTCGGGGGCCTTGGTTGCCTCGGTTGCCTTGGCTGTCTCGGGGGCCGTGGGCGCCGTGGCCTTTTCGGCCGGTGCGGTCTCCACGGGCTCCGAGGTCTTCGTGACCTCCGTGGCCTCCGGGGCCTCCGTGGTGTCCTTGGCCTCCGGGACCTCCGGGGCCTGCGTGGTCTCCAGGGGCTCCGTAGACGTCTCGGCCTTGGCGGACCGTGTGCTCGCCGGGGCCGCTACAGCCTCTGCGGGCTCCGCGGCCTCTGCGGTCTCCTCGACCTCCTTGGCCTCCGCAGGCTCCGCAGCCTCCTTGGCCGCGGAAACCTCCGCAGGCTCCGCAGCCTCTACCGCCTTCGGCTCCTCTACCGCCTTCGGCTCCTCTACGGCCTTCGGCTCCTCAACCGGCTCGGCAGGAACGGCCGTTGACGGCTTCGGGGAGTCGAATGCCTGGCTCACCAGGTCGGCGGCGAGGTCCTCGGGGGCGGTGTCGGGCGTGACCTCGTTCTCGGTGAGGCTCGGGGTGTCCGGCTTCTCCGAGGCCGCTGCCGACGGGCTCGCGTCGGCGGCGGGAGCGTCGGAAGCCGAGGTGTCGGAGGCCGGAGCGTCCGAAGCCGAGATGCCGGAGGGTGCAGAGCCGGAGGCCGGAGCGGCAGGCTCCGGTGCCTCGGCGGCGACAGCCTCATCGGCGGCGACAGCCTCATCGGCGGTGACAGGCTCACCGGCGGAGGCGGCGGCCGACGTGGGGGCGTCCGCGGCCGCAACCGGCTCCGGTGCCTCATCAGGCGCCGTCACGGCCTCCGCGGCCTGCTCCGCGGCCTGCTTCGGGGCCTGTTCCGGGGCCGGGCGGTCGGTCCGGTCGTCCGCGTGGCCGGCCTGGGCCGGGACGGTCGGGTGCGCCGGTTCGGAGGGGGAGTCCTGGGGGGCCGTCCGGGCCGCGGGGACCTCGGCCACCGGGCGTTCCGCCACCGGCCGTTCCGTCGCGGGCTGTTCGGCCGCGGGGGCCTCGGTCGCGGGCTCTTCCGGGGCGGACGCTTCGGCTGCGGGGCGGTCGGCGGAGGTGCCGGGGGCGGACTCCTCGCGGGCCTCCGGGATGGTGGTGGCGGGGGTGGCCGGTTCCGGCGTTTCCGTGCCGCTCGGTGTGGTGCCGGACTCCTCCCGAGTCGCCTTGGAGCGACCGAAAGCGTTGCGCAGCAGACTCCGAATGCCCATCGGCGGACCTCTCTGGGGTGTGGTGGGTGCGGCGTATGTCCGTGAAGCTGCGGACATGTCCCTGACCAGGACGGATACGTAAGGGTAGCGGCCCGAACCGTTGTCACAGTGGGACCTCGGGTGCCGCGTTGCCGGTACGAGGGGGCGTTGAAGGGGGTCGTGAAGGGTCCCGTGGGGGCCAGACCGCGCGCCCGGAGCCTCTCGCGGCGCGCGGTCGGTCGGCGGAGCGCACGGAACCGGCCAGGTGCGGCGCCCGCGCCCGTACGAGCCGCCCCGCGCGGCCCGCCGCCGCCGGCCCGCCGCCGGCCCGCCGTCACCGGCGCCAGGCGGGGAATTCGCCCCTCGATGGCGACCCGTCCGCAGTGCATTTCCGGTTGCCTGGATTCCGTTTCGTTATGCGGGGTCCCGTATGATCACCGCTCTTCTCCTGGTGTGTGAACGCGGCCGCGCGGGGGTGGGCTCGTATCACGGTGCGGACACGGGTCGGCAAGGTGTGGGTAAGGAATTGGCTCGGACTGGTATCCGATGTCCGGTCGGTCCCCTCTTATCCGGTGACCATCGGTCCGAGCCGCCCGTTGTTGGTCAAGGCGGTCGCAAGCCGGGAGCCGGGCGAGAGCCCTTGCGAGGGTGACGGGAGATGTGGGGCGCATGGGGCTGACCAGTCGGTCGCTCGAAATCGCGGTGGTGGCGCTGGCGGTGGTGCTCGTCGTGCTGACGGTGTGGCAGTGGCCGCGGCTGTCGGGGCGCGGCGTGGGGGTTCTCTTCGGCAGGCTCGGGGCCGTCGTGCTCACCCAGGTGTCGCTGGTGTGCGCGCTGGCCCTCGCGGTGAACAACAGCTTCGAGTTCTACGGCAGTTGGGACGATCTGCTCGGCAACGAGGACAAGGCGCCGGTCGCGGTCAGCGACAACGGCGGCCAGTACGCCTCCGTCGGCACCGCCAAGGGCGCGCTGATCCAGCCCGCCGGGCCGCAGGGCCTGGACCGGGTGACGGGCCTGCCGCAGGGCCCCGCCGACAAGGTCGGCAAGATGGAGTCGGTTCGGATCGTGGGGCGCCGCAGCCGTGCGATCAACCCCGCGTTCGTCTATCTGCCGCCGCAGTACTTCCAGCCGCAGTTCCGCCGTCAGCGGTTCCCCGTCATGGTCGTGATCAGCGGTTATCCCGGCGGCATCATGAACCTCGCGCAGCATCTGCAGATCCCGCAGAACGCCGGGCGGCTGATCGCCAAGGGCACCATGCAGCCGACGGTGATGGTGATGGTGCGGCCGACGATCGCGCCGCCGCGGGACACCGAGTGCGTGGACGTGCCGGGTGGCCCGCAGGCCGAGACGTTCTTCACCAAGGACCTGCCGGAGGCGATGCGGTCCGCGTACCGGGTGGGCCGCGACTCCAGCGCCTGGGGCGCCTTCGGGTACTCGTCTGGCGGCACCTGCTCGCTCCAGCTGGCGATGCGCAACCCGAAGATCTACACCTCCGCAGTCTCGCTCTCCGGCGACTACGCGATCAAGGACGACCTGACGACCGGCAGCCTCTTCGGCAGCGGTCCCGAGGGTGCCAAGCGCGAGCGGGAGCACGATCTGCTGTGGCGGCTGAAGCACCTGCCCGCGCCGCAGGTCTCCGCGCTGGTGGCCAGCAGCCGGCAGGGCGAGCCGGACTACGGCGCGACGATGGACTTCATCCATGCGGCGAAGCCGCCGATGACGGTCGACTCGATCATCCTGCCCCGCGGCAGCCACCAGTTCGCCACCTGGCGGCGTGAGGTGGTCCCGGCGCTGGAGTGGCAGAGCCGCCAGCTGACGTTCCCGCAGGACGTCGAGGCGAAGCCGACCAAGCCCGCCGCCCCGCAGGGCGCACAGGCGCACGACGGCAAGCCGGACGAGCACCACACGGGTCAGCAGTCCGGCGTCCCGGCGCAGGCGGAGCGCCGCCGGGATCCGGTGGAGCCCGCGCAGGACTGACGCGTACGCGAACGGGCCGGGCACGGGGTGGACAGTCACCCGGTGCCCGGCCCGTCGCTTGTCCGCGTCCGGCCGTCCGCCCTGCTCAGGGCCGGTAGACCATTCCCGGCTCCGGCTTCGCCGGGGAGAGGAGCTGGGAGACGGTGACGAGCGTGAAGCCGCGGTGCTTCAGCTCCTTGAGGATGCCGGGGACGGCCGGGACGGTGCCCGGGTAGATGTCGTGGAGCAGGATGATCCCGTCCTGCTCCGTCTGGTCGAGCACCCGCTTGGTGATCAGCTTCGAGTCGTTGGTCTGGTAGTCCTTCGCCGTCACGCTCCACAGGACCTCGGCGAGCCCCAGCTCCTTGCTGACCTCGGCGACCTTCTCGTCGGTACGGCCCTGGGGCGGGCGCATCAGCGTCGGGGTCTTGCCGGTGAGGTCGTGGACCGCCTTCTGCACGCGGGAGAGCTGGCTCTTGATCTCCGCGCGGGAGGCGTCGGTGAGGATCTGGTGCGACCAGGTGTGGTTGGCCAGCTCATGGCCCTCGCGGTCGATCCGCTTCACCTCGGCGGGGCGCTCGGCGATGTGGTTCTTGCCGAGCATGAAGAAGGTCGCGTGGGCCTTCTCCTCCTTGAGGATGTCCAGCAGGCGGTTGGTGTGCTCGCTGGGACCCGCGTCGAAGGTGAGCGCCACGCATTTGACCTCGCGGCAGTCGACGCCGGAGCCGTCCGCCGCGCCCTTGCCGCCCTTGCCGTCCGTCGCGAGCTGGGCGTCGCGCGCCTTGACGTCGGATGCCGGGGCGTCGTCCCGGGCGTCGACCGGGGCTATCTCGTTGGCGGGCTTGCAGCCGCCGAGTACCAGGCAGGCGGCGGTCAGCAGCCCGGCTATGAGGGGGCGGCGGGCGTTCTTCGGCATGGAACTCTCCGGGCGGCGCAGGGGTGAGGCAGCAGCCGGCCGGACGGCTGCCCGTCGGCTCCGGGGAACTATACATAGTGTGTAGAGATGTGGTGTCTACGCGGTGTGTCTACGCGACGTGCAGAGGTGATGAGCAGAGGTGGGGGCGCCGGCGCCGGCCCGTTCGGACGCGTCCCGCGCGACAGGGCGGCCCGCCCCGGGGTGGACTCGTACCGTGACCGCCTTGCCGGACGACTGCCTGGCCCGCAACGACTGGATCTGCGGCGACTACCTCAGCAGCCGCCGGCACATCCTGCTCGGCGCGGTGGCCGAGCACGTCCAGCTGACGGTGGTCTCGGTCGCCCTCGGGCTGGTCGTCGCGGTGCCGCTGGCGCTGCTGGCCCGGCGCCACCGGTGGACGGCGGGGCCCGTGCTGGGGCTGACGACGGTGCTCTACACGATCCCGTCGCTGGCGATGTTCTCCCTGCTGCTGCCGGTCTACGGCCTCTCGTCCGCCCTGGTCGTCGCGGGGCTCGCGCTGTACTCGCTGACCTTGCTGGTGCGGAATCTGCTGGCCGGTCTCGACGGCGTACCGGACGGGGCCAAGGACGCCGCCCGCGGCATGGGGTACGGCCCGACCCGGCAACTCCTCACCGTGGAGCTGCCGTTGGCGCTGCCGACGGCGATGGCGGGGCTGCGGATCGCCACCGTCTCCGCCGTCGCGCTCACCACCGTCGGCGCGATCGTCGGCCACGGCGGGCTCGGCAACCTCATCTACGCCGGGATGAACTCCTACTTCAAGGCGCAGGTGCTGACCGCGTCGGTGCTCTGCGTGCTGCTCGCCGTCGCCTTCGACCTGCTGCTCCTGGGCGCGGAGCGGCTGCTGACCCCATGGCGGCGCGGGGCGCGCACCGGGCGGCGGGGGCGTGTACGGGCGGCCGTGCGCCGTCCGGTCGCGGCCGGACGGCAGCCGTGAACGCGGTCTCCGGCGCCGTCGCCTGGCTGACCACCGCGGACCACTGGACCGGCGAGAACGGCGTCTGGCACCGGCTCGCCCAGCACGCCGCGCTCACCGTCGGCTGCCTGCTGCTGAGCTGTCTGCTCGCGCTGCCGGTGGCGGTCGTCCTCGGGCATCTGGGGCGCGGCGGGGCGCTCGCCGTCAATCTCGCCAACGTCGGCCGCGCGGTGCCCACCTTCGCCGTGCTGGTCCTGCTGCTGCTCACGCCCCTGGGGCGGCACGGGGAGTGGCCGACCGTCATCGCCCTGGTGCTGTTCGCCGTGCCGCCGCTGCTGACCAACGCCTACGTGGGGATGCGCGAGGTCGACCGGGACGTGGTGCGGGCCGCGCGCGGCATGGGGATGACCGGCGGTCAGCTGGTGTGGCGGGTCGAACTGCCGCTGGCGCTGCCGCTGGTGCTCACCGGGGTGCGCATCGCCGCCGTCCAGCTCGTCGCGACCGCCACCCTCGCCGCACTGGTGGGCGGCGGCGGCCTCGGCCGGATCATCACCGCCGGCTTCAATCTGGCATCCACCCCGCAGGTCGTCGCCGGCGCGGTCGTCGTCGCGGTGTTCGCGCTGCTCATGGAGGCGGCGTTCGAGGCCGGGACGCGGTGCGGGCCCAAGTGGTCGCGGGGACGGGGCGTGCGGTGAGGTGGCGCGGGCGGGCAGTGGACCCGGTGGCGGCGGGGCGCGGCCGGGAGCCCGGACGGGCGTGCGGCCGGGCCCCGCGCGCCGGGGGTGCCCGCCGCTCACCGGGGGCGCCCGCATCGGCCCAGCGCGCCGGGGGCGCCCCGCCACCGTCCGGGGCGCAAGCGACCGCCCCGCGCGCTCCCCGCACCCGCGCCGCCCGCCGTGCCCGCCACACGTCCGCTCTCGCCCTCGCCGCCGCCCTCCTCACCTCCTGCGCGGGCGGCCCCTCCCTGGAGGACCGGGGCGCCGTCACCGCCGCTCCGGGCGACCGGCACCACCTGATCGTCGGCTCGGCCGGATTCACCGAGAGCGAGCTGCTGGCGCAGATGTACGCGGCGCTGCTGCGGCACGCCGGGTACCGCGCCGACCTCGTCACCGTCGGCAACCGCGAGCTGTACGAACCGGCCCTGGAGCGCGGCCAGATCGACGTCGTCCCCGAGTACGCCGCGACCTTCGCGGACTGGCTCCAGGCCAAGGCGCACGGCGCGGACGCCCGGCCCGTGGCCTCCCCCGACCGCAACGCCACCATGGGCGCGCTGCGCACCCTCGCCGTCCCGCGCGGGCTGACGGTGCTCGCCCCGGGGAGCGCCGTCGACCGCAACGCCTTCGCCGTCAGCGCCTCCTACGCCGCCCGCCACCACCTGCGCACCCTCAGCGACCTGGGCCGGGCGAAGCTGCCGGTGCGCCTCGCCGCGGGCGACGAGTGCGTCCGCCGGCCGTTCTGCGCGCCGGGGCTGAGGAAGACGTACGGCATCGACATCACGGCCGTCGATCCCAAGGGCGTCGGCACCACCCCGGCCAAACAGGCGGTGCAGAACGGGCAGGACCAGATGGTGCTGACCACGACCACCGACGCCACCTTGGACCGGTTCGGGCTGGTGGTCCTCGCCGATGACCGGGCGCTCCAGAACGCCGACTACGTCGTGCCCGTCGTCAACCGCTCCCGGGCCGGGGGCGCCCGTGCCGCCGCCGCGCTCGGCCGCCTCAACACCGTCTTGACCACCGCCGATCTGGCCCGCCTCAACGAACGCGTCGACAGCTGGCGCCGCCTGCCCGAGGACGTCGCCCACGACTATCTGACGGGGAAGGGGCTGCTGCCCAAGGGACGGTGACGGCCCCACCCGGAGGCGGCGAGGGGCGCACCCGGGCGACAGCCGTACCCGTACGCGGCGAGGGTCAGGCCCCCGCGCACCGGCCACCGGGCCGGCCTCGGGCGCCTACTCCGTCGGGGCCTCACCCCAACGGAACCGACTCCACCTCCCCCGTCCCCCGGCGCTCCCCGCGCTCCCCCGGGACGATCGTGCGGCGCAGCGCCTCGTGGAGGCGGGCCGGGGTCAGGACGCCGAGGAAGCGGTCGCCGTCCAGGACCGCGATCCAGCCCGCGTCGTGCTGGAGCATCTCGCCGAACGCCCGCTTGAGGGTGGCGCCGACCGGGACCCACGCCGCCATCCGGCGGGCGTGCCCGGACACCGGCCCCGCCGCGTCCGCCAGCTCCGCGGCGCCGACCCAGCCGTGCAGCGCGCCGGAGTCGTCCAGTACCACCGCCCAGCGGGCGCCGTGGGCCCGCAGCCGGGCCGCCGCCTCCATCGCCGGTTCGCCGAGCCGGGCGAGCGGCGGGCGCTCCAGGTCGGCCCGGTCGATCCCGGTGACCGACAGCTGCTTGAGCGCCCGGTCGCTGCCGACGAACTCGGCGACGTACGGGGTCGCGGGCGCGCCCAGCACCCGGGCCGGCGTGTCGAACTGCTCGATGCGGCCCTGCCCGTAGACGGCGATGCGGTCGCCGAGGCGGACGGCCTCCTCGATGTCGTGCGTCACGAACAGCACGGTCTTGCCGAGCTGCCGCTGGAGGTGGCGGAACTCGTTCTGGAGGTGTTCGCGGATGACGGGGTCGACGGCGCCGAAGGGTTCGTCCATGAGGAGGACGGGCGGGTCGGCGGCGAGGGCGCGGGCGACGCCGACGCGTTGGCGCTGGCCGCCGGAGAGCTGATCCGGGTAGCGGTGCCCGTAGACGGCGGGGTCGAGCCCGACGAGGTCGAGGAGTTCCGCCGCCCGCTCCCGGGCCCTCGACCGTTTCCAGCCGGTGAGCACCGGGACCGTCGCGGTGTTGTCCAGCACGGTCCGGTGCGGGAAGAGCCCGGTCTGCTGGATGACGTAGCCGATCCGGCGGCGCAGCCGTACCGGGTCCACGCCCGCGATGTCCTCGCCGCCGACGTGGATCGTGCCCTCGGTCGGGTCGATGAGCCGGTTGACCATCATCATCGTGGTGGTCTTGCCGCAGCCCGACGGGCCGACGAGGGTGACGAGTTCCCCCTCCGCGACCTCGAAGGACAGACCGTCGACGGCGGTCGTCCCGTCCGGGTAGCGCTTGGTCACCGACGTGAAGCGGATCATCCGCCCATTGCACCCCGGCGGGCCGGGCCGGTCCCCTCATGCGGGCAATCGGGTGCGACGGCCGCCGGGCCACCCCGGGGAGGGGCGGCCATCCGGGCCGTCAGGAGGGCCGCCCGTCCCGGCAATCGGGTGCGGCGGCCGGATGGGGCGCGGTGCGGGGGCCGTACGAGTTGCTTCGGCGGCGCCGCCTTTCCGCCTGCCGCGTCGGGCCTGCCTCGCGTGCTTACGATCGCGCCCGGCCTCCGGTCGGACGGGTGGAAGGGAACGCCACGATGAGAGCCGTAGCAGTCAGCGCATTCGGTGCCGAGCCGCAGCTCCAGGAGCTGCCCCAGCCCGAGCCAGGGCCGGGGGAGGTCCTGGTGCGGCTGTCGGCCGCCGGGGTCAACCCCATCGACTGGAAGATCGCGGACGGGATGTTCCAGGACCCGGACACCACGTCGTTCCCGCTGGTCATGGGCGCCGACGGGGCGGGCGAGGTGCTGGCCGTCGGGACCGGCGTGCGGCGCTTCACCATGGGGGACGCGGTGTTCGGCACGTTCCAGCGGCCGGCGCACGGCGGCGGCTCGTACGCGGAGCTGGCCCTCGCCGACGAGCAGTCCCTCGCCCATGCGGCCCGCAGCGTCACCTACGCGACGTCGGCGGCGGTTCCGACGCCCGGCATGACGGCGTACAACCTGGTGGAGGAGACCCGGATCGGGGAGGGCAGCCTGGTGCTGATCGTCGGGGCGACCGGCGGTGTCGGCACCTTCCTCACGCAGATCGCCCACGGGCGCGGCGCCGAGGTCATCGCGACCGCGCGGCCGGTGATGGCGGATCTGATGCTGACCCTGGGCGCCGCCGAGATCGTCGACCACACGGCGGGGCCGGTCGCCGACCAGGTGCTGGCCACCCATCCGGACGGCGTCGACGTCCTGATCGACCTGGTCAGCGACGCGGACGGGTTCACCGACATGATGCGGACGGTGCGCGACGGCGGGACGGCGGTGTCGACGATCGGCGCGGCCGACTCCGATGTCCTCACCGACCACAACCTCCGCGGCTTCAACTTCGTCAACCGGCCGTCCCCGCAGCTCCTGGAGATCCTCGCCGGACACGTCGACGCGGGCCGGCTGACCGTCCTGGTCGGCAAGGAGGTCCCGCTCGACGAGGCCCCGGAGGCGGTGGCCGAGCAGCGCTCGGGGCGGGCGCAGGGGAAGACGGTCCTGGTGATGTAGCGCCCGAGCCCGGCCCGTCCGGTACGCACGGCCCGACGCGGCCCCGTGGGAGCTTCCCGCGGGGCCGCGCCGCGTTGCGGGGGAGCCGGGGGCTGCGTGAGGCGAGGCTTCCGCTTCGGGACGCCCCGGGGCGTGCGGTGGGGGCCGCTCCCGGGGGCGGCCGTCTCGGCGCCGGGCCCGGTGGCCGCCCGGCCCGGGGCCCGCCCTCAGGCGACCCGGCGCCGCTTCCGCAGGACGCCCCGTACGGCCCGTGCCACGGGCCCGCTCGCCGCGGCCAGCCCGGCGGTCACCAGGGCGCCGCAGGCCAGCCCCGTGATGCCGGTGTGCAGCGACGCGGTGAGCGCGTCCGTGTACGCGGCCGCCGCCGGGCGCGGGACGGCGTCCGGGAGCGCGTCCAGGGCCCGGGAGCGGGCCGGTCCGAGGGCCAGGGCGAGCAGCGCGGTGGCGGCGGCGCCGAACAGGGCCGTGGCGGTCAGCGCGCGGCGCCGGCGGCGGGCCAGCAGGAGCCCGGCGGCGAGGCAGAGAGCGGCGAGTGGCGGCGCCGCCCGTGCCGTCGTCCGCACGGCCTGGTAGGCGGTGCGGGCCCGGGGCACGTCGGCGGCGGACAGCAGCACGATCTCGGTGCCGGTGTGCGGGACCCGGCGGGCGATGTCGATGCCCAGACCGTTGGCGGACAGCTGGTGTTTGACGCGCTCGATGACCGGCGCGACGTCGAGGCGGACGGGGGCCGTGCCGGAGGCGCCGAGGGTGGCGTCGAGGGCCTGGTGGGCGGTGCGGTGCACCTGCCGCCACACGGCGGGGAACGACGGCCCGGTCACGACCTGCCGGACCTGCTTGTCGACGAATTCGCGGATGCCGCCGGTGAACCGTTCGCGCAGCGCGGGGCGTTGCGGCCGGGGGATGGCGGACAGCAGCCCGTCGAGGCGGACATGGCTCATCACGCCGGTGGTGACGTCGTCGACGATCGCGTTCTGGATGGTGCGGTCGCGGGCCAGCGGTGCGACGGCGGTGACGTACCGCCCGGTGTCGGTGAGCTGGTCGCGGGCCCAGACGCCGGCCAGGGAGACCGGGGCCAGCAGCGCGGCGAGGAGCAGCAGGACGATGGCGGCACCCGCCCGGCCGGGCCGCCGCGGGGCGCGGGGCGTTCCCTCGCGCGCCGCGCGGCGGTCACTCGCGGCCGGGGGTGCGCTCGCGGTCACGTTCGTGCGCTCCTTCCGTACGGCGGCGGGCGGGGCCGTCTCTCAGGCAAGTGGGCCCGACGGGCGCTCGCGAGCGGGAGCGGGGCAGACGGGTGAGGCGCCCGCCGCCGGACGGCCCGGACCCGCATCCGCGGGCGCGCTCCCACCGGGCCCGCGGCCGCACCCGGGCGGGCCGGGCCTGAGCCGCCCCCGGGGGCCGCGCCCACCGGATCGTCAGGTCCGGGCCGATCCGGCGCTCGCCGCGGGCGCGGCGGGCTCGCCGGACTCGCCGGGCGGGGAAGCCGCGGCGGGCACGCCGGGCGAGACGGGCGCGGTGGCGGTGGCGGAGGCGGCGGCAGAGGTGGCGGAGGTGGCCGCCGTCGCCGCTGCCGCGGCCGTCCGCCGCCTCCCGCGCAGCAGGAACCCGACGCCCGCGAGCAGCCCCGCGAGGAGCAGCCACGGGGTCCAGGAAAGCCAGGAGGGGCCGGTGCCGCCGTGGGTTTCGGGCAGGTCGTCGATGTCGCCGGTGCAGGCGGCGGGGGCGGCGACGCCGGCGGCGTGGACGCAGACGGTGGTGGCGGCGCGGAGCGTGCCGGGGGCGGCGGAGGGGCCGTCGGCGCGGTCACCGAGGACGACGCTCGTGGTCAGCACACGGAGCCCGCCCGGCGCGAGGTCGGCGTGCCAGACGGCGGTGTGGTCATCGGTGACGCGGCCCTCGGGCGCCTTGGCGGACTCGGTGGTGGCGGGCAGCCGCGCCTCGATACGGGCGCCGGGCAGCGGGGCGTCGCCGAGGTTGCGGACCGTGATGCGGTAGTCGAGCCGGTCGCCCGCCTCCGCCGCGTCGGTGTCGTCGCTCACCTCGACCGCCACCTGCGGCGGTGCGGGTTCCGCCGGGGTCCCGGCGGCCACGGCGCGTCCGGGGAGGGCGGCGGCGGTGCACAGCAGGGCGCTCAGGAGGAGGGTTCGCATCCACCCATCCGAGCACCGCCCACCGCGCCCGGGCCCCAGCGCCACCGGGTCACGGCCGCGGTTCACCCGCGCGGTGGCGGCCAGGTGGCCGGATGCGGCACGGGGCGCCCGCGGCGAGCGGCGCACGCCCCCGGCCGGAGCCGGGCCCGGGGCCGCCCCCTCATCTGACACCGACTCAGATACCGGAAACGGACTGCCCCGTGTCCCACCCCGCGCCGCACGCGCCCCGCCTCGACCATGGACCACAACGCACCGCACCGGGGACCGACCCCGCTGACCCACCCCCCCGGGCGCACCGCATCGCTCGGGGCCGAGGCGCCGGAGGCACCATGAAGATCCATCTGACCAGCGTTTTCGTCGACGATCAGGCCAAGGCCCTGCGCTTCTACACCGACGTGTTGGGGTTCGTGCCGAAGGAGGACGTCCCGATGGGCGCGGACCGCTGGCTGACCGTCGTCTCGCCGGAGGACCCCGACGGCACCGAACTGCTCCTGGAGCCCTCCGGCCACCCCGCCGTGCCCCCGTACAAGGCGGCACTGTTCCTGGACGGCATCCCCGCCGCCTCGTTCGCGGTGGACGACGTGTCCGCCGAGCACGACCGGCTGCGCGCGCTCGGCGTCGACTTCACCCAGGAGCCGCGGACGATGGGCCCGGTCGTCACCGCGGTCCTGGACGACACCTGCGGCAACCTGATCCAGCTGATGCAGCGCGGCTGAACACACGTGACATGGCCGGGCCCCGGACGGCGCTTCAGCTTTCAGGCAGACTCCCTGAAGGAAATCCCGTCACCCCGGGGCCCGGCCTTCGGCGCCCAGCTTTCAGGCAGGCTCCCTGAACGAAGCCCCGTAGCCCCGTCACCCGGGGCCCGGCCCCGTCCCCTCAGCGCTCGCCGATTCCCCGCCGGAAGCACACCCGGTCCTCCCCCGGCCCGTCGTAATCCGCGTGCACCGGCAGCCCGCCGACGACGCGATCCCCGGCCCCCTCCGGGACGAACCCCATCGCCTGGTGGAACGCGAGCGAGGCGGCGTTCCCCGGGGAGACGATCGCGCGGACGTCGGTGCGGCCCGCCTCCGCCGCCCGCGCGAAGAACGCCGAGTAGAGCCGCCGGCCCACGCCCTGGCCCCGCAGCGCCGGACGCACCCCGACGAAGTGGATGTACGCGTCGGTGTCGTTCTCCGGCGCGTAAAAGCCCACGAGGAACGCCCGGACGCGGCCCTCGCCACCGGCCCCGTCCCCGCCACCGTTCCCGTCCTCCGGAGAACTCGCCTCCTCCAGGATCAGGCTCGTCCGGGAGAAGAACTGGAGGAAGAGGCGGGGCAGCAGCAGGGAGAGTTCGCGGGCCTGTTCCGGGGTGCGGGAGTCGCCCCACCAGGTCTGTACGCAGCGGACGAGCGCGGGGTGGTCGCTGACGCGGGCCGGACGCAGTACGAGCACGGTGTTCCCTCCGAGAGCCGGGTGCGGGCGGACTGTTGTGCCACCGGTTTCCCGTACCCTCGCTCCGCCCGCCGGATCGGAAAACACCGGCCGGGCCCGGCTCGGCCGTTCGTTCCCGGCCAGAGCGGTGGAACCATCACACCTACGCCTCTTGAGCGTCGCGCAGCCAACGGCCGCCGCGGGCGCCTCCTCGCCGCGAACAGAATCCGCAACTGAAGGAAAACGCGCCCACTCTCGGATAACGTCGCAGGCCGGCAAGTGTTGGCCCCGCGGGTGCGGGGATGTTCCCTCCGGGTCCATCTTCCGCAGCGTCGCGGCCCAGTTGGCCCCGCGGGTGCGGGGATGTTCCGCTGAGGGTGACGTGAGGCGCGGGGGAGGGCTCGTTGGCCCCGCGGGTGCGGGGATGTTCCGAGCATCATCCTCAACTTGATGATCTACCGGTGGTTGGCCCCGCAGGCGCGGGGATGTTCCGGTGGCGTTGCCCGACGGCCGCAACAAGGACGGGGCCCCGCAAGCGCGGGGCCCCACCCCTTAGTGCCGGTGCGGCCCCCGCCGGTGGACCGGCCCGTGGGCGTCCGCGCAGTGGTCGGGGTCGGGGTCGGTGCCGGGGGCGGGCCCGGCGCCGACGTGCAGGACGGTGTCGGTGTCCCGCTCCCCGACGTGGTCGACCTGGAGCGTGGCGTGGGTGATGCCGTACTCGGTGCTCAGCAGCGTCTGGAGGCGGCGGCGGACCTTGTGGCAGTCGCCGGACGGCGCCACCAGGATGTGCGCGGAGAGCGCGGGCTCCCCGGAGGTGATCTGCCACAGGTGGAGGTCGTGGACCTCCGTGACCTCGTCCGCCGCGACGAGACGGTCGCCGAGCGCGTCCGGGTCGACGCCGGCGGGCGCCGCCTCCAGGAAGATCCGCCCGGACTCGCGCACCAGCCCGTACCCGGCGCGCAGCATCAGCGCGACGACGACGAGCGTGGCGAGCGCGTCGGCGCGGGCGAAGCCGGTGGTCCACACGATGAGTCCGGCGACGGCGGTGGCGACGAAGCCGAAGAGGTCGGTGAGGATGTGCTGGTAGGCGCCCTCGACGTTGAGGCTGGAGCGGTTGGCCTTGGAGAGGAACCACGTCGCGATCAGGTTCACCACCACGCCAGCCAGCGCCGTGACCAGCACCAGCCCGCCGGTGACCTCGGGCGGTTCGATCAGCCGCCGCACCGCCTCGTACGCCAGCCAGGCCGAGAGGATCAGCAGCGTGATGCCGTTGGCCTGGGCGGAGAGGATCTCGGCGCGCTTGAGGCCGTAGGTGTAGCCGCCGCGGGCGGGCCGGGCGGCGAGCCGCATGGCGACCAGCGCGAGCACGATCGACGCCGCGTCGGTCAGCATGTGCGCCGCGTCGGAGAGCAGCGCCAGCGAGCGGGCGACGACGCCGATGACCACCTCGACCGCCATGAACGCGCAGATCAGCACGAGCGCGGCGCGCAGCCAGCGGCGGTCCGCGTCCGGCGAGACGGCGTGGGCGTGGCTGTGTCCGCCGGGGCCGTGGCCGTGGGCATGGTCGTGGGCGTGCTCGCTCAAGGCGTGCTCCTTCCTGGGGCGTCGTCCTGGGCCGTTCATGCGCAGCAAAGCGCACTTTTTCCGGTCTTTCAAAGGCTGCATCGGTGACCGTTGTCATTCCCGTCCAACGGCGTAAAACCGCAGGTCAGAGCGTTGGTCCCGTGGGCCTCTGTCCGGACTGAAGCGCTCCGTTTCCGCCCGCGCCGCCACGCACGGTCTCCGGCTCGCGGGACGCCGGAGCGGCGACCTCCCCGCGCGGCGGACCCCGCGCCCTGACGTCAGGCGGTCCGCGGCCCGGCCGACGTGTACGGGCTCAGGCCCGCAGCCCCGCCGTCGTGTACGGGCTCAGGCCCGCAGCCCCGCCGTCATCGTCCGCATCGCCCGCGCGGCCAGCTCCGCGACGGGTGTCGCCTCGGCGGTCGGGGTGTCGCTGAGCGCCCAGGTCTCGACGGCGACGCGGATCGCGGCGGTCGCGGCGGCGGCGGCGAGGCGGACGTCGAGAGAGTCGGGGGCGGCGCCGGTGCGCTCGGCGAGCAGCGGGGCGAGGCGCTGTTCGGAGTCGTGGTTGACGCGGGCCCAGACCGCGCCGAGCGCCGGGTCGCCGGCGGCGGCGCGCAGCAGGCCGCGGGTCCAGCCCAGGGATTCGGCGGTCGCGGTCTCCTCGTCCGCCATCGACTGTACGGCGGCCCGCTCCAGCGCGTCCGGCAGGGCGACGTCCTTCGGCACCGCGGCCAGCAACTCCTGCCAGCGGCGGGCGCCGAAGGAGAGCAGCGGGGCGACCGCCTCCTGCTTGGTGCGGAAGTAGCGGTAGAACGTCCGCAGGCTGACCCCGGCGCGGTCGGCGATGGCCTCGGCGGTGGTGCCGTCCGAGCCGTCCTTCGCGAACAGCGACGCGGCGGCGCGGGCGATCTCCAACTGGGTGGCGGCCTTACGGCGTTCGGTGAGGTTCACCGGACCACCTTAGACACGGGGCGCCGGACCGGCCTGGCCCGGCGCCCCGGCACGTCGTGCCAGGTGGGGGCGGTCAGAAGTGCGTCCCGCCGTCGATGCGGATCTCGGTGCCGGTGACGAACGCGCCGTCCTCGGAGGCGAGCATCGCGACGACGGAGGCGACGGTCTCCGGCCCGGCGAAGCCCTCGCCCAGCGCCGGGGAGAGCTTGGCGAAGAGGCTCATGTCGGCGTCGGCGGGCAGCCCGGGCCCGGCGCTCTGCCTGCTGGCGCCGCTGGCGTCCGTCATCCCGGACGAGATGGAGCCGGGCTGGACGGCGGTGAAGCGGATGCCGTCCTTCGCGTACTCGCTCGCCAGCGCGTGCGTCATGGACTGGATGCCGCCCTTGCTCGCCGCGTACGCCGCCATGTACGGGTGCGCGAACTGCGCCGAGGTGGAGCTGAAGTTGACGACGGCGGGACCGTGGCCGGCGCGCAGCGCGGGCAGCGCCTCGCGGATCACCAGGAAGGTGCCGACCAGGTTGACCTGGAGGATCTTGGTGAAGGACGCCAGCGAGGTCTCGTGGGTGTGCGAGGAGCGCAGGATGCCCGCCGCGTTGACCAGGACGTCGAGGCCGCCGAGCGCGGCGGTGGCGGCGGCGACGCCTTCGCGGACCGAGGCCTCGTCGGCGATGTCCATGATCTGCGTGGTGAGCCGGCCGGCGTGTGCGCCCGCCTTGGCGACGGTGTCGCGCAGTCCGTCCTCGCTCACATCGGCGGCGACGACGGCGCCGCCCTCGGCGAGCATCCGCAGCACGGTGGCCTGGCCGATGCCGGAGCCGCCGCCGGTGACCAGCGCGCGGCGTCCTTCGTAGCGGTTCATGGTGCTTCTCCTTCGTCTTCCTTCGTCCCCGATGGCGTCCCTGCGTGGTCCGGTGCGGGCCCGTGGATTTCCGGGTGGGTGACTTACGAGTTCCACCGTACGCCTGGATGGCACGTTGTGCCACTGTGACGTGTGACGCCGTGGAAGGGGGCGGTGCAGAGTTCGGTGGAAGGTCCAAAAGGGCGGGTGGTGGCGCGGTCCGCTCCGTCAGGAATGGGTAAAATTGCAGGTCAGATGGGTGAAGGAGGGGATTCGTCGCGTCGCGCGAGAGGAGTGGAGCGGTCCGCTTGTGGTGAGGGCGGGGTGGGGAAGCTCTTGATAAGTGGCCGGTCCAAGACGATCTTTGGTGTGCCTGTGGCCCCGCGTGGGGGCAGGGGGTGACCGCCGGACGCGCGGGAACCTCCGCACCCCATTACGTGTCGTCTACACCTACCGAGGAGTGCCGTGCCCGTGAGCCGAGCAGTGCCGCCGGACATCCTGTCGCCCGAGTTCCACGCGGACCCGCACCGCGCCTACCGCGTGCTGCGCGACGACTTCCCGCTGATCCACCACCAGGCCACCGACAGCTACGTCCTCTCCCGCTACGAGGACGTCGAACGCGCCTTCAAGGACCCGGTGTTCACCACCGAGAACTACGACTGGCAGCTGGAGCCGGTGCACGGCCGCACCATCCTCCAGATGAGCGGCCGCGAGCACGCCGTCCGCCGCGCGCTGGTCGCCCCCGCCTTCCGCGGCAAGACCCTGGAGAGCGCGTTCCTACCGGTCATCGAGCGCAACGCCCGCGAACTGATAGACGCCTTCCGGGGCGACGGCGGCGCCGACCTCGTCGCGCAGTTCGCGACCCGCTTCCCCATCAACGTCATCGTCGACATGCTCGGCCTCGACCGCGCCGACCACGACCGCTTCCACCGCTGGTACACCGCGATCATGGGCTTCCTCGGCAACCTCGCCCAGGACCCCGACGTCGCCGCCGCCGGGCTGCGCACCCGCGAGGAGTTCGCCGCCTACCTGCTCCCGGTCATCCGCGAGCGGCGCGCGAACCCGGGCGACGACCTGCTCTCCACGCTCTGCGCCGCGGAGATCGACGGGACGCAGATGAGCGACGAGGACATCAAGGCGTTCTGCTCGCTGCTGCTCACCGCCGGCGGCGAGACCACCGACAAGGCGCTCTCCGCGCTGATGTACAACCTGCTGCGCCACCCGGAGCAGCTGGCCGCGGTGCGCGCCGACCGGTCGCTGATCGCGCCCGCCTTCGCGGAGACCCTGCGGTACACCCCGCCGGTCCACATGATCATGCGTCAGCCGTCGGAGGACGTGGCGATCGCCGGCGGCACGATCCCCGCCGGCGCCACCGTGACCTGCCTGATCGGCGCCGCCGGACGCGACGAACGCCGCTACGCCGACCCCGACACGTTCGACATCCACCGCACCGACCTGGCGGCCACCACGGCGTTCTCCGCCGCCGCCGACCATCTGTCGTTCGCGCTCGGCCGGCACTTCTGCGTCGGTGCGCTGCTGGCCAAGGCGGAGGTCGAGACCGGCGTCAACCTGCTGCTGGACGCGCTGCCCGACCTCGCGCTCGCGGACGGCGCGGCCCCGCGCGAAGAGGGCATCTTCACCCGGGGCCTGGACGCGTTGCCGGTCCGCTTCACCGCGGCGCGTACGACGGGGTGAACTCCACCGGCAGCGCGGTCAGTCCGCGCATCCACAGCGACGGATGCCACACCAGGTCCGCGGCGGGCACCGCCAGCACCACGTCCGGCAGCCGGTCGAGCAGCACCTCGACCGCCGCCTGCGCGATGACCTCGGCGATCTCGGGGGCCGGGTAGGGGCAGGCGTGCTCGCCGTGGCTGAACGACATATGGGCCTGGTTGCTGTCCGTACCGGCCGTGGTGAAGTCCGGGCTGACCTGCGGATCGTTGTTGGCGGCGGCCAGGCCCATGACCAGCAGGTCACCGGCGCGGATCCGCCGCCCGCCCAGCTGGGTGTCGCGGGCGGCCCAGCGGCCGATGTAGTTCTGCGTCGGGGTGTCCTGCCACAGCACCTCGTTGAGCGCCTGGCCGACGCTGCGCCGCCCGCCGGAGAGCGACACCGCGAAGCGGTCGTCGGTCAGCATCAGCCGCAGGGTGTTGCCGATCCAGTTGGCGGTCGGCTGCTGGGCGGCGGCCATCACCACCAGCAGATCGATGACCACCTCCTCCTCGGCCAGCTTCGCGTGGTGGGCCAGCAGCCGGGACGGCACGTCGGCGGCGGGCCGCTCCTTGCGCGCGTGCACCAGGCGGGCCATCCGGGCGGCGACCCGCTGGTGCGCGTCGATCGCGCCGGGGCCCTCGTCCAGCGATTCGGAGATGTCGTGGACCAGCTGCGGCACCTCCGTCGGGTCGATGCCGAACAGTTCGGTGACGACGAGCAGCGGCAGCCGCAGCGCGTAGTCGGCCATCAGGTCGGCCTCGCCGCTGCCGGCGAACGCGTCGATCAGCCCGTCCGCGAGCCGCTCGCAGATCTGCCGCAGCTCGAACTGGTCGATGGCGAGCAGCGCGTCGCTGATCGCCCCGGAGCGGCGGCGGTGCTCGGCGCCCTCCGCGAACATCACCGACGGCTGGTAGCCGACGAACGGCATCAGCGACCAGTCGGCGGGGATCGACTCCCAGGCGTGCCAGCGCCGCGAGTCGCGCTGGAACAGCTCGTTGTTGGACGTCACCTGGTGCACCTCGCGGTAGCCGAGGACGAACCAGGCGGGGATGTCGCCGTCCAGCAGGACCGGCGCGACCGGCCCGTGCTCGCGCCGCAGCTCACGGTAGAGCCGCGCCGGGTCGCCGCTGAGCCCCTCGCCGTAGAGCCGGACGGCACCGGAGGGGTGGGCGGACGGGGCGTGCGCGGGGCAGCCGGGCGGGGGGAACTGCTCGGTCACGGGGCGGTCTTCACCCTCTCGTGAGGGGCGGACAGGGAGTAGAGGTGGTTGGCCAGCGAGATCAGCACGGACTTGCTGGACTGCCGGTCGCGGGCGTCGCAGGCCACCAGCGGGATCTCCGGCGCCAGGTCCAGCGCGTCGCGGACCTGCTCCAGGGTGTGGTGCGGGCCGCCGAAGTCGTTCACCGCGACGATGAACGGCATGCCGTGCGCCTCCAGCCGGTCGATCGCGTACCAGGAGTCGTCCAGGCGGCGGGTGTCGACGAGCACCACGGCGCCCAGCGTCCCGGCGAACAGCCGGTCCCACAGGAACCAGAAACGTTCCTGGCCGGGGGCGCCGAACAGGTACAGCACCGTCTTGTCGTTGATGCTGATGCGGCCGAAGTCGAAGGCGACCGTCGTCGTGGACTTGGTCTCCACGCCGGACGGGTCGTCGACGCCGACGCCCGCCCGGGTCATGGTCTCCTCGGTGCTCAGCGGACGGATCTCGCTGACCGACCGGACCATGGTGGTCTTGCCGACGCCGAAGCCGCCGACGATGACGATTTTCAGGCCGTTGTCCGCGGTGTCCCGCAGCGGGGCGCGGGACGGGGCGGCGTGGGCGTCGGGCGCCGGTGCGGCTCCGGGGCCCCGGTCAGAGGCGGTGGAGTGCATCGAGCACCTCCTTCAGCAGGTCGGTGTCGGGAAGGTGGGCCGCGGTGACGGGCCGGGGGTGGCGGGCCGTCACCTTGCCGCTGTCGAGCAGGTCCGACAGCAGGATCCGCACGACGCTCACCGGCATCCGCAGCTCCGCCGAGACCTCCACGACGGCCATCGGGTGGCGGCACATGGACAGGATCCGGGCGTGCTCCGACTGCATGCCGGGCGCCGGGTCGCATTCGCTGACGATCAGGGTGACCAGGTCGAGGTTGAGGTCGTCGGCGGCGCGGCTGCGGCCCCCGGTGACGGTGTAGAGCCGGTCCGGATCGTCGTCGGGACCGAGCCGCTTCATGCCTGCTGCCCCGGGCTGAGCGTCCGGCCGCCGCCCTCACCGCGCGGCGCCGCCTGGAGGTACTCGCCGATCTGCTCGACCAGTTCGTTCATGTTGAAGCCGATCAGGCCGACGTCGGCGTCCTCGACGGCCAGCAGGGCCAGGTGGGCGCCGTGCCCGGCCTCGACGATGAAGAGGATGCCGCCGTGGAACTCCGTCATCGCCTGGCGGACGCCGCCGGTGCCGTCGCCGAACTCCACGGACGCGCCGTGCGACAGGCTCTGGATGCCCGAGGCGATGGCGGCCAGCTGGTCGGCCTGGTCGACGGTCAGCCCCGGGGAGTGGCACAGCTTCAGGCCGTCGCGGGAGAGCACCAGGGCGTGGCGGGCGCCCGGGGTCTTCTGGAGCAGGTTCTCCAGCATCCAGTCGAGGCTGTGATCGGTCGTGTTCGTCATCGGGTCTCGTCCTCCGGGGGAGCGGGGGTGGGGGTCTGCGAAGGATCGGGTGTGCCGGCGGCGCCGGGGCCGCGGCCGACGGCGCGGCGGAAGGTGCGGAACCGCTCCGCCGCCTCCTCGCGGGAGCGGGCCGGGCGCGGCGCGGCGGGCCGGGGCGCGGGCTTCGGCGCCGGGGCGCCGGTGCCCGACGAGGCGGCCAGCGTCTGGCCGCGGCGGCGCCTGGGCAGTCCGCTCTCGCCGAACTCCGGTGCGGGCGCGGCCGGCCGGCGGCCCTGCTGCGGCGGGATCACGGTCCGCGGCGCGGGCACCTCGGGCGCGGCCGGCGGCTGCGCCGCCTCGGACGGCTCCGGCGGGAACGGCGCGAGCGGGGCGACCGGCTCGGCCGGGTCCCGGTGGGCGGCGTGCCGCGGCGCGGACTCCGAGGGCGTGCGGCGCGAGGCGTGGCGCGGCCCGTCCTGGCGGGTCAGCGACTCCACGGTGTCCGGCACGACCGGCCGCTCCGGCTCGCGCGCCACCGGCCGGCCCTCGGTGACCAGCTGCTGCGGGATGAGCACCACGACGCTGGTGCCGCCGCGCGCCGACGGGCGGAACGACACGTTCAGCCCGTGCTTGCGGGCCAGGCAGCCGACGACGGCGAGGCCGAGGCGGGTACCGGACAGCGACATCAGGTCCAGGGAGTCGGCGGAGACGGCGGCCTCGGCGCGGCGCAGCGCCGTCTCGCCCATCACCAGACCGCTGTCCTCGACGCTGACGACGACACCGGCCTGCGTCTCCTCGACGTAGACGTGGACGGCGGACGACGGCGGGGAGAAGGACGTCGCGTTGTCCATGATCTCGGCGAGCGCGTGCATGATGCCCTCGGCCGCGTGCCCGGCGACCGCGAGGGTGCTGCTGTTGTGCAGCTGCACCCGGCGGTAGGCGCTGATCCGGCCCATGGCGCCGCGCAGCACGCTCTCCATCGAGATCGGCTTGTTCCAGCGGCGGCCCGAGCGGGCGCCGGTGAGCACCGCGATGGAGTCGGCGAGGCGCCCGGCCTGCGCCGTGGAGTGGTCCAGCTTCAGCAGGTCGCCCAGGACCTCCTCGCCGTGCCGGTGCTCCATCTCGCGCAGGTCGGCGAGCATGCTGGTGGACAGCGCCTGGACGCGTCCGGCGGCGTTCGCGCAGGCGGACATCGCGGCGGCGCGCATCCGCTCCCCGCGGCCGACCTCCTCGGCCAGACTGCGGACGATGCGCTGGTGGGCGGGGGTGGTGGGCAGCGGTACCCGGCTGAGCGCGGTGTCGGCGGAGGAGCCCGCGCGCAGCTGCGCGACGACCGCGGGCAGCGTCTCGTCGGCGAGCCGCTCCGCCTCGGCGCGGACCGCCTCGACGCGCTCGCGGTGCGCGCGGGCCTGCCGCAGCCCGTACACGGCGGCGGACAGCGATCCGCTCAGCGCCACGGCCGCGAGGCCGCCGCCCCAGGCCAGCGCGGTGCGGACGGTCTCCGGGGCGGCGAGGACGGCCCACAGACACAGGGCGCCGGTGAGCAGGAGCGTGGCCACCAGGGTGAGCAGCGCGGCACCGAGCGGCGAAGACTCTGCCCGACGGCGGGAGGGTATGTGGGGTGACATCGGGCTGGTCCTCGGAGCGATGGCGGCGGCGGTACGGGGGAGGGGCCGGGCAGGAGCGCGGAAACGGTCCTGACGGGCCGTCCGGCCGACCGCACGGGCTCCGGGGCGCGGTGGGCGCGGGCCGGTGCGCGGCGCGGGCGGAAGCGGAAGATCTTCTGCACTTTATCCGCTCGGTCCGATCCGGCAACCCTCGACGGGGGGCCGGAGCTTGCCCCGCACCCGCCACCTGGTACGTCTCACGGGAACAGGTCCTGGAGCAGTCTGGATATATCGGGTGATGGGGTGTCAGGGAGGGCGACGCCGGTCCGGTCGCCTGATGGCGCGTCAGGGAGGCGCGGCTCCGGCCCGGTCACCTAAGGGACGGTTCAGGGGTAACCCGGGGGCGCCGGTGCGGTGAGGTCGCGTCAGATCGGGGACGGGACGGAGTGGGGGCCTGGCGCCGATGGCGTACGCCGGCGGCCGCGCGGCCACCGGCACCGCGGGGTTCGATGGCCCGTCAGCTGCCCTTCTGCCTTCCGTCCTCTGCCGCCTGCCCGCTGTGCCCTCCGCCCGGTAGCTGGTCCCCTCCCGTTGGCTGTCCCCCGCCCGTCCGTCCCCCGCCCCCGTCAGGCCACGCGCCCCGTCCGGCCCGCCACCGGATGCAGCGCCGCGTACTCCAGGGGCGCCGACGGGTCGATGGAGACGTCCGCCGGGGCCGGTGCGGCGCCCGCGCGGACCAGCAGGTCGCCGACGGCGGCGATCATCGCGCCGTTGTCCGTGCACAGCCGCAGCGGCGGCACCCGCAGGGCGATCCCGGCCGCCGCGCACCGCTCCTCGGCGAGCGCCCGCACCCGGGAGTTGGCGGCCACCCCGCCGACCACCACCAGCGTCCCGACGCCGTGCGCGGCGCAGGCGGCCACCGCCTTACGGGTCAGCACGTCGGCGACCGCCTCCTGGAGCGAGGCGGCGCCGTCGGCGAGCGGCAGCTCCCGGCCCGCCGCGCGCTCCCGCTCGGCCCAGCGCGCCGCGGCGGTCTTCAGCCCGGAGAAGGAGAACGCGTAACGGGTGCGCGGGTCGCCGGAGGTGAGCGGCCTCGGGAAGGGGACGGCGCGCGGATCCCCCGCGCGCGCCGCCCGGTCGATGGCGGGCCCGCCGGGGTACGGCAGCCCGAAGACGCGCGCGACCTTGTCGAAGCATTCGCCCGCCGCGTCGTCCACGGTGTCCCCGAGGTGGACGATCGGATCGCGCGCCAGATCGCGGACGAGCAGCAGCGAGGTGTGGCCGCCGGAGACGATGAGGACGACACAGGGGTCGGGCAGCGGCCCGTGCTCCAGGGTGTCGGCCGCGACATGCCCCGCCAGGTGGTGCACTCCGTGCAGCGGCACCCCGAGCGCGTACGCGAGGCTCTTCGCCCCGGCCAGCCCCACCTGGAGCGCCCCGGACAGCCCTGGTCCGCAGGTCACCGCGACCGCGCCGATGTCCGCCATCCGCAGCCCGGCGTCGTCGAGGGCGCGGTGGACGACGGGCAGCAGCGCGTGCACATGGGCGCGCGCCGCGATCTCCGGTACGACGCCGCCGTACCGGGCGTGCTCGTCCATGCTCGACGCGAGCGCGTGCCCGAGGAGGCGCCCGTCCCGCACCAGTCCGGCGCCCGTCTCGTCGCAGGACGACTCGATCCCCAGCACCACGGGTGAACCCACGGCCCGCCCTCCTCGCTCGCATCTTCTGCGGATTACTTGTTATTGCACATGCTAGGCAATAAGTGCGGATGGGCCGGCCGACGCCCGCGGGCCGGCCCCGCACCTCCCCCACGCCGCCCCCGCAGCGCCCGCTCAGTAGAGTGCGGGGACGTCCCCGGCCGCCCGGCCGTCCCCCTTCCCACCGGCCGCACGGCGGCTTCCGAGGTCCGAGGTACTCGGCAGTGACCCCCCTGGCACCCCCTTCACCGCTCCCCTCACCCGCCCCGCCCCAGCTCACCGTCGTCGGCATCGGTGCCGACGGCTGGGACGGGCTGGCCCCCGCCTCCCGCGAGGCGCTGCGCGCCGCCGGGGTCCTGCTCGGCGGCGCGCGCCAGCTCGATCTGCTGCCCCCGGAGTGCGCCGGTGAACGCGTCGCCTGGCCGTCGCCGCTGCGCCCCGCCGTACCGGGCCTGATCGCCGCCCACGCCGGCCGCGGCCTGACCGTGCTGGCCAGCGGCGACCCGATGTTCCACGGCATCGGCCGGACCCTGACCGAGGTGCTGGCCGCCCTCCCCGACGCCCCCGGGGCGCCCCGCCCCCGGCTGCGGGTCCTGCCGCACCCCTCGTCCGTCGCGTACGCCTGCGCCCGGCTCGGCTGGCCGGTGGCCGACACCGAGGTCGTCTCGCTGGTGGGGCGCCCGGTGGCGGGCCTGGCGCGGGCGCTGCACCACGGGCGCCGGGTGCTGGTCCTGTCGTCCGGCGCGGACACCCCCGCGCGGATCGCCGAGGCGCTGCGGGAGCGCGGGTTCGGCCCGTCCCGGATGCGGGTGCTGGAGCAGCTGGGCGGCCCCGCCGAGGCGCAGACCGACGGCACCGCCGCCACCTGGGCGCGTCCGCCCGGCGACCCGCTGAACGTCGTCGCCGTGGAGTGCGTCCGCGCCCCGGGCGCCGTCCGGCTGCCGGTCGTCCCCGGGCTGCCCGACGAGGCGTACGACCACGACGGGCAGCTCACCAAGCGCCACGTACGGGCCGCGACGCTCGCCGCGCTCGCCCCGGAGCCCGGCGAACTCCTCTGGGACATCGGCGGCGGCTCCGGTTCGATCGCGATCGAGTGGCTGCGCGCCCACCCCGCCTGCCGCGCCGTCACCGTCGAACGGTCCGCCGCCCGCGCCGCCCGCATCGCCCGGAACGCGGACACCCTCGGCGTACCGGCGCTGCGGGTGGTGCGGGGCGCGGCGCCCGACGCGCTGGCCGGGCTGCCGGTCCCCGACGCGGTCTTCATCGGCGGCGGGCTCACCGCCCCCGGTCTGCTCGACGCCTGCTGGGCGGCGCTGCCCCCGGGCGGCCGCCTCGTCGCGAACACCGTGACGCTGGAGTCCGAGGCGCTGCTGACGGAGTGGTACCGGCGCCACGGCGGCGACCTGGTACGCCTCGCCGTCTCCCACGCCGTGCCCGTCGGCGGCTTCACGGGCTGGCGGCAGGCGATGCCGGTGACCCAGTGGGCGGCGGTCAAACCGGCGCACCCGGGGGACGAGGCCGCGGCCGGGCCCTCCGGGGAAGCCGCCCCCACTTCCCCCGGGGAAGCCACCCCCGGGGCCGCCGACCCCACCCCCACCTCCCCGGAGAACGAGGAACGATGACCGTCCACTTCATCGGCGCGGGCCCCGGCGCCGCCGACCTGATCACCGTGCGCGGTGCCCGTACCCTCGCCGCCTGCGGGGTGTGCCTGTACGCGGGCAGCCTGGTGCCGCGCGAACTGCTCGACGGGTGCCCGCCCGGCGCCCGGCTGATCGACACCGCCCGGCTCGACCTGGACACCATCACCGCGGAGCTGATCCGCGCCCACGAGGAGGGCCACGACGTGGCCCGGCTGCACTCCGGCGACCCGTCCGTCTTCAGCGCCGTCGCCGAGCAGATGCGCCGCCTCGACGCGGCGGGCGTGCCGTACGAAGTGGTCCCCGGCGTCCCGGCGTTCGCCGCCGCGGCCGCCGCCCTCAAGCGCGAGCTGACGGTCCCGACGGTCGGTCAGACCGTGATCCTCACCCGGGTCGCCGAGCGGGCCACCGCCATGCCCGAGGGCGAGGACCTCGCCACCCTGGGACGCAGCGGCGCCCTCCTCGTCCTGCACCTCGCCGCCCGGTACGCCGACCGCGTCGTCGCCGAGCTGCTGCCCCACTACGGCGCCGACTGCCCCGCCGCCGTGGTGGCCCTCGCCTCCCGCCCCGACGAACTCGTCCTGCGCGGCACCCTCGCCGACATCGCCGACCAGGTGAAGGCCGCGGGCGTGGTCCGCACCGCCGTCATCATCGTCGGCCGCACCCTGGCCGCGGAGCAGTTCGGCGACAGCTTCCTGTACTCGTCGGACCGCGACCGCCCGGCGGACGGCTGCGGGGGCGCGTGGGGCGCGAACTAGGGGCTGTCCCGGCGGCCGCGCGCTCCCCGTTGGTCCGGCTCGCTGGTCCGGCACGTTCGGGCGGATCGCGCCGGTTGCGATCATTCACCGGCGGGGAACACGCTGGTAGGTGAAGTGTGATGAGTGCGCGTGATGAGTGACCCACGCGGCATTGCTTTACCGCTGTCGGTTCCCATAGAGCTGTCGCGCGCCGCTCATTCGGATGTCTTATTCGGATGTCCGGGGGTGACTGCGCAAGGACCCAGAAGAAGTTCCGACCACCAGGAGCTGACCGCTGGCCGTCGCCCTCGCCTTCCTGGTATTCCGCCTTCCGGCCGTCAACGGTTGACGAGTGCCCACGGCGCGGCCTGGCATGACACGGGATGGCGACAGCGGAGCGGTTCAGCGGATCGCTCTACGCTCACAGAGCGCTTTCCGGCGCCCGCTCCCTGAATGCGCGAAGCGGTGCGCCGCATGATGAAGTGCGCCGAACGGTGAGGCGACACCATGAATCCCGCATGGCAGGCACGGCACAACCTGACCCTCGCTCAATATCAGCCCGAATTCGATTCGCTCGTGGGTCAGGGTTTCCGCCTTCTTGACGTCAATGGGTACAGCATCAACGGCGTGGACCACTACGCCACGGTATGGGAACAGTCGCAGGGACCGGCGTGGGTCGCCCGGCACGGACTGACCAGCCAGGACCACAACAATCTCTTCCAGACGCTGCCGGCTCAGGGATACCGCCCCATATCCGTGAGCGGCTGCGACAGAGGAGGCCGGCCACGCTTCGCCTCCTTGTGGCAGAAGATCCCGGGTACCGCTTTCGAAGCCCGGCACGGTATGACACCGGAGCAGTACCAAACCGCGATCGACGAGCACACGGCACGGGGATTCCGGCCGGTCGACCTCTCCTGCTATCTCGACGGCGGTCAAGTGCGGTTCGCCGCGGTCTGGGACCAGTCGCCCGTTCCCGGCTGGGTCGCACGCCACGGCCTGACCTCCGCCGAATTCCAGACGGAATTCACCCGCCTGACCGGGCAGGGATACATCCTGTGGCGCGTCAACGGATACGAGGTGTCGGGTGACACGCGCTATGCGGCGATCTGGGTAAAAGGAGCCCCGGTGACCTGGCAGGCCCGGCACGGCCTTTCCTCGGCCGACTACCAATCCGCCTTCGACGCTCTCGTCGCGCGCGGCTACCGGCTCCAGAAAATCAACGGCCATACCGCGGGCGGCCAGACGTTTTACGCCGGCATCTGGCAGAAACCGTATCTCTCCGACGACGACGAGAAATTCATCCGGCAGACGGCGAACACGTTCATGACCACGCACCGCGTGCCGGGTCTCTCCCTCGCCATGACCGACTCCGAACGGCTGATCTTCGCCCGGGCGTACGGCGTGGCCGACCCGGCCACCAACGCCCCCGTGACCACCGGAAATCTCTTCCGTATCGCCAGTGTCTCCAAGCCGATCACCGCCGTCGCGATCTTCCGGCTGATCGAACAGGGCCGCCTCACCATGAACGACCGGGTCTTCGGCACCGGCGGCATCCTCGGCACCACCTACGGGACACAGCCCTACGGCACCAACATCGATCACATCCGCATCCAGGACCTCTTGGAGCACACCAGCGGCTGGGCGCGCTCGCAGGACCCCATGTTCGACCACCTCGGACTGACCCAACGTCAGCTGATCGACTGGATGCTCGGCCACGACGCGACGGGCGCCCTCAACGCGCCGCTGAGCCACACCCCGGGCACGACCTTCGAATACCTCAACTTCGGATACTGCCTGCTCGGGCGCGTGATCGAGACCATCACCGGACTGCTCTACGAGAACGCCGTGCGCCAACTCGTCCTGACGCCCTGCGGCATCACCGATATGCACATCGCCGGTGACACCCTCGCCGACCGGCGGAGCAACGAGGTCGTCTACACCCAGCAGGGTTCGGTGAGCCCGTACGGCATCCGCGTCTCGCGCATGGATTCACACGGCGGCTGGCTGGCCACGCCGACGGAATTGCTGCGATTCCTCGTACGGGTGGACGGCTTCACCGATAAGCCGGACATTCTGTCGGCCGCATCCATCGCGACGATGTCCACGCCGACCACCGCCCGCACCCCCACCGGCGACCCGACCGGATACGCCAAGGGATGGATCACCAATACCGCGGGAAACCGCTGGCACGACGGAGACCTTCCCGGGAACACCTCGATTCTCGTCCGTACCAGCGGCCATCAGTGCTGGGCGGTCCTCGCCAATTCCCGGGACGACGCACATCTGGACGCGATCCGTACCGATCTCGACAACCTCATGTGGACGGTGGTGCGCCACATCACCGACTGGCCGGCGAACGACCTGTTCTAGCGCAACGGTCCGTTCTAGCGGAACGGCCTTTTCCGGCCGAGCGATCTGGTCTGGCCGAGCGGCCTTTTCCGGCCGGACGACCTGTTCCGGCTGAGGCCTGTTCCGGCCGCGCCGCACGCCGCCCCGGGCGCAGCCCGCCGGCCGGGCGCCGGTGGAGGACACCGCCACCGCCCGGCCCACCGTGCCGCTACGCCCCCGGCTCCCCCGTAAGCCCCGGCCCAAGCGCCGCCGACCGCCCCACGACCAGCCCGGCCCGGTCGATGCACACCACGTCAACGGTGACGGGCGCGCCCCGCAGCACCGCCAGCGCCTCGTCCCGGGCCGCGGCGGCCACCAGATCGCCCAGCGGCACTCCGGCGGCGGCGCACAACTGGAGCGCCCCGAGCCCGGTGTTGGCGCCCGCGACCTCGGTGGCCAGCGCCTCGTCCGCACCGCCGCGCCGGGCCAGCTCCGCGAGGAACCCCTTGTCCACCTGCGACCGCGCCGAATGCAGATCGAGGTGCCCGGCCGCCAGTTTCGACAGCTTCGCGAACCCGCCGCAGATCGTCAGCCGCTCCACCGGATGGCGCCGCACGTACTTCAGCACCGCGCCCGCGAAGTCCCCCATGTCCAGCAGCGCGTCCTCGGGCAGCCCGTGCAGCGCCACCGCGACCTTCTCCGACGTGGACCCCGTACAGCCCGCCACATGGCGCCGCCCCGCCGCGCGCGCCACGTCCACCCCGCGCCGGATCGAGTCGATCCACGCCGAGCAGGAGTACGGCACCACCACGCCGGTCGTCCCCAGGATCGACAGCCCGCCGAGGATGCCCAGCCGCGGATTCCAGGTGCTGCGCGCGATCTCCTCGCCGTGATCGACGGACACCTCGACCTCGACGTCACCGCGCCCGCCGTGCCGCGCCGCCACCTCGGCCAGATGCCCGGAGATCAGCTGCCGCGGCACCGGGTTGATCGCCGGTTCGCCGACGTCCAGCGGCAGCCCCGGCCGGGTGACCGTCCCGACGCCGGGCCCCGCCCGGAAAACCACCCCTGAACCGGCCGGCAGCTCCCGCACCGTCACCCGGATCAGCGCCCCGTGCGTCACATCCGGATCGTCCCCCGCGTCCTTCACCACCGCCGCCATCGCCCACGACCGGTCCGCCGCCAACTCCTCCTTGGCCAGCGCGAACGACGGCGTGTGCCCCTTGGGCAACACGATCCGCACCGGGTCCGGGAACTCCCCGGTCAGCAACGCGGTGTACGCCGCCGCACCCGCCGCCGTCGCGCACGCCCCGGTGGTCCACCCGGACCGCAGCCCGGTGTGCGCGAGCTGAGCACTGCGCCCGCCTGCCGCGGCCTGCTGCGACGCCTCCCGGCCCTGCGACGCCTCCCGGCCCTGCGGCCCCGCCGGATCCCCGCCGGACGCACCCACCGTCGCCACCTGCCCTTTCGCCATCCGACCCATCGGTACGCGGCACCGAGAGCCGCCCGCCCATGTTCCCCTGCCGGGCGGTCCGCCGCCGCGGCCGGGTCGGGCACGGGCCCGGGCGACGTCCGCCTTGCCGCACGACCGAGCCGCCCCTCGCCGTACGCCCGGAACGCCCGACACCGAACGGGCCCGCCGCTCCCTTTCGGCCTGCCACTGGCCGAATCACGCCGCACAAGGGTGCCACCTACATCCCTCACTTAGGGTGAACGGCTGTCTCATAGTGTGCGGAAACGGGGAATCGGGGGTTGTGATGCCGGGCGCCGAGATAATGGACCGCATATCTCCAGGTGGGGAGGTGAGGTTTACGCTCTCTCGTAAGGTCTGGCGGGGGGCTCTGGCCTCGGCTCTTTCTTTCGTAGCCTTTTCTGGTTGTTCACTTGTCACGGGTGGCGGAGATGCTTCTTATCCCACTGTGGAAAAGGCGCTTCAGCGGGTTGATGTCGTGCTGGATGACACGTTGGCGGACGTCAGCCCCCGCCTTCGGTGGCGTGACGGTCCCGCGCACATGTCGGAGCGCAGGAATTCGTTCACCAATGATGCGAGTGGCGAGATGGACGTGAGTCGGCAGCGTCATCTGCGCACGCAGATATCGCAAGGGAAGAAAAAGAAACTCCTCAAGATCGTTTCACGTCGCTGGGAGGAGAAAGGTTTTGAGGTCAAGGAGCAGGACGATGGCAGGCCATCGCTTCTGAGCGAGGCTTCGGATGGCTGTATCGCGAAAATCGACGTCGGCGGTTCCGGCGATGTGTATATCAGCGTCGGGGTGGGTGCGGTGTCGTCCGGCCCCAGTGGTGATATCGCCGGCGAAGAGGGGGATTCGTTCCCCAAGGCGCCCAACGGTGCCCCGGACTACACCCCCGACCTCCGCGACCCCTACTGGTCGAAGTGACGGCCGCCTCGGAGATCGCAGGTAACAGGTAAGGCGTCCGCTACGGGCGCGCGGACCCTCCCGTAGCCTTCCAAGGCGTTCCGGCGCCGAAGAATCTCAAGGCCACACGATCACCCCGAAGGACCCTCGACCGATGACCGACCTCGCCGCTTCGGGCCCCCGCCACGTCCTCATCCTCGGTGGCACCGCCGAGGCCCGTGAGCTGGCCGGGGAGTTGGTCGCGGGCGGCGGCGTGCGGGTCACGTCGTCGTTGGCCGGGCGGGTGGCGGCGCCTCGGTTGCCTGTGGGGGAGGTGCGGGTCGGGGGGTTCGGCGGGGTTGCGGGGCTGGTGGGCTGGGTGCGGGAGCATGCGGTGGATGTGCTGGTCGATGCCACGCATCCGTTCGCCGAGGCGATGAGCGCGAACGCGGCGCGGGCCGCCGCTGCCGCCGGGGTGCCGCTGCTGGCCTTGCGGCGGCCCGGCTGGGTGCCGCAGGCCGGCGACGTATGGCATCGGGTCGCGTCGCTGGACGAGGCGGCCGCCGCGCTGCCCGGGCTCGGGCGCCGGGTGTTCCTCACCACCGGCCGCATGGGCCTCGCCCGTTTCGCGCACCTCGACACGCTCTGGTTCCTCGTACGGTCCGTGGACGCGCCCGAGGGGCCCCGTCCGCCGCGGATGGAGACGCTGCTCGACCGCGGCCCGTTCACCCTCGACGGGGAACGCGCCCTGCTCGCGGCGCACCGGATCGACGTCCTCGTCACCAAGGACAGCGGGGCCGCCGCCACCGCCCCCAAGCTGACCGCCGCGCGCGAGGCCGGGGTGCCCGTCGTGCTGGTGTCCCGTCCCCCGGCGCCCGTCGGGGTGGCGACGGTGCCGGGGCCGGCGGAGGCGGTCGCATGGCTGCGGGAGCGGCTGGGCTGACGGGCGCGCCGCCCCCGGTCAGCGTTTGCGGGCCGGGCGGCGCCGTCGCGTACCGCGGCAGGCGCAGGCGAACGCCTCGTCGCGGACCTGACGGTAGGTCGGGGTTACCTCCCGGCCGCACTGCGTGCAGCGGCACGGCCAGGGCTCGTACGCGCCGGGGCAGGGCATCAGGGGGAGGAATCCGGCGGCGTGCATGGTGCGTTCGGCGACGGTCGCCGGTTGGCCGATCGGCGGTTGGGCCGTTGCCGGGGGCGCGACGGGCGGCTGCCCGGCCGGCGGCTGCGGCCCGGCGGGCGCCTCGGCGGCCTGCGGCGGACCGGTCGGCGCCTCCGGGCGCGGCGCCGCGGGGGCGGCGGTGGTGGTCTGCGGCGGACCGGTTGGCGCTTCCGGGTGCGGCGCTGCGGGCCCGGCGGGGGCGGGCAACGGGGCGGCGGCGGTGGCCTGCGGGGCGCCGAACGACGGGTCGCCGGCCGGCAGGGGCGCCCCGCCGCCGTCCGCCGGTACGGGCGCGAGCGGGGGCAGCGGCAGCGAGGTGCTGCCGTTCGCGGACGGGGCGGGAAGCGGGGTGGGAAGACCGTACGGGGAGGGCGCGAGGGCGGGGAGGGCGGTTCGCTCCGCGCCCGCCGCGGCCTGCGCCGCGACGGCCGTGGGCTGTTCCGTGCCTGCTGTCTGCGGCAAGCCTGCTGCGGTCTGCGCCGTGCCTGCTGTCTGCGGCAAGACTGCTGTGGCCTGCGCCGCGTCTGCTGTCTGCGGCAAGCCCGTCGCCGCGGTCTGTTCTGCCCCTGTGGCGGCTCGTTCGGCGTCCGCGGTGGTCCCCTCCCTGTCTACGGAGGTTCCTTCCCCGGCTGCGGGGTACCGGTCGGCGCCTGCGGGCCGGTCGGTGCCTTCGAGGTGGCCGGCGCCTCCCGGGCGGATGAGCCCTGAGAGGTGGTCAGGCACTGCGATGCCGTCAGGTCCTGCGGGGCGGGCGGCTCCGGTGGGCCGGCCCGCTTTCCCGAGGTCCACCTGCCCGGTGTCCATCTGCCCGGTGGTGTCGGCCGGGTCGGGGTGGCCGGGCGGTGCGATGGGACGGGGCTGTTCCGGCAGTGCGGGGGGCGGCGCCGGGGCGTCGGCCGTGGTCAGGCGGGCGGACGGGTCCGGCGGGGCGAGGTACGGGCCTGCGGCGGTGCGCGGGGCCGACGTCTCCGGGGACGTGGTCGGCCCGGGGAGCGCCGGGACCGCGGGGGAGAGCGCGGCTTCCGGCGCCGCGGGTGCCAGGGGTTCCGGCGCCGGCGTGGGATCCGGGACGGCCGGAGGGAGCGCCGGGCGTGGCGCGGGCGCGGCCCCCGAGGCCGCCTCGGCGGCTTGCGGCGCCCCCGGGACGGCCGATTCCGCAACGGGCGCCTCCTGCGCCGGTCCCGGCAACGGGAGATACGGGACGGCCTGCGCCGGAACGGCCTCCGACGCCGCGACCTGCACGGCTACCGGGCCAAAGCCTGGCCCCGGCCCCATGCCCTGCCCCGGCCCCGGGCCCAAGCCCTGCCCCGGAGCCGAACCCTGCCCCTGTCCCTGCCCTTGCCCAGGGCCCGAACCCGAACCCTGCCCCGGAACCGCACCCGTCCCCGACACCGAGGCCGCACCCGTCACTGACACCGAGATCCCACCCGTCCCCGACACCGAGGGCGCGCTCGGCCCAGGAACCGAGGCCACGTCCGGCGCTGTGCCTGGCCCAGGAACCGATGCCACATCCGGAGCCACACCCGGCCCCGGAATCGACCCCGCACCCGGTACCTGGCCCGGCCCGTCCGCGTACGGGTTCGGGATCGCCCCGGCCCCGGCCTCCCCGTAGGGGTGAGCCCCCTGCGTACCCGGAGCCGGAGCCGGAGCCGGAGGCCGGCCCGGAACGGCGGCGGGCGGTTCCCCGTACGGGTTCGGCGGAGTCGGGCCCGTAGCGTACGGATGGACGACGCCCGGGGTATCCGTAACCGGCGCCTGACCGGGGACAGTTGGCCGGTCGGGTGTGTACGGGGCGTCGCCCGGCGCACCCGGAGCGGGGAGCGCCCCCATCACCGGCGCCGTCCCGTACGCCCGGGGGACCTGCTCGGGCACCGGCGTGCCGTGTGCGGTGCCCGGGGGCGGGCCGGCGGGGGGCGGCGTGCCGGAGCCCGGCGCGGGCGTCCCGGCCTGCGGGTAGTCGCTCGCATGCCACTGGTGGAGGCAGTCGGCGCACCACCACAGGAGTTCGCCGCCGCCGTAGACGCCCTCGTCCTCCCAGAGGAGGTCGGTGCCGCCGCAGGACGGGCAGGGGGTGGCCGGGGTACGGCGGCGCCGTGTGCGACGGCTCATGAGTGAGACCTGGTCATGGTTCTCCGACTTCATCTGTTCTGCGCCGTGATGGCAAGGGCACACCCCGCCGTTCGCCCATCGTGGGCGGGGTTTCCCCGGGGCGGAGGCGATGACCTCCGCTCCGGGGTGGGGCGCGCACAGCAACAATGTGCCACCCGCCCGTGGACAACAGCCGACAGTTCGGTCAATTTGGCGGACCGGCCTCGCGGGGAGCGTCCCGAAGGGAGCAGTCCCGTACGGGTGTCCGGGGGCCGCCGGGCGCCGCCCCGCGATGCCGTTCGTCCGTAACGTCCCCCGTCCCCCGCCGCGTTCACCCTCACCCGACCCCGAAACCTCCCGGATCCGGACCCGGACTCACCCCTCCGGGTAGCGGCGCGGCGTCCACACGGAGGGGGTGCCGTCCGCGCGCGGCGCCGTCCGGGTCTGCGACGAGCCGATCAGCAAGATCGTGCGCATGTCGACCTCGGCGGGGTCGAGGTCGGCGAGGCGGACGGTGCGGACGGACTCCTCCGGGCCGCCGACATCGCGGCCCAGAACGACCGGGGTGTCCGGCGAACGGTGTTCCAGCAGCAGGTCACGGGCCTTGCCGACCTGCCAGGTCCGGCTGCGGGAGCCCGGGTTGTACAGCGCCAGGACGAGGTCGGCGGCGGCCGCGGCGCGCAGCCGTTCGGCGATGACCTCCCAGGGCTTGAGGCGGTCGGAGAGGGAGAGGACGGCGTAGTCGTGGCCGAGCGGGGCGCCCGCCTTGGCCGCCGCGGCGTTGGCGGCGGTGACACCCGGCAGCACCCGTACGGGCACGGCCCGGTAGCGCTCCTCGGCGGCGACCTCCAGGACGGCGGTGGCCATCGCGAAGACGCCCGGGTCGCCGCCGGAGACGACCGCGACCCGGCGGCCGCGGCGGGCCAGGTCGAGGGCGAGTTCGGCGCGTTCGGACTCGACCTTGTTGTCGGAGCCGTGCCGCAGCTGACCGGGGCGGTGCGGCACCCGGTCCAGGTAGGTGGTGTAGCCGACGAGGTCGTCGGCGGCGGCCAGCGCGCCCCGCGACTCCGGCGTCAGCCACAGCGGTCCGGCCGGTCCGGTGCCGACGACGACCACCTCGCCGGAGACGGCCCCGGGCGCGTCACCGGCCGCGGCGTCGGGGGCGTGCGCCGTCTCGACGGGCGCCCCTGACGCCTCCTCGGGGGCGCTCCCGGACACGTTCCCGGACACGTTCTCGGGCACGTCCTCGGGGGCGTGCGCCGCCTGCCCGCGCGCCCCGGACGCGCTCTCGGGGACATCCCGTTCGGCGACCCGGCTCGGCACCACCGCCACCGCGAAGTACGGCACGGAACCGGCCTCGACGTCCGCCAGCGCCCCGGTCCGCTCGCCCGCCATCGTGGCGCGCTCGACGTAGCACGCCTCCGGCAGCCGGCCCGCGCGTTCCATGGCCCGGCGGACGGCGGGGAAGGTACGGCCCAGCTTCATGACGACGGCGGAGTCGGTGGCCGCCAGTCGCGCCGTCAGCTCCTCCTCGGGGAGCGTGCCGGGCAGCACCGTCAGCACCTCGTCGGCCTCCACCAGGGGCCTGCCCAGCCGGGCGGCGGCCGCGTTGATCGAGGTCACGCCGGGGACGACCTCGGTCGGGTAACGGTGCGCGAGGCGCTTGTGCATGTGCTGGTACGAGCCGTAGAAGAGCGGGTCGCCCTCGGAGATCACGGCGACGGTGCGGCCCGCGTCGAGGTGCGCGGCGAGCCGGGCCGCGGCCTCCTCGTAGAAGTCGTCGAGCGCGCCCCGGTAGCCGCCGGGGTGGTCGGTCGACTCGGTGGTGACCGGGTAGACCAGCGCCTCCTCGATGTGGTCGGCGCGCAGGTGCTTGGCGGCGATGGCGCGGGCGATGGACCGGCCGTGGCGGGCGCTGTGGTACGCCACGACATCGGCCTCGGCGATGACCTCGACGGCCCGCACGGTCATCAGGGACGGGTCGCCGGGGCCGAGCCCGACACCGTAGAGGCGGCCGGGGATGCGGGCGGCGGACTGCTGCTCGGGCACGCTCATTCCTCCTCGCTCGCCAGGGCGTTGACGGCGGCCGCGGCCATGGCGCTGCCGCCGCGGCGCCCGCGCACCACCAGGTGCTCCAGGCCCGACGGGTGCGCTGCCAGCGCCTCCTTGGACTCCGCGGCGCCGATGAAGCCGACGGGTATGCCGAGCACCGCGGCGGGCCGCGGCGCGCCCTCCTCGATCATTTCCAGGAGGCGGAAGAGGGCGGTCGGGGCGTTGCCGACGGCGACGACCGCGCCGTCCAGCTTGTCCCGCCACAGCTCCAGCGCCGCGGCGCTGCGGGTGGTGCCCAGCTCGGCGGCGAGCGCCGGCACCGACGGGTCGGCGAGCGTGCACACCACCTCGTTGTCCGCGGGCAGCCGCTTACGGGTGACGCCGCTGGCGACCATGTTCGCGTCGCACAGGATCGGCGCACCGGCGCGCAGCGCGGCGCGCGCGCTCGCCACCACGCCGGGTGAGAAGGCGAGGTCGCGGACGAGGTCGACCATGCCGCAGGCGTGGATCATCCGGACCGCGACCCGGCTGACGTCGGCGGGCAGCCCCGCGAGGTCCGCCTCGGCGCGGATGGTGGCAAAGGACTGGCGGTAGATCGCCGCCCCGTCCTTCTCGTAGTCGAACACGGTGCCCTCGGTGGTGTGGTGGGTCGGTGATGGGGTGGGGGAACGGATGCTGAATCGGGGTGCGGAATCGGGGTGGGGTGCGCGCTAACGGGGCCGGTGCCCGGCGCGTCGCCCGGTGGCGGTCACGGTGCGGTGCCCAGGGGCGCCGGCGGCACCCGGGGCGCGACGGCGTCCGCCACCTGCCGCACGGTGGCGCCCGCCGCGAGCGGCTCCGGTGGCGCCCCCGGCCGGACCACGCTCACGTCGTATCCGCCGTCGGTCGCCAGGACGTCGATCCAGGCGCCGTGCGGATGGCCGCAGCGGCGGGCGCAGCCGGACCACTGCACCGGCAGCGCGGTGGCCCGCCCGAGGGCCGCGGCCACGGCGGACGCGTCGGCCCGTACGTCGGTCAGGGACTTGGCGCAGCCGGGGCGCCCGGTGCAGGCGCCGAGCCGGTACCAGGGCGATTCCGGGTCGGTGACCAGGCCCGCGTCCGCGCACTCGCGCAGCCGGGCGGCGGCCGTCGGTGCGGTCAGCCCGGGGACGAGGACGCCGCGCCACGGGGTCAGCCGGAGCGTGCCGTCCCCGTCGGCCGCGGCGCGGGCCAGGAGGCGCCACTGCGCGCCGGTCAGCCGCCCCAGCGGCGCCGGAACGCTGAGCGCACGGCGTCCGTCCGGGCCTTCGACGAGGCCGGGCGCCGGGGCGGGGGCGCCGCGCTCCGGCCGGGCCGGAACGTCGGCGGACGGGACGTACGCGGCGGGGATCCCGGCGGCGCGCAGCCGCTCGCCGACGGCGCGCGCGCTCGGCGCCGCGCCCCCCGGCAGCTCCCGGAACCGCCAGGCGCCGCTGCCGCTCGCCTCGACGGCGTCGAGGAAGGCACGGGCGGCAGCCAGCGCGGCGCGGGCGGCATCGGCGCCGGCGATCCGCAGGGCCGGGCCGGGGCCGTCACCGGGGCCGCCGGGCCCGCCGAGGAAGAGCAGCGCGGACGCTCCCGGTGCCGAGCCCTCCGGCACCAGGGCCTCCGGTTCCGCGCCTCCCGGCTCGACGGCTTCCGGATCCACGGACTCCGCTCCCGCGCCGCCCGCTCCCGTCGCCTCTGCGACCAAGGTCACATCGCCGCCGAGGCCCGCGACATCGCCCCGGCCGTCGTCCAGGACGAAGAGGAAGCGGCCCGAAAGCCGGGTCGTCCACTCCGGACCGCAGAGCAGTCCGTCCAGCTCACGGGCCCACCGCCGCACGTCACCGGGGGTGTTGCCGTCGATTCCGGCGAGCGGTGAGGCGATGAGGTTGCGGACGCGTTCATGGCGTACGGAGGGCAGCAGTCCGGCGTCGGCCAGCAGTGCGGCCAGGTCGCCGCCGCAGCCGTCGCCGAGGCCGCGCAGCTCCACGTTGCCGCGTGAGGTGAGGGAGAGCTGCCCGTCCCCGAACCGCTCCGCCGCGTCCGTCAGCGCACCGGCCTGACGCGCGGTCAACTCTCCGGCGGGCACCCGTACGCGGGCCAGCGCGCCGTCCGCGGCCGCGTGCAGCCGCAGTGCTCCCGGGCAGGCGTCACCGCGCTCGCGCAGCGGCGGCTGGGCCCCGCGGGGCCGGTTCGAGGGGGAGGGCGGCATGGCCGCGAGCATACCGACGCGCCACGGGAGGCGACGGTGGCCCGGGCCCCGCCCCGGGTGCTGCGCCACACCCCCGCGCCCCGGTACGGACACCCCGCCGGGCCCCCGCGCCGCACCCCGCCCGGCCCCGGAAGCCGATCCCGTACGGGCACTCCGCAGGGGCCCGCACCACCCGGGGCAGCGGCGGCGAGCCGGGCCGCCCACCCGCCGCAGGAGCTGCCACCCACCCACCGCAGGAACCGCAGCACCACCCACCGCAGAAGCCGCCCCACCGGACGGCCCCGCCCCTACGGACACCGCAGACGCCCCGCGAAGACCGGCCACGCCCCGCGCGCCCCCGAGCGCCCCGTAGGGGAACCCCGGACGGCGCCCCGGGCCCCGTTCCGCCCCGTTCCCCGTACGGGTAACCCGCACATCCCGTACGGGCAACCCGCACATCGATCCCGGTCCCCTCTCCCCACCCTCCCGACCAGCCCTTACCATTCACTTCGGCGGGTCGTCCGGCCCGCCGACGCCGGAGACGGCGACGAGGGCTTCCCCGACCGCGGGGCGGCTCTCAGGGAGGAAGCCCGGTGCGAATCCGGCGCGGTCCCGCCACTGTGAGCCCGGCAGCTGCCGGGTGAGTCAGGAACTCCCGCCGTCCAACGAACCACCCGGGGCGCGGATACCCCGAGGAAGGCTCTGCGCTCGCATGCTTCTGCTGCTGTCGACCTCCGACACCGATCTCCTCAGCGCCCGCGCCGCCGGCGGCCCCGTGCCGTTCCGGCTGGCCAACCCGGCCCGCCTCGACCTCGCCGAACTCCCCGCGCTGCTCGACGGCGTCGACCTCGTCGTGGTCCGTCTCCTCGGCGGCATCCGCGCCTGGGAGGAGGGCCTGAACCTCCTCCTCGCCGAGGACCAGCACCGCCCCGTCGTCGTCCTCACCGGCGAACAGGCCCCGGACGCCCAGCTGATGGAGGCCTCCACCGTCCCGGTCGGCACCGCCGCCGAGGCGCACGCCTACCTCGCGCACGGCGGCCCCGAGAACCTCGGCCGCCTCGCCCGCTTCCTCTCCGACACCGTCCTGCTGACCGGCCACGGCTTCGAACCGCCGCAGCCCGCGCCGACCTGGGGCGAGCTGGAGCGGCCCGCGGCCCGTAAGGACATCGACGGCCCGCTCGTCCCGGTGCTCTACTACCGCGCCCACCACATGAGCGGCAACACCGGCTTCGTCGACGCGCTGTGCACCAAGATCGAGGAGGCCGGCGGCCGCCCGCTGCCGCTGTTCGTCGCCTCGCTGCGCGCGCCCGAGCCGGAGCTGATCGACGCGCTGCGCCCGGCCGACGCCATCATCACCACCGTGCTCGCCGCGGGCGGCACCAAGCCCGCCGAGGCGTCCGCCGGCGGCGACGACGAGTCCTGGGACGCCGGCGCGCTCGCCGCCCTGGACGTGCCGATCCTCCAGGCGCTCTGCCTGACCGGCAACCGCGCCGCCTGGGAGGAGAACGACGAGGGCCTCTCGCCGCTGGACGCCGCCACCCAGATCGCCGTCCCCGAGTTCGACGGCCGCCTGATCACCGTCCCGTTCTCCTTCAAGGAGATCGACGAGGACGGCCTGCCGACGTACGCCGCCGACCCCGAGCGCGCCGCCCGCGTCGCCGGGATCGCCGTCCGCCACGCCCGCCTGCGCCACATCCCGGCGAAGGACAAGAAGCTGGCGCTGGTCCTCTCCGCGTACCCCACCAAGCACTCCCGCATCGGCAACGCCGTCGGCCTCGACACCCCCGCCTCCGCCGTCGCCCTCCTGCGCCGCCTGCGCGACGAGGGCTACGACTTCGGCGACGAGGAGGTCCCCGGGCTCGCGTCCGGTGACGGCGACGAGCTGATCTACGCCCTCATCGAGGCGGGCGGCCACGACCAGGAGTGGCTGACCGAGGAACAGCTGGCCAAGAACCCCGTCCGCATCCCCGCCGCCGACTACAAGCGCTGGTACGCCACGCTCCCGCAGGAGCTGCGCGACTCCGTCGAGCAGCACTGGGGCCCGCCGCCCGGCGAGATGTTCCTCGACCGCTCCCGCAACCCGGAGGGCGACATCGTCCTCGCCGCCCTGCGCCGCGGCAATCTGCTGATCCTCATCCAGCCGCCGCGCGGCTTCGGCGAGAACCCGATCGCGATCTACCACGACCCCGATCTGCCGCCGTCCCACCACTACCTGGCCGCCTACCGCTGGATCGCCGCCGGTGCCGACGACGGCGGCTTCGGCGCCGACGCCATGATCCACCTCGGCAAGCACGGCAACCTGGAGTGGCTGCCCGGCAAGAACGCGGGCCTCTCCGCCGCCTGCGGCCCCGACGCCGCCCTCGGCGATCTCCCCCTCGTCTACCCGTTCCTCGTCAACGACCCCGGCGAGGGCACCCAGGCCAAGCGCCGCGTCCACGCCACCCTCGTCGACCACCTCGTCCCGCCGATGGCGCGCGCCGACTCGTACGGCGACATCGCCCGCCTGGAACAGCTCCTCGACGAATACGCGCAGATCAGCGCCATGGACCCGGCGAAGCTCCCGGCGATCCGCGCGCAGATCTGGACCCTCATCCAGGCCGCCAGGCTCGACCACGACCTGGGCCTTGAGGCCCGCCCCGACGACGACGGCTTCGACGACTTCCTGCTCCACGTCGACGGCTGGCTCTGCGAGGTCAAGGACGCGCAGATCCGCGACGGTCTGCACGTCCTGGGCGCCGCGCCGCAGGGCGAGGCGCGCGTCAACCTCGTCCTCGCGATCCTCCGCGCCCGCCAGATCTGGGGCGGTACGTCCGCGCTGCCCGGGCTGCGGGAGGCGCTGGGCCTGGACGAGTCCGCCGCGACCCGCACCACGGCCGACGCGGCGGAGGAGCGCGCCCGGGCGCTGGTCCAGGCGATGGAGGACGCCGGCTGGGCGCCGTCCGCCGTCGCCGAGGTGGCCGCCGGACAGCCGGACGAGGTCGCCGCGATCCTGGACTTCGCCGCCCGCGAGGTCGTCCCGCGCCTGGCCGGCACCACCGCCGAGATCGACCACGCCGTCCACGCTCTGAACGGCGGCTTCGTGCCGGCGGGCCCGTCCGGCTCGCCGCTGCGCGGCCTCGTCAACGTCCTGCCGACCGGCCGCAACTTCTACTCCGTCGACCCGAAGGCCGTCCCGTCCCGCCTCGCCTGGGAGACCGGCCAGGCGCTCGCCGACTCCCTCCTGGAGCGCTACCGCTCCGACAACGGCGAGTGGCCCACCTCCGTCGGCCTCTCCCTCTGGGGCACCAGCGCCATGCGCACCTCCGGTGACGACGTCGCCGAGGCCCTCGCGCTGCTCGGCGTCCGCCCCGTCTGGGACGACGCCTCCCGCCGCGTCACCGGCCTGGAGCCGATCCCCCTGGCGGAGTTGGGCCGCCCCCGCATCGACGTCACCCTCCGCATCTCCGGCTTCTTCCGCGACGCGTTCCCGCACGTCATCGGCCTGCTGGACGATGCGGTACGGCTCGCCGCCGGGCTGGACGAGCCCGCCGCCGACAACTACATCCGCGCCCACGCCCAGGCCGACCTCGCCGCCCACGGCGACGAACGCCGCGCCACCACCCGCATCTTCGGCTCCCGCCCCGGCACCTACGGCGCGGGCCTGCTCCAGCTCATCGACTCCCGCGACTGGCGCACCGACGCCGACCTCGCCGAGGTCTACACCGTCTGGGGCGGCTACGCGTACGGCCGCGGTCTGGAGGGCCGCCCGGCGCGCGACGAGATGGAGACCGCGTACAAGCGCATCGCCGTCGCCGCGAAGAACACCGACACCCGCGAACACGACATCGCCGACTCCGACGACTACTTCCAGTACCACGGCGGCATGGTCGCCACCGTGAAGGCGCTGAAGGGCACCGCCCCGGAGGCGTACATCGGCGACTCCACCCGCCCGGAGACGATCCGCACCCGCTCCCTCGTCGAGGAGACGTCCCGCGTCTTCCGCGCCCGCGTCGTCAACCCGCGCTGGATCGAGGCGATGCGCCGCCACGGCTACAAGGGCGCCTTCGAACTCGCCGCCACCGTCGACTACCTCTTCGGCTACGACGCGACCACCGGCGTCGTGGCCGACTGGATGTACGACAAGCTCGCCCAGACCTACGTCCTCGACCCCGAGAACCGCGCCTTCCTCCAGGAGGCCAACCCCTGGGCCCTCCACGGCATCGCCGAACGCCTCCTGGAGGCGGAGTCGCGAGGCATGTGGGAAAAGCCGGACGCGGAGACCCTGGCGGCCCTCCGCGAGGCGTTCCTGGAGACGGAGGGGGAGTTGGAGGGGGAGGAGTGAGCCGCTTCCGGCTTGCTGGTGCGGGAGCGTTCCGGCCGCGGTAGACGCGCGTTCAGGAAGGCTTCCTGTGGGTTCTGCCGCTACGGCCCGTCCTCTCCACGGTGGGGGGCGGGCTGTGCGCGTACGGGAGAGTTCAGGGAGACTTCCTGTTCATTCTCGGCCGCGGGGGCGCCGGTCTCGACGGCCTTGTCTCCGGCCGGCCGCAGACCCGCCGCTCCTTCCCCTCCGAGGACTCACGATGCAGGCTCGCACACGGGCATCGCACACCCAGGCCGCACCCCGGCCTCCGCGCCGACGGTTCGCCGCATGGAACCGGGCGTTCGCATGCGCGGTTATCTCCGTGGGCTTCGGCGTCACCGCCTTCGGACTGGTGGGCGTCGCCGCGTCGCTCGGATATGTCGGGACGCCGGGCACGTTGACCGTCAAGGAATGCCGGGAGACGGGGGGACGGTCCCACGGGCAGAACTGTTTCGGCCCGCTGCGCGCCGCGGACGGAACGCTTCTGGAGAAGGAGGTCTCCGTGGACGCCGACTTCCCGGTCGGTACCCGTGTGCCGGTCCGCCGTGTCATCGGGCTCACGGTGATCGAGGGACGCGGGCACATCGGTATGACAGGGCTGGTCGCGGGCACAGGACTGCTGTTGGCCGGTTACTCGGTGCCCTACTTCACCACCGGCACCTTCCCGTGGCGGAACACCCCACCACCTGGAGCCGAGCTGTGCGCCCCCGGCCCTCGCGCACGTCTGACCCGCAAGGTCCTGTGCATCATCGGCGCCTGCATCGCCGGCGTGTGCGCGGTCGCCTCTCTGATCTAGCGGCTGCCGGCTCAGGGGGCGGCTTCTTCGGAACGCCCCCGTGGGGGTGCGTTAGGTTGCCCGCCATGGCTTTATTCGGATGCGTCTCCTGGCCACCCGCCCCGATCCGCACCGAGCGGCTCGTACTCCGTGAGCCCGAGGACCGGGACCGTACGGCGTTCATCGACCTGTTCGCCTCACCGGAGGTGCACACCTACCTCGGTGGCCCGCGGCCGCGCGAAGAGCTGGAACGGGAGATTCCCGGGGCACCCACCCGGCGCCCTGGTCTTTTCGTCGTCGAACTCGAAGGAGCGATGATCGGCCAGATCACGCTCACCGAGGAGTCGGGACGCCTTCCCCAGGCCGCCGGGAGGGCCGAACTCGGCTACCTGTTCCTGCCGGAGGCATGGGGACACGGGTACGCCGCGGAGGCGTGCCGGGCGGTCCTCGACTGGTGCACCGGCGCGCTGCCCGGCCGGCCCGTGGTGCTCGCCACCCAGACCGCCAACACCGTCTCCCTGCGCCTCGCGGCGAAACTGGGGTTCACCGAGGTAGGGCGGTTCGAGGCTTACGGGGCTGATCAGTGGTGCGGCGTGTGGTCCGCGGGCATGCCGCGTTGACGCGGAGCGGCAGGCCGGCCGGATCACCGCCCGTGTGCGGCGCCCCCGTCCCGTCGGCCGGGTACGGCCGCCACGATGACCCGGTGGGTGAGCCATTCGAGCGGTCCGCGCCGGAAGAACCTCCGCCACAGGACCGAGACGGCCAGGGCGACGGCCACGAAGACGGCGAAGGAGAGGGCCGAGCGGCCCGGCGGGTAGCCCTCGGGCCCCGGCGTTCCGTGGAACCAACCGAGCACGATCAGATGGGCGAAGTACCAGGTCAGCGCCATGCTGCCGAAGGCCGTGACGGGGTGCAGCAGGCGCCTGGCGAGGGGTTTGTCCAGGAGGGTCAGCAGGCCGCCGAGCAGGGCTGCGATCAGGCCGAGCACGGTCACGCCCTCGGTGGCGCTGAGGGTCTTCTCGGCAGGCCCGGGGTGTCCCATCGTCACCAGCTCCTGCCAGGGGGCCTTCGGGAGCGGCGGCAGCTCGGGCGGACCGTCCGCGTCCGCTCCGGGCGCGCCGGGGGCGGCGGGAGCGGCGATCGGCGGCGGGTCGCGGTAGTCGTCCACGGCCTGCGCCGCGCCCAGCGGATACATCGCGAGGAGCGACACCAGCACCGTCGCCACGGCCGTCCCCGCGCCCACCGCGAGCAGCCGCCTGCGTACCGCGCGGCTGTGCAGATCGAGCTTGCCGAGCGCCAGGCCGAGCACGAGGAACGGCAGGACGGAGACGGTGTCCTGGCCTTCGGTGGCCGTCATTCCGAACACGACGTGCTGGAGGGTGGGCCACCAGTCACCGGGGTGCACCAGGAGCGCGAACCCGCCGTGCAGTTGCCGGGGCATGGACGAGAGGTCCACCGTCGCGGGCAGGAAGGGCCAGGCGGTGCCGGCGTGATCCGCCGCGATCTTGAATGCCGGGGCGGCGACCGCCAGCAGACCCGCGAGGACCAGCAGCGTCCTGGCCCGCAGCAGCGACAGCGGCAGCAGGAGCAGCAGCCACAGGGCGTAGTAGTGCAGGATCTGCACGTCCCAGTTGCCGGTCCAGCCCAGGACCAGGGCGAGTACGAACAGCACCACGGCCCGCACCGCCAGCCGCTTCAGGGCCTGGGACCTGGCCCGCCCCGCGTACCCCTGGAACCCGCCGGTCATCAGCGCGGCGGAGAGGCCCGCCAACAGGAAGAAGATCTCCCGGGAGCGGGTACCCAGCAGGCCGTCCACCCAGCTCAGCGCCGCGGAGGGCGGCTGCTCCGGGGAGGCCGGGCTGAGCCAGCCGTTCACCACGAAGTGCGCCCAGACCATGCCGAGGATCGCCAGCGCGCGCAGCACGTCGACGCCCGGCAGGCGCCCCGGGGTGCGGGCCGGGCCGGCGCTGTCCGGTGGCTGCCGGCGCGCGCGGTGGGCCGGATCCGGCCCGGGTGCGGTGAGGGGGACGACGTTCATGGGAATCCTTCGCTGAATGACGCGGGCACCGGGGAGCTCGATCGTTCAGCCACGGTAGGAAGCCGATGTCCGCGCCCTGCGACGTCGTGACCATGGGGTTTTGACGGTCGGATGAGCGTTCCGTGACAGCCGCCGGGGGCGCCCGGCGTACCGCGATGCGCCGGGGGAAGCGCGGTGCGTCAGACGGCGCGCCATGTCACATGCGCGCCCGCCCGTGTCCGTCCACGAGGGGGACGCGCCACGCACCCGTGAACAGTCAACATCCATAACCGCCAGGGGAATTGGCCTTTTACGGACTGGTCTTGATCGTCTTCATGGTCAGATGGGATTCGAGGCGGCGGACCGCGGGCAGGCCGCTGAGGCGGTCGGTGAGGAAGGCTTCGTAGGCGGCGTGGTCGGCGACGGCGACGCGGATGAAGTAGTCGGGGCGCCCGTACATCCGGCGGAATTCCACGACCTCTTCGAAGGCGGCCACGATGGACTCGAATTCCTCGAAACTCTTGCGGTCCTGCGCGTAGATCTCGACGTCGATCAGGACCTCCAGGCCGCGCCCCACGGCCTCCGGGTCGATGACGGCGTGGTAGCCGGCGATGACGCCGGACTCCTCCAGACGCTTGACCCGTCGCAGGCAGGGCGGTGCGGTCAGGCCGATGCGCTTGGCCAGTTCGACGTTGGTCAGCCGTCCGTCCCGGCGCAGCTGAAAGATAATTTCGCGGTCGATCGCATCGAGGGGGATTTCCTTGCTCACATCCCGAGATTACAGGGCTGATCGGCAATCATATGAGGCGGGAGTTTTTCTAAAATTTCGCCATGGAAATACGCGCTGCCGTTACCGAGGCGCCGCCTCGGCCCGTACCCGTACCGCCGCCCCCGGCAACTTCCCAGGCGCGCGCGGCGTTCAAGGACTCGGCGGGCGCGGGCCTGGCGTTCATCCCGCTCGGTCTCGCCTACGGGGCGCTCGTGACGCAGTCGGGGCTGGACTGGTGGTGGGCGGGGCTGTCCGCGCTGGTCGCCTTCGGCGGCTCGTTCGAGTTCCTGCTCATCGGCCTGGTCACGGCCTGCACCCCGCTCGCGTCCATCGCGGTCTCCGCGTTCATGGTGAACGTCCGGCACGTCTTCTACGCGCTGTCCTTCCCCCTGCACCGCGTGACCGGCCGCCTGGGGAAGACGTACAGCACCTTCGCCCTGTGCGACGAGGCGTTCGCGCTGACCTCCGGGGAGCAGGCCCGCACCTGGCCCAGCGGGCGGATCCTGTGGCTCCAGTTCTCGCTGCACCTGTACTGGGCGGCCAGTTCGGTGGCCGGGGCGCTGCTGGGCTCGCTCATCCCGGAGGGCGTCACCGGACTGGACTTCGCCCTGACCGCGATGTTCACCGTCCTCGCGCTGGACGCGGTCCGGGACCTGCGCGGCGATCTGCCGACACCAGTGATCGCCCTGCTCAGCGCCGCGGTCGCCCGGCTCCTCTTCCCGGCCGAGATGCTGCCGGTCGCCTTCGCGCTGTTCACCGCGGCCCTGCTGGCCCGCCACTTCGTCACCCGGAGGAGGACCGGCCATGCCTGACACGCGCTACGCCGTCGCCGCCGTGCTCGTCACCGCGGCCGTCACCTGGGGCCTGCGCGCTCTGCCGTTCGCCGCCCTCACCCCGCTGCGCTCCAGTGGCACGGTCCGGTTCCTCAGCACCCGGATGCCGGCCGGCGTGATGCTGATCCTCCTGGTCTACTGCCTGCGCGACGTGCCCGTCACCCATGCGCGCGCGGTGGCCCCGCTGGCCGCGCTGGCCGTCACCGTCGGCCTGCACCTGTGGCGCCGCAACGCCCTGCTGAGCATCCTCGCCGGCACCGCCGTCCACACGCTCCTGGCCAGCTTGGTCTTCACGGGGTGAGGACGGGCCCCTGGGGGCGTCCCGTACGGGTCCCGGACCTGCTCGGCACCCGTCCCGGAGGCGTCCCCTACGGGGTCCGCGTCACCCTTCCCCGTCCGCGGGGAAGTCCGCGCCGACCGTCAGTGTGATCTCGCCCGGTACCGCATCCGCCGCCTCCTGTGGCGTGAGGTGGCCGGGCAGCCGGGCGGACAGGATCTCGGCGCGGTCGCGCAGGCCCGGCGGGTAGTCGACGGCGGTGGGGCCCGTCGTGGGGGCGTTGCCCGTGGTGGTGACGGTGAAGCCGAGGGCGCGCAGGCCGGCGGCGGCGGTGGCGGCGCGGCCGGGGGTGCCGGTGCCGTTGAGGACGCGGACGCGGACGGCGGCGGCCGTGACGGGGTGGGCCGCGGCCGCGGTCAGCCGGCGCTTGGCGGCGGCGTCGATCTCCCGGTCGTGGGCGAGATCCCGGAAGACGTCGCCGGCCTGCGGGTACTGCCAGATGACGTTGGCGCGGTCGGTGGGGACGTCCGCCTCGCGCGGATAGTTCGGCACGGTGAGGAACGTGAGCCGGTCGGCGGGGATGTCCTTGAGCGTGGCGGCGAGGTCGTAGAGCGGCTTGATCCCGGCCAGGTCGCGGTCGGTGGTGAGGGATTTGGTGGCGGAGTCGAGGAAGTCGTAGAGCGAGCCGGGGCTGGTCAGCTGGGCGCGGGCCTTGGTGCCGAGGGCCTTCAGGAACTCCTGCTGGCGGCCGATGCGGCCGAGGTCGGAGCCGTCGCCGACGCTGTAACGGGTGCGGACGTAGCCGAGCGCCTGCTCATCGCGGATGTTCTGGCAGCCTGCCGGCAGGTCGAGATGGGCCTTGGCGTCGTGGATGGCGTGCTCGGGGCAGACCTCTATGCCGCCCAGGGCGTTGACCATGCCCTTGAAGCCCTGGAAGTCGAGCGACGCGAAGTGGTCGATGCGCAGCCCGGTGGCGGTCTCGACCGTCTTGATCGTGCAGCTGGCGGCCTTGCCGATGTCGCCGTCGTCCCCGCCGATCGAGAACGCCTCGTTGATCTTGAAGTGGTGCGGTGCGGACATGCTGCCGTTGCCGCGTACGCAGGCGGGGATGCGCACCCAGGAGTCGCGCGGGAAGGACAGGGCGGTCGCCCAGTGCCGGTCGGCGGAGAGGTGCAGCACCATCAGCGTGTCCGACTGCATGGTGGTCAGGCCCTTGCCGTATGTGGCGTTGGCGCCCGCGCGGCTGTCGGAGCCGACGACGAGGATGTTCTTGGAGCCGGGGCTGAGGTTGGCGGGCCGGTCGCCGAGCCCGTCGCCGATGTCGGCGCCGCGGATGTTGGCGTCGAGGTGCTGGTAGATCCAGGCGCCCGCCCCGGTGGTGCCCAGCAGCACCGCGGCGAGGACGGCGCCGGCCCAGACGACGATCCGGCCGCGGCGGGTCATCCGGAGCTTCCCGGGCGGCGGTGCCGGGCGGCGTGGCACCCGCCCCGGCGGGCCCGCGGCGACGGCCGCCGTACGGGGGCGGGCCCCGGGAGCGGGGCGGCGCGCGGCCGGGGGTTCGCGCCGGGGGCCGGGGACGCCGCGGGCACCGCGGCCGGGCGGGGCGTCACGGCGCGCGGCGCCTGGCCCAAGGGGCGCGCCGCCCCGGGAACTCTGCCTGTCGTGCACGCCGTTGGCCCCTCTCGCTCTGCGGATGCTACGTCGGGGAGCGCGGCATGGGGAGACGGCGGGGACGGCGGCGGGAGGGCCGGCCGCGGCGAACGGGCCGGGCGGGGCGGTGGGCCCGGGGCGGTGGCGGCGGGCGGGACGGCGCGAGGCGGCCCGGTCGCGCGGCCCGGAGGCACCCGCACGGCCGTCGGGAGCAGCGGCGCGCGGGGGGCGCGCGGGGAAGGGTGCGCACGCCCCGGGTGCGGGGACGCCTGCCGGTGCCGGCGGGTCAGATTCCGGAGCTGGGGAGGAGGTGGATGGTGTCCGGGTCGTACCGGAACCACCGGGCCGGCCGGCCGCCGGGCACGGTGCGCATCCGGCACCACTGGGCGCCGTCCTCGTCCGTCCACCACGCGGTGATCCGGCCCACCGCCCAGTGGCCGTCCGGGTAGTGGACCTCGACGGGCTGGTAGACCCATCGCACCTCCGCGTCCGGTGGCAGGCAGTCCCAGCTCGGGAGTGAGCACCTCGTCGCCATCTCCCCCTCCGGAAAACACCCGTTACCGCCGTGTGGACAGCCAGCGTACCGGCAATATCTACAGCTTTGTAGAACTTCCCGGGGGCGGGATTGCGGGACCTGGACGCGGAGCCCTTCGGGACCGCCCCGGGGGGCGCGGGGCGACGTCCCCCAAGGGGGGCGTACGTACGGCACGCCCCTTGGGGAGGCCGAGGCGCGCCCTCCCCGGGAGCCCCGCGCTCAGAGCGGCGTTGCGGCCTTGAGGATGAGGACGAGGGCGATGGTGGAGTTCAGGGAGGCGAGGGCCGACGTGGCGGTGCCGGCGGCGGCGACGAGGGCGGCGAGGCCGGTCGGGGTCAGCGCGGGCGGCCAGCTGCCGGTCGGCGGTACGGGCGCGAGCAGCGCCGCCACCCGGCGCGGCACCGGTCCGGTCTCCGCCGCGGCGAAGTGCGCCAGCTCCGGATGGGGGGCGCCCGCCCGCCCCACGAGCGCCGCCTTGCCGACCGCGACCGCCGTCACCCGGCGGTCGCCGACGGCATCGGCGGCCTCCTCGTCGGCCCAGCGCTCCGTGGCGTACGCCGCCGCCGAACGGAGCGGCAGCAGCAGCGGATTGAGGCATCCGGCCAGCCGTACGGCCAGCAGGTACCGGTGGTGGTGGCGGTCCAGATGGGCCCGCTCGTGCGCGAACAGGGCCCGCCGCTCGGCGGCGTCCAGGCTGTCCAGCATCCCCTGCGACACCACGACCCGCCCCGAGCGGGCGGCCCGCCCCGGGCGCCCCGGGGTGCCCGGCACGGCGTAGGCGTACGGTGCCGCGTCCGGGAGGACGGCGGGGTCGTGACCCGGTGGCAGCGCGGCCAGCGCGTCGTGGGCGCGCGCCCGGATGCGGCGGTGGCGGCGCAGCGCCCGCGCGACGGCCACTGCCGCGGCGGCCAGCGCGGCGATGGCGGCGGTTCCGGCGATCTCCGCGCCCGGCACCGCCGCGCGCACCTCCGGGTCGGACCAGCCGTCCGGCAGCGGGTTGCCGGGCAGCTGCGCGGTGCCGACGACCATCAGCAGGCCCAGGCAGAGCGTGCTGCACACCGCGAGGACGGTGGACAGCAGGGTCAGCAGGCGGGTCGATGAGCGGGGGTGGAGGTGCTGGCCGGCGAGCTTGGCGATCGGCAGCGCGGTGAGCGGCAGGACCAGCGGGAGGAAGACGAAGAAGCCCACCGGTCAGTCCCCGCCGGGCGCCGGGCCACCGGGTTCGGCGCCGTCCAGCAGGGCGCGCAGCACCTGCTCGTCGTGGGCGGAGAGCGCGGAGACGAAGCTGGTCAGGACGGCGTCCCGGTCCGGTTCGCCGTCCAGGACGCGGCGCATCCGCAGCGCCGCGAGCCCGGCTTCGTCGGCGGCGGGCGTCCAGAGGTAGGCGCGGCCGGACCGCTCCCGGGTGACGGCCTTCTTGGCGTGCAACCGGGACAGGATGGTCATCACCGTCGTGTACGCGAGGTCGCCGCCGAGTCGTTCCTGCACCCAGGCGGCGGAGACCGGCTCCGGCGCGTGGTGCAGCGCGGTCAGCACCTGCGCCTCCAACTCGCCCTGGCCGCGGCGGCGGACGCGCTCCGGGGCGCCCGCGCGGTAACCGCCGGAGGCGCCCGCGGAACCGCCGGATCCGCCGCGTCCGGAGGGCGCGCCGAGCGCTCTTCCGAAGGATTTCCCGCCCATGCCGTCGCCTCCCGCCGTGCCGGGCGTCCCGGGGCCGGGACGTCGGGGCATCTTACGACCGCGGCCGCGGTCCGGACCGCGCGGCCGGATTCGGCGACGGTCCCGGGGGGCTGCCTCCGGGGGGGCCGGCCGTACGGGACGGACTCCGGGGGCCGCCATCCGGGATGCCCCGTAGGGAACGGGCCGTACGGGAAGTGCCGTAGGCGACAGGCCGTAAGGGGTGCCCCGTAGGGAACGGCCCGTAGGGAAGAGCCCGCACCGAACGGCCCTGTAGGGGACCGGCGTCGGAGTGCCGCGTCAAGTTCTACAGTCCTGTAGATTTTAACTCCGGGCGCCGCACCTGTCCTGGCCGCCGGCCCGGGCGCCGGTGGTGCGGTGCCGTGCCCACCTCATAGCCCTCATAGCTCTGAAACCGATACGCCGGTCCGTGCGCGGTGGCCCCGCGCACCCGGGCGCCGTGTGCGTCCGGCCCGCGCCCAGGCCGGCACGTCACTGGAGGAAAAACATGGGAGTCTCGCTGGCCAAGGGCGGCAACGTCTCGCTGTCGAAGGAGGCGCCGGGCCTGAGCGCGGTCACCGTCGGCCTCGGCTGGGACGTGCGGACGACGACGGGCGCCGACTACGACCTGGACGCGAGCGCCCTGCTCTGCACCGAGGCGGGCAAGGTCGTCTCGGACCGCCACTTCGTCTTCTACAACAACCTGACCAGCCCGGACGGTTCGGTCCAGCACACCGGCGACAACCTCACCGGTGAGGGCGAGGGCGACGACGAGTCGATCAACATCAACCTCACCGACGTGCCCGCCGAGGTCGCGAAGATCGTCTTCCCGGTCTCCATCCACGAGGCGGAGAGCCGCGGCCAGAGCTTCGGCCAGGTCCGCAACGCCTTCATCCGCGTCATCAACCGCCTCGACGGCGCCGAGCTGGCCCGCTACGACCTGAGCGAGGACGCCTCCACCGAGACCGCCATGGTCTTCGGCGAGCTGTACCGGCACGGCGGCGAGTGGAAGTTCCGCGCCGTGGGCCAGGGCTACGCCTCCGGGCTCGCCGGGATCGCCGCCGACTTCGGCGTGAACGTGTGACGCACCGCCGAGCCGTATGACCGGGGAGCCGGTCACCGCGCCGCCCGGTCCCGTACGGATCTCCCCGTACGGGACCGGGCGGTCGTGTGCGGGCCCGGGCGTGCGGAGGCGGTCCCGTACGGGAGTTGCCGTACGGGACCGCCCCTACGGGGTTCCGGGCCGGGCGGGCCCCCTACGGGTCCGGCCCCGAGCCGTCAGAGGTCGAACTCGCCCGGGTTGATGTCCAGCGCGAAGCACGCCTCGCGGACCACGGCCTGCTCGGTCTTGTCGAAGTCGCCGTCCGCGCCGCCGATGACGATGCCGATCTGGATCACCGCACGCGCCTCGACCGGCTTCTTCTTCACCTTGCCGATCTCCTGCATCACGGCGACCTTGCCGAAGTCGAAGTCGGCGGTCAGCTTGTCGAGGTAGCCGTCGAAGCGGCGCTGGAGGTCGTCCGCCGCGAAGTTCTGCAGCACCTCGTTGGTGGCGATCAGCTGCGCCACCCGGCGCCGCTCGGACGGGTCGATCGTGCCGTCGGCGGCCGCCACCAGCGCGCACATCGCCATGCTGGCGTCCCGGAAGGCGCCGCTCTTGAGGTCGTTCTTCTTGGCGACGAGCTGGTTCTGCATCGTCTGGGCGGAATCCTTGATCCGGTCCCACAGTGCCATCGGGATCTCCTGGTCGTCGTCGTCCGTTGTTCCGTGTGCCGGTGCTCCGCGGCCGGACCGGACGGCGCTGCGGCCCGCCGCTGCGGGCGCATCACGTCCGGCCGGCCGGCGGCCGGTTTGGTCATGCGTAGGTAAAATCTACAGGTATGTAGAAGTTTGCGGTCGGGAGGGTCCGGCCAGATCGTTTCCGGCCGCAGGGGAGTCCGGTGCGGCCGCCGCGTGCCGGCGTCCGCCGGCCGGCCGCCCGCTCGCCGCCGCCTCGCGCCCGCGGCCCCTCGCTCCGGACATTCCGCCCGGCATGGGGCAAGTTGGGGTTACGGTGGAGTGACCGGGGACCGCTCGCCGGAAGAGGCCCGTGCGGCTCCGTCGAGGCCCCCGCGGCCCCGCGCCGGAAGGCCCGGACCCCGCGGCCCGAGTGAGGTGAGCACGATGCAGATCGCGTTGACCGTGGTCATTCTGCTGACACTGATCGCCCTGGGCGTCCTCTTCCTCGCCCGGGTCAACGCCCAGCAGGCGGGCCGGATGGCGACGCACAAGTACGCGACGCTGCAGCCGTCCTTCCGCCTCCGGATGCGCCGATGGCCGCACGGCGGCGGCAGCCGCCCCGGCCCGCACGCCGCCGGACCCCCGCCGCCCACCCCCGGCGAACGGGACGACGGCCGCCCCGCGGGATCCTGACCGCGGCACCCACCGCACCGCCCCCGGACCCCCGCCCCGTGCCGCCACTCCCGCCCGGCCGCACCCCGTCCCGCGGAAGCCGCCGCGACCGGCAGCCCCCCGTCAGGGGCGCCCGTACGGTGCCCCCCACGGCGCCCCGTACGCGGGCAGAGCCCCCTACGGGCCTTTTCCGTACGGCGCCTCCCCTATGGGCCTTCTCCTCCGGCACCTCCCCTACGGCACATCCCGTACGGCACGCCCCCTGCGGGTCTTCCCCTACGGCGCCTCCCCTGCGGCCACTCCCCCACGGCCCGCCCCGTACGGGACCCCGCCGGGCACACCTCGCTCATCCGCACCGGGCCACCCGCGCCCTGGAGCACACCATGAACCCCACCGCCACCGGAGCCACCACCGGAACCACCGGAACCACCGGAGCAACAGGAACCACGGGAACGGCCGGCCCCGCCGGCCCGCAGCCGCATCTTGCGCCGCCGCCCGTTGCCCGGCTCGCCATCGCGCCCGCCACCGGCGTCGCCCGCCGCACCGACGGGGTGTGGTGGCCGCACACGGCCGACCTGGAGGCCGAACTCCCCGAACTTCTCCCGGCGTTGCCCTTCGACTGGCCCCGCATCACCCACGCCACCGCGAACGGCGCGCTCTGGGCGCCGCTGCCCACCCTCACTCTCGTCGCCGGCCACGTCATCCGCCTGCGCCGCCTCCCCGACCGCCCGGGCCCGCCCACCCTCTGCCTGGTCGCCGCCGGTCTCGGCCGCTGGGACCTGCGCGTACTGCCGCCCGGCACCGCCGAGGCCGACGCCGTCCGCGTGCTGGCGGGTGTCGCCGCCGGGGCGATCCCGGCCGACGCGCCCCTGCCGGACGAGGAACCGGCGCCCCGCCGCCCGGAGCGCCCACGGGCGGCCCGGCTAGGCCATACCCACGCGGTCCGCAACCGCTGACGGCCGCCGCGGCCCGGTCCGCCGTGGGGCACCGGGCGCCCCGGGTACTGCGGTCGAGTGGTGTTCATCCGAAGAACGACACCGTGCGTGCGTCGGTCCTCCGATCCTCCCATTGCGTATTCATCATGAGAAAGCACCACAGAACCGGCAGAACAAAAGCGGTGGCCCGCCACCGTGTTCCGGCCGGGACTGCGGCGCATCCCGTACCAACCGAGGTTCCGGCGGCCGACCGCCGGTACGCAAAGGAAAGCGAGGGACCATGGCTGCGACCAAGGTCGTGAAGTTCTGGGCGGTGTGCCTTGCCGTGCTCGGCAAGCTGCTGGCGATGTTCCGCTACGCCGCCCCGGGTGCGGCCGCCTGCCGCCGGGCCGCCCGGTACGGCGACTCCCTGTACGGCGCCACCCCGTACACCCGGGCGCTGCGCACCACCGCGTACGTCCCGGTCGCCCCGTACGCACCGGCCCCTCGCGCGGTCCTCGGCGCACCACGCACCGCGGCCACGGCGCCACCGGTACCGGTCGCGGCAGGCGATCCCGGTTCCGCGCCCGGCGCCCCCACGCCCCCCGCAGCACGGACGGCCACCTCGCGCACGGCCCCGGCACCAACTCCCGCACCGGCCACCGCACCCGCACCCGTCACCCCCGCCGCCCGCCGCGCACCCGAGGACCACTTCCCCGAGCGGCCACCGGCCCCCCGTAACCGGCTGGAGCCCGCGGGCCCGTTCCTCCCCTCGCCCCGCATCGCGAGCGCCTACGTCCCGGAGATGCGCGCCTACGGCGGCCCGCAGTTGCCGCCCACCATCAAGCAGCGGATCCGCGCCGAGGCCCACGGTTCCTCGCCCACCACCCGCAGCCGGCTCGCCACCGGGACCGAACCCTCGCGCACCGTCCCGGCGGACGATCCGCACGCCGATCCGGCGGCCGACCGGCCCGCGGCCATCGTCCCGGCGGCCCGCAGCCGCGAACACACCGCCTGTACGACGTGACCGGGGGCCCGACGCCACCGGGGTGAACGCCCCGGACCCACGCCACATGCGCGGCGCTCCCGAGCGCCGCGCGGCAGCGTGCCCGGTCGATCCGCCCCCGGGCGCGGTGGTGACAGATATGACGGCGGACGGCAGGGTGACGCGGCGACGGATGCGGTCACGGACGCGGCGAGGGAAGTGGTCACGGACGCGGCCATGGACGCGGAGGACGTGTCGGACCCGCCGCGCAACGGCCGCTGACGATGCGGCCGGCACCGGGACCCGTACCGGCCGGCCCGGGGAACGCAGGGACGAGTAGGGATGAGCAGGGGATTCGTGGAGGAGAAATCAGGGACTTTCGGCGCGTGAGGTGACCGCGCCAGGGGGATGAGGGGCGGGGGCCGTACGTGCGGAGTTTGCGTACGAGCCAAGGGGGCTGAGGGGGAATCAGGGCAAGGGGCCGGCATCGGCCGCGCCGGAGCACGAGCGCGCCGCCTGCCCGCCCGTGGAAGCTGCGGGAGCCCGGACGGTTCCCGTTCCCGCGCCGATACCCGGACGGTTCCCGTTCCGCACCGGCGCCCAATACGGCGCCTGTCCTCGCGCTCGCGCCCGTAGGACGCCCGCTTCCGTGCTCGTTCCGGCAGAACGCCCGCTCTTGCTGTTGGCGCCGCCGGAGGAAAGCGCTCACGCCGCTGGGAGAACGCGCTCACGCAGCCGGGAGAACACGTTCACGCCCGTACGGCACCGGCTTCCGGGCCCGCACCCGTACGACGCCCGCTCGCTCCGGCTCACCCCGTACGACACCCGCAAGCTCCCGCGCGCCGGCCCGTACGTGCCCTTCCCGGCCACTGCCTTCTCGGCCACCGCCTTTCGGCCACTGACTTTCCGGCAGGGTCCCTGCCACTTTCCGGCGCGCGGGATCCCGTACGCGCCCGTGTCGCGCCCGCCTCTACACCCGGCGCCGGAACACCGCCACCCGGCCTTCTCCACCACGCACCGCCCGCCCACTCGCCACCACGTAGAGAAGGAAAGGGATCGCCTCAACTACATAGCCCATCAAGCGAGTTGAGAATTATCTGCGGCCATTGCTCCGATGCGGGTCATGGGCTCTCCGCGGCGCCTCGCGGAGCGGCTTCGGTGCTTCTGCAACAGCGGCCAGCCGGGTGAAACACGCGCATTTCAGGCTCAGCAGACGTGCCGAAAAGCATATTGCCCGGTTTCTTGGGTCGTGCCCACGGCCGTGGCGGACATCGCGTCACGGCGTCGCCGGAGCATGGAGGAAACCGTCATGTCGTCAGCGTTTGCCAAACGGTCCGTCGGAACCATCCTGTACATGCTGGTCGTTGTCCTGAGCGCATTCGGCCTCGGAGGCCAGAGCGCCACCGCAGCCGCGGCCCCCACCGCACCCGCCGGGCCGGTCGTCCCGGCCGGCACCGACTGGGACCGCATCGCCCACTGCGAGAGCAGCGGCAACTGGCACATCAACACCGGCAACGGCTATCACGGCGGTCTTCAGATCGCCCCCTCCACCTGGCGGGCCTACGGCGGCAAGAAGTACGCCCCGCGCCCCGACCTCGCCACGAAGTCGCAGCAGATCGCCGTCGGGGAACGCATCCGCGCCGACCGTGGCCTCCAGCCCTGGCCCAACTGCGGCCGCCTCGGCGCGACCGGCTCGTCCAACGGCGTCAGCAAGGCCACCCCGGAGCGCCCGGTCACCAAGCCCGCCCCGGCACCGCAGGCCCAGCGCCACCAGCACCACCAGGCGCAGCGTCAGCACGGCAGCACCGTCCACCGTCAGCAGAGCGCGGTCACCGGCAGCAGCTACGTCGTCCAGCCCGGCGACTGCCTCTCCGTCATCGCCCAGCGCGCCCACACCCCCGGTGGCACCCAGAAGCTGTACGAACTCAACCGCCACACGCTCGACGAAGGCCCCGACCACATCTACCCGGGTCAGCGCCTGAAGCTGCGCGCATGAGCCGGGAAGAGGTGACCGGGGCCGTGGAGTCGACCGCCCTGGAGCCGGGGACCGAGGAGACCGGTAACCGGGGAGCGGATCCCGCCGAAGGAATCGGCATCCTGGGATCAGGCGCTGCCGACCGGGTTGACGAAGGTACCGGGGTGCGTGGCAGCGGACTGGTCCAGGATCGAACCGCCGAAGGGCCACTTCAGCTGGAAGTGCCCGGTCTCGTTCGGCGGGGTGATCGTCACCATGCCGGGGGTGAACTTGTTGTCGCCCGCGTCGGTGCTGGGCAGCAGCGCGAAGGTGAAGCTGGTGTGCGCACCGGGCTTGAGGGTGATGGTCTGGGCCGCCTTGTTGGAGCGGGTCAGGTCCCAGGACCCGCCCTCGGTGCTGGCGATGCTGACGCCCGGGAAGCCCTTGAGGGTGCAGGTCGAGCTGCCGATGTTCTTCAGCCAGACCGCCGTGATCTGCTGGTCGCCGCTCTCCATGTCGGGCCTGCCGCCACCGTCGGCGCCCCAGCCGGCTTCGAGACCGTCGGTGTGGCAGCGCTCCGTACCGCCCGAGTTGCCCCCGGAGGACTTCGCCGCACCGTCCGCTGCGGCGGGCGCACCCTGGTCGGAGGACTCGCCGGCGCCCGCGCCCTTCGCCTGGGCCGAGTCGTCCGAGCCGGAAGCCGGCTTGCCGGGGGTCGAGTCCGTGGCGGCGGAGGCGGACGACGCCTTGTCCGACCCGCCCTCCTGGCAGGCGGTCAGGCTGAGCGCGGCGGCGGCGACCAGGCTGGCGGCGGCGGTCCTGCGGATCAGACGGAGCTTGGTGGTGCGCGACATGGGGTCCCCCTCGTGGGTCGGTGGGTGCGGTCCGTTGCTTCGTTCCGCACACATCACATTGCCGCCGCCCGTTGATGATCGACTAACGGCGCGCTAACGTCCCGGAACCGCCCGGCGAGCAGGCGCTGCGCCGGGGCCCGTCAACCGTCGGTAACCCTCTCCACCAGGGGAGATGCGAGAACGACGCCGAGCGTTCCGTCCTGCCGCGAACGATCTGACGAAGGCCCGCCGCCTGCCCCTGAGAGCCTGCCGCGGACGTCCCGCGAGCCGGCTGCGGGCGACCCGCCGGGCCCGCCGCGAACGCTCCGCGAACCGACGCGTGCGGCCCCTGATCGGCCCGCCGCGAACCGGCGCGGGCGACCCGACGAGCCTGCCGCGAACCGGCTGCGCCCGGCCCGACGAGCCCGCCGCGAGCGACCCGGCCGACAGCGCGAGCACCCCGGCCGACGGCCCACCGAGCCCGCTACGCCAAGCCCGCGGCGTCGAGCCCGCTACGCCAAGCCTGCGGCGTCGAGCCCGCTACGCCAAGCCCGCGGCGGCAAGCCCGCTGCGTCGGGCCCTTCGGCCACCGCTCGGACGGACCCCGCGGCGCCCCCTCCCGTGTCGGACCCCGCGGCGACCCCTCCCGTGTCGGACGCCGCGGCGACCGCTCCCGCGTCGGACCCCGCCCGGACGGGCCGCGTCCCGCTCCGTCTTCCGCGCTACCGTCCCGCGACCGCCTCCGCCAGGGCCAGGATGCGACGGGCGTCCTCCACATGGAGGTTCTCGATCATGCGGCCGTCGACGGTGACGACGCCGCGGCCCTCCCGTGTCGCCTCGTCGAACGCCTCGATGATCCGCCGCGACCGCTCGATCTGTTCCTTTGACGGTGCGAACACCTCGTTGCACGGCCCGACCTGCGCAGGATGGATCAACGTCTTGCCGTCGAAGCCGAGTTGACGCCCCTGGACGCACTCCGCCTCGAACCCGGCGAGATCCTTCACGTCGTTGAAGACGCCGTCCAGGATCACCTTGCCGCTCTCGCGGGCCGCCAGCAGCGCCAGCGACAGTCCCGTCAACAGCGGTGCGCGGCCCGGCACATGCTCGGCGTGCAGCTCCTTCGCCAGGTCGTTGGTGCCCATGACCAGCACCGACAGCCGTTCCCCGGCCGCCGCGACCGCGCGTGCGTCCAGCATCGCCCGCGGCGTTTCGAGCATCGCCCAGACCGCCGTGTGATCCGGCGCCCCGGCCGCCTCCAGCGCCCGCTCCACCTCCCGCACGGTCTGTGCCGATTCGACCTTCGGCACCACGACGGCGTCCGGACCGGCCGCCGCGGCGGCCCGCAGATCGTCGGCGTGCCAGGTGGTGCCGGGGCCGTTGACCCGGATCGTCACCTCGCGGTGGCCGTACGCGCCGGAGGCGGCGGCCTCGGCCACCCGCTCCCGGGCCTCGGCCTTCGCGTCCGGGGCGACCGCGTCCTCCAGATCGAGGATGAGCGCATCGGCCGGAAGGGACCTGGCCTTCTCCAGGGCGCGCGCGTTGGCGCCCGGCATGTACAGCACGGAGCGGCGGGGCCGCAGCGTGGGACCGGTCACCGTACTCACTCCTCTCCGGCCGCGTCGTACGCGGCGCGCAGCTCGGGGTCGCGGGCGGCGAGGGCCTCCGCCAGCTCGACCACCACCTGGCACTGCTTGAAGGTCGCGTCGTCCTGCATCTTGCCGTCGAGCATCACCGCGCCGGTGCCGTCGCCCATCGCCTCGATGACCCGGCGGGCCCAGCGGACCTCGTCCGGCGACGGCGAGAAGACCTTCTTCGCGATGCCGATCTGCACCGGATGCAGGCTCCACGCCCCGACGCAGCCCAGCAGGAACGCGTTACGGAACTGGTCCTCGCAGGCGGTGGTGTCCTTGATGTCGCCGAACGGCCCGTAGTACGGCAGGATCCCGTGCGCCGCGCAGGCGTCGACCATCCGCGCGAGGGTGTAGTGCCACAGATCCTGCTGGTAGGTGGCCCGGGCCGCGCCCGCGTCCTGGGTGTCGGGGTCCTGGCGGACGAGGTAGCCGGGGTGGCCGCCGCCGACGCGGGTGGTCTTCATCCGGCGGCTGGCGGCGAGGTCGGCCGGGCCGAGGGAGATGCCCTGCATCCGGGGGCTGGCCCCGGCGATCTCCTCGACATTGGCGACGCCGGTGGCGGTCTCCAGAATCGCGTGGACCAGGATCGGCCGCCCGATGCCGGCCTTCGCCTCCAACTGCGCCAGCAGCCGGTCGATGTAGTGGATGTCGGCGGCGCCCTCGACCTTCGGCACCATGATGACGTCGAGCTTGTCGCCGATCTCGGTGACCAGCGTCAGCAGATCGTCGAGGACCCACGGCGAATCGAGGCTGTTGATCCGCGTCCACAGCTGGGTGTCGCCGAAGTCGGTGGCGCGGGCGATCTTCACCAGCCCGTCGCGCGCCGCCTCCTTGCGGTCGGCCGCGACGGCGTCCTCCAGATTGCCGAGCAGGACGTCGACGGTGGGGGCGATGGCGGGGATCTTCGCGGCCATCTTCTCGTTGCCCGGATCGAAGAAGTGGATCATCCGTGACGGGCGGAACGGCACCTCCCGCACCGGTGTCGGCGCCCCGACGGCCAGCGGGCGGAAGAAGTCCTTCGGAGAGCGCATGCAGTCTCCCTGCTCGGATCGAGGGTTCCGGGGGCCGCCTGCGCGCACGAACGCCGACGGCGTGCGGCTCACTTTAGAGGCGCGGCCCACGGATGCTACTGATCAGTATGTGTGCCGTTGGTCACCGCCCGCGCACGCCCGCGGGGGTGGTACGCGCGGTGCGGAGCGGCCTTCGGCGGCGGCGCCGACGTCAGGTGCGGGCGCCGTTCGCCGCGGCGGGTGCCGGGCGGCCCGGGACCGGTATCAGGCGGTAACCGTCGCCCTGGGCCCGGACCAGCCCGGCGGTGGGCGGCGGGAAGTGGGTGCCGAGGAGCAGGGTGTCTGTCCCGGCGAGGGAGCCGAGGAGCGCCCGCCGGGTGGCCGCTGCCTGCTCCGGGTCCGTGTCCACGCAACTGCCCAGCGCCGGGTGGCCCAGCTGGACGGGGTGGTGGACGCAGTCGCCGGTGATCACCGCCGTGCCCGTACGGCCGCGCAGCTCCACGGCGAGGTGGCCCGGGGTGTGCCCGGGGGTGGGCAGGAGGCGTATGCCCGGTGCGATCGCGGCGCCGGCGGCCGGGACGTCGACGAGGCCGAGCTGTCCGGCGTCGCGGACCGGGTGGACGGAGTCGCGGAACATCTGCCGCCGGGCGCCGTCCATCTCCGCGCCGGCCCAGTGCTCCCACTCCCGCCGGGAGGTCACATGGCGGGCGCGCGGGAAGGTGGGCCGCCATTCGCCGCCGTCGGCGCGGGTGTTCCACCCGACGTGGTCGGTGTGGAGGTGGGTGAGGAGCACCAGATCGACGGTTTCCGGCGGGAATCCGGCGGCCTCCAGGCGCGCGAGGTAGTCGGTCCGCAGGCCGTGCCAGGCGGGGTTGGCGCGGGTCTTGCCGTTGCCGATGCCGGTGTCGATCAGCACGCGCAGGCCGCCGACGGCGCAGGCGAAGGTGTGGCTGCTCAGGCGCAGGACGCCGGACTCGTCAGCGAAGTCGGGCCGCAGCCACGGGGTGCGGCCGACCAGCTCGGGCGTCGCGGACGGCAGCAGCCAGGGGCCGGTCCGCGGCGGCAGCGCCACCTCGTCGATGCGGTGGACGGTGATGCCGCCCAACTCCCAGACGGGCGCGGGAGGGAGGGGTCGAGCGGTCGGCGGGCCGGGCTCGGCCGTCGCCTCTCTCTCCGCCTTCCTCTCCCTCTCCTCCGGCGTGCGGTGGCCGGACTGCTGCGGGGGCCGGCGGTGTGGCGACGGTTGCCGGCGGGGCGGGATCCGCGGGGGCGTCGGGCCGGTGGGAACCATCTTTCGCGCCTCTTCCGTTCTCGGTAAAAGCTATCTGTTTGCGTTAGTCGAAGGTAGCGCCTACTCTGCGACTAACGCAATCCTTTAGCTTTAGCTCGATCGGGTGGCGGATGCGGCCCGGCCGAGCGGCCCCAACCACGCCTGCACGGATGGAAGTTCATGGATCTCGCGGAGAACGCCGCGCCCGCTGCGAGAGCGGCGGCGGGCCCGGACGGCGGCCCGTGCTGCACGCCCGCGGAGGCCGTGCGGGCGGCGCTGCGCGCCGGGGTGCGGCTGCCGGCGGAGCGGCACGCCGAGGTCGCGGCCGTCGCGCACCACCTCCACACCGTGCTCGGCCCGCTGCGGGAGCTGGATCTCGGGGAGACGCCCCCGGCCGACCACACCACCGAACGGGAGCCCGCCGATGCACCCCGCTGATCTGACCCTCACCGAGGCGTCCGCCGCCGTGCGGGCGCGCGAGCTGTCCCCGGTCGACCTGACCGCCTCCGTGCTCGACCGGCTCGACGCCGTACAGCCACGGCTCGGTCCCTACGCCGCCGTCGCCCGGGACGCGGCCCGTGCGTCGGCCGCCCGCGCCGCGGCGGAGATCGCGGCCGGACGCCACCGGGGCCCGCTGCACGGCATCCCCTTCGGCCTGAAGGACCTGATCGACGCAGCAGGCCTGGCGACCGCCGCCGGATCCCGCGTCCGCGCAGGTCACCGGGCATCCACCGACAGCGCGGTGGCCGCCCGCCTCGCCGGTGCCGGCGCCGTCCTCCTGGGCAAGACGCACACCCATGAGTTCGCCTACGGGCTGATCACCCCGCAGACCCGGAACGCCCGGGACGACGGCCGGATCGCCGGCGGGTCGAGCGGCGGCTCCGCGGTCGCCGTGGCCACGGGCGCCGCCACCTTCGCCCTGGGCACCGACACCGGCGGATCCATCCGCGTCCCCGCCGCGCTCAACGGCGTCGTCGGGCTCAAGCCGACCTACGGCCTCGTCCCGCGGCGCGGCGTGGTCCCGCTGTCCTGGTCGCTGGACCACGTCGGCCCCCTCGCCCGCACCGTGGCCGATGCCGCCCTCGTCCTCCAGGAGCTGACCGGCCCCGGGCGGGCGTCCGCTCCGCCGCTCCCGGACGGCGAGCTGACCGGCCTGCGGATCGGCGTGCCGGACACCTACTACTTCGACCGCGTCAGCCCCGAGGTGGAGGCCGCCGTGCGCGCCGCCCTCGACCGGATGGCGGGGCTGGGCGCCACCCTCGTCCCCGTCACGACGCCGATGGCCCGGTACGTCCAGGCCGTTCACTGGGGGCTGATGGTCCCGGAGGCGACCGCGTACCACGAGGCCACGCTGCGCACCTCGCCCGAGTCGTACGGGCCGGACGTCCGGCTGCTCCTGGAGGCCGGTACCACCGTCACGGCGGGCGAGCATCTGCGCGCCCGGCGGGCCCAGCGGCTGATGCGGGAGGCATGGATACGCCTCTTCGCGCAGGTCGACGTAGTCGCCGCGCCCACCGTCCCGATGACCGCCACCGAGGTGGGGCGGTCCGCCGTCGGCTGGCCCGACGGCACGACGGAGAGCGTCTCCGACGCCTACGTGCGCCTCTGCGCGCCCGCCAACATCACCGGGATACCCGCCCTGACCCTGCCGGTCGGTCGGGACTCCGCCGGACTGCCCATCGGAATGCAGCTGATGGGGCCGCCCTTGGGCGAGCGGACCGTGCTGCGTACCGGGCACGCCTACGCCATCCGGTACGGGGAGGAGGCCCCGGCCGCCGCGGCGGCGTGATGACGGGGCGCGCAGGGCGGCCGGAACGCAATGATGTTGCTTTAAGGTGGCGTCATGAGTCCCAAGCCCATGGCGCGCCCCGGTGGGCGCAGCGCGCGCGTACAGGAGGCGGTGCACGCCGCCGTGCGGGACCTCGAAGCCGAGCAGGGCCGCGCCAAGCTGACCGTCCCGGCGATCGCCGCCCGCGCGGGCGTCACCCCGTCGACGATCTACCGCCGCTGGGGCGACCTCCACGAGCTGCTGTCGGATGTCGCGGTCGAGCGGCTGCGCCCCGAGGAGCCGCCGTCCGACCACGGCGCGCTCCGCGCCGATCTGACCGCCTGGGCACGGCACTTCCTCGACGAGATGGCCTCGCCGCCCGGCCGCGCCTACGTCCGTGACGCGCTGCTCGGCGACCCCGACGGCTCCAACGCCGGGCAGTGTTCGGCGTACGCCGCCGGTCAGGTCGAGACGATCCTCGCCCGCGCACTGGACCGCGGCGAGACCGCCCCGCCCGTGGAGAAGGTCATGGACCTCGTGGTGGCCCCGATGATGTACCGCATCCTGTTCCGCCCCGACCCGCTGACCGCCGAATACGCCGATCACCTCGTCGAAACGGCCCTCACCGCACCGGACGAATCCGCCTGACGATTGCGGAGGATTGCGGGGGCGCGGCCGGACCCCTGATGCCCGTGGAGCCGGAATTACTCCGGAAATACTCGTGTGCGGCGGGGCCCAGAGGTCGGCCGCCCAAGCCACTTCCCATGCCGCGCATCCGTGGTGAATGCGATGCCCCGCATGAACGCCACATTACCCGCCGTAACGCGTAATCCACTTTGCGTGGTCGGGCTTCCCTCTCTTACCGGCGAGTACTTGTGTGCCGCGTTCATCCGCCTGCCCGCCGCGCACCCTCGCCGCCGGGCATCCGTCATTTGCGGGAGAAGCGTGAGAGGCGAAAGCCGCGCCGTGGCGGTGGGGTCGGTGGGATCCGCCAACGCCCGCCGGCGGTCCGCCCGCGACCGGGTGTGTCCCCGCTTCCCGCCTGACCTGCACCCATCCCTGTGGAGGGTCCGCGGATGTCACCGAAAACGGGGGCAGATCCGCGTCCCCGGAAGGGGGCATGCGGTCCCCGTCATGTCCCCGGAGGGTGGCCGGGCATGCGTACCAGAAAAACGGTGGATTGAATTCACGGGAGTGACGGGAAGTCCCCCTAATCCTTTCCGTGTGTAATTTACGAATCAAATTCCACTCGGCCTCGGGGTCCGGTTTTTGCTGCTTTGGACTCGGGCTCGATAACGAGACATGGGTGGATGCGCGGCGGTGCGTGAAGTAAGCGGGGCGTTAACTCCCGGGGAACTGTTGACAGTGCAGATTCGCCGGTCCTACGGTTACGGCGCCCGGTCACCTGGCTGGCAGCGCAGCTTCCGATAAAGGCGATGGGTTTCTTCCTCCCGCCCCGTTCGAGTCCTTTATCTGCCGCGTGCACCTCTCAATTCCCACGACAGGAGAACTGATATGCCCGCCGCAATGCTGGAAGACTTCGACCTCGACATCCGCGAGATCTTCGACGACGAGACCGACGGCGCGACCGCCGCCAAGGCGGAGACCGCCCCGACCGCCACCGGCATGACCTGCTGCTGCTGAACCACCGGCAGCCCGGGGCCCGGCGGCATCGCGCCGCCGGGCCCCGCACCGTGTGAGCCGTACCCGGTAGCGGCCCGGGACCCGGTGCCGCCTCAGACGAGGAGCCCGCCCAGGTGTCCCAGCAGCACTCCCTCTTCCAGCCCGCCGGCATCGGCATGCTGCGCGCTCCCGTACGCCCGGTGGCGGCGGCCCGCACCGCGGTGCCCGCGCCCGGAGCCGACGGGGACGGCCGGTCCGGCGACCCGGCGGAAACGCTGCGCGCGCTCGCCGCCGACCCGCTGCTCCGCGAGGCCGTCGAGATCGCCAGCCCCGCGCTCGCCGGACTGCTCGCCCGGGTCGTCGACGCCGGCGGGGACGCCGATCCGGAGCGGATGCGCCGGGCCGCGCGCGCCCTCGCCGCCTACCGCCTGCGGATGAGCACCCGCGCCACCCCGTTCGGGCTGATGGCCGGCGTCGCCCCCGCCGCCTTCGACGCCTCCGCCGGGCCCGCCGCCGAGGCCCCCGCCGCCGACGCCCCCGAAGCCCCCGATGGGACATCCGTCGCGCACCTCGGCGCCGCGCACCGTCGCGCGGTGCGCCCCGACCGCGCCTGGCTGACCGGACTCGTCGCCGACTGGGAGCAGCGCCCCGGTGTGTTCCGGCAGCTCCGCCTCGTGGCCAACGCGCTGTGCCGGGTCCGCGGCGACCGGCTGATCCTGCCCTATCTGCCGCAGTCCGCCGACGCGGACGCCGCGGAACACGGCTCCCGGAACGTTCAGGGAGTCAGCCTGAAGAATTCGCGGGTGGTGGCCGCCGTCCTGGAGCTGGCGCACCGCCCGGTCCTCGGCTCCGCGCTGGCCGAACAGCTGCTGGCGCGGTTCCCCGGCGCGACCACGGCGGCCGTCGACGGCGTCCTCGCCCAACTCATCGGCAAAGAAGTCCTGCTGACCGACGCCCGGCCGCCCCTGGAGGAGACCGATCCGCTCGGCCACGTCCTGCGGATCTGCGCCACGATGACCCCCGAGGCGCTGCCCGAGCGAGCCGAACTCGCCGCCGTACAGAAGGAGATGGCGTACTACGCCGGGCGGCCGTTCGGCGGCGGGCGGGCCGAACTGCGGGCGGTCACCGACCGGATGCGGCGGCTGCGCCCCGGCACCGATCTGCTCCATGTCGATGTGGCGCTCGACGCCCGGGTGCGGCTGCCGGCCGCCGTCGCCGAGGAGGCCGCCCGCGCCGCCACCTTGCTGTGGCGGCTGTGCCCGGACGACGGCGGCCCCGCCCACCTGCGCGAATACCAGCAGGCGTTCCTGGACCGCTACGGCACCGAACGGGCCGTCCCGCTCACCGAACTCCTCGACCCGGACACCGGCCTCGGGGCGCCCGCCGGCTACCGCCGCCCGTCGAGCACCCGCACCGCGCCGCCCCCGGCGCCCGACCGGGACCGCGACCAGATCCTCGCCGCCCTCGCCCAGGAGGCGCTGCTCTCCGGCGCGTCCGAAGTGGTGCTGGACGACGACCACCCCGCCGTACGCCTGCTGGCGAAGGACGCCGGGCGGCCGCCGGAGTCGCTGGAACTCCTCGGCCATCTGCACGCCGCCGGCCCGGAGGCGCTGGCCCGCGGCGACTTCCGGTTCGTGCTGGCCAACGCCGTCACCCAGGCAGGACGGCTGCCGGGCCGGTTCGGGTACCTCTTCGACGGGCCGGACGGGGAGGCCGTCGCAGCCCTGGCCCGCACCGGCGGCACCGCGGCCGACCCGGAAACGCTCTCCGCGCAGGTCGCCTTCCGGCCCAGCCGCCCGCGCGTCGCCAACGTCTCCCAGGCCCCGCGCCGGCTGGAGCACGTGCTGCCCGTCGGCTGCTTCGCCGACCCCGGCGACCCGGCCGTCCTCGACCCGCGCGATCTCGCCGTACGGTCCGACCTCGAACGGCTCCACCTGGTGGAGCGGGCCACCGGCCGGCCCGTGGGACCCGCCGTCTTCCACGTCCTCAACCAGGAGTGGGACATGCCCAACATGGCCCGCTTCCTCTGCGAGATCGCCGACACCGGACGCCGCCGCTGGCAGGGGTGGAACTGGGGCGGCGCCCTCGTCCTGCCGCAGGTGCCCCGCGTCCGCTACGGCCGCACCGTGCTCTCCCCGGCGCGCTGGCGGCCCGACGAGGCGCTGCGCGACCAGGAGCTGCCGTTCGCGCGCTGGTGGGAGCTGTTCCGTGGCTGGCAGGCGCGGTGGCGCGTGCCCGACCGGGTCCAGGTCGGCCGCGCCGACCGGTTCGTCCAGCTCGACCTCGCCCTGCCCGGCCATCCGCGGCTGCTGCGGCACGAGCTGACCCGCAAGGAACCCTGCGAGATCCGCGAGACGCCCGCCGACTCCGCCGGAGTCCCCGACGGCTGGCTGCGCGGACCGGACGGCCCGCACCACGCCGAGGTGGTCGTCCCGCTGCGCGCCGTCCCCGAGGCGCTCGCCGGGGGCGCGCAGCCGAGCGCCGCACGCCGCCCCGCACCCCGCCGCGCGCCCGGCACCGTCCACCTCCCCGGCGGCGACTGGCTCCACCTCTCCCTGTACGCCCCCGCCGACCGCCACGACGAACTCCTCGCCGCCCACCTCGCCCCGCTCCTGGGCGGGTTGCCAGACGCGGTCGACCGCTGGTTCTTCCTGCGCTACGCCGACGGGGACGGCCCCCACCTGCGGCTGCGCTTCCACGGCCCGGCCGCCGCGCTCGCCCGCGACCTCCAGCCGCGGCTGAACGCGGCCACCACCGCACTGCACTCCGCCGGGCTGACCCGGCGCGCGGTCTGGGACATGTACGACCCGGAGCTGGAGCGGTACGGCGGCCCGGAGGCGATGGCGGCGGCCGAGCGGGTCTTCCACGCCGACAGCGTCGCCGTCCTGGAACATCTGCGCCGCCGCCACACCCGGCGCGAGACCACCGAACCGCTGCTGGTCGCCGCCGCGGGCCTCGCCGATCTGGCCCGCGCCTTCCACCCGGCGGACGCGGCGACGCCGTCCGCCGGTGCCGACTGGCTGCTGCGGACGATCCCCAAGGACGAGGAGCGCCAGCGCGGCTTCCGCGAGCGCCGCCGCACGGCCCTGCCGCTGATCGACCCGTACCGCGCGGGCCCGGCGGACGGCGCCGACTCCGCGCTGCGCGCCCTGTGGCAGCGGCGCGCCGAGGCCACCGCCCACTACGGAGCCCTCCTGCGCGACCTGGGAGAGCGCAACTGGTCGGACCCCGACCGGATACTCAGCTCCCTGCTGCACATGCACCACAACCGCCTCATCGGCATCGACCGCCCCGGCGAACTCCTCGCCCACGCCGTCGCCCGCGGCGCCGCACAGGCCCACACCGACCGCAGGAGGCACGGCCGATGACCCCGTCGCCCGCCACCGCGGCCCCGGACCCGCGCGCCCGCGCCGCCGCGGTCTCCCATGCGATCGCCGAGCGGCTCGCCGACCCGGAGGGCGCACTCGCCCAGGCCCCCGGCCGCGCCCCGTCGAGCCTGGACGACGGCCACCCCGCGATGACGCTGCTCTGCGCCGAACTCAGCCACGAGGCACCGGAGTTGCGCCGCGCCGCCCACGCCCATCTGGCCGCCGGGGCGGCCCTGCTGACCGGCGGCCCCCCGCAGTCGCTCTTCCGCGGCGGTGTCCCGGCCCTCGCCTTCGCGGCCCACGCGGCCCGGCGCACCCCGGACGACTACGCCGGTCTGCTCGCCCGGCTCGACACCGCCCTCGACCGGGTCACCCGCGGCGCCCTGGAGCCGGAGCGCGCCCGGCTGGACGCGGGCCGCGCCGGCGTCGGCTACTGGCGCTACGACCTGATCAACGGGATCACCGGACTGACCCGGCTGCTGCTGCTCCGGCGCGCCACCCACCCCGAGGCATCGGCCGCGGCCCTGACCTACCTGGTCCGGCTCACCCGCCCGCTGACCAGGGACGGCGCGCCGGTCCCGGGCTGGTGGTCCCCCGACGGCCCCGGCGCCCCCGGGGACCCGCACCCGGAATACCCCCGCGGCCACGTCAACTTCGGCCTGGCGCACGGCATCAGCGGCCCGCTCGCCGTCCTGTCCGCCGCGCTGCGCGACGGCGTGTCCGTGCCCGGGCTGCGCGAGGCCGTCACCGCTCTCGTCGCCGAACTCCTCGCCCACCGCACCGAGGCGGGCGGCTGGCCCGCGTGGACGGCCCTGGAGCGGTACGGCACCGAGCCGCCCGCCCCGGGCCGCACCGCCTGGTGCTACGGCACCCCGGCCACCGCCGCCGCGCTCCACCAGGCCGGACGCGCCCTCGGCGACACCGGGCTGCGCATCCTCGCGGCCGACGCTCTCGCCGACGACCTCGACCGCCCCCGCCGGGTCACCGACCACGCCTTCTGCCACGGCCACGCGGGCCTGCTGCACCTGTGCCACACGCTCACCGAGGACACCCCGCACCCCCGGCTCACGGACCACCGGGACGCGCTGGCCGCCCGGCTCGTCGCGGCGTACGACCCCGAACTCCCCTACGGGTTCCCCGCGGTGGCCGCCGCGGCCGACCCCGACGTCCCTTACGGGCCGAGGCCCCCGGCGGCCCGGGAGGGTACGGCCGACCCCGACCTCCCCTACGGGGCCCGGACCGCGCCGGCCTCGGAGCGCCCCGGGCCCCCGGATCCCGTAGGGGGCGGCACCCCGGCCGGTCCGGGTCTGCTCAGCGGCGCCGCCGGTATCGCCCTCGCCCTCCACGCCTACGCCACCGACGCCCCGCCCCGCACCTCCTGGGACGCGGCCTTCCTGCTCCGCTGAGAGGAACGGGACCGGGCAAGGGCACCGGCCCCCCGCGTCCTCACCCCTCCTCGCTCGCCCTCCCGAACCGTTCCCCCAACTCCCGCACCATCTCCCGCAGTTCGGGCGGCCCCACCACCCGGAAGTCCGCCCCGAGCGTCCCCAGCACCATCGCCGGCCAGTCCAGCGCGTCCGCCGTCAGCACCACCCGGCAGCGGCCGCCGTCCATCTCCTCGACCGTGCCCCACCGCCCGACCCGCGCCCGTACCGTCTCCGCCGGGGCCTCGACCACGGCCTCCGCCCGGTGCGGGCCCGGCCGGTTGCCCAGCCCGGCGCGGACGAACGCGGCGGCGTCCTCGGCGGGCAGCTCGCGCGGCCGGAACCGCTCCCCGGTGCTGAGCGGCCCGGTCATCCGGTCGACCCGGAAGCTGCGCCAGTCGTGCCGCATCAGGTCGTACGCGACGAGGTACCAGCGGCGTCCGGGGCAGACCAACCGGTGCGGCTCGACGTGGCGTTCGGTGCGGCGGCCGTCGGCGGCGGTGTAGGAGAAGCGCAGCGCCTCGCTGTCCCGGCAGGCGAGCGCCACCGTGGTGAGCGCCTCCGGCTCGACGTCCGCAGCGTCCGGACCCCACTGCGCCGGCACCGTCATCGCCCGCAGCGCCTCCACCCGCCGCCGCAGCCGCCCCGGCATCACCTGCACCACCTTGGCCAGCACCCGTACCGACGACTCGGCGATGCCCTCGATCGCGCCCTGCGCCGCGGCCTGCAGCCCGACGGCGAGCGCCACCGCCTCCTCGTCGTCGATCAGCAGCGGTGGCAGTGCCGCCCCGGCCGCGAGCTGGTAGCCGCCGTCGACGCCGCGGCGTGCCTCGACCGGATAGCCCAGCTCCCGCAGCCGGTCGACGTCCCGCCGCAGCGTCCGCGCGGAGACCTCCAGCCGCTCGGCCAGCTCGGTGCCGGGCCAGTAGCGGTGGGTCTGAAGGAGGGAGAGCAGCCGCAGGGTCCGGGAGCTGGTGTTCGCCATGCCCGCGATTCTCCCCGGCATTGCGGACGGAAAGTGGCCGCAATGGTTTCTAACGTGGTCGACGACCGAGGGAACGAACCGCCAGGATGGCACGGCTGACCGTGCCGTGCGGACGGCTCGACCGGATGACCACCAAGGAGGGCGCTTCGATGACCGCCGAACAGCACGCCACCACCCCGCAGGCCGCCACCGGGGAGCACGCCGACCTGCTGGCAGCCCTCGCCAAGCAGCGCCACTTCCTGCGCTTCACCACCCGCGACCTCACCGACGAACAGGCCGGAGCGGCCCCGACCGCGAGCGCGTTGTGCGTGGGCGGCCTGATCAAGCACGTCACCTCGGTGGAGCGCGCCTGGGCACGCTTCCTCGTCGAAGGCGCGTCCGCGATGCCCGACTTCACGAAGATGACCGAGGCCGACTGGGAGAAGCGGGCCGACAACTTCCGGATGCTGCCCGGGGAGACGCTCGCCGGTGTCCTCGACGCGTACGCCAAGGCGGCCGACGACACCGACGAACTGCTGGCCTCCTTGCCCGATCTGGGCGCCGACCAGCCGCTTCCGCCGGCCCCGTGGTTCGAGCCCGGCACCCGCTGGTCGGCCCGCCGGGTGGTGCTCCACCTCATCGCCGAGATCGCCCAGCACGCCGGACACGCCGACATCATCCGCGAGACGCTCGACGGCCAGAAGTCCATGGGCTGAGCGATGTCCATGGGCTGAGCGCGAACCGCCGGGCGGCGCGCGCTTTCACGATCACGCGCCGGGCCCACGCCGTACATGGCGCGGGCCCGGCGCGTGGTGCGCCGCGGGGCGCGGACCGTCCGGGCGGGCGCCCCTGAAGTGATCTCCGGGGCGCCCCGGGGTCACTTCCCCGCGGCGCCTTCCAGGCGGCTCCGCCACCAGTCGACCGTCGCGCCGATCTGCTCGTCGATCGGCGTGGCCCGGACCGCGAACTCCGCCTCGTAGGCGCTCGCGTCCATGACGAAACCGCGGTCGAACTGATACCGGACCTCCTTCAGCTCGCGGAGCATCGGGGAGAACAGCCCCCCGAGGGCCAGCGCGAGCGGCGGCACCTTCTTGACCTCGACCGGCTCGCTGCCGGCGTGGCCGGTCAGCCGCTCCACCATCTCCCGCGCCGAACGGGCGGTCGACGTCGGCACGTGCCAGGCGCGGCCCAGGGACCGTTCCTCGCCCGCCACCTCGACCATCGCCCGCGCCACATCCGGCACATAGGTCCAGCTGTGCTCCGCGTCCGGATCGCCGAGGACCGAGACCGCCTTGGCGGCCAGCAGCCGCGGCAGCACCCGCCCGGCCAGATGCCCGCCGTCGGTCACGCCCGGCCCGAAGAAGTCCGAGGCGCGCACCTCGACCGCCCGGATCCGCCCGGCGTCGTGCAGCTTCTTCGCCTGCTCCCAACCGGCGGCCCGCACCCGGCCCTTGACGCCCGTCGCCGCCGCCGGCAGCTCCTCGGTCAGCGGCCCGTCGACCGGCCCGTACCCGTAGAGGTTCCCCAGCATGACGAGGATCGCGCCGCTCTCCTCGGCCGCCGCGCAGACCGACGAGACGAGCCCCGGCCACTCCCGCCCCCAGCGCTGATAGGGCGGCGCGGCGCACTGGTGGATCACCTCGGCGCCCCGCACGGCCTCCTTCAGCCGCGCGGTGTCGGCCGCGTCGCACGCCACATGCTCGATCCCGGCCTCCGGTCCGCGCCCCGTCCGGGTGACGACCTTTACCGTGTGGCCCTTCTCGACGAGCAGCTGCGCAGTGGCCGCCCCGGCGGGCCCGTACCCCATAACGACATGAATGCTCACGCGGGCACAGTAACGCGGGGGTGTGACAGGCGGACCCCGATCGAGGCGGCCGCGCTCCGCAACGGCCGCCCGGAGCAGGCGTATTCAGCCACCGCCCGGGCCGGTGCCCGGACGTCTCTCCGTGCCCGGCCCGCCGCCTTCGATGCCGGCGTGGGCGGACCGCAGGAATCCCGGCCCGCCCACGCCCCCTAGGGGCTCAACTCCCGCAAAATCGGGGCTACTTCAGGTATCCGAGCACTGTCATCATCCCCGACTCCGAGTGGTACACGTTGTGGCAGTGGAGCATCCACAGGCCGGGGTTGTCGGCGTCGAAGTCGGCGTGGACGGTGCGGCCGGGAAGCACGATCGCGGTGTCCTTGCGGGGGCCCGAGGAGCCGAGGGAGAAGGTGTGGCCGTGCAGGTGCATCGGGTGCCACATCGTGGTGTTGTTGACGAAGGAGAGCCGGACGCGTTCGCCCGCGCGGACGGGATAACGCCGGTCCGGGTCGTAGGGCTTGCCGTTGATGGCCCAGTCGTACTTCTCCATCGAACCGGTCAGCCGCAGCTCGATCGTCCGGTCCGGCTTGCCGGGCTTGAGGCGCACCGACGCATCGGCCGTCAGCTGATCGGCCCGCAGCAGCTTTCCGTCCAGCTCCTTGGGGCGGGCGGACGGCTTCGGCGCCGCGCCGCCGCCGGAGCGCAGCAGCGCCCGCGCGCTCTGCTTCTTGCCCTCGGCGAGCGCGGTGAGCGGGAAGACGCCGTCCTTGACGGTGACGAGCACGTCGTAGCGCTCGCCCATGCCCAGCAGCAGCGCGTCCGTCTCGGCGTGGGCGACGGGGAAGCCGTCGGTGTGGGTGACGGTCATCCGGTGGCCGCCGAGGGCGACGCGGAAGGCGGTGTCGCCGCCGGCGTTGACGAAGCGGATGCGGACGCGGTCGCCGGGCTTGGCGCGGAAGGTCTGCGGATCGTCCGCCGTACGGCCGTTGACCAGGTAGTACGGGTAGGCGACGTCACCGGCGTCGCCGCCGAGGAGGTCGCTGGTCGCGCCCATCATCATCCGGGACGGGCCGGACGAGCCGCCGGGCCCCTTGCGGGCGGCGGTCCCGGTAGACAGAGACGCGGTGGTCACCCGGCCCGCGCCGGAGCGGCCCAGGCTCATGTCCATGCCCTGGTGCTCCATCTTCATGCCGCCGTGGTCCATGTTGCCGTGGTCCATGCCGCCGTGGTCCATGTCCATGCCCTTGCGCAGCTCCGCGAGGACCGCGTCGGGCGTGCTGCCGTCCACGCCGTCGACCCAGTCGTCGAGCACGACGACCCACTCCTTGTCGTACCGCAGCGGCTCCTTGGGGTCCTCGACGATCAGCGGCGCGTACAGCCCGCGGTCCTGCTGGACGCCCGAGTGCGGGTGGAACCAGTACGTGCCGGGGTGCGCGGTGGCGAAGCGGTAGGTGAACGACGCGCCCGCCTTGACCGCCGGCTGGGACAGGCCCGGGGTGCCGTCCATGTCGTTGCGGAGGGCGAGTCCGTGCCAGTGGACGGAGGTGGACTGCGGGAGGTGGTTGGCGAGGGTGGCCTCCAGGGTGTCCCCGGCCGTCACCCGGATCTCCTTGCCGGGCAGCTCGTCGCCGTACGACCAGCTGCGCACGGTGCGGCCACCCAGGTCCAGGGTGGCGGGGGTCGCGGTGAGCCGCACCTTGCGGACGGCGCCGGGCCTGCGCGCGGACTCGGCGGCGGCGACCTCCTTGCCGCTGGGGGAGACGTAGTCGCGGGCGGCGCCACGGCCCGAGTCGTCCGGGGCGGAGCTGGAACAGGCGGCGAGCAGACCGCCGCCGGCCAGGGCGATGCCGGCGCCGAGGGCGGAACGGCGGGTGGGGGTACGCATGCGGAAAAGCACCTCGTATCGGTGTGCGGGAAAAGGGGAGCGCACGGCTGCCGGCCCCCGGGGCGTGCCGTGACGGCAGCCGGGGGCGGCGGGGCGCGCTCCTACAGGCGCAGCACCGAGATCCGGGCGAGGAGTATGCCGTGCGGGGGCGGCGGGATCGGCCACAGGGCGTGCGGGAGCCGGGCGAGCGCGGTGGCCGCGCCTCCGTCCGCGGTCCGGCGGGCGAGGGCCGCTCCGAGCGTGACGAGGGCGACCGCGCCGAGCACCGCCAGACAGACGGCTCCCGGATCGGCCCCGCCGAGCGGCAGCGGCGCGTGCGCGCGGGGCGCGGCGCCGTCCTCCGGCGCGGTCGCGGAGGCGGTGCCCATGGGCATGTCCGCCGCGGACCCGCCGCCCCGCATCGCCGTCCCGGAGGCCGTGTCCATGGCTCGGTCCGCCGCCGTGGCTCCGCCGTCCCGTACCGCGGTCCCGGAGGCCGTTGTCCCGGAGGCCGTCCCCCCGGGCAGGTCCGCGGACGCGTGGGCGGGAGACATCCGGGCGGCGGCCATCGGCTCCGGCCCGCCGCCGTGGTGCGCCGAGGCGGCCATGGCGGACTCCCCGGCGGCGGGGTGGTCGGCGCAGTGGCCGAGGCTGTGCATGGCGACGATGCCGAAGAGCAGCGCGGCGAAGAGCAGCAGCCGGCCGCACAGGGCGGTACCGCTCCGCTGCCCGGCCACTTCGCGACCTCCCGTACGTCCGCCGACCCGTCGCCCCGGATCGTACCGGGAGGGGGTATACGGACGGCGTAACGGGGCGCGGCGCGGGGCGGATACCGCCGGTGACCTGGGACGGAGCGGACGCGGCCCGTCGCCGGGTGCACCCGGCGAGGGACCCGCGCGGCGGTGCGGGCCGCACGCCCGCCCGGCGCCCCGCGGCCACGCGCCCCCCGCCGTCGGCCGGATCGGCCCGGCGCCCCGCGGCGGAGCAGGCGCACGGCCCGCCCCGCCGCGGGGCACCGCCGGCGTCAGGCCGGCACCGGACGCGGCTCCGGTGCGCCGAGCCGTCCCGTACGGGCCAGGGCCGCGACGGCGGCGGCGCAGCCCAGGCCCGTCGCGGTCAGCGCGGCCCAGGTCAGCCACAGGGCGTGGTGGCGGGCCGCCCAGTCCCAGAGGGCGCCGGTGGCGAGGTTGCCCAGGGTGATGCCGAGCCCGGAGACGGTGTTGTAGAGGCCGTAGTGGGTGGCGACCAGGCGGTTGCCGGACAGCGAGACGACGGTCTCCATCTCGAACGGGTAGACCACCGCACCCGCCGCCGCCAGCAGCACCACCGCCGCCACCAGCGCGGCGAGCACCGCGACGGCCGCGTCGCCCGCGACCGCCAGCGGCAGGAACGCCGCGCCCATCAGCGCCAGCCCGCGCACCAGCGCACCCTGCGGACTCCACCGCTTCCTGGCCCAGCCGGTCAGCCGCAGCTGCCCGCAGACCGCCACCGCCGCGGAGATCACGAAGAGCCCGCTGGTGGCCTTCGTCCCCGCCGATCCCAGGGCGCTGTCGGCGGCCAGCGGCAGCGCCAGATAGACCTGGAAGGTCAGCACGTACGAACCGATCATGGCCAGCGAGAACAGCAGGAACGGGCGGTTGGCCGCGACCTGCCGCCACTGCCGCAGCACGCCCTTTGGCGCCCCGCCCGCATCGGCGTCGTCACCGCGGCGCTGCGGCAGCGCCCGCCACTGGAGCGCCGTCAGCACCGCGAACACCGCGGCCGCCACCGTGCACACCAGCCGGAAGTCCACCGCCAGCAGCGCCAGTCCGACGAGCGGGCCGAGCAGCATGCCGCCCTGGTAGCAGACGTTGAAGGCGGCGAAGCCCTCCACCCGCCGCTCCCCGGTCTCGGCCGCGAGGTACGCGCGGACGGCCGGGTTGAACAGCGCCCCGGCGAACCCGGTCGCCGCCGAGGCGATGACCAGCGCGGGCAGCGCGTCCACCCAGCCCAGCAGGGCGAACCCGCCGGTCCGCAGCAGGCACCCGGCCATGATCGGCACCTTGTAGCCGAAGCGGTCGGCGAGGGTGCCGCCGATGAGGAACATCCCCTGCTGGGAGAGGTTGCGCACGCCCAGCACCAGCCCCACCGCCCAGGCGGCGAGGCCCAGTTCGCCGGAGAGGTGCGCGGCGAGGTAGGGCATCAGCATGTAGAACGCGAGGTTGATCGCGAACTGATTGACCATCAGCAGCTGGGCGCTCGGCGGGAACGACCGGATGGTCCGCAGCAGCGTCGTCACGGCGCCACCACCGCGGCGTGCGGGGCGGCGCCGGCCGGTACGGCGCTCCGGCCCAGCGGATCGGTCACGGTGGTGCAGCGGGTCCAGGAGGTGACGATGCGCTCGGTGGTGTCGGCGATCTCCTGCGGTGCGCTCGGCGGCGCGGTGGTCAGCAGCCCGTGCTCACGGCAGTACGCGTCCGAGAAGACGGTGCCGGTGTAGCGCTGCGGACCGTCCGGGAAGATCGCCGCGATCCGCGACTCCGCGGGCATGGTCGCCGCCAGCCATCGCGCCGTCAGGGCGACCGCCCCCACGCTCCAGCCGCCGGTCGCGTAGTGGCAGCGGGCCAGCCGGCGCGCCGCCCACACCGCCTCCGGGGCGGCCACCCAGTGGACCTCGTCGAAGAGGTCGTAGGCGACGTTCCCCGGATGGATGCTGCTGCCGAGGCCGCGCATCAGCCGGGGCGCGGCCGGCTGCCCGAAGATCGTGGAGCCGGTGGTGTCCACCCCGACGATCCGCAGCCGGGGGAAGAACTCCCGCAGGACGGAACCGACCCCGGCGGAGTGGCCGCCGGTGCCGACGCTGACCACCAGCGCGTCGATCCGGCCCAGTTGGGTGACGAGTTCATGGGCGAGCGGGCGGTACGCGGAGACGTTGTCGGGGTTGTGGTACTGATCCGGGCACCAGGCGCCGGGGCCGGCGGCCAGCAGCTCGGCGACCCGCTCGCGGCGGGCCTGCTGCCAGCCGCCGACCGGATGCGGCGCGTCCACCAGATGGACCTCGGCGCCGTACGCGGTCAGCAGCTCGCGCATCATCGGCTCCATGCCCGGGTCGGTCACCACCCGTACGGGGTGCCCGTAGGTGATCCCGGCCAGGGCGAGCCCGAGGCCCAGGGTGCCGGAGGTGGACTCCACGATCGGGGCGCCGCCGCGCAGTTCGCCGCGGCGGCGGGCCTCGCCGACCATGTGCAGGGCGGTGCGGTCCTTGATCCCGCCCGGGTTCGCGCCCTCCAGCTTCGCCCAGAAGCCGTGCCCCGGGCCGGTGAACGGCTCGCCCACCCAGATCAGCGGGGTGTTGCCGACCAGCCCCGCGGGGGTGCGGGCCGACGGCGCGGAGACGGTCGGCAGCGCGGCGGGCGGGCAGGGGGACGTCATGGCACTGACGGTGTGCATCGTCGTTCTCTTTTCGACGGCCGGCCGGCGCGGCGCACGGCCGCACACGGCCGGAGAGAAGGGTGGCCTGCGCGTCGTCGTCGCCCGGCGCGCGCGGAGGACCGCACGCCCGGCCGACACGGGCCCCTTCTAGATCCGCCACACTCCCAGCACGGACCGCTCCCGCGGCGGGGGCGCACGGGTGCCCGCGGTCGCCGGGACCGGCCGGCCCGCCGGCACCGCCACGGACGGCAGCACGCCCGGCTCGGCCGGGACGCCGTCGGGGAAGGCCAGGGACTGCTCGGGCTGGAGCCGCGGGGGCACGTCGGCCCCGGGGCAGTGCTCCGTCTCGGATCCGGGGGAGCGGTGCACGGTGTCGGCCGCGGGCGCCACGGCGTCCACGGCCCACCGGGCGGACACGGTGAGGGAGTCCACCCGCGCCCCCGCCTCCGGCGCCGGGCCGTGGGCGCAGCCGAGCAGATGGACGAGGGCGGCGAGCACCACGAACAGACCGGCCACGGGCCACCGCCCGGGCCGCCGCACGGCGCGTAACACCCCAGAGATCACGTCGCTCAACGTACCTGATCCCTTACATAAGGTATTCGTCAAGATGAGGGCCGAAATGGTCGCCGGATCTCGCGGTCCCAGGCGGCGACCGGTGCGGCCGCACGGTGACGCGGGCCGGTAGCGGGCGGGAAGAACATGCGAACGAGAGGCGGACGGCGCACGGTCCGCAGGCGGTTCCGCGCCGCCCGGCATGCCGCCGGCCTGCGGCTTTTCCCCGGTACGGAAGACGGGAGCGGATGCCGTGCCCGGGCGGCGCCGCCGCGGCCCAGCGCCCCCGCGCCGAGCGGCGACGCCATGGATTCGGGCCAGTGCGAACAGGTTCGAACACGGCCGGGAATCGCCCCTTCCGCCTCGGGTCTCACCCGCCCGGCCGGGCCCGGATGCCGTACGGGCCCGGCGCGGGCAGGTTGGGGGCGGACGGCGGAGAGGTGAGGCATGACGGGCGAGGGCGGCGGCGGCGCGACGCGCGCGGCGGGCTCCGGCGGCGGCGCGGCCGCACGGCTGCTGGCCCGGCTGGCCGTGCTGGCGGCGCTCGGCGTCGTCGCCCTGCTGTTCCTCGCGCTGGGCGAGGGCGGCCTGGCGGTCATCGTCTCCGGGCTCGCCGGCTTGTGCCTCTGCGCCGTCGGCGTGTGGTGGTTCGTCGCGTACCGGGGCGTGGTGCGGCTGCTGGGGGCGTGCGTCGCCTTCGCCGCGCCCGCCGCCGTCCTGGCGTTCTTCACCCTCGCCGGATTGTGGCTCACCGCGCTGAGCCTGCTGGTGTGCTGGGCCGCGGCGCTGACCTGCGCACAGTTGGCGCTGCGGCTGGCGGACCGCAGACGGCCGCGCCGCCCGGCCCCCGCGCCCCGGGCGCGCCGCCCGGTGCTGATCATGAACCCGCGATCCGGCGGCGGCAAGGTCGGCCGCTTCGGACTCGCCGCCCGCGCCGAGGAGTTGGGCGCCCGCGTCATCCTGCTCGACCCCGATGCCCCGGCCGATGCCGCCGCGCTGGCCCGTGGGGCGGTCGCGGACGGCGCGGACCTGCTCGGCGTGGCGGGCGGCGACGGCACCCAGGCGCTGGTCGCGGCGGTCGCCGCCGCCCACGACCTGCCGTTCGTGGTGATCCCCGCCGGCACCCGCAACCACTTCGCCCTGGACCTCGGCCTCGACCGCACCGACCCGGTCCGCTGCCTCGACGCCCTCACCGACGGCGAGGACCTCCGCATCGACCTCGGCGATGTCGCGGGCCGCGCCTTCGTCAACACCGTCTCGTTCGGCGTCTACGCGGACGTCGTCCAACGCCCCGAATACCGCAACGCCAAGGCGGGCACCGCCCTCACCCTCATGCCCGACCTCCTCACCGGCGCCCGCGGCCCCCGCCTCGACGGCCACCTCGAACCCCCGGCGTACGCAGCGGACTCCGAGCCCGCCACCCTCACCTCCCAACAGGCCCTGCTGATCAGCAACAACCCGTACGCCTCCCCCGACGACCTCGGCGCCGCGGGCCGCCGCCCGCACCTCGACACCGGCACGCTCGGCGTCCTCGGCATCCGCGTGGCGGGCGCCGCCGGCGCCGCCGAACTGGCCGTGCTCGGCGAGCGGTCCACCGCCCTGACCGTCCTGACCGCCCACCGCGTCACGGTCACCGCCCCCGCCGCCGACCTCCCCGTCGCCGTCGACGGCGAGGCCCTCCGCATGCCCACCCCGGTCGTCTGCACCGTCCGCCCGCGCGCCCTGCGCGTCCGCGTCCCCCGCAACCGCCCGGGAGCCGTCGCCCCGAGCCCGCCCATGGACTGGCGCCGGGTGGCACGGCTGGCTCGGGGACGGGGCGGGTGAGCGGAGAAAAGATGCTTCCCGGTGATGAGGGTCACTTTTACGGGCGCATTCCGGCGTTCTGGAGAACACCCTCGTCCCAGGCGTACCACCGGTAGCTGCGAAGGTCACGCCATTCGGCATGGATCCGGAATAACTCGGCAAAGTTTTGAATGGTGAATGGTAAGGTCAACCCATGCCTTCTTACTCGCCTGACCAGCGAGTATCAGTTTGCGATCCTGTCGCGTTGGCTTGGGGGAAAATATGCTCAGAAGCGATATGTCTATTCTTGGCCTTTCGGGTTGCGAGAGCGATGTCTACCGCTATTTCTTGCGCAACCCCGGAGCTTCCCGAACAGAATTCGATGAGACCTCGTTGATATCCCGTGAAGAAGCGGAATCAGCGGTGGACCGACTGTGCGTGCTCGGCATACTGAGCACTGCTGGAGGGGGAAGGTACTTCGCCCTGGAACCGGAAGCGGCCGTCGACCGGCTCGCCGACATCCGCCTGCAAGAGCTGCACCAGGAACTCCACGGCATCACCCAGTCCCGCCGCCTGGTCGGCGAACTCCGCGCCGAGCAGGGCCCGGCCGGCCTGGCGGCGCAGGGCGTCGAGCGGCTGCGTGACGTGTCCGACATACGGAACCGCATCGACAGCCTGGCGTTCTTCGTCCGGCGGGAAATTCTGTCCGTGGAGCCGTACACCGCGCTCTCCGCCGAGAACATCGCCCACGCCCACCCGCTCGACCTGCGGGCGCTGCGCCGCGGCGTGCGTATCCGCAACGTCGTGCGGCGGGAGGCGCTGCACCACCCGCCGACGCTGGCCTATTTGAAGGGATTGGCGGAGCAGGGCGCGCAGATCCGGGTCACGGACCGCCGGGAGACCCGCATTCTCCTCTACGACGGCAACATCGCCCTGATTCCCGCGGATATCGCGGATGCATCGGGCGGCGCGCTCCTGGTGCAGGAGCGCGGGCTGCTCGCACTCGTCCAGGGTCATTTCGAGAAGATCTGGGACGGCGCCGAGCCGCTGACCGATCCGGACCGGCCCGCGCCGGGCGTCTGCCCGACCGACGGCGAAAAGCGGGTCCTGCAGTTGATGTGCCAGGTCAGCAAGGACGAGATCGGCGCCCGGAACCTGGGCGTCTCGGTGCGGACGTACCGCAGGCACATCGCCGATCTGCTGACGTCGCTCGGCGCCGCCAACCGGGCCCACGCCGCGCTGATCGCGCGCGAGCGGGGCTGGATCTGAGCCCGGGCCGCCGGTGAGGGGCCCGGACCTCTCACCGGCGGCCCGCGCTCTCCTCCAGGAGACGGACACCGAGCGCGTCCGTCTCCTCCGGGGAGCCGCCGAGCCGGTGGACCACCACCCACTCCCCGGTGCCGGCGAGCGCCCCGGCGAAGACGGAGGCGTCCCGCGTCGCACCGTTGTGCCAGCGCAGCCGGCCCGCGGTCTGCCAGGTCGGCGCGGGTTCGCCGAGCCGCCGCTCCACCAGCAGCCCGGTGACCAGGGCGGCGAGGGCGCGGGGCGTCGCCCACATCCCGCCCGCGGGCAGAATCGCCCCGCCCATGCTCCACGGCGCGCGCTCCCGCCCGAAGCGTCCCACCGCCCGCAGCGCCGGCCCGGCGGGCGGCACCGCCGTCACCTCGTCGGCCACCCCCAGGGGCGCCAGCACATGGGTGCGCACCACCTCCGGGTACGGCTGCCGGGCGGCCGCCGAGAGCGCCGCCCCGAGCACCGCGTACCCGAAGTTGGAGTACTCCTCCTCCTGCCCGGCGGGGCGCACCGCGGCCTTGCCGAGCCGCCCGAGCAACTGGGTGAGCGCCTGCGGGGTGAAGGACACGTACGGATCCCGGCGGGGCCCCGAGAGCCCCGGGGGAAGCCGCGGCAGACCGGACGTGTGCTCCATCAGGTGCCGCAGCGTGATGCCGCAGGGCTCCGCCTTCGGAAGCCGGCGCTCCACCGGGTCGTCCAGCTCCAACAGCCCCGCCGCGGCCATCCGGACCAGCGCCGTACCGGTGAGCACCTTGGTCAGCGAGCCCAACTCGACCAGCGTGTCCGGGGCGTGGCCGTGCTCCACCCGGGGCTCCTGCCCCGGGCGCAGGACGCACAGCGGTACCCGGCGGGCGGGCCAGAGGCTCATCGCCCGCACCACCCCTCCAGCAGCGCCTCGCGCTCCGCCGGCTTGAGGGCGGCGCAACCGCCGGCGGACCGCCACCACTCCGTGAGCAGGGACGGGCTCGCCTCACCCGCCACGAAGCGGTCCAGCAGGGCGTGGGAGAGCGCCACCTCGCGTTCCGTGTACGCCGGGGACGCGGCGGTGGGAACGTGGTGCTCGCTTACGCCGCCGTCGTGCGTGAGGCAGACGGTCATCAGCGGCGGTGTCTCGAAATCGCCGAAGCCGGTCATCGCGGCGGCCAGGCCGATGGCCGTGCTCAGACCGCGCCGGAACGCCGAGCGGGCAGGGGCGTTCGGTACGGTGACCTGCTGGATCTGCGCCCAGGACAGGGCCGTGCCCGAGGCTCCGACCACCTCCGGGCCCTCGTCCGTCAGCCGGATGCCTTCCGCTTCCTCGCCGGGGGCGGCGCCGAGCCAGCAGCCCGCGCCGTCGATCCAGAAGAGACCGACCATCGAGCCGTCGCCTTCCGGCTGCTCAGACGGACCGGGGGGAGGGACGGCCGGCCTGCTCGTGTCTGCCACTGATCGACCCCATCTTCTCGTCGTACGTCGTCACCACAGTGTTCACTCCACCGTCCGCCGTGACCGGCCCAACCGCCGCTTTCGGCCAGCCGGTTCGGTTCCGTAGCGCCCGCCCGGCCCGTCCGCCCGCGCGGCGGGCGTGGCGCAGCAGGTTCTCGATCCCGCCGCTGAGGAAGATCAGGTCGCAGGCCACCATGGTCAGCGCGAAGCCGGTGAGGCCCATGAACAGGGCGATGGAGACGTGCAGTCCGATGGAGCCGAGCGCCGCCCAGGGACGCAGCCGCGGCACCAGGATGCCGACCGGGAAGTACACCATGAACAGGGTGGCGGCATAGGTGCCGACGATGACCAGCAGATCGTTCTCGTACAACAGCCGTGAGACGCCGGGCCATTCGAACTCCGGGATGCGCAGGACGTAGAAGAGCGCCGTCCCGTCCTGCCACATCTTGCCCTGCACCTTGTACAGACCGCTGACGAGGTAGACCAGGCAGATCTGGACACCGATCGCCGCGACACCCAGGTTGTGCAGCGCCGGCGACACCGCGCGGACCACGTCCGGAACGCGCGCGGACCAGCGCCGCAGGAGACCGGGCGAGAGGGAGAACCGGTCGTAGCAGCGGGTCAGCAGCAGCATGGGCAGCACGATCCAGGCCAGGTTGTCGCCGCCGTCGAGGATCAGCGGCTGGCGCTGGTAGACCGACCAGAGGAGCACCCAGTGCAGGGCGAGCACGGGCCGGCCGCCGACCCCCAGGGTGACCGCCAGCGCGGTGAGCATCCCGAGATGGAAGAGAAGGTCGAACCACGCGCCGGACGTGCTCAGCGCGTAGAGGCTGAACGTCCCGTTCTCGTGCAGCCCCTCGATGAAGTCCCGCCACGGGTAGACGGAGTCGGGGCCGAACAGATAGCTCCGCTCGCCGTACTGGCTCGCGTAGAACATGAAACCGACGAATCCGAGCAGGGCCCGGGTGCCGGAGACGCCGGTCACGGCGGCCGGTGACGCGGTCAGCCGGTCCAGCCCCGCGACAAGTGAACTCAGCTTCTGCCTCACCGCAGTTCACTCACCTTCCACCACTCCAGATCCTCCGCCTGAACGCTTTCCTTCGCCTTCGCCACGGGATCGTGCCGCTTCGACCACGGGCGGAGTTCGTGTATGTAGACGCGCACCTGGATCTTCTCCGGCTTTCCCCCGCAGGCGTCCGGCAGCTGCGTGAGCGAATAGCGGGAAAGGAGACGGACGGTGTCCTTGTGGCTGCGCTCCTCGAACGGCATGGGCGGCAGTACGGGCTTCTTCTTCTCCGATTCCTGCTGACGTATCCGGTTCAGGACCGGGTCGGTGTTGTTCAGGGACTGGAGTCCGCTGGAGACGATCCGGGACATACGTGAGGGGAAGAACCGGTCGCGCTGTGTGCGCTCGATATAGGGATTGGTGACGTCGTAGAAGGGGGTGCTCCTGCCGTCGGCGCAGGCGGCCCGGGCGAGAATTCCACGGTCGTCGGCGAGCGGGTCCGGAGCGAACAGCATCCAGTCCTGGGAGAGATAGGGGCTGAGGGCCTCGTTGACCTTGTCGGCATACCGGATCTTGGCCGGGCTCAGCGGTGCCTGGGAAAAGGCGGCCAGAAAGAAGTAGACGCCCAGGAGGGCAGCGCCGGCCAGCAGCACTGCCCTCCTGGCCACAGGGTGACCCGTCACTTGTCGAAGATCGATTCGACGGAGGAGACGTTGCCGGCGCCCGACTTGGCGGCGCTGCCCACGCTGGAGATCTTGGTCATGTTGCCCACGGCGTTACGGATGGCCTTGGTGCCGGCCGCCGCCTTGGCGTGGACGTACCCCTTCTCCGCAGCGCTCTTGGCAGCCTTGCCGACCTTGCTGGCAGCCTTCACCAGACCGCCGATCGCGGCCGGCGCGGGCTGCCCGGCCTTGACGGTGGCGGTCTGCTGCGTCACCGGCTTGACCGGCTCGACGGCCTGGGCCGACGCCTGCGTGGTGAGCACCATGGCGGTGGCGCCCAGGGCAAGGCCGGTTGCTGCAACAATCTTCTTCATGTTCTCTCCCCTTATTCGGTTTCCAGATCCCGGGTCACTGCCATCCGTTGACGTCCCGCCCCCTTCGCTCCGTGGCGGGACATACCGTCGAAACAGCCTGCGCCATCTTCGTAAAACCCCCGTTGAACATCTGTGACGGAAATTTGAATCGGCGCTCCAGCTTTACGGAAGGCGCCGAATCGCGCCTTCGTGATGCTGCCTCATGCCCTCGGTGAGGTCATGTGAATTCTCTGCAGTCATCTGTTTCGGCGGACCGTTCCCGGTGAAAAGAACAATGCCAGCCGCCGGGGTTCGAATTCCAGAGCGGACGGCGACAGCATGCTGAACCGGGGGATCAACTTCTTGTCACCGAGGTGCCAGAGAGCCCGGCGTACGGACACCGAACTCACGGCGCAGCGCGGAGCGCGCCGCCAGATACCCCGCCATTCCGTGCACCCCGGGGCCCGGCGGTGTGGACGCGGAACACAGGTACACACCGGGAATCGGGGTGCGGTACGGATCGAGGCGCGGAGTGGGGCGCAGCACACTCTGGACGAGCGTCATCGCGCCCGAACCGATGTCGCCGCCCACGTAGTTGGGGTTGTACCGCTCGTAATCCCGGGCGCTGATACCGCGTTGCATGAGAATGGTGTCGGTGAATCCGGGCGCATACCGTTCGATACGTGCCCGCACCCGCTCCAGCGGATCGGTGGGATCACCGTTCGGGACATGCGCGTAGGCCCACACCGGCCGTCTCCCGGGTCGCGCCCGTGAGGGATCGACGGCGGCCGGGTCGACGACGAGGACGAACGGTTCATCCGTGGCGACACCCCGTGACGTCAGCGTCTCCTGGCGCCACATCTGCGCCCGGGTGCCCCCGAGATGCACGGTCCCCGCCCTGCCGACGGCGGGGTTGGCCCACGGTATGGGCTCGCTCACCAGGAAATCGGCCTTGGCGGCGCCCGGCCCGTACCGGAAGCGGGCCAGGCTCCGGGCGTACCCCGCCGGCAGCCGCCCGCGCGCCAGACGGGCGAAGGCTCGCGGTCCGACGTCGAGCAACACGGCGCGGGGTGAGCCCAGTTCCCGCAGGTCGTCGATGCGCCGTCCGGTGTGGAGCACCCCGCCGTGCGCGCGGATGTCCGCGGCCAGCGCCTCGGCGATGCGGACGCTGCCACCGCGGACCAGCGGCCAGCCGCTGCCGTGGGCGAGGTGGCCGAGCAGCAGCGCCACCACCCCGGAGGCGAGGCTCGGCAGCCGCCCCACGGCGTGTGCCGCCACCCCGGTCAGCAGCGCGGCGGCCTCCTCGGTACGGAAGCCGCGCGCACCCGCCCGGCTGCCGTGCACGAGGGCGCGCCGGGCCAGCACCGACGCGGCTCGGCGGTCCCGCGGCAGGGCGCGCTGGTCGGACAGCACGAGGTCGACCACGCCGGCGCTGTGCTCCAGCAGCGGCCGCATCAGCCGCCGCCATGCGGCCCCGTCCGGGCCCAGCCCGGCACAGGTCTCCGCCAGGTCCCGGTGAGCCAGCGCGGCCCGCCCGTGGTCCAGCGGGTGGGCGTAGCCGATCTCCGGCTGCCGCAGCTCGACGCCGCGTGCGGCGAGGTCGAACGCGCGGAAGAACGGGGACGCCCCGGCCATCGGGTGGACGGCCGCACAGATGTCATGCGGCACGTCGTCGTCGAAGAGCGCCTTGGTGCGCAGCCCGCCGCCGATGTCCTCGTCCTGCTCGTACAGCGCGACCCGCAGCCCGGACCGCGCCATGGTCACCGCGGCGGCCAGCCCGTTGGGGCCGGTACCGACGATCGCCACATCCGGATCGTTCACCACGCGCCTCCCGGCCTCGGTCCTCATGCACCTCGTACCGAAACGATGCCAGCGCAGCGGGCGGCTCCGACGCGTCACCGCGTCAGCAAGCGGACGGCCCGGGTGCAGCATCGTGTCAGTTGTCCATGGGGCGTTGCCGCAGGTCCCACCGCGCCGCAAGGATGGCGGACCGACGGAACCGGAGAGCCGACGGCCGGCGTCGCCCCGCCGCGGCGGGCGGTCGCGCGGCGGCGTTGTCCCGCACCGGAGCGGGCGGACGAACGGGGTGTGGGGCCATGGCACGCAGATCTGTACGCAACGGCGGCGGCGCCCTGACGGCAGCCGTCGCGGTGCTTCTGGGCGCGACCGCCTGCTCCGCCTCCCAGCCCCAGCGGCAGTCCACACCTGACGAGTTGGCGTCCCGTGCCATGGAGCGCATCCGTACGGCCCCCTCCGTGCGGGTCAGGCTGGAGCGGACCGGCTCCGAGGCGATGCGCGTGGACCTGAGGGTGGACCGGGGCGGCAGCTGCACGGGCCGGATCATCTCCGCGGACGGCGCCGCCGACGTCATCAAGGTCCGGAAGGAGTTCTGGCTCAAACCCGACGAAGCGCTCTGGAAGGCGCAGTTCGGCGGCGGCAGCGCGGCCCCGCCCCCCTTCAAGGACCGCTATCTGCACGGCAGTACACGCGACGAGCAGCTGAGTGACACGGCGTCCTTGTGCGACCTGGCGGGCCTCCACCGGACTCTCGCCCGGGAGGTCGGCTCCGGCCCGTTCGCCGGGAGCGACCCCGTGGACGTGGACGGCCGGCAGGCGGAGACGGCCAGCGGCAAAGACAACGCCGTGCAGATCAGCATGGCGGGACGCGGCGAACCCATCAGAATCCTCCAGCACGGCGAAGGCACCGTCACCGCAACCTTCACGGACCGGGGAAAACCGGTCCACGCCACGGCCCCGCCCCCGGAACGGAGCGTCGATCTCGATCGACTGCGCTGAAGACAGCCCACTGCGGCCGCCCCGCCACCGCGGCGGGGCGGCCGCACACATTAAAGAAGCCCCGGGCCGGTGGCCTGGGGGAAACGTCCGTACGGGGCATCATCCGGCAGGCCGCTTGAGTCCACTGCTGAGCCGACTGCGAATCCGCTGCAAGCCACTGGGCCCCTGTCTTCACTCACCGAACCTGCGCCGCGGGTTCGGGAATGCGCCAGACGATGCGGACCTGTTCGTCGAGAGGGAGGACGGCCAGCCGGTATGCCTCCGGGGCCGATGGGCAAGGTCGATACCTCCGTGGCGCACTTCTGGGCCCAGCGAGAACGAGCCTCGGCTTCGTCGAGCAGGTATGGGAACTCAGCCATGCCCTTGAGAAGCGGGTGCCTTCTGGTGTGGCCGTACGGGAGGGCTCAGAGGTGCTGAGTGAATGCGGTCTCCAGGCGCTCGACGGCGTTGCCATGGGCGCTCAGATGCGGCTGCATCACCCAGACGTCCTCACGGAAGGGCTCGAACCCCAAGGACCGCCAGGTGCGCTGGACCACGGCCTTTTCCCGTGCCTCCCGTGCCATGTCCTCCCGTTCGCCGACAGGGATGTCGATCGGGTACGGATGTGTCGCCACGAGCGCCGCGTTGCCGGCCGTCCAGCGGAGCAGTCGGCCGATCAACAACCGGCCGACCCCGCCCAACCCGCGCCATGCCGGTGCGATCCGAACCCGGTCGATGATGACTACCTGGTCGCCGCTCATCAGGCCCTCCTCCAGATCGGGGTGCAGGCCGAGTTCCCCCGCCTCCTCGAAGAGCGGCATGAAGTGCGCATAGTCGGCGTCGCGCGCGTCCAGCGACACATAGATGCTTCCTACGCGCCACAGGTCCACTGTGAGACCGGACATCGAGAGGACCGTCAGTTCTTGGCCCTCGCTATGGGACGACTGAGCCAGCGATACGCCAGGGGCCAAGAGCCGTGCGTTGACGGCTTCGGTCTCCTCGTCGTCCGGCTCCCACAGGGGCAGGACGGCGCGGCAGTGCCATTCCAGGGTTGCGGGATCGTCGTGGGCATCGGATGCGACCCAGGAAGCGGACGAGTCGAAACGCAACTCCAGACGGTTCAGATACGTCAGGAGGTCCGCCCCGGAGGGTACGGCGTCGGTCATGAGGCCACACGCTAGCCACGCGGCCGGCCTTGGGCGGGTCGATTACCGAGGCAGGTGGCCATCCTCTCGGCAGGTGCTTCGGCGCAGGTGGGGCGAGATGGTGCGCCGCGTGTCCTCCGAGCTGGGCATTCCCGCGAGATGGGGCACGCGGAGGAGACGACAGTCCTCGACAGGTCCAGCCAACGAAGAAGGCCCGGGTCTTCGACCTGGGCCTCAACTATGGAGCGGGTGACGGGAATCGAACCCGCGCTCTGAGCTTGGGAAGCTCATGTTCTACCATTAAACTACACCCGCGAAATCGCCGGAATGTGCGGCGAGATAACTGCGGACACTGTACCTCATGGGCTGACCGGCGTGTGCGGAGCCCTCCGGCGGGTGGTGGGGAGCGGCTGCCCCGGTCGTGCGAAGCGGGTGTGGGGTGCGGGAGTTGGGGCGTACGGTGGGGTGGTTCCCCGGTCGGTGCGCGGGGTGGATTCATGGTCCTCGGCGGGGGCTTCCGGGTGGCGGAGTGCCGCTGGAGGAAGCGCCCGGTTGATCCCCTAATGTGGCTTTCGTTGTCCACGCAGTTGGGAGAGGACTTGATGGAGCGCACCGTCGTCCGTTGTGCCGAGGGGCACGTGTTCAGCACCGCTTCGTTCCCGATGCAGACCACCGACCGGCTGGGTCCCGGGCGGCTGCTGCGGTGCCCGCGCTGTGCGCGGCTGCGCAATGCGGTCCCGGTGGAGTACGCGAAGCGGTAGCCCGGCGGCCCGCCCGGCAGGCGCCGCGGCGGGCCGGAACCGACGGAAGCAGGAGTGACGGGTGACGGCCCGGTCCCGATGGGGCCGGGCCGTCACCATCTCCGGCTCCGACTGCGGCCGGCTCCGGCCGCGGGCGCCCGTCCCCGGCGGGCGCCGCGGCCCTTGAGTTGCGCAGGTCACGCCCACCCCGTCACAGGTGGGGTCCGCGCGGGTGGGCGCGTATCCTCGTCCCCGTGCTTCTCTCAGACAAGGACATCCGGGCCGAGATCGACGCCGGCCGGGTGCGCATCGACCCCTACGACGAGTCGATGGTGCAGCCGTCCAGCATTGACGTCCGTCTCGACCGCTACTTCCGGGTGTTCGAGAACCACCGCTACCCGCACATCGACCCCTCCATGGAGCAGGCCGACCTGACGCGTGAGGTCGTGCCGGAGGGGGACGAGGCGTTCATCCTCCACCCCGGCGAGTTCGTGCTGGCCTCGACGTACGAGGTCATCACGCTGCCGAACGACGTGGCCTCCCGGCTTGAGGGCAAGAGCTCGCTGGGACGGCTGGGGCTGCTGACGCACTCGACGGCCGGGTTCATCGACCCGGGGTTCAGCGGGCACGTGACCCTGGAGCTGAGCAATGTGGCGACGCTGCCGATCAAGCTGTGGCCGGGGATGAAGATCGGGCAGCTGTGCATGTTCCGCCTGACGTCGGCGGCCGAGCACCCCTACGGGTCGGAGCGGTACGGCTCCCGGTACCAGGGCCAGCGGGGGCCGACCCCGTCGCGGTCCTTCAAGAATTTCCACCGTACTCAGGTGTGAAGGCATGCCCGCCGGAGCGAGCGTGTGCCGGCGGGGGTGGCGTACGGCGTGCGAAGGCGGGGCTTGCGCCCCGGGGCGTGGCGCGCACAGGGCGTAAGACAGAGAAGGTCTGAGAGAGATTCGTGAGTGACGTACGGGAAAACCTGACGTACGAGCGGTTCGGCGGGGCGATCCGCGAACTGGCGCAGACGATCGCCGACGACGGCTTCGAGCCCGACATCGTGCTGTCGATCGCCCGCGGTGGCGTCTTCGTCGCCGGCGGTCTGGCGTACGCGCTGGACTGCAAGAACATCCACCTGGTGAACGTGGAGTTCTACACCGGCGTGGGCACCACGCTGGAGATGCCGGTGATGCTGGCGCCGGTGCCGAACGCCATCGACTTCAGCGACAAGAAGGTGCTGATCGCCGACGACGTCGCCGACACCGGCAAGACGCTCAAGCTGGTGCACGACTTCTGCAAGGACACCGTCGCGGAGGTCCGCAGCGCGGTGATCTACGAGAAGTCGCACTCGCTGGTGAAGTGCGAGTACGTCTGGAAGCGGACCGACGACTGGATCAACTTCCCCTGGTCCGTGCAGCCGCCGGTGGTCCGCCGGGACAACCAGGTGCTGGACGCCTGACGGACGGACGAACCTCATCCCGGAGGGGCCGTGGCATCGTGCCGCGGCCCCTCCGGCGTTCCCGCGCGCAGGTTTTCGGCCAATACCGCTCCGGGCGTTCCGCCGTCCCCTCCCGCCGAGTAGAAACCGGCGGTAATACCGGCGGTAACAGCGGACCGGAGGGGAGACCTCATGGCACGGGCGAGAACGGTGCGGCGGGCGGGACCGGGGCGGATCGGCAGGCGGTGGCCGGTGGCCGCCGTCGCGGCGCTGGCCGTGGCGTTGGGCACCGGCGGCGGGACGGGCGCGGCGGTCGCGGCGCCCGCGGCGGCGCAACCGGCGGCGAAGGCCGAGGCCAGGGCCGGCGCGCCGCTGGCGCCCCGGGTGGAGGCGGCCCGCGCCCGGGAGGCCACCCGGCTCTACGGCGACCCGGCGGTGCGGCCGCTCGCCGAGCGGAAGACCTCGCTGATCTCGCTGGGCGACAGCGAGATATCCGGCGAGGGCGTGGGCACGTACGAGCCGGGCACCAACGGGCCGGACAACTGGTGCCACCGCTCGCCGGACTCGGCGATCCACCGCACCGGCGTCCCGGCGGACGTCACGTACAACGTGGCCTGCTCGGGCGCGTACAGCCGGAACATCGTGATCGGCGGGGACAAGCAGTACGCGGACGAGGAGGTGCAGAGCGACAGTCTGGCCGCGGCGGCGCGGAACACCCGGGTCAAGATGATCGTGCTGATGGTCGGCGCCAACGACGATCTGCAGTTCGGGCCGGTGATGACGGACTGCGTGACGCGGTGGCTGACGCTCCAGGGGACCTGCGAGCCGAAGTACCAGCCGGGCTGGCAGGCACGGGTCGACGCTCTGGTCCCGAAGGTCGAGCAGACCGTCGGTGACCTGCGGACCGTGATGCGCGACGCCGGGTACGGCGACGGCGACTACCGCCTCGTGCTCATGTCGTACCCGAGCCCGATCGGGCCGGACATGACCGACAACCCGAACTTCCCCGGCAAGCTCCCGGGCGGCTGCACCGGCTACACCTCCGACTCGGCGTGGGGGCGGAACACCGCGGTCCCGGCGTTCGAGCGCGGGGTGCGGAAGGCGGCGAACGCCTCGGGCGCGGAGTACCTCGACACCTCGCGGCTCTTCCACGGCCACGAGGTCTGCACGGAGGACACCTGGGCGCGCGGCCTCTACGTGGACGTCGCCAACCCGTTCCCGCCGGACGCCAACTCGGTGCGGCAGTCCTTCCACCCGAACGCGCGGGGCCACGCCGCCTTCGCCGCCTGCCTGACGCAGTTCTACGACAGCGGGCTGCGCGAGGCGTCCTGCGCCGACCCGGCGAGCACCGGGAAGCCGCAGCTCTACCCGGGCGCCTGGGACGACGCGTTCCGCCCGCTGCGCAACGCGGCCACCGGGACCTGCGCGGATCTCACCGGCGGCGCCTCCGCCAACGGCACCGCGGTCGGCGGCTGGGACTGCCTCGGGCAGCGCAACCAGGGCTGGTGGTACGACTCCGGCGAGCGGTCGCTGCACACCGAGCTGACCCATGACCGCTGCCTGGACGTGCCCGGCGGCCGCTACGAGGCGGGCGCCGCGCTGGTGGTGTGGAACTGCTCCGGGGCGGAGAACCAGCGCTTCACCGAGAGCGGCGGCACCTACCGTCCGGCGTCCGCCCCCGCGCTCTGTCTGACGCTGCGGGCGGCGAAGGACCCGCTGCGGCTGGAGAGCTGCGACGGGTCGGCGGCGCAGAAGTTCACCCGCGGCTGAGCCCGTCGATCGCGGCGCCTGCCGGTCGCGGCGTCCGTCGAGCACGGCGAAGGGCCCCGCCTCCGGAGGTGTTCCGGGGGCGGGGCCCTTCGGTCCGTACGGGCCACGGCGCCTGTTTCACGTGAAACGGGCGCAGGCCGCCGTACGGTCAGAGCGTGCCGAGCTTGACCAGGGCGAGCAGGGCGACCAGCTGGATCGCGGAGGCGCCCAGGGCCTTGGGCCACGGCAGGTCGTGGGACTTGCTGACCATCTGCGTCAGCAGGAAGCCGGAGGCCAGCCAGGTCAGCCAGCCCAGGATGGTCACCAGCGTGCTGTCGCCGCCGAGGAACATCGCGAACAGCAGCCGGGGCGCGTCCGTGATGGCCGTGATCAGCATCGACAGGCCGATGGTGGGCGCCGCGGCGCCGTCGCCGCCGAGCTGGCGGGCGAGGGTGTGGGTGACCGCACCGAGGATCAGACCACCGACGATGAACATCACGGCGGTGATCAGCACCCACGGGATGCTCTGCCCCAGCGTGGCGTTGAGGACGTCCTCGCGCGCCTTGTCGAAGCCGAAGACCGCGAGCAGCCCGTAGAGGAACGAGACGATCAGCGCGGGCGCCCAGACCTGGTGGTCGCGCATCTGCCAGAACGTCTCGACCGGCCGCAGCACGATCCCGGGCAGCAGCTGCTTCCAGTGCAGCCGGGGGCCGGACGGCGCGGTGCTCTGCCCGGCGCGGTAGACGCCGCCGTCGTCGTACTGCCCGTCGTCGCCATAGGGCTGCTGCCCGTACGCGTCCGCCTCGCCGAGGCTGAACTGCTGGGTGTGGCCGGGCGCGTCGGAGGTGGAGTACGGGGTGTACGGCTGCTGGTAGCCGCCGTCGCCGAAGTACTCCGGCTCGCCGGGGCGGTCCGGCTGCGTGGCGCCCGGCCCGCCGTACTGCCCGGGCTGCGGCTGCTGCCACTGGGCGTGCGGGGGCGGGGGCTGCTGCCCGTAGGGTCCCTGCCCGTACGGCGCCTGCTGCCCCTGCTGCTGCCTGTCGTGCGCGGCGCGGGGATCTTGTCCGCGACCCATCCTGAATCCAGCCACGCCCTCGAACGTACCTGCTCCGCGCGGTCCCCGTGGTGGCCCGGGGACAAGGGAGGGCCTTTGCTGCCGAGCTGTGACATCCCCTAGGGGGAACCGGACACCCCTACCTGCGCAAACCGGCCATGACCCCTAGGGGACGCCCCTGATGGGAAGGGCGCGTCAGCGGGGAGCCGGTCCGCGGTGCAGGGTCAGCTCGGGCAGGCCCTCCATGTTGTCGGAGCCGGAGGCGACGGTGGTGAAGCCGTGGCGGGCGTAGAAGGCGCGGGCGCCGGTGTTGGCCTCGAAGACGTGCAGGGTGAGGCCGTCCGGGCGGTGGGCGAGCGCCGTTTCGAGCAGGCGGGTGCCCAGGCCCCGGCGCAGCTCGTCCGGGTGGAGGTAGAGGTCTTCGAGCACGTCGTCGCGGACGGCGGCGTAGCCGATGATCTCCGTGCCGCGTTCGGCCACCCAGGTGGTGCAGCCGGGCAGCAGATGGTCGCGGACCCAGCCGATGACGTCGTCGAGGTCGCGCCGCTGCGGCGGGAGGTAGGGCATGGTGACCCGCCGGGACTCGCGGTGGACACGGGCGACGGCGGGGGCGTCCGCCGTGGTGGCGCGGCGGATGCGGACGCCGTCGTGCGGGGTGGCGCCGCCGGGGCGCGCGTCGGGTGCCGGGGCAGAGGTCATGGCCGCCATCGTGCCGGACGGCGGGGCGGGCGTCGCCCGGTTTTCCGGGCCCGCCCCTGATACGCCGACGGCCGGTCCGCATCGAGGTGAGGTTGATGCGGACCGGCCGTCGGGGAAACCCGGCTCCTAGGGGGCCACGGGCCTTGGCGTCACTTCGCCGGTTCCGGCTCCGGCGCGTCCTCGGCCGGGGCGTCGTCGGCCGGGTCGATGGGCGTCTTGACCGAGTCGAGGAGCAGCTGCGCCACGTCCACGACCTGGATCGACTCCTTCGCCTTGCCGTCGTTCTTCTTGCCGTTGACCGAGTCGGTCAGCATGACGAGGCAGAACGGGCAGGCGGTCGAGACGATGTCGGGGTTGAGGGAGAGCGCCTCGTCGACCCGCTCGTTGTTGATCCGCTTGCCGATGCGCTCCTCCATCCACATGCGGGCGCCGCCGGCGCCGCAGCAGAAGCCGCGCTCCTTGTGGCGGTGCATCTCCTCGTTCCGCAGGCCCGGCACCTTGGCGATGATCTCGCGCGGCGGTGTGTAGACCTTGTTGTGCCGGCCGAGGTAGCAGGGGTCGTGGTACGTGATCAGGCCCTCGACGGGCGTGACCGGCACCAGCTTGCCCTCGTCCACGAGGTGCTGGAGCAGCTGCGTGTGGTGGATGACCTCGTACTCGCCGCCGAGCTGCGGGTACTCGTTGGCGATCGTGTTGAAGCAGTGCGGGCAGGTCGCGACGATCTTCTTCGAGGACTTCGGCTTCCTGGTCGACTCGTCCACCTCGCCCTCCTCGTTGAGGGACTCGCCGAACGCCGCGTTCAGCGTGGCGACGTTCTCCGCGCCGAGCTGCTGGAAGAGGAACTCGTTGCCCAGGCGGCGCGGGGAGTCACCGGTGCACTTCTCGTCGCCGCCCATGATCGCGAAGTTCACGCCCGCGATGTGCAGCAGCTCGGCGAAGGCCTTGGTGGTCTTCTTCGCGCGGTCCTCCAGGGCGCCGGCGCAGCCGACCCAGTAGAGGTAGTCGACCTCGGTGAGGTCCTCGACGTCCTTGCCGACGACCGGGACCTCGAAGTCGACCTCCTTCGTCCAGGCCAGGCGCTGCTTCTTGGCCAGGCCCCAGGGGTTGCCCTTCTTCTCCAGGTTCTTCAGCATCGTGCCCGCCTCGCTGGGGAAGCTGGACTCGATCATGACCTGGTAGCGGCGCATGTCGACGATGTGGTCGATGTGCTCGATGTCGACCGGGCACTGCTCGACGCAGGCGCCGCAGGTGGTGCAGGACCACAGGACGTCCGGGTCGATCACGCCGCCCTCTTCGAGCGTGCCGATCAGCGGGCGCTCGGCCTCGGCCAGCGCCGCCGCCGGGACGTCCGCCAGCTGCTCGGCGGTCGCCTTCTCCGCGCCCTCGGCATCCTTGCCGCCACCGGCGAGCAGATACGGCGCCTTGGCGTGGGCGTGATCGCGCAGCGCCATGATCAGCAGCTTCGGGGAGAGCGGCTTACCGGTGTTCCAGGCGGGGCACTGCGACTGGCAGCGACCGCACTCGGTGCAGGTGGAGAAGTCGAGCAGGCCCTTCCAGGAGAAGTGCTCGATCTGCGAGACGCCGAACTGGTCGTCCTCGCCCGGGTCCTCGAAGTCGATCTCCTTGCCCTCGCTGGTCATCGGCTGCAGCGCGCCGAGCGCGACGTCGCCGTCCGCCTCGCGCTTGAACCAGATGTTGGGGAAGGCGAGGAAGCGGTGCCAGGCGACGCCCATGTCGGTCTTGAGCGCGACGGTGATCATCCAGATGAAGGACGTCGCGATCTTCAGCCCGGCGAAGAAGTAGGTGAGGTTCTGGAGCGTCGCGACGTCCATCCCCTCCAGCCAGCTGACGACCGGGTACGAGATGAAGAACGACGCCTCGTAGCCGTCGACGTGGTGCTGGGCGCCCTCCAGCGCGTGCAGCATGAAGATGCAGACGCCGACGACGAGGATGACGGTCTCGACGAAGTACGCCTGGCCGAAGTTGGAGCCGGCGAAGCGGGACTTGCGGCCCGGCTTCCCCGGCTTGCTCAGCTGGCGGATCACGATCAGCACGAGGATGCCGAGCACCGTCATCGTGCCGATGAACTCGACGAAGACGTTGTACGGGGCCCAGTCGCCGATGACCGGCAGGATCCAGTCCGCCTTGAAGAGCTGGCCGATGGCGTTGACGATCGTCAGCAGCAGCGAGAAGAAGCCCACCGCCACGAACCAGTGCGCGACGCCGACGACGCCCCAGCGGTTCATGCGGGTGTGGCCGAGGAACTCCTTGACCACGGTGACGGTGCGCTGCTTCGGGTCGTCGGTCCGGGAGCCGGCGGGGACGTTCTGGCCGAGCCGTACGAAGCGGTAGATCTGTGCGATGGCACGGCCGAACAGCGCGACGCCGACCGCGATTAGGACCAGCGACACGATGATCGCGGCGAGTTGCATTGATGGCTCCTCGGGCCTGCGAGAGCGGGGACTACTGCGACTACTAAGCAGTAACTTTTCGGGTCTGCGCTGAGGTTACCCAGTATCCCGGGCCCCATGAAGCCGCCCGGCCGGTGATCTGCGTCGCGCGGGCGCCCCCGCGCGAGGCCGGCGGGCGCCTGCCGGACGGGCGGCGCACCCCGTGCCGCGCGCCTTGATCACGCCACTGAGGATAAGGCCGACATAAAACTTGAGCGGTCGCGACTCAAGTCTGTTGACAGGTTTCCGGGGCTCATGCATGCTTGAGTCCGTTCCACTCAAGTCAGCTGGAGGAATCGACATGGCACGTGCGGTCGGCATCGACCTGGGCACGACGAACTCCGTCGTCAGTGTTCTCGAAGGCGGTGAGCCCACCGTCATCACCAACGCCGAGGGCGCCAGGACCACGCCGTCCGTCGTCGCCTTCGCCAAGAACGGCGAGGTGCTGGTCGGCGAGGTCGCGAAGCGCCAGGCGGTCACCAACGTCGACAGGACCATCCGGTCGGTCAAGCGCCACATGGGCACCGACTGGAAGGTCGACATCGACGGCAAGGGCTTCAACTCGCAGCAGATGAGCGCCTTCATCCTGCAGAAGCTCAAGCGTGACGCCGAGGCGTACCTGGGCGAGAAGGTTGTGGACGCGGTCATCACCGTCCCCGCCTACTTCAACGACTCCGAGCGCCAGGCCACCAAGGAGGCCGGTGAGATCGCGGGTCTGAACGTCCTGCGCATCGTCAACGAGCCCACCGCGGCCGCGCTGGCCTACGGCCTGGAGAAGGACGACCAGACCATTCTGGTCTTCGACCTCGGTGGCGGCACCTTCGACGTCTCGCTGCTGGAGATCGGCGACGGCGTCGTCGAGGTGAAGGCCACCAACGGTGACAACCACCTCGGTGGTGACGACTGGGACCAGCGCGTCGTCGACCACCTGGTCAAGCAGTTCCAGAACGGCCACGGCGTCGACCTGTCCAAGGACAAGATGGCGCTCCAGCGCCTGCGCGAGGCCGCCGAGAAGGCGAAGATCGAGCTGTCGTCCTCCACCGAGACGACGATCAACCTTCCCTACATCACCGCCTCCGCCGAGGGCCCGCTGCACCTGGACGAGAAGCTCACGCGCTCGCAGTTCCAGCAGCTGACCGCGGACCTCCTCGACCGCTGCAAGACCCCGTTCCACAACGTCATCAAGGACGCCGGCATCTCGCTGTCCGAGATCGACCACGTGGTCCTGGTCGGCGGTTCGACCCGTATGCCGGCCGTCGCCGAGCTCGTCAAGGAGCTGACCGGCGGCAAGGAGGCCAACAAGGGCGTCAACCCGGACGAGGTCGTCGCCATGGGCGCGACCCTCCAGGCCGGTGTCCTCAAGGGCGAGGTCAAGGACGTTCTGCTCCTCGACGTCACCCCGCTGTCCCTCGGTATCGAGACCAAGGGCGGCATCATGACCAAGCTCATCGAGCGGAACACCACGATTCCGACGAAGCGCTCCGAGATCTTCACGACGGCCGAGGACAACCAGCCGTCCGTGCAGATCCAGGTCTACCAGGGCGAGCGCGAGATCGCGGCGTACAACAAGAAGCTCGGGATGTTCGAGCTGACGGGTCTGCCGCCGGCCCCGCGCGGTGTCCCGCAGATCGAGGTCTCCTTCGACATCGACGCCAACGGCATCATGCACGTGACCGCCAAGGACCTGGGCACGGGCAAGGAGCAGAAGATGACCGTCACCGGCGGCTCCTCGCTGCCGAAGGACGAGGTCGACCGCATGCGCCAGGAGGCGGAGCAGTACGCGGACGAGGACGCGAAGCGCCGCGAGGCCGCCGAGTCCCGTAACCAGGGCGAGCAGCTCGTCTACCAGACGGAGAAGTTCCTCAAGGACAACGAGGACAAGGTTCCCGCCGAGGTGAAGACCGAGGTCGAGACCGCCGTCGGCGAGCTGAAGGAGAAGCTCAAGGGCGAGGACTCCGCCGAGATCCGCACCGCCACCGAGAAGGTCGCTGCCGTCTCGCAGAAGCTGGGCCAGGCCATGTACGCCGACGCCCAGGCCGCGGGCGCCGAGGCCGGTGCCGCCGGCGCCGGTGCGGGCCAGGCCAAGGCCGAGGACGACGTCGTGGACGCCGAGATCGTCGACGACGAGAAGCCCAAGAAGGACGGTGCGGCGTGACCGAGGAGACCCCGGGCTTCGACGAGAAGCCCGACGTCTCCGCCGAGTCCGCAGCTGACGACGCGGCACGAGCCGAGTCCGCCGACAAGGCGGGCTCGGCCCCGGCCGGGGACGACAAGCAGGGCGCGCAGGACGTCGCGCTCACCGCGCAGCTGGACCAGGCCCGCTCCGCGCTCACCGAGCGCACCGCGGACCTCCAGCGGCTCCAGGCCGAGTACCAGAACTACCGGCGCCGGGTGGAGCGGGACCGCGTCGCGGTCAAGGAGATCGCCGCGGCGAACCTCCTGTCCGAGCTGCTCCCGGTCCTCGACGACGTGGGCCGCGCCCGCGATCACGGCGAGCTGGTCGGCGGCTTCAAGTCGGTGGCCGAATCGCTGGAGACCGTGGTCGCGAAGCTGGGCCTGCAGCAGTTCGGCAAGGAGGGCGAGCCCTTCGACCCGACGATCCACGAAGCCCTGATGCACTCGTACGCACCGGACGTCACGGAGACCACGTGCGTGGCCATCCTGCAGCCCGGGTATCGCATCGGTGAGCGAACGATCCGCCCCGCGCGGGTCGCCGTCGCCGAGCCGCAGCCGGGTGCGCAGGCCGGCAAGTCCGCATCCGAGGACGGCGCCAAGGCTTCGGACGAGGAAAACGGTGGCCCGGACGAGGGCTGACGTGCGGACGGCAGAGAAGAAGACACGGAAGGAGGGACGTCGGGGATGAGCACGAAGGACTTCGTCGAGAAGGACTACTACAAGGTCCTCGGCGTCCCGAAGGACGCCACCGACGCCGAGATCAAGAAGGCGTACCGCAAGCTCGCCCGGGAGAACCACCCGGACGCCAACACCGGTGACTCCGGCGCCGAGGCGCGCTTCAAGGAGATCTCCGAGGCGAACGACATCCTCGGCGACCCCAAGCGCCGCAAGGAGTACGACGAGGCGCGGGCGCTGTTCGGCAACGGTGGCTTCCGTCCCGGTCCCGGCGGGGGCGGCGGCAACTTCAACTTCGACCTCGGCGACCTCTTCGGGGGCACGCCGGGCCAGCAGGGAAGTGGCGGCGGCTTCGGCGGGGGCCTCGGGGACGTCTTCGGCGGCCTGTTCAACCGCGGCGGCGGGGCGGGCACCCGTACCCAGCCGCGGCGGGGGCAGGACATCGAGTCCGAGGTGACGCTGAGCTTCACCGAGGCGGTGGACGGGGCCACGGTCCCGCTGCGGATGTCCAGCAAGGAGCCGTGCAAGGCGTGCTCGGGCACCGGCGACAAGAACGGCACCCCGCGGGTCTGCCCGACCTGCGTGGGCACCGGTCAGGTCAGCCGGGGCGCGGGCGGCGGCTTCTCGCTCACCGATCCGTGCGCCGACTGCAAGGGCCGCGGCCTGATCGCGGAGAACCCCTGCGAGGTCTGCAAGGGCAGCGGCCGGGCCAGCAGCGCCCGGACGATGCAGGTCCGCATCCCGGCGGGCGTCCTGGACGGGCAGCGCATCCGGCTGCGCGGCAAGGGCACGCCCGGCGAGCACGGCGGTCCGGCGGGCGATCTCTACGTCGTGGTGCACGTCCAGCCGCACCCGGTCTTCGGCCGCAAGGGCGACAACCTCACCGTCACGGTGCCGGTCACCTTCCCGGAGGCGGCGCTCGGCGGCGAGGTGCGGGTGCCGACGCTCGGCGGCCCGCCCGTCACGCTCAAGATCGCGCCGGGTACGCCCAACGGCCGCACCATGCGGGCGCGGGGCAAGGGCTCGACGCGGAAGGACGGCACCCGGGGTGACCTGCTGGTCACCGTCGAGGTGATCGTTCCCAAGGACCTCGGCGACAAGGCGAAGGAGTCGCTGGAGTCCTATCGCGAGGCGACCGCGGATCAGGATCCGCGGGCGGAGCTGTTCCAGGCCGCGAAGGGAGCATGAGATGGACAGCCGGGGTCACCGTCGGAATCCGTACGAACTGACCGAAGATTCGCCGGTATACGTCATCTCCGTCGCGGCTCAGCTCTCCGGCCTGCATCCGCAGACCCTGCGTCAGTACGACCGGCTGGGCCTGGTCTCGCCCGACCGCACGGCCGGGCGGGGCCGCCGGTACTCCGCCCGGGACATCGAACTGCTCCGCACGGTGCAGCAGCTGTCCCAGGACGAGGGCATCAACCTCGCCGGCATCAAGCGCATCATCGAGCTGGAGAACCAGGTCACGGCCCTCCAGCAGCGGGTCGCCGAACTCCAGGGAGCCCTGGAGGGCGCGGCCAGCGCGATGCGGCAGCGGGAGGCCGCGGTGCACGCGTCCTACCGCCGCGATCTGGTGCCGTATCAGGATGTGCAGCAGACCAGCGCACTGGTGGTGTGGCGCCCCAAGCGGGGCGAGTGACCGCCGCGGTGCGGTGGTGAGCGGCGAAGAGGGCCGGGGCGACCCGGCCCTTTCGCATGTCCGGGGCCGGGGCGCGCGGGCCGGTTGTGTCCGGGGCCTCGCGGTCCGCCCGGCCGCCCGGGTCTGCCGCCGCTCAGCGTCCGCCGTATCCCGCCGTCGGCATCGACAGGCGGCGGTGGACGCCCGAGGTCAGCGTGCGGTCGTAGACCGGTTCGTCGAGGTCGGCGGTGGCCAGGCGGACGCCGGCGGCGGCGCAGCGGGCGGCGAAGGCGTCGGCGTCGTCCACCGCGTGCTCCAGCGCGCGGCGGTGCGGGGCCACGAAGACATCGACCAGTCCGCGGTCCACATCGCGCCAGAGCGTGGGGTGGCCGGCGGGCAGCCGGTGCAGGCTCAGCCGGCAGGTGAGGGCGTAGCCGCGGGCCGCCGCCCACCGTTCGCACATCGCGTGCTGACCGCGGTCGTCGACGAGGAAGGGCTCGTCGCCCAGCTCCGACAGCGGCATCAGACAGGCGAGGGCGGTGGCGCGGACCGGGTTCATCGTGCCCTCCGGGCGGGGTCGGTGTGCGGGCGACGATACCGGCGTACGGCGCCCGCGGTAACGGCGCGTTCACCCGCCGCACAAGCCGCGTCGTGCCCGCTCAGGCCTTGCCGAGCGCCCGGGTCACGGTGATCTCGATCGCCACCCGCTCCGGGTTGGGCGTCGGCGTCCGGCCGTACCGCTCGGCGTACCGGCGCTCGGCGTCCGCGACCGCCGCCGCGTCCGTCCGCACCCGGGCGATCCCCTCCAGCGTCGCCCAGCGCCGCCCGGCCACCTGGCAGACCGCGACCCGCGCCCCGTCCGCCCCGGCGGCCAGCACGTTGCGCGCCTTGGTGGAGCCGCCGCGCGTGATGACCCGCGCGATCCGCTGCTCCGCGTCGTACGTCACGCCGACCGGCACGACGTGCGGGGATCCGTCGCGCCGCGGTGTGGTCAGCGTCGACATGACGTGCTCACCCCAGAACGCGAGGTAGGCGGGGCTGAGGGCGGCGAGATCGTGGGCCATGGGGGAAGCGTACGAAACGGGCGACGGGCCGCTCCTCGCCGTACGCGGCTCAGAGGAAGTCGCCGGTCTCCAGAGTGAAGGAGAAGGGGGCGGGGAGCGGCAGCGGCATGCCGAAGGCGACGGAGTGGGACTCGCGGTAGTCGTCGCCTTCGGGTTCGCTGAACAGCGTGACCGTGGAGGTCTCGCGGTCGACGAGGAGATGGAGGGGGAGGGCGCCGCGGGCGTAGCAGTGGCGCTTGGCGATGCGGTCCCCCTCCGCCTTGCTGCTGGTCACCTCGACGACAAGGGCGACGCCGTCGGGTGACATCCAGGGCTCGGCGCCCCGGAAGCGGCGGAGGCGACGCGGTGCAACCGTGGCGTCGGGGATGACGTGGTTCTTGGTGCACCGCCCTCCGCTCGGCAGAACCAGGCCCTTGTTCCCCGAAACATCCATCTCGGTCGCCGGGGACCGGATTAGCTGCCTGACCAGCGTGCTCAGGTAGTCCTCGTGATCCCCGTCGGTCGGCGGTGACACAACGATCTCCCCCTCGATGAACTCGGCGCGGAACCCATGGGGGGTGTCCATGCCGAGGAAGAAGTCCAGGAGGGTCTGCTGGTCGGTCGCCGTCGGCTCGTATGCCATAGCCGTCATGCTGCACCTCCATTGCGTTGCAGGTCAGTGTCGGCGCCCGACGGCGGCTGCCACTGGCATATGTCAACCCGTTCACCCGTAGGTGTGGCGTCGTGCGTCGCGGGGAACCCGGACGCCGCCGCCGCGCGGCAGGCTCGGCGCCGGGGTACCGCGAAAGCCGTCCGGGTGCCGCCGCCCTTTCCGTAATCTTGAGTCAACCCCGCTCAACTTCGTCCTTGAGTGTCGTAGACTCAACTTACTGGCCGTCGGTCAGGGCATGTGCGGAAGCGCCGTACGCGCCCGCCGACGGGCGGACCGGCAGTACAGGACGAGAACGCCGAGCACGAGGAGGACCCCGCGACCGTGGACGCCGAGCTGACCAACAAGAGCCGGGAGGCGCTGAGCGCCGCCAACGAGCGGGCGATCACCGCCGGGCACGCGGACATGACGTCCGCCCATCTGCTGCTCGCGCTGCTGGCCGGGCCGGCCGACAGCAACGCGAACATCACCGATCTGCTGGCCGCCGTCGGCGCGGACGCCGCGGTGCTGCGCGGCGGCGCCGAGCGGCGCCTGGCCGCGCTGCCCAGCGTGCAGGGCTCGACGGTCGCGCCGCCGCAGCCCGACCGCGAGCTGCTGGCCGTCCTCGCGGACGCCGCCCACCGCGCCAAGGAGCTGGGCGACGCCTATGTCTCCACCGAGCACCTGCTCATCGGCATCGCGGCCAAGGGCGGCGCCACCGGTGCGCTCCTCGACGAGCAGGGCGCGTCCGCCAAGAAGCTGCTCGCCGCGTTCGAGGAGTCGCGGGGCGAGCGCCGGGTCACCAACGCCGACCCGGAGGGCACGTACAAGGCGCTGGAGAAGTTCGGTACGGACTTCACCGCGGCGGCGCGCGAGGGCAAGCTCGACCCGGTCATCGGCCGGGACCACGAGATCCGCCGCGTGGTGCAGGTCCTCTCCCGCCGGACGAAGAACAACCCGGTGCTCATCGGCGAGCCCGGCGTCGGCAAGACCGCCGTCGTCGAGGGGCTGGCCCAGCGCATCGTCAAGGGCGACGTGCCCGAGTCGCTGCGGAACAAGCGGCTGGTCGCGCTCGACCTCGGCGCGATGGTCGCGGGCGCGAAGTACCGCGGTGAGTTCGAGGAGCGGCTGAAGACCGTCCTCGCGGAGATCAAGTCCAGCGACGGCCAGATCATCACCTTCATCGACGAGCTGCACACCGTCGTCGGCGCGGGCGCCGGCGGCGACTCCGCGATGGACGCCGGCAACATGCTCAAGCCGATGCTGGCCCGCGGTGAGCTGCGGATGGTCGGCGCGACCACGCTGGACGAGTACCGCGAGCGGATCGAGAAGGACCCGGCGCTGGAGCGCCGCTTCCAGCAGGTGCTGGTCGCCGAGCCGACCGTCGAGGACACCGTCGCGATCCTGCGCGGTCTCAAGGGGCGCTACGAGGCGCACCACAAGGTCGCCATCGCCGACTCCGCGCTGGTCGCCGCCGCCACCCTCTCCGACCGCTACATCACCTCCCGCTTCCTGCCCGACAAGGCCATCGACCTGGTGGACGAGGCCGCGTCCCGGCTGCGGATGGAGATCGACTCCTCGCCCGTCGAGATCGACGAGCTCCAGCGCTCGGTGGACCGGCTGAAGATGGAGGAGCTGGCGCTCAAGAACGAGACCGACGCCGGTTCCGTCGCCCGGCTGGAGAAGCTCCGCCGCGACCTCGCCGACAAGGAGGAGGAGCTGCGCGGGCTGACCGCCCGCTGGGAGAAGGAGAAGCAGGGCCTCAACCGCGTCGGTGAGCTGAAGGAACGCCTCGACGACCTGCGCGGACAGGCCGAGCGGGCGCAGCGCGACGGCGACTTCGACACCGCTTCCAAGCTGCTCTACGGCGAGATCCCGAAGCTGGAGCAGGAGCTGGAGGCGGCGGCTGCCGCCGAGGCGGAGCAGGAGGCGTCCGCCGAGTCGATGGTGAAGGAGGAGGTCGGCCCGGACGACATCGCCGACGTCGTCGGCTCCTGGACCGGCATCCCGGCCGGCCGCCTCCTGGAGGGCGAGACGCAGAAGCTGCTGCGCATGGAGGACGAGCTGGGCAAGCGGCTGATCGGCCAGGGCGAGGCGGTGCGCGCGGTATCCGACGCGGTGCGCCGCACCCGCGCCGGCATCGCCGACCCGGACCGGCCCACCGGCTCGTTCCTCTTCCTCGGCCCCACCGGCGTCGGCAAGACCGAGCTGGCGAAGGCGCTCGCCGACTTCCTCTTCGACGACGAGCGGGCGATGGTCCGCATCGACATGTCGGAGTACGGCGAGAAGCACTCCGTCGCCCGCCTCGTCGGCGCGCCGCCCGGCTACGTCGGCTACGAGGAGGGCGGCCAGCTGACCGAGGCGGTCCGCCGCCGGCCGTACAGCGTGGTGCTGCTGGACGAGGTGGAGAAGGCCCACCACGAGGTCTTCGACGTGCTGCTCCAGGTCCTCGACGACGGCCGCCTCACCGACGGCCAGGGCCGGACCGTCGATTTCCGGAACACCATCCTCATCCTCACCTCCAACCTCGGCTCGAACTTCCTGATGGACCCGCTGCTGAAGGAGGAGCAGAAGAAGGAGAAGGTGCTGGAGAGTGTCCGGGCATCGTTCCGGCCGGAGTTCCTCAACCGCCTCGACGACCTCGTCGTCTTCCACCCGCTCGGCACCGACCAGCTCCAGCGGATCGCCTCGATCCAGATCGACCACCTGCAAAAGCGCCTCGCCGACCGCCGTCTGACCCTCGACGTCAGCGACGCGGCCCTGACCTGGCTGGCCTGGCTCGGCCAGGAGCCGGTGGCAAACGCCCCGGCGCCGGACCTCTCGTACGGCGCCCGGCCGCTGCGCCGCCTGGTGCAGACCGCCATCGGCGACCAGCTGGCGCGCGCCATCCTGGCGGGCGACGTGCTGGACGGCGACACCGTCCGCGTCGACGTGGACGGCGACCACCTCGCCGTGACGTCCGCCTCCGCCTGACGCGCCACGCTCCGCCCCGTCCGGGGTTGCCAGGACGGGGCGGGCATGGTGGAGGATGGCGCAGACCATACGAAGGGAATTCCACGGTGAGCATCGACCCCTCCTCGATTCCGAATTTCGGGGGCCAGCCCGAACCGCAGCCGACCGGGCCCGAGGGTCCCGTCGTGCCCGACCAGGATCTGGTCAAGCAGCTCCTCGACCAGATGGAGCTCAAGTACGTCATCGACGAGGAAGGCGACCTCGCCGCCCCGTGGGAGCAGTTCCGCACGTACTTCATGTTCCGCGGCGAGGAGGAGCAGCAGATCTTCTCCGTCCGCACCTTCTACGACCGCCCGCACGGCCTGGAGGACAAGGCCAAGCTGCTGGAGGCGATCGACGACTGGAACCGCCGCACCCTGTGGCCCAAGGCGTACACCCACACCCACGACGACGGCACCGTCCGGCTGATCGGTGAGGCGTCGATGCTGGTCGGCACCGGTGTCGCGCTGGAGCACTTCGTGTCGAGCACGGTCAGCTGGGTCCGTGCCTCCATCGAGTTCGACAAGTGGATCGTCGAGCAGCTCGGCCTGGAGTCCGAGATCGACGACTCCGGCGACGACAAGCCGGACGACGAGGGCTGAGCCCTCTCCACCGCCCGCCGCGGGCCCCCGGAACGCTTCCGCTCCGGGGGCCCGCGGCGCGTCCGGCGGGCTGCCCGACCGGCGCGGAACGCCCGCTTTTCCCGCCGTATGGGAGCGGCTGCCCGTTCCGGTACGACTGTCTCACCATGGCGGGAACCGGATCTCCAACTGGCCGGTAGGGCCCGGATACACTCCCCTGCCATGCGTGAACGGACAGTGGAGACCAGGTGGCGAATACGGGCGCCGCGGCAGGACCGGAACAGATCGGACGGCACCGGTGACCCGCACAGTCCCGATGTCCGCCGCTGATGGCGGCCCGCGGTAAAGCGACCGGCAACGGCGCCGCCCGCCACAAGCAGGCGAGGGATCCCCGGGCCCACTGGCTCTTCCTCGCCCTGACCCTGCCCGTCCTCTTCGGCGCCCTGCTGTTCCAGGGCTGGACCGAGAACGAGGTCGACGGCTCCAAGATCAAGCAGGACTGCACCCGGCCGGTGCCCGCCGCCGCGGCGGACGCCGGACCCGTCCTCACCGTCAACGGCGACGGTGCCCGCTCCACCTCGATGCCCGCCGGCACCGTCGCCCTCACCTATGACGGCGGCCCCGACCCCTACTGGACCCCGCGGCTGCTCGCCCTGCTGAAGAAGCACCGTGCCCATGCGACCTTCTTCCTCGAAGGTGCGGACGCCGCGCAGTACCCCGACCTCGTCCGGCAGATCCGGGCCGAGGGTCACGAAATCGGCTCCCACTCCTACACCGGCGCCGACCTGGGCAACGCCTCCGGGGTGCGCCGCGCCCTCGAACTCCGGCTCACTCAGGGCGCGTTCGCCGGTGCCGACGGTTTCCGGACGAAGCTGCTGCGGATGCCGATGACCACCACGGTGGCCACGCTGTGCGGCGCCGAATGGCCCGCGGCGCAGCGCGCCTCCGAGCACGGCTACACCCTGGTCGCCGCGGACCGCTCCCACCGCAAGCCCGCCCATGGCCTGGTGCGGCAGTTCAGCCTGACCTCCCTCGCCTACCGCGAGACCCAGCAGCTGCTGGCCGACCCGGGCGCCCGCCGCTTCACCACCATCTCGGCGGGCACCGGAGCCACCGAGCCCGCCATGACCGAGGTGGGCGCCCCGCAGCGCTGGCTGGGCACCGCGCTGATCTGGTTCCAGCAGCTGGGCCGCAGCTCCGTCTCCGCCCTGACCTGGGTGCTGACGATCGCCGCCGCGCTCGGCCTGATCCGGCTGTTCACGCTGGTGCTCTTCGCCCGCGCGCACGTCAGACGGCTGGAGCGGGAGCGGCCCGGCGCGCCCCGGCTGCGCCAGATCACCGACCCGGTGACCGTGCTCGTCCCCGCGTACAACGAGGAGGCGGGCATCGGCGGCACGCTGCGCTCGCTCCTCGCCTCCACCCACCAGCGGCTCCAGATCCTCGTCATCGACGACGGATCGACCGACCGCACGGTGGAGATCGCGGAGGGGTACGCGGAGCGCGATCCGCGGGTGCAGGTGCTCTGCCAGCCCAACGCGGGCAAGGCGGCCGCCCTCAACCACGGTCTGGCGTACACCCGCTCCCCGTACGTGGTGATGGTCGACGCGGACACCGTCTTCGAGGCGGACGCGATCGAGCGCCTGATCCAGCCGCTGGCCCATCCGGCGGTCGGCGCGGTGAGCGGCAACACGAAGGTCGGCAACCGCACCCGCCTTCTGGGGCGCTGGCAGCACCTGGAGTACGTCTTCGGGTTCAACCTCGACCGCCGGATGTTCGAGGTCCTGGAGTGCATGCCGACGGTGCCCGGCGCGATCGGCGCGTTCCGGCTCGACTCGCTCATGGGCGTCGGCGGTCTCAGCGAGGACACCCTCGCCGAGGACACCGACCTGACCATGGCGCTGTGGCGGGCCGGCTGGCGGGTGGTCTACGAGGAGAACGCCATCGCCTGGACCGAGGTGCCCACCACGCTGCGGCAGCTCTGGCGCCAGCGCTACCGCTGGTGCTACGGCACGCTCCAGGCGATGTGGAAGCACCGCCGCGCGGTCCGGGAGGTCGGCCACGCCGGCCGCTTCGGGCGCCGCGGACTCTCCTATCTCCTCCTCTTCCAGGTACTGCTGCCGCTGCTCGCCCCCGTCATCGACGTCTTCATGCTCTACAGCGTGCTGTTCACGGACAGCCCGGTGAAGTCGGTCGTGACGTGGGTCGGGTTCCTGGCAGTGCAGATCGCCGTGGCCGCTTACGCGCTGCGGCTGGACGGGGAATCCCGGCGTCCGCTGTGGGCGCTCCCCTTCCAACTGCTGGTCTACCGGCAGCTGATGTACCTCGTCGTCCTCCAGTCGGTGGTCGCCTTCGTGACCGGCAGCCGGCTGAAGTGGCAGCGCATGCACCGCTCCGGTACGGCCGCCGCGGCGGCCCAGCACATCGGCGGACCCCACGACCGCCGCAGTCTGACCGTTACGAGGTGACGACCCTGTATCCCCCCACATCCCCACCGACCCCACCACCCCCTCCCGACCCCCTCACCGATCCCCTCACCCCCACCACCGGATACCTCCCGTGGCCCGCGAACCCCCACGTCGCGGGGCACCAGGAGTACGGACCGGGGTACGGCCAGGGGCACGGCCCGACCACCGACCCGCTGTACGTCCCGGCCCAGGCCGCCTACGTCCCGCAGCCCGTGGCGCCCCACCGCCCCGAGCCGGCCGGCCACGCGTCCGAACCGCTGACGGCGTACGCGCCCGGGCCCGACGGCTACGCGTCCGAACCGCTGACGGCGTACGCACCCGGGCCCGACGGCTACGCGTCCGAACCGCTGACGGCGTACGCACCCGGGCCCGACGGCTACGCGACCGATCCGCTGATCGCGTACGCCCCGGAGCCGCTGACCGCGTACATACCGGAGCACGGGACACACGTCCCGGACGCCCTGGTGCCGTACGGCCCGGAGCACGGCGGGCACCCGCCCGCGCACCCGGCGCCGCACGAAACCGAGGCCGCGCCGCCGGCCGAGCCGCATCCGCTCGATCCGGCGGACGAGGACGCCGCGTTGCCGGACGCACCGCCGGTCGCCGGGCTGCCCCGGCGGGTGCGCCGGCCCTCGCGGCGCCGCCGCTCCCGCCTCGGGCGCGCCGTCCGGGCGTGCTGTGTGCTGCTCGTCCTTACGCTGGGCGGCGGCGCCGGGGCCTACGCCTGGGCGGACTCCCGGCTGGACAGCACGGTCGACCTGTCCGCGCTGCCGGACCGGCCCGCCCCCGGCAAGGGCACCAACTACCTGATCGTCGGCTCCGACAGCCGCGCCGGGCTCTCCGCGAAGCAGGCCCAGGACCTGCACACCGGCTCCGGCATCGACGCCGAGGGGCGCCGCACCGACTCGATGATGGTGCTGCACACCGGCGCCCACGGCACCACGATCACCAGCCTCCCGCGCGACTCCTGGGTGGTGATCCCCGCCTATGTCGACCCGCGCACCGGCATCCACCACCGGCCGGCCCGCAACAAGCTCAACGCGGCGTTCTCCCTGGGCGGACCCGAACTCCTGGTCCGCACCATCGAGTCCAACACCGGCCTGCGCGTCGACCACTACACCGAGATCGGCTTCGCCGGTTTCGTCGGCATCGTGGACGCGGTCGGCGGGGTGCGGATGTGCGTGGACCGCCATGTCGTGGACGAGAAGTCCGGCCTCGACCTGACCCGCGGCTGCCACACCCTCTCCGGCCGCCAGGCGCTGGCCTTCGTCCGCCAGCGTCACCAGGAGAAGCAGGGCGACCTCGGGCGCTCCCGCAACCAGCGGAAGTTCCTGGCCGCCCTCGCCGCGAAGGCGGCCTCCCGGGACGTCCTGTTCAATCCGTCCGCCCTCGTCGGCACGGCCGGCGCGGGCCTGAGGACCCTGATCGTCGACTCGGCCACCGGGCTGCCCCGGCTGACCCGCCTCTTCGAGGCGCTGCAGGACGCGTCCTCGGGCCGCGGCAAGCAGCTCAACGTGCCCATCTCCGGCTTCGGCGTGGGCACCTCGAAGGGCAGCGTCGTCGTCTGGGACAAGGCGAAGTCGCGCCGCCTGTTCGCCGAACTCCGCGCGGACCGGCCGGTCACCGTCACCGGCTGACCCTCACCCCTGACGGGGCCCGCCCCGCGCGGACCCCGTCAGGCGGCCAGCTTCTTGAGCCGGTCCACCGCCTCCTGGAGGACCTCCGTCTTCTTGCAGAACGCGAACCGCACGAAGGGCGCGCCCTGCTCCTGGTGGTCGTAGAAGACGGCGTTGGGCACGGCGACGACCCCGGCGCGCTCCGGCAGCGCCCGGCAGAAGGCGTGGCCGTCGGTGTGGCCGAGCGGCCGGATGTCGGTGGTGACGAAGTACGTGCCCTGCGGCCGGTAGACCTCGAACCCGGCCGCGCGCAGCCCGTCGGAGAGCAGATCGCGCTTGGTGCGCAGATCGTCCAGGAAGCCGCGGTAGTAGCTGTCCGGCAGCGCCAGCGCCTCGGCGAGCGCGTACTGGAACGGGCCGCCGGAGGTGAAGGTCAGGAACTGCTTGGCGGCGCGGACCGCGGCCACCAGCTCCGGTGCGGCGGTGACCCAGCCGACCTTCCAGCCGGTGAACGAGAACGTCTTGCCCGCCGAGCCGATCGTCACCGTCCGCTCCCGCATCCCGGGGAACGTCGCGAGCGGCAGATGCGCGCCCTCGAAGACCAGGTGCTCGTAGACCTCGTCGGTGACGACCAGCAGATCGCGCTCGCAGGCGAGCCGGGCGATCTCGGTCAGCTCCGCGCGGCTGAGCACGGTGCCGGTGGGGTTGTGCGGGGAGTTGAGGAGGAGGATCCGGGTGCGGTCGGTGATCGCGTCGCGCAGCTCGTCCAGATCGAGGGCGTACGTCCCGGACTCCGGCTGCGGCCGCAGCGTCACCGGGACGCGCCGGCCCCCGGCCATCGCGATGCAGGCGGCGTACGAGTCGTAGTACGGCTCCAGCGCGACGACCTCGTCGCCGGGCTCCACCAGCGCGAGCAGCGCGGCGGCGATCGCCTCGGTGGCGCCGGTGGTGATCAGGACCTCGGTGTCGGGGTCGCAGGTCAGGCCCAGATGGCCGTAGAAGCGCTCCTGGTGGGCGGCGACGGCGGCGCGCAGTTCGGGGATGCCGGGGCCGGGCGGGTACTGATTGCCGCGGCCGTCGCGCAGGGCGCGCACCGCCGCCTCGCGGACCTCCTCGGGGCCGTCGGTGTCGGGAAAGCCCTGGCCGAGGTTGATGGCGCCGGTCCGGACGGCGAGCGCGGACATCTCGGCGAAGATCGTCGTACCGAATTCGGCCAGGCGGCGGTTGAGCAGCGGTCGGTCCATGCGCGCCATCCTGCGCCGAACCTCTGGACTTCCTCAACTGCGCTTTGAGTCAGCGGCGGTCGGGCAGCAGCCGGGCACGGGAGGATCACCGGCGCCCAGGACACCGGCGCCGGACGCCTCACTCGGGGGAGCGGAAGGAGTGTGAGGCAGATGGGTGTGACGCTGTTCCTGCTGATCGTGGTGGCGGTGCTCGGCATCGTGTCCGCGGCGTCCCGCGGTTCCGGCGGTGGCGGGAAGCGGTCGGGCGGCTCCAGTTGGTGGGCCGCGGGCGGCGACTCAGGATCCGGCTCGGGCCACCACGGCGGCCACCACGGCTGCGGCGGCTCGTCCTCCTGCGGTGGCGGCGGTTCGTCCTGCGGTGGCGGCGGCTCCTGCTGAGACGGTTTCCGGGGCCGGGGCGCGGGGACGCCTTCCGGGGCACCGGCGTGCGCCGGGGAGCGCCGCCGGTCGCCCCGGACCTGCGCGAGGCCGCGGCCGTGGCGCCGCCCGGCCCGCCGGATCACCGGCCCCGCCGCGGCCCGGCCGCCCGCCTACGCACCGTGGCCACCGCCTTCGCCCCCACCGCCGTACGGCCCGTGGGTCATCGCGCGTAGCGGCGTCTCCGGCGACGGGCGAAGCGCCCTTGTGTGCTTGGCGGTTGAACAAATGATCTGATGGGCCCTCTGAGGGATGGAAAGCCCGCGAACATGGGTAATTCCGCTGTGGTCGCCTGCCATTCGTGATTCCCTCTTCAGTGAGAATCCCCCAGTTCTCGGATCCCGCGTGGGCGCGAGCCGGCACAGATTTCCCCGACGTTCTCCGGGACGGACCGGCCCACCCATCCACTGCGTGCTTGCGGAGCCGAACCCATGCTCACGACCCTGACAACGGCCTATACCGATACCCGTGCATCAGATCTCGCCTGGGCGCTCGGCAGGGAACCCCTGCCGGCCCTCGCGGTTCTCGATCTCCAACTGGCAGGCGCCCAGGTGCAGTTGAGGCTGCTGGGGGCCTCCCATCAGGTGCTGCTGGAAGAGGAGCGCGGCACCTGCTCCGAAACCGTCGCCTGTATGCCGGGCAGCAGCACCCCCCTTCCCCTCGGCGTGGCCAAGCGCCTCGGGGAGTGGGAGTACGAATTCGCCGCCCATGTCGAGACGCTCTCCCGCGGCTCGTTCGCCGGTCGCGCCCAGGAGCTGCTGGCGCTGGTCTCCGATCATCCACACGGTCTGGCCGGGACGTTCCCCGGCTCACCGCACGCCTTCACCGCGATGCTCGCCCAGCGCCGCCACGGCGAGGTCTGCTGGCGGACCTGGCACTCCTATCCCCAGGAGGGGCGCCTGGTCACCACCCGGACGAGGGTGGGTGTCCGCATCCCCGCCGCGGTGTGAAACGGGCGGTCGTACGCGGCGGTTCGCCGGGGGCGGCCGGGGTGCGTCCCCGGTCCGGCCCCGCGTCCGGCGCGGACGCGGACCGCCGTCCGGCGCCCGGTGCGAACCGCCCCGCGCGCGACGACGGGCGAGCGCCCCCTGTGCACCACAACCACCCAACTCCCGTGTGTAGAAAGCGGACTGCACTCTTGTGGGTGACGAATACGCACGGAATCGTCACGTAGCGTTCATTTCATGATCGATCCGCAGGAGCCCGTCCCAACCGTCGCCTACGGGCCACCGGAGGTCATGCGACCGGCACGGCTGCCGGTGCGGTCCGGCCCCGGCCGATTGCTCGTCCTCGCCGCGGTCTTCGTCTGCGCGGCCTGCGGTCTGGTCTACGAACTCGAACTGGTCGCCCTCGCCTCCTATTTGACCGGCGACTCCGTCACCCAGTCCTCCGTCGTGCTGTCGGTGATGGTCTTCGCGATGGGCATCGGGGCGCTGCTGGCCAAGCGGCTGCGCTGCCGGGCGGCGGTCGGCTTCGGCGCGATCGAGGCGGGGCTCGCCCTGGTCGGCGGCTGCTCGGCGATGGCGCTGTACGCCTGCTTCGCCTGGTTCGGCCAGTCCCGTGCGGTGCTCGTCGGCTTCTCGCTGGTCATCGGGGTGCTCATCGGCGCCGAGGTGCCGCTGCTGATGACGCTGATCCAGCGGGTGCGGCAGCAGGACGCGGGCGGCGCGGTCGCCGACCTCTTCGCCGCCGACTACGTGGGCGCCCTCGTCGGCGGGCTGGCGTTCCCGTTCCTGCTGCTGCCGGTGCTCGGCCAGCTCACCGGCGCGCTCGCCACCGGCACGGTCAACGCCGCCGCGGGCGGGGCGCTGGTCCTGTGGCTCTTCCGCCGCGATCTGACCCGCCGCGCCCGCCGCCGCCTGCTGGCCGTCAACGCGCTCGTCCTGGTCCTGCTCGCGGCGGGCGTCCTGCTGGTCGCGCCGTTCGAGCGCGCGGCCCGGCACGCGGTGTACGGATCCGCGGCCCGGGTCGCGGTGCAGACCGGCGTCCAGGAGGTGGTGATGACCGGCGGCCCGGAGGGTGCGCAGGACGCGAGGAAAGGTTCCGGCGGGCCGCTCGCGCTCTATCTGGACGGCCGGTTGGAGGTCAGCGCGGACAACGAGAGCGGCTACCACCAGGCCCTGGTGGGCCCCGCGGTCGCCGGCGGTCCGCACGGCCGCGTCGTGGTCCTCGGCGGCGGCGACGGGCTGGCCGTCCGCGAGGTGCTGCGCCACCGCGCGGTCCGCTCGGTGACCGTCGTCGAACTCGACCCGGGCATGAGCGATCTGGCCCGCACCGACCCCGGGCTCTCCGCCCTCAACCACCACGCCCTGGACGATCCGCGGGTCACGGTCGTCACCGCCGACGCCTTCGACTGGCTGCGCGCGGCGAGCGCCCGCTGCGCACGCCGGTGCGACGGCCCGTACGACGTCATCGTCTCCGATCTTCCCGACCCCCGGATGACCGCCGGGACCAAGCTCTACTCCCAGGAGTTCTACGGCCTGGTGGCGCGGCTGCTGGCGCCGGGCGGGCGGTTCGCGGTGCACGCCGGGCCGCCCGAGGCCCGGCCCCGGGTGTTCTGGACGGTCGAGTCGACGCTGCGGTCGGCGGGGCTGGCGACCGTGCCGTATGAGGCGCCCGGGCGGCACGGCGGCGAGAGCGCCCGCCCGGTGTCCGCCGGCGGCTCCGGGGCGAGTGGCCCCGCGGCGCGGTACTGGGGCTTCATCCTGGCCGGACACCACGCCCGCGACCTGGCCGCGGCGCCCGGGCCCCGGCTCCCGGCCGCGGTCCGCGCCCCGCTGCCGGGCGGCGTCCGGCCGCTGTCCGGCGCCCGGATCGGCGGGCTGCCACCGTCGACGCTGATGCACCCGCGCTACGGCTGACCGCGGCGCCCGGGCGGCCCGGGAAAGTCGCCGCGATACGGGTACGGGCCCGGGGGCGCTGGGTAGGCTGGCATGCCATGGAGCATGAGATGTACGTTCCGCTTCCGGTCGGCACCGTCCGGCGGGCGCTCGGTGAGGCGGCCCGGGTCGCGCGCTGCGTCCCCGGCGCCCAACTCGACGCCGAGGCCGGTGCCGCGCGCCCCGAAGGCCGGCTGCGGCTGCGGATCGGCGGCTCCACCATCACCTACCGCGGTGCGCTGACGGTCGCCTCGCCGGGCGCGGCGGACGCGGACGTCACGGTCGAGGCGCAGGGCACGGAGACCCGCGGCGCCGGCTCCGCCGCCGTCACCCTCGCCGTCCGGCTGTCCCCCGCCGACCCCTCCGGCACGACGCTGACCTGCACCGCAACGGTCCGCAGCGAGGGACGGCTGGCCGAGGCCGAGCCGCAGACCGCGCTGAGCGCCGGGCGGCGGCTGCTGGACCGCTTCGCGGCGAACCTCGCGGCGGACGTGGCGCGGGAGCCGGTGGCGGAGGACGGCGGGGCCGACGACGGCGACCGCCCGCGCGGCTCCGTCTTCGACGCCGAGGTCCCGCCGCCGTCCCTCGACCCGGAGGCGGACGACGCCGCGGAGGCGGACGCGGACGGCAGCGGCCGGACGGGCTCCGACGACGGCGGAGCGCTCCCCGACGAGGGCCCCGGCGCCGTCGTCGACGGGGAGAACTACGACGGACAGACCTACGACGGCCAGGACTTCGGCGACGACGAGGACGAGGTGCCCGCCGAGGCCGCGCACGCCCGGCGGACGATGATCGGCCGCAGCGCCGAGGAGGTCGACCACGCCCCGCCGCGCGGCCGGTACGCACCGGTGCCCGCGCCCGAGACCTACGCCGCCTCCGCGACGCTGCGCTGGGCCGCACCGGCCGCCGCCGTGGTGCTGGCGGGCGCGGTCGTCCTCGGCCGGGCGCTGCGCCGCCGCCGCTGATCCCGGGGTCACCGCTCCGCGGTGACCCCGCCGCCATCGCCTAGGGTCGGGCGGTGTGAGTACGGACAACACCACACAGGCGCGGCAGGACCGGCACGAGGCCGTACGGCTGGCCGCGGGCGATGCCGAGGTCGACATCGAGCCGGACAACGGCTGCCGCCTCTCCGGGCTGCGGGTCGGCGGCACTGAACTGCTGCGGCAGGGCGCGAAGTACGGCTGCTTCCCGATGGTCCCCTGGTGCGGGCGGATCGACCAAGGGCGGTTCCGCAACGGCGGCGAACTGCATCAGATGCCGGTCAACTCCCCGCCGCACGCCATCCACGGCACCGGCCGAGACCTGCGCTGGCGCACCGCCCGCCGCGACGACCGCACCGCCGTCTTCACCTACGACCTCGCCGACCCGGCCGCTCCCTGGCCGTACCCGGGCACCGTCACCCAGCTCGTGGAGCTGGCCGAGGACGGCGGGTCGCTCACGCTGACGCTGGGGGTGGAGGCGGCGGCCGACTCGTTCCCCGCGCAGGCGGGCTGGCACCCGTGGTTCGTGCGGCGGCTCGACGGCGGCGGGGCGCCGGTGGAGCTGTCCTTCGACGCGGCGTGGCAGGAGGAGCGCGGCGGTGACCATCTGCCGACCGGCCGCCGCATCGACCCGCTGCCCGGCCCCTGGGACGACTGCTTCGGCATGCCGGACGGTGTCCGGGCGACGGTGACCTGGCCCGGCCGCCTGGAGCTGACCGTCGCCAGCCGCGCCGAGTGGGTCGTGGTCTACGACGAGCAGGAGGCGGCGGTCTGTGTCGAGCCGCAGTCCGGTCCGCCCAACGGCCTCAACACCCTGCCGCGGCTGGTCACCCCGATCGATCCGCTGGAGGTCTCCACCACCTTCAGCTGGCGGACGCTCGGCTGACCGCGCCCGGCCCGCCGCGGTGCCCGGGGCCTGCCCCTTTAAGCTCGTGGCCATGACCGAGGACGTACGCGGCGCGCTGCTGCAGCAGATCAAGGACAAGGCCGTGGTGCACGGCAAGGTGACGCTCTCCTCCGGCAAGGAGGCCGATTACTACATCGACCTCCGCCGGATCACCCTGGACGGTGCGGCGTCGCCGCTGGTCGGGCAGCTGATGCTGGACCTGACCGCGGAGCTGGAGTACGACGCGGTCGGCGGTCTGACGCTGGGCGCCGACCCCGTCGCCGCGTCGATGCTGCACGCCGCCGCCGCGCGCGGCCGCCGGCTGGACGCGTTCGTCGTCCGCAAGGCGCAGAAGACCCACGGCATGCAGCGCCGTATCGAGGGGCCGGACATCAAGGGCCGCCGGGTGCTGGTGGTGGAGGACACCTCGACCACCGGTGGTTCGCCGCTGACCGCCGTCGAGGCGGCCCGGGAGGCGGGCGCCGAGGTCGTGGCGGTCGCGACGATCGTCGACCGCGGTGCCGCCGACGCCATCGCCGGCGCCGGTCTGCCGTACCTCACCGGCTACCGTCTCGGTGACCTCGGACTGGCCTGAGCCAGGGCCGCCGGGACCGCTGCGCGGCCGCCCGGCAACCGGCGGGTGGTGCCGGGACCTTCTCCACGCCACCGCGCCGGCCAGTGGTTTTCCTCGGGGGGCGGCCGTTTCACGTGAAACGGCCGCCCCCGGCATATCCGGCACGGCGGGGGATGCCGACCGATCCGGGCCGTCTGGGAAGATGAGGACGGCGAGGTCGTCGCCCCCTGGTCAGGGCCTAAACGCATACCCGTACTTCACAAGGAGCGGACAGATGCCCATCGCAACTCCCGAGATCTACAACGAGATGCTCGACCGGGCGAAGGCGGGCAAGTTCGCCTACCCCGCCATCAACGTGACCTCGACGCAGACGCTGCACGCGGCGCTGCGCGGCTTCGCCGAGGCGGAGAGCGACGGCATCATCCAGATCTCCACCGGCGGTGCGGAGTTCCTGGGCGGCCAGTACAGCAAGGACATGGTCAGCGGCGCGGTGGCGCTCGCGGAGTTCGCGCACGTCGTGGCCGCGAAGTACGGCATCAACGTCGCGCTCCACACCGACCACTGCCCCAAGGACAAGCTGGACGGCTACGTCCGCCCGCTGATCGACATCTCCGCCGAGCGGGTCGCCAAGGGGCAGAACCCGCTGTTCCAGTCCCACATGTGGGACGGCTCCGCCGAGACCCTCGCGGACAACCTCGCCATCGGTCAGGAGCTGCTGGCCAAGGCCGCCGCCGCCAAGATCATCCTTGAGGTCGAGATCACCCCGACCGGCGGCGAGGAGGACGGCGTCAGCCACGAGATCAACGACGAGCTGTACACCACCGTCGACGACGCGCTGCGCACCGCCGAGGCGCTGGGCCTGGGCGAGAAGGGCCGCTACCTGCTGGCCGCCTCCTTCGGCAACGTCCACGGCGTCTACAAGCCGGGCAACGTCGTGCTCCGCCCCGAGCTGCTGAAGGACCTCCAGGAGGGCGTCGGCGCGAAGTACGGCAAGCAGTCGCCGTTCGACTTCGTCTTCCACGGCGGCTCCGGCTCCACCGAGCAGGAGATCACCACCGCGCTGGAGAACGGCGTCGTCAAGATGAACCTCGACACCGACACCCAGTACGCGTTCAGCCGCCCGATCGCGGACCACATGTTCCGCAACTACGACGGCGTGCTGAAGGTCGACGGCGAGGTCGGCAACAAGAAGGTCTACGACCCCCGCAGCTGGGGCAAGCTCGCCGAGGCCGGGATGGCCGAGCGGGTCACCAAGGCCTGCGCGGACCTGCGCTCCACGGGCACCACGCTGACGAAGTGAGCTGACGCCGTACGGACGAAGTGAGCTGACGCCGTACGGACGAGGGCCCCGCACCCGGGTTGGTGCGGGGTCCTCGCGCATGTCCGGCGGGAATCCGGTGCCGATCGCGGGCATGCTCGCCGTATGACGATGCCTGCTCCGCCCGAGGGTGTTCGCCTGGTCTCGCCGCAGGGGCGGTGGGTGCTGCTGACCGCCGTCCTGGGGTCGGGCATGGCGATGCTCGACAGCACGGTGGTGAACGTCGCGCTGCCGCACATCGGCGATGATCTCCACGCCGACCTGGGCGTTCTCCAGTGGACGATCACCGCGTACATGCTCACGCTCGCCTCGCTGATCCTGCTGGGCGGGGCGCTGGGGGACCGCTACGGGCGGCGGCGGATCTTCCTCGTCGGGGTGGTGTGGTTCGCGGTGGCGTCGCTGCTGTGCGGGCTGGCGCCGACGCCGGGCGTGCTGGTCGCCGCCCGGGCGCTCCAGGGCATCGGCGGGGCGCTGCTCACGCCCGGGTCGCTGGCGCTGATCCAGGCGGTGTTCCGGCCGGACGACCGGGCGCGGGCGGTCGGCGCCTGGTCCGGGCTCGGCGGCGTGGCCACCGCGATCGGCCCGTTCGTCGGCGGCTGGCTGGTGGACGGCGCGGGCTGGCGCTGGGTGTTCTTCCTCAACGTGCCGCTGGCTCTGCTCTGCGTGCCGATCGCGCTGCGGTACGTACCGGAGACCCGGGAGCGGGCGGCGGCGCGCGGTGGCTTCGACGTGGCGGGCGCGGTGCTGGGGGCGCTGGCGCTCGGCGGGGTGACGTACGCGCTGATCGCGGCGCCGGAGCGGGGGCTGTCGGCGTGGGTGGTGGTGCCGGGCCTCGCCGGGCTGCTGCTGGGGGCGGCGTTCGTCGCGGTGGAGCGGCGGCGGGCGGACCCGATGCTGCCGCCGGAGCTGTTCGCCATCCGGCAGTTCACCGCGGTCAACGCGGTGACGGTCTGCGTCTACGCGGCCTTCAGCGGGTTCTTCTTCCTGGCGGTGGTACAGCTCCAGGTGGTGGCCGGGTACTCGGCGCTGGAGGCGGGCACGGCGCTGTTGCCGACCACGGTGTTGATGCTGCTGCTCTCCGCCCGCTCGGGCGAGCTGGGCCAGCGGATCGGGCCGCGCATCCCGCTGACCGTGGGGCCGCTGCTGTGCGCGGTCGGGATGCTGCTGATGACGCGGGCGGGCGCCGGCGCGTCGTACGTGGTGGACGTGCTCCCGGCGTTGGTGGTGCTGGGCGCCGGGATGGTGGCGCTGGTCGCGCCGCTGACCGCGACGGTGCTGGCCTCGGTCGACGTGGACCGCGCCGGGCTGGCCAGCGGTATCAACAACGCGGCGGCGCGGGCGGCGGGCCTGGTGGCGATCGCGGCGCTGCCGCTGCTGGCCGGGATGGGCCCGCAGGCGTACCGCTCGGCCGCCGCCTTCGACGCGGCCTTCCGCCGGGCCATGCCGTGGTGCGCCGTGGTGCTGGTGGCCGGCTCGGTGATCGCGTTCCTGGCGGTGCGGACGGTGCCCGCGGCGCCGGAGGAGCCGGAGGCGGTCGCGGCGCCGGAAGCGGCCGGTGCGGCGGCGACCGCCGGGGGCGCGAGCGTGGTGCACGAGGGGGCGCGGCACGGGGCGCCGTGCCACCCGGAGTGCACGTACCACTGCGGGGTGGGGGCGCCGCCGCTCGACCCGGGGGACGCGGCGGAGGAACCGCCGGCGGGCGCGGGGACATCGCCGGGGCTGTCGCACGGGCCCGGGGCGGAGGCGTCCGGGCAGTCCGGTTCGTCCGGGCCGTCTCGCCAGGAGCGGCCTGGTCAGGAGGGCGACCGGGAGACGTAGGGCGGGCTCCGTCAGCCCCGGCGACGTCTCCGCGGCGGGTGCCGGGTCTCGGTCGGACCGGCCCCCGGCGGGGTGCCGGGCCTCGCCACGGGCCGCCGGGTACGCACCCCGCACCGGCCTCGCACCGGCCTCGCACCGGCCCCGCACCGCCCCTTTTCGGCCACCCGTACGGGTCCCCTCCGGGCCCTCGCCGCGCGGTCCCCGGGACCAGGCAGACTTGGGGCATGGCCATTCACGAGAACCTTCTGGGGGGACCGCCCCCGACCCATCTGCCCGACGACCCGGGCCCGCGCGAGCTGCTCGCCGCCGGTACGGCCCCGGCCGATGTCGCGGCCAAGTTCCCGACCTCCTCGCTGGCCTGGGCACAGCTCGCCGACGACGCGTTCCAGGGCGGCCGGACCGTCGAGTCGTACGCGTACGCCCGTACCGGCTACCACCGCGGGCTCGACGCCCTGCGGCGGGCGGGCTGGAAGGGGCACGGACCGGTGCCGTTCGAGCACGAGCCGAACCGTGGCTTCCTGCGGGCGCTGCACGCGCTGGCCCGAGCCGCCCGCGCGATCGGCGAGGACGCGGAGTACGAGCGCTGCACCACTTTCCTGCGCGACTCGTCCCCGACCGCGGCGGACACCCTCTCCTGACCCGGCCCGGGGGCCGGCCGTGCGCGGCCGGCCCCCGGCGTGTCCGGGGCCCCGTTCCCGGAACCGGCCGTACGTCCGGTCGGCTCTTGCGCGGCAGGGGACCAGCACCGATGATGCGAGTGGGGCGGCTGATCCGTCCCGAGGGGACCGGGGCTCCCGAGCCGATCAGGAAGGGGCGGACCGCTACCCGGAGTTCGCAGCCTGAGGAGTCCCTCATGTCGCACCCTTCGCCGTCCGCGCACGGCTCGCCCGCCGCCTCCGGCAATCCGCCGCTCGCGCCGGATCTCTCCATCGGCGCCGACGCCACCACCCCGTACGAGGACTACGTCCGCGCCGACCTCCTCACGCATCTGCAGCACCCGCTCTCCGACGACCCCGGCGAGATGGTGTTCCTGGTGACCACCCAGGTGATGGAGCTGTGGTTCACCGTCATCGTCCACGAGTGGCAGACCGCTTGCGAGGCGCTGCGCCGGGACGACGTGCCGGTGGCGCTGGACGCGCTGCGGCGCTCCACCCACGAACTGACCGCGCTGAACGCCGCCTGGCAGCCGCTGGCCCGGCTGACCCCGGCGCAGTTCAACGCGTACCGCGGGGCGCTGGGCGAGGGCTCCGGGTTCCAGTCGGCGATGTACCGGCGGCTGGAGTTCCTGCTCGGTGAGAAGTCCGCGTCGATGCTGGTGCCGCACCGCGGCTCGCCCCGCGCCCACGCCGAGCTGGGGAAGGCGCTGCAGGAGCCGAGCCTGTGGGACGAGGTGCTGCGGCTGCTGGCCCGCCGCGGATACGCGGTGCCCGCCGCCGTCCTGGAGCGCGATCCGGCCGAGCGGTACGAGCCGGATCCGGCGGTCGAGGCGGTCTGGGCCGAGGTGTACGCCGGGGACCAGAGCTCCGATCTGGTCACCCTGGGGGAGGCGCTGACCGACGTCGCCGAGCTGGTCTGGCGATGGCGCAACGACCATTTGGTCGCGACCCGGCGGGCGATGGGCGCCAAGATGGGTACCGGCGGTTCCGCGGGCGTGGCCTGGCTGGAGAAGCGGGCCCGCAAGAACGTCTTCCCCGAGCTCTGGACGGCACGCAGCCATGTCTGATCACCGCGAGAACCACGAGCCCCCGGCGCCCCGCGACCACCGTGCGGAGGCCGCCACCCTCGACGCCTCCGACCCGCTGGCCGCGATCCGCGACCGCTTCGTCCTCGACGACACCGTCTACCTCGACGGCAACTCCCTGGGCGCGCTGCCCCGCTCCGTACCCGGCAAGGTCGCCGACGCCGTCACCCGGCAGTGGGGCGAGATGCGCATCCGGTCCTGGACCGAGGGCGGTTGGTGGGAGGCGCCACAGCGGGTCGGCGACCGCATCGCGCCGCTCATCGGCGCGGCCCCCGGGCGGGTCGTCGTCGGTGATTCGACCAGCGTCAACGTCTTCAAGGCGGTCGTCGCGGGCATCCGGATGGCCGGTCCCGGCTGCACCGAGATCCTGGTCGACGCCACGACCTTCCCCACCGACGGCTACATCGCCCGTTCCGCGGCGCGGCTCACGGGCCTGGCGGTGCGCCCGGTGGAGCCCGCGCGGATCGCCGACGAGGTCACCGAACGGACCGCGCTGGCGCTGGTCAACCACGTCGACTACCGCACCGGGCGCCTCCACGACCTGCCCGGCATCACCACCGCGCTGCACTCCGCGGGCGCGCTCGCGGTCTGGGACCTCTGCCACAGCGCGGGCGCGCTGCCGGTCGGTCTGGACGCGCACGGTGTCGACCTCGCGGTGGGCTGCACGTACAAGTACCTCAACGGCGGGCCCGGCTCGCCCGCGTACCTCTACATCCGCGAGAGCCTCCAGGAGCGGTTCGACTCGCCGCTGCCGGGCTGGAACTCACACGCCGAACCGTTCGGCATGGCCACGCGGTACGAACCGGCCGACGGCATCATCCGGGGCCGGGTCGGCACCCCCGACATCCTGTCGCTGCTCGCGCTGGACGCGGCGCTGGACGCCTGGGACGGCGTCACCGTCGAGGCGGTCCGCACCAAGAGCCTGGCGCTGAGCGACTTCTTCCTCGACTGCGTGGCCGCGTACGTACCGCCCGGCGAGGTCCGCTCGGTGACGCCGTACGACCATGCGCGGCGCGGCAGCCAGGTGTCGCTGGAGTGCGCCGGGGCGGGCGAGGTGATGGCGGAGCTGATCCGGCGCGGGGTGGTCGGCGACTTCCGCGAACCGGACGTGCTGCGCTTCGGGCTGACCCCGCTCTACACCTCCTTCGCCGACGTGGAGCGCGCCGCCCGGGTTCTGGGCGAGGTGCTGCGGGAGCGGCCGGCGGAGGAGCCGGCCGGCGGCGAGACCGGGGACGGCGAGGCCGGCGGCGGCGAGGCCGGTGACCAGGACGGTTCCGGTCCGGCCGGCGGCCCGGCGCCCGGCGGCCCCGCCGCGTGAGCGGCGCCGGCGAGGAGGCGGCGCTGCTGGGGCTCGCCCCGGTGGCGCCGCACCGCTCCGTGACCTACGGGCCCCATCCGGACCAGCGCGTCGACCTCTACGACCCGCCGCCCGACGCCGCCCGCGGCCCGCACGTCGTCCTGGTGCACGGCGGGTTCTGGCGCGCCGCGTACGACCGGACGCATCTCTCCCCCGCCGCCGCCGAACTGGCCCGGCGGGGGCTGCCCGTCGCCCTCGTCGAGTACCGCAGGGTCGGCGGGGGCGGCGGCGGGGAGCGCACCTTCGACGACGCGGCGGCGGCCCTCGCGGCGGCCACCGCGGTCTGGCGGGGGGCGGGCCCGGCGCCCGCGCCAGTGCTCGTCGGGCACTCGGCGGGCGGGCAGCTGGCGCTGCTGACCGCGGCGCGGTCGGAGCCGGGGCGGATCGGGCGGGTGGTCGCGGTCGCACCGGTTGCCGATCTCGCGGCGGCGCACCGGCTCGGGCTGAGCGATCACGCTGTCGCGGCCCTGCTCGGCGACGGGCCCGGCTTCGCGGACCGTCTCGCCGCCGCCGACCCCGTACGCCGTCCCCCGGTGGGCGTCCCGGTCACGGTGCTGCACGGCACGGACGATCCGGAGGTGCCGCCGCAGCTCTCGCGGAGCTTCGTCGCCGCGGCGCGGGCCGCCGGGGCGGCGGCGGTGCTGCGCGAGCTGCCCGGGGTGGGGCACTACGCGCCGTTCGTCCCGTCCGCCGCGGCGTTCCGCATGCTGCTGGACGCGGTGCGCGGCGGCTCCTGAGACCGGCCGGACACCCCGCGTAGTACTTGAGGCGGACTTCGGCAGATCCCCTTCCGTGGGGACGATTCGGCGGGGCGCGCTGCTTACCGTGGTGGGGTGAAAGAGACCCAGTCGCAGGACGACCTGCGTTCCGAGGCCCGGATCGCCCGTGGCGCGCTGCACCTGCTGCGCAAGGACCTCGTCGAGGACGCCTTCGTCTTCCGCCCGATGCTGCCGCTCGACGACCCCGGCGTACCGGGCTGGCGGCAGCGGCTGCCGAAGCGGGTCCGGCGCTATGTGCGGTGGGCGCCGCACATCGTGGTCACGCTCGCCGCGGTCCTGAACCTCCTGCTGGGACTCTCCGCCACGGTCGGCCACGACGGTTCCTTCAGCTACGGCCTTGTGCGCTCCCCGTTCTCCGTCGTCTTCTGCCTGATCGTCGCGGCGCCGGTGGTGCTCACGCTCTTCCGGCCGATCGGCGCGTTCTGGGTGTCGTTCGCCGGGTTCGTCCTCGCGATGCTGGACGCCGCCATCGGCCACTACGACGCGACGTGGCCGATGGTGTCGCTGCCCACCCATGTCGTGGTGATGACGCTGGTCGTGCTGCGTACCCGGCCGCGGCTGGCGCTGGAGATGTGGGTGGTCACGCTCGTCGCCGGCGGGCTGCTGGCCACGGCGACGGGCGGCTTCGGCTACCCCGAGCTGATCTCGCTCGCCGTGCCCTCGGCCTTCATGCTCACCGCCGCAGCCGCCGTCCGTGCCTGGCGGGAGGAGCGGCGGCACGTCGTCGAGACGCAGACGGTCACCGCGGAGGAGCGCTCCCGCCGCACGCTGCTGGAGGAGCGGGCCACCATCGCCCGTGAGCTGCACGACGTCGTCGCGCACCACATGTCGGTCATCGCCATCCAGGCCGAGGCCGCGCCCTACCGCGTCGAGCACACCCCGCCGGAGCTGGCGACCTCGTTCGCCACCATCCGGGAGAACGCCGTCGCCGCGCTCACCGAACTCCGCCGCATCCTCGGCGTCGTCCGCTCCGAGGACCCGGACGCGTTCGCCGAGAACGACCCCGAGGCGCCGCAGCCGAGCCTGGACCGGCTCGACGGGCTGCTGGAGAGCGTGCGCGGCGCCGGGCTGACCGTCGAGGCGGTCATCACCGGTGCGGCGCGCCCGCTGCCGCAGGGCGTGGAGCTGTCCGCGTACCGCATCGTCCAGGAGGCGCTGAGCAACACGCTGCGCCATGCGCCGGGCGCCGAGGCGAAGGTGGAGATCTCCTATGTGCTCGGCGGGATAGGGCTGCGTATCGTCAACGGCAAGCCCAGCCGGCTCGCCACCCCGTCACCGGGCGCGGGCCACGGCGTGCTCGGGATGCGTGAGCGCGTGCAGATGCTGGGCGGGGAGATGACCGCCGACCACACCGAGGACGGCGGGTTCGAGGTCGCGGCGTTCCTTCCGGTCTCCGCCGCGGGGGAGGCGCAGTCATGATCCGGGTGCTGATCGTCGACGACCAGGTGATGGTCCGCGAGGGTTTTTCGGTGCTGCTCAACGCGATGCCGGACATCGAGGTGGTCGGCGAGGCGGTGGACGGGCGGCAGGCGGTCGCGAAGGTCGGGGAGCTGCGGCCGGACGTGGTCCTGATGGACATCCGCATGCCGGAGATGAACGGTCTGGACGCCACCCGCGAGATCGTCGCCGCCGACGCGGACGCGAAGGTGCTGGTCCTGACCACCTTCGACCTCGACGAGTACGTCTACCAGGCGCTGCGGGCCGGGGCGAGCGGCTTCCTGCTCAAGGACGCCTCGGCCGGGCAGCTCGCCGACGGCGTGCGGGTCGTCGCCTCCGGCGAGGCGCTGCTCGCGCCGACCGTCACCAAGCGGCTGATCTCGGAGTTCTCCCGGCTGGGCACGCCCCGGGCGCCCGCCCAGGAACGCATCGGCGAGCTGACCGAACGGGAGACGGAGGTGCTGGTCCTCGTCGCCCAGGGCCTGTCCAACGGCGAGATCGCCGAGCATCTGGTGGTGGCCGAGTCGACGGTGAAGACGCACGTCAGCCGCATCCTCGTGAAGCTCGGACTGCGGGACCGCACCCAGGCGGCGGTGTTCGCGTACGAGGTGCGGCTGGTGACGCCGGGCGGCTGAGGACGGCGGGACCGGGGCGTCCGGGCTGTGGGGCCCAGGTATCCGGGCGGCGGGTGCCGTGCGCCGGGTGGGCGGTGCGGGACGGTGCGTGGGTGCGCCGGGCCGGGCGGGTGCGCCGGGTTGAGCGGGCGTTCCGGGCCGGACGGGCGCGGTGCGGGACGGTGCGTGGGTGGCCGGGCCGGGGCGGGCATGCCGGATCGCTCGGGCCGCGGCGGGCCGCGCGCGGGTGTTTCACGTGAAACCGTCCACAGCCTGTGGACGGCAAGGCGCCACGCGCCGCACCGCCTCGCCGTCACTCCGGCGCCGCCGCCCCCGTCACTCCCGTGGCAGCGTCAGCCACCACGCGCCCGGCTGCACCGTCCAGGTACGCGTCCGGACCGGGCCGCCGACCACCGCGTCCGCGCGGTAGCGGAAGTCAGGGCCGGAGACCGTCACCGCCCGGGCGCGGGCCCGCAGCGGCCGGTCGCAGCCGGGGCGGTCCACCACCACCTCGGCCAGGCCGTCGCCCGCGCCCGGCGCCGCGCCGTCCGGTGCCCCGCCGTCCCCGGAGCGGGCGCCCGGCACCACCCGGACCCGCTGCACCGGCTGGTCCAGATCCGCCAGCAGCACGCCGTCCGCCTCGATCCGCAGCCGCTGCCCCGGTGCGGCGCGCCGCTCCCGCCCGGTGGCCTGCGCGGCGAGCGCCGCCAGCGCGGCGCGTGCGGTGCGCGCCGCCGGGCGCCACCAGGGCTGCCCGCCGCTCCCGGACGCGGCGGGCGCCCGGGGACCCGGAGGCGTCCCGGGAGCTGCGGCGCCGTCCCCGTACGGGATGCGCAGCCCGCCCAGGACGATGCCGTCGCTGTCGTCGGTGAGCAGATCGAGGGGGCGGGCGTCGCCGTCCAGGACGGTCCGGGCCGCGGCCACCGTGCTCCCGGGTACGCCCAGCGCCCGGGTCAGCGCCACCGCGTCCGCCGCGCCGACCGGCACCACCGACACGGCGACCCGTGCCAGCTCCCGTTCCTTGTGCAGCACGCCGACGGCGAAGCGCAGCGCGCGGTCGTCGCCGATCACCACCGGCCGCCTGCGGCCCCGCCGGGAGAGCGCGCGGGCGAACTCCTCGGGGCCGTCCGGAAGGCAGATTTTCGCGCCCGCGCCCGCACACAGGACGTCCTTGGCGATACGGACGGACTCGCCGTCCGCGGTGCGGGCTGCGGGGTCGATGACCACGAGCAGAGGGGTCCCCCGGACGGAGTCCGATGAAGAGTGCCCAGAAGGCTGCGCCGACACCTCGGTCCTTCCTCAGGTAGCATCTCGGTGCAAGAGCCCCTTGCGCTATTGCGCCAGGGGCTTCGTCTATTCCGGGGCACCGGTTCGACGGCTGCAGTGATGACATCCGCGTGCGACCGCATGCTCACGCCATCCACGCACGTTGGACATGCCCCGCCCGGAAGGGGTGTACGCCTGTGCCCGCACTTGTGCTGCTCGGTGCTCAGTGGGGTGATGAGGGCAAGGGAAAGGCCACCGATCTGCTCGGTGGGTCCGTGGACTACGTGGTGCGTTACCAGGGCGGCAACAACGCCGGTCACACGGTCGTCGTGGGCGACCAGAAGTACGCGCTGCACCTCCTCCCTTCCGGAATCCTCTCGCCGGGGTGCACCCCGGTCATCGGTAACGGCGTCGTCGTCGACCCGGCGGTCCTGCTCTCCGAGCTGAGCGGACTCAACGAGCGCGGCGTCGACACGTCCAAGCTGCTGCTCAGCGGTAACGCGCACCTGATCACGCCGTACAACATCACGGTCGACAAGGTCACCGAGCGCTTCCTCGGAAAGCGCAAGATCGGCACGACCGGCCGCGGCATCGGCCCGACCTACGCCGACAAGATCAACCGCACCGGCATCCGGGTGCAGGACCTCTACGACGAGTCGATCCTGACCCAGAAGGTCGAGGCGGCCCTCGACGTCAAGAACCAGCTGCTCACCAAGCTCTACAACCGCCGTGCGATCGACGCCGGCCAGGTCGTCGAGGAGCTGCTGGGCTACGCGGACAAGATCAAGGGCTATGTCGCCGACACCACCCTGATCCTCAACAACGCGCTCGACGAGGACAAGGTCGTGCTCTTCGAGGGCGGCCAGGGCACGCTGCTCGACATCGACCACGGCACGTACCCCTTCGTCACCTCCTCGAACCCGACCGCGGGCGGCGCCTGCACGGGTGCGGGCGTCGGCCCGACGAAGATCAGCCGCGTCATCGGCATCCTGAAGGCGTACACCACCCGCGTCGGCGCCGGTCCGTTCCCGACCGAGCTGTTCGACAAGGACGGCGAGGCGCTGCGCACCATCGGCGGCGAGCGGGGCGTCACCACCGGCCGCGACCGCCGCTGCGGCTGGTTCGACGCGGTCATCGCCCGCTACGCCACCCGCGTCAACGGTCTGACCGACTTCTTCCTCACCAAGCTCGACGTGCTCACCGGCTGGGAGCAGATCCCGGTCTGCGTCGCGTACGAGATCGACGGCAAGCGGGTCGAGGAGCTGCCCTACAGCCAGAGCGACTTCCACCACGCGAAGCCGATCTACGAGATGCTGCCGGGCTGGTCCGAGGACATCACCAAGGCCAAGACCTTCTCCGACCTGCCGAAGAACGCGCAGGCGTACGTGAAGGCGCTGGAGGAGATGTCGGGCGCCCCGATCTCCGCGATCGGCGTCGGCCCGGGCCGCGACGAGACGATCGAGATCAACTCCTTCCTCTCCTGAGCCCCGCGGGGCCGCCTGCGGGCCGCCCCGACGAGGCGAACGGCCGGGCCGGTGGACGCACCACGTCCACCGGCCCGGCCGTTTCACGTGAAACACCAACTCCCTTGCCCGGAGTGCTGTTTCACGTGAAACGGCAACCCCTTCGATCCGGCCGCTGTTTCACGTGAAACGTCAACTCCCGCACCCCGCTTGCCGTTTCACGTGAAACAGCGGCTTTCGTGGCCGGGCCGGTCAGCTCGCGCGGGAGTAGTTCCGCGGGCGCAGATCGCGGCCGAGGAAGTCGCGGCGGAGAGCGCCGGTGCCGGTGAGCCGCAGTACGGAGGAGTGGCCCGGGCGGCACTGCGGCCCACGGTGGTCGACCACCGTGGGGCCGATGACCAGCTGATTCCCTCCGGAGTAGAGGTCGGCGTGGGCGGTGCAGGTGCCCTCGGGCCCGGTGGCGACGAACGTGGCGACCTGGCTGCCCACCGGCGACCGGGTGATCGTCAGCCGCTGGGTCGAACCACCGCCGGTCGGCCGCTCCCACGCGCCGAGGAAGCCGTCCGGCACCCGCTCCGCCGCCGGCGCGACACGGCGCAGCGTCGCGGTGCGGCCCGCCGCCGTCCACCGCAGCGTCCCCTCGGGCCCGGGCCGCAGCGTGTGCTCGCCGAGCGCGGCGCACCGGCCGGGCGGCAGGGACCGGACGACATCGGTGTCCAGCCGCAGCGCGGGCCGGTTCTCCGGATCCCGGACGGAGACCAGCTTGGCGTCGCTGCGGCACTCGTACGTCCCGCCGAGGCTGGTGCTGTTGGCGACCACCTCGCCGATCTTGCCGTGGCTGATCACGAACCGGCGCCGCTGCCCGGTGGGCACCCCGTCGCGCAGCACCGGTCCGGCCCAGACGCCGACGTAGCGGCCGGTGATGTCGGAGGAGTCGTCGCCGTCCGCGCTGTCGTCGCCGCGCAGCGCCGGAAGCGCGAACGCCCCGGCGGCCAGCGCGCACACGGCCGCGGCGATCAGCAGCACCCGCCGACGCCGCCGACGACGCGGACCGGAGGGCGCGCCCGCCGGTTGCGGAACGGCCGTGGCGCCCGGAACGGCGGTCGGCGCGCCCGCGTCCGGGACGGGCGGCGGCCCGGCGGGCGTCTGCCGCCCGGGCCGTACGGTCGCCTCCGCGTCCACCGCGGTGACGGGGTGCCGGGGCGGCAGCGGAGCCGTGCGCGGCGGGTCGCCGGGCGGGGTGTCGGTGTCGAGGAGGCGCACCGCATGGCGGCCCAGGTGGGCGATGAGCCCGGCGGGCAGCCAGGGCGCGGCCGGATCGCCCTCGCGCAGCGGATCTATCCGGGCGGCGATCTCCTCGGGCGTCGGCCGGTCCCGCGGCTCCTTGGCCAGACAGGCGCGGATCAGCTCCCGCACCGGACCCTCGGGCGCCGCCGCCAGATCCGGCTGCTCCTGCGCGATCTTGAACATCACGGCGTGCACACCGGAGTCCATGCTGCCGAACGGCGCCCGGCCGGTCGCCGCGTACGCCAGCACCGAGCCGAGGCAGAAGAGGTCGCTCGCCGGGCCGACCCGGTGCCCCTGGACCTGCTCGGGCGACATGAAGCTCGGCGAGCCGACGACCGTTCCCGTCGTGCGCGGCTGGGTCTGCTCGCCGACCGCGTCCAGCGCCCGGGCGATGCCGAAGTCGATGACGCGGGGCCCGTCGATGGTCAGCAGGACGTTGGACGGTTTGAGGTCGCGGTGGACCAGCCCCACGCCGTGGATGTCGATCAGCGCGCAGGCCAGCCCGTAGGCGAGGCGGCGCAGTGCGTACTCCGGGAGCGGGCCGTGCAGTCCGGGGCCGCCGAAGCCGCCGCCGACCACCTCGCTCAGCGTGGGCCCGGCGATGTAGCCGGTGGCCACCCACGGCACGGCGGCCTCGGTGTCGGCGTCCAGGACCGGCGCCGTCCAGCGGCCGCCGACCTTGCGGGCGGCCGCCACCTCGGCCCGGAAACGGTCCCGGAACTCCTGCTCGGCCGCCAGCTCGGTACGGATCAGCTTCACCGCGACGGTTCTGCCGCCCTCCGAACGCGCGAGGTAGACCCGGCCCATGCCGCCGCTGCCGAGCCGGCTGAGCAGCCGGTAGTCCCCGATCCACGCCGGATCGCCGGCCATCAGCCCGCGCAGGCCCTCCATCCGGGCGCCTCCCGTGTCGTTGCCGTGCCCGCCGCCGTCGTCCGGCGCCCCTTCCGAGCGTAGGTGCACCCGGATCGCACACCGGCCGCCAAGTCGTTACGACGGGAGAACGATCGGTGGCCGCACGGGTGTCGGGGCACCCGCGCTGACCGGCGGATTTCCCCCACCGCACGCGAAACGGGACGCCCGGCTCACCGCGCCTTGCGGTACGTCAGCGCGGGCGCCCCGCCGTCGTCGAAGGAGCGGCGCAGCCCCTCGGCGGTCTTCTCCAGCGTGCTCGGCCCGCCCGGGCGGCAGCTGGTGGCCGGTCCGGAGACGACCCGGGAGGGCCCCAGCTGGACCGGCGGGCCCGCCGAGCGGAGCACCGCGGAGAACGTGCAGCTGTAGGCGGCGCCGGACGCGGTCATCGTCATGACGGTGTCCCCGGCCGCGCCCTGGGTGAGGGTGAAGCGGCGGACGTCCGCCGAACCGTCGCTCGGCACCTCCCAGGTGCCGAGGTACGCCGCCGGGATCCCGGTGGTCTGCGTCCCGCTCGAACTACCGCCGCCCGCCGCGGAGTTGTCCTCCGCCGCCGCGCTGTCATTGCGCAGCAGGAAGTACGCACCGCCCGCCCCGGCGCCGGCCAGCGCCAGCGCGGAGGCGAGGACCAGCGCGGTGGTGGCGGCGCGGCGGCGGCGACGCGGCGCCGGCGCGGGCTCCGGGCCCGCCTCCGGGCCGGCGCCGGCGGGGTGCTCGGTCTCGGGGTGCTCGGCCTCCAGCAGCTCCACGGCGCCGCGGCCCAGCCGCGCGACCAGCGCGCCGGGCAGCCATGGTTCGTCGTCCGCCGCCGGGCCGGCGAGCGCCGCCGCGTCCCGCTCGGCCCAGGCGACCAGCTGCGCGGGGGAGGGCCGCGCGGCCGGGTCCTTCGCCAGGCAGGCGGAGATCAGCCGGCGCAGCCCCTCGGGCACCGCGGTGAGATCCGGCTCCGACTCCGCGATGCGGTACATCACCGCGTGCACCTGGCTCTCCGGCGTACCGAACGGGGAGCGCCCGGTCGCCGCGTACGCCAGCACCGAGCCGAGGCAGAACACATCGCAGGCGGGGGTGAGGTCGTCGCCGCGGACCTGCTCGGGCGCCATGAAGCCGGGCGAGCCGACGGCCTCGCCGGTGCGGGTCACACCGTGGTCGGTCACCGCCTCCAGGGCGCGGGCGATGCCGAAGTCGATGACGCGGGGGCCGTCGAGGGTCAGCAGGACGTTGGAGGGTTTGAGGTCGCGGTGGATGATGCCCGCGGCGTGCACCGACTCCAGCGCGCGGGCCAGCCCCGCCGCCAGGATGCGGACGGTCCGCTCGGGCAGCTTGGTGCCGCCGCCGACGGTCTGCTGGAGGGACGGCCCGGCGATGTAACCGGTGGCCACCCACGGTGTCTCGGCCTCGGTGTCGGCGTCCAGGACCGGCGCCGTCCACTCGCCGCCGACCCGCCGCGCGGCGCGCACCTCGCGCCGGAAGCGGGTCCGGAACTCCTCCTGGCCCGCCAGTTCGGCGCGGACCAGCTTGACCGCGACCGTCCGGCCGCGGTCCGAGCGGGCCAGGTAGACATGGCCCATGCCGCCTTCCCCGAGGCGCCCGATCAGGCGGTAGTCGCCGATCCGGCGGGGGTCCTGGTCCCTGAGCGGCACCGGCCCACCGGTGCGTACCGGCCGTCCCGCGCGTCCCGGGTGCAGTTCCACGATCGCCGCCCTTTCCCCCGAAGCCACCCCCGGAGCCGCCCCGAGGATATCGACCGTCCGGCGGTGCCCGGGGCAGGCACCCGACGGAGTGTGCCCCTCCGCCGCGGGACGCCCGGGAGAGGGGTGCGCTTAACCCGGGGAGGGGGCGCGCTTAACCCGCGGCTGCCTAGCGTCGGGGCGTACCGGAGAGCGGCCGACGGGGCCGCCGCACGGACGGTCGTACGACGGGAGAGGAGGGACGGCATGGAGCGCCAGGGACGCCGGCCGGTGCGAGCGGCACCGGCACCGGTTCACACGGGACCGGTCCGCGCGGCCATCGCCGCCCCCGGCCCGGCCGGCACCGCCCGGGGCCCCGTTCCCTGCGGGAGGGGCCCGTTCCCGTTCCCGCTTCCGTCCCGATATCCGGACGGCCGGTCGGGTGCCCGGTGCCGGAAAGCGGGTATGCGGCCCGGTACGCGGCGCTTTCTCCGGGCGGGCCGGTCCGGGCGAGCCACCGGAAGGCCCCGCCCGGCGGTCTGCCCGCCCCGGAACGCCGCCGCCCCGTCCTCCCCGAACCCCCGCCACCCGCTCCCACCGCAGGCCGCCGCCGCACGAACGCCAAGGAGACCCGCGTGATCCCCGCCGTACGAGCCCTTGCCCGCGCCGCCATGGGCGCCCGCCCCGTTCCGCTCGCCGACGTCCAGGCGCGCGCCGAACTCCTCGCCCGGTACGACAGCCGCTACCTGGTGCCGGTCGACGTCTTCGCCGAGTTCGCCGCCGAGCTGACCGACCGGCGCCGCCCCGGCGGCCCGTTCGCCGCGCTCTGCATCAACGGCCGCCGCTGGTTCCGCTACCGCTCCGTCTACTACGACACCCCCGACCTGCGCTCCTTCCACGACCACCAGCAAGGCCGCGGGGGCCGCTTCAAGGTCCGCGAGCGGCTCTACCGGGACACCGGGGAGCGGCAGTTCGAGGTCAAGCTGAGCGGCTCGGGCGGCCGGACCGTCAAGCACCGCCGCCCGCTGCTGCCGGACGACGCGGCGCTCGGCACCGGTCAGCGCGACTTCCTGGCCGGCGTCCTCGACCGCGCCTACGGCATCGACGCCCCCGCCGACCTCGACCCCTCGCTGACCACCGACCACCAGCGCGCCACCTTCGTCGCCGACGGCCAGCGCATCACCTGCGACGTGGCGCTGGTCGGCGAGGACGCCCGCACCGGCCGCAGCGTCCGCGCCGACGGCGGGCTGGTCCTCGTCGAGACGAAGACCACCGCCCGGCGCTCCGAGGCCGACCGTCTGCTGCACGGCTACGGGCTGCGCGCCGCCCCGCTCACCACGTACTGCGGCGCCCTCACGGCCCTCCGCCCCGATCTCGCCGCCGCCCCCGGACCGCGCACGGGGACGCCGTTCCCGGCCCGGGCGTGAGGGGGCGTACGGGGCGGTGAGCGGGGCCGTTGCCCGGCCCACCGACAGGAGCGGCGCGGCGACCGGGCGTCCGTCCGGCGCGCCCCGCCGCGTCAGCCGCCCCACCCCGGGCGGCGCGCCCCGCGCTCCGCGGCTCCGCCGGATTCCGTCCCCGTACGGGCGCGGATCCTGATCCGCGCGCCCCGCTCCGGGCGCGCCTCCTGCCCGCCGAACGCCGCCGTCACCCGGGCGCCGCCGCCGGGGGCGCGGGCGAACTCCACCGTGCCGCCCGCCTCCTGGGCGGCGCGGCGGACGATGTCCAGGCCGAGGCCGGTGGAGCCGCCGCCGCTGCGGCCGCGTTCGGGGACGTGGCCCTCGGGGAAGCCGGGGCCGTCGTCCTCGACGGTGAGCCGGCCGCCGTCGCCATCCGGGGCGCGGACCACCGCGAGCCGTACGCCGGTGCCCTCCGGCGTGTGGTCGAAGACGTTGCCGAGCAACGCGTCGACGGCGGCGGCCAGTTCCGTCTCCTCGGCCCGGACCGGCACCCCGCCGCCCGGCAGCGTGCACTCCAGGGTGCGGCCCTGGTCCTCGGCGAGCGGCAGCCAGAAGGCGGCGCGGCCCTGCACCACGGCGGCGAGATCGGCGCGCGGCGGGCCCGAACGGTCCTCCCGCAGCGGCTTGCGGGCGGTGCGGATCACCTCGTCGACGCTCCGCTCCAGCGCCGCCACGTCCGCCCCGATCCGCTCCGCCTCGGCCGGGTCCCGCAGCCCCTCGGCGTCCAGCCGCAGCGCGGCGACCGGCGTACGGAGCCGGTGCGCGAGGTCGGCGGCGTTCTCCCGCTCCGCGGTCAGGAAGGTCTGGATGCGCTCGGCGAGATGGTTCAGCTCCCGGGCCACCAGCCGTAGTTCGGGCGGGCCGGACGGTTCGGCGCGGGCCGTCAGATCGCCGCGGGCCAGCCGGTCGGCGACCGCGGAAAGCCGCCGGGTGGCGCCGACGAGCCGCGCGCCGAGCCGGTCGGCGAAGAGCAGCCCCAGCACCATCAGCCCGGCGCCGAGCCCCGCGAACCCCAGCGACGAGGCGAGCGTCCCGTCGTACAGCCGGTCGTCGCCGATCGCGATGTGGATGACGGCGGTGCCGCCGGCGACGCCCTGGACGGGCAGCAGCACGGTGCGCCCGCCGCCGGCCGGTTCGTAGGTGAACGCCCGCCCGTAGCGCGCCAGCCGGACCGCGTCGGAGATTGGCGCCGGGGGGCCCAGGACGGTGCCGTTGCCGAGGATCACCGAGGTGCGGGGCAGCCCCGGGCCGTTGGCCGCGGTGACCAGCGCCTCCGCGGCGGACCGGTCGGACGCGGCCGGACCGGGGTCCGCGGCGAGCGTCTTGCCGAGCCCGGCGGCGAGCGCGTGCGCCCGCGAGGTGGCGTCGGCGGTGGCCCGGTCGGCGGCGTGGCTGCGCGCCAGCAGCGACAGCGGGACGAGGAGCGCGGCGAGGATCAGCGCGGTGGTCGCCGCGGTGACCAGCAGGATGGAGCGGCGCACGGCTACGCCCGGCCGGGCGAGGACCGCCGCGCGCCGGGGCCCGCCGCGCCGCTCGCCGTGCCGCCCGGTCCGCCGCCCGCCGCGCCCGGGGCCGCCGCACCGGGGGAGCCCGCATCCGCCGCCCCGCCGGGAGAGCCCGGGACCTTCGCCGCTTCCGGGGAGCCGGGTTCCGTCCCGCCCGGCTCCGCCGTCTCCCCGGGCGCGTCCGGCGCCGCCAGCTTCACGCCCACCGTCCGGACCGTGTGGAGATAGCGCGGCCGCTGCGCCGTCTCGCCCAACTTCCGGCGCAGCCAGGACAGATGGACGTCCACGGTCTTGTCCGCGCCGCCCAGCGGCTGCTGCCACACCTCGGCCAGGAGTTCGCGGCGGGAGACCACCTGGCCGGGGCGGCGCGCGAGGTACGCCAGCAGGTCGAACTCGCGCGGGGTGAGGTCCAGCGGCGCCCCGGCCAGCGTCACCTCACGGGCCGCCGCGTCCAGGACCAGCTCCCCGATCCGTACCGCGGGCTCCGGCTCGGCGGTGCCCAGGCGGCGCAGCACGGCCTTGATCCGGGCGTCGAGCTGGGCCGCGCCGAACGGCTTGACGATGTAGTCGTCGGCGCCGTCCCCCAGCACCGCGACCATGTCGGGCTCGTCGTCCCGGGCGGTCGCCACGATCACCGGGACGTCGCTGACGGCGCGCAGCATCCGCAGCACCTGCGTCCCGTCGACGTCCGGCAGGCCGAGGTCCAGCACGACGAGGTCGGGGCGGTCGGTGACGGCGGCGTCCAGCCCGGACATGCCGGTCGCCGCGGTGGCCACGGCGTGCCCCCGGTCGCGCAGCGCCCGCACCAGCGCGCCGCGCAGCTGGGGATCGTCCTCGACAACTAGAAGATGTGGCATGCACGTACCGTGTCACGCCCCGCGCGCCCCGGAAACGGCGGGCGGCGGGCCGGAACCGGCGGGCGGCGGAGCGGGACCGGCGGGCGGCGGGCCGCCGGCTCGCCACGGCGGAACGCCCCGGCCCCGGCGCGCACCCGCCCGGCCCCGGCGCGCACCCGGCACCCGCGCGCCCCGGCTCATCCGCCCCGCCGGCGGCCCCTCCCCACGTCGACACACTGTCCGCGCCCGCCCCGGCTGCCGTACAGACTGTCGGTACCGGCGCGCGGGCGGTGATCCCTAGGGTGAAGAGGTTCGCCGCGCCTGTCCCCGGCGGACCCGAGCGACCGATCCGAGGTACTGACCGTGACCACGACGCCCCCCGCCCCCTCCGCCGCCACCGGCGCGGCCGTGAAGGCCGCCGACCGCGCGCACGTCTTCCACTCCTGGTCCGCACAGGGCCTGATCGATCCGCTGCCCGTCGCCGGCGCCGAAGGCTCGTACTTCTGGGACTACGACGGCAACCGCTACCTCGACTTCTCCTCGCAGCTGGTCAACACCAACATCGGCCACCAGCACCCGAAGGTCGTCGCGGCGGTTCAGGAGCAGGCCGCGAAGCTCTGCACGATCGCCCCGGGCTTCGCCGTCGACGTCCGCTCCGAGGCCGCCCGGCTGATCGCCGAGCGCACCCCCGGCGACCTCGACAAGATCTTCTTCACCAACGGCGGCGCGGAGGCCGTGGAGAACGCGGTCCGCATGGCACGGCTGCACACCGGCCGGGCCAAGGTCCTCTCCGCCTACCGCTCGTACCACGGCGCCACCGCCGCCGCGATCAACCTCACCGGCGACCCGCGCCGCTGGCCCTCGGACACCGCGTCGGCCGGCGTCGTCCACTTCTGGGGCCCGTTCCTCTACCGCTCGCCCTTCCACGCCGAGAACGAGGCCCAGGAGTGCGAGCGTGCCCTCGCCCACCTGGAGGCGACCCTCGCCTTCGAGGGCCCGCAGACGGTCGCCGCGATCATCCTGGAGACCATCCCGGGCACCGCGGGCATCATGGTCCCGCCGCCCGGCTACCTCGCCGGCGTCCGCGAGATCTGCGACCGCCACGGCATCGTCTTCATCCTCGACGAGGTCATGGCCGGCTTCGGCCGCACCGGCCACTGGTTCGCCGCCGACCACTTCGGCGTCACCCCCGACCTGCTGACCTTCGCCAAGGGCGTCAACTCCGGTTACGTCCCGCTCGGCGGCGTCGCGATCAGCGCCGAGATCGCCGCGACCTTCGAGACCCGCCCCTACCCGGGCGGCCTCACCTACTCCGGCCACCCGCTGGCCTGCGCCTCCGCCGTCGCGACCATCAACGCGATGGCCGAGGAGCGGATCGTGGAGAACGCCGCGGAGATCGGCGAGACGGTCATCGGCCCCGCGCTGCGCGCCATGGCCGAGCGCCACCCGTCCGTCGGCGAGGTCCGCGGCCTGGGCGCCTTCTGGGCGGTCGAGCTGGTCCGCAACAAGGAGACCCGCGAGCCGCTGGTGCCGTACAACGCGTCGGGCGCCGACAACGCGCCGATGGCGGAGTTCGCCGCCGCCTGCAAGCGCGGCGGCCTGTGGCCCTTCGTCAACATGAACCGCACCCACGTCGTTCCGGCCTGCACCGTGACCGCCGCCGAGGCCGAGAAGGGCCTGGCGATCCTCGACACGGCCCTGGAGACCGCGGACGCGCACACGGTCTGACGGCACATCGGTCCCCACGGGCGCCGCCTCCCGCCGCACCCCTGCGCCGGGAGGCGCGCGCCCGGACCGTACGCGCCCCGTGCGCGCGGTCTCCGAAACCGCCCCCGCACCGGCCCCCGGCCAGGTCAGGACGGCCCTCGCCTATCGTGGACGGGCCGCCCGCCCGCCGCGCGGCACCAGGTCGTCGAAGGGGACGGACGGACACCATGGCCGCTGACTGGCCCGGCACGGTCGTACGGCGCAACACCTTGCGCCGGCAGATCGCCGATGCGCTGCGCGACGAGGTGCTGGCCGGGCGGCTGCCGTGCGGCCACCGCTTCACGGTGAAGGAGATCGCCGAACAGTACGGCGTCTCCGCCACCCCGGTCCGCGAGGCGCTCCTCGACCTCTGCGCCCAAGGGCTGCTCGACGTCGAGGAACACCGCGGCTTCAGGGTGCGCGCCTTCACCGCCGACGACTACCGCGCCATGGTCGAGGCCCGCACCCTCGTCGTCGAGGGCATCTTCCGCGGCCCCGGCGTCCACGTACCGCGCCCGCCCGACGAGGACCTGCTCTCCCTGCGCCGCCGCGCCGAGGAGGCCGAACGCGCCGCCCGCGCCGGCGATCTGGACGTCCTCATCGGCTACGACCTGCGCTTCTGGCGCGAGCTGTGCGGCCTGGTCGGCAACGCGTACATCCGGGAGTTCCTGGACCGCCTCCGGGTGCAGACCTGGATGTTCGCCGTCCCGCTGCTGCGCGAGCGGCACGAGCTGCGCGGCCTCCTGTGGCAGGGCCACCGCGCCCTCGCCGAGGCCGTCGCCCGGCACGATCCGGCCGAGGCACAACGGCTGATCGCGGAGTACAACGCGCACGCCCTCACCCTCGTGGGAACGCCCGGGTAGCACTACGCTGTCCCGACCGTCGGCCGAAGCCTCCGCCACCGCGGACCGCCCCACCCGTACGCTCCCCGTCCCCGACCCCGTCCGCCCCCTTCGCAACACGCGCGCCCGTGCCAGTGGCCCCGACCGGAAGCGAGCACTCACTCGTGGCATGTGACCTGTGGCTGGTACCCCTCGTCGATGTGCTGTGCCACAGCCCCGACAACCCCTTCTCCGAAGAGATCGCCGCCTACGACAAGGCCCTGACGGAAGCCGGTCTGCCACCGGTCCCCGTCTTCAGCTACATGCCGGGCCTCTCCGGCGACGTGGCGCCGGTCGCCGGCTTCGACTACGACGCGCTGCACTTCCTGCGCCGCGCCTACCTGCTGCGCCTGTGCGGCCTGGAGGTGACCCCGGTCGACGAACTGGGCGGCGACTACGAGCAGTTGCTGGAGATGTTCGAGCAGACGGCCCAGCAGTCGCACCTGGTCTGGCACTACGACCACGCCGGGGCGTACGTCCCGGTCGACTTCCCGCACCCGCTGTCCACCGACGAACTCCTCGACGGCGGCGGCCCGTTGGGCTCCTCCCACGGACTCCTGCGCGACCTCGAACTGGTCGCCCCCGCCCTGGGCATCGATCCGGCGAACCCGCCGGCCCCGCCCGCGCCGCCGTCCGGACCCACCGGTCTGGAGGAGCGGTCGGTGAGCCCGCCCGCCGGCGACGGGCCGTTCGCCCGGGAGCGCCACGTCTGGCTCGGCCTGCACGCGGCCGCGACCCGCAGCCTCGGCCAGGGCTCCATGATCGTCTTCAGCTGACGCGCCCACCGGCCTTGGAGGCGCGCCCGGCCGACGGGCGCGCCTCCGTCGGCCGTCAGCGCGGCGGCTCCGGCGGCCGCTGCCGCGGCATGTTCGGCCGGGCGCCCGGCGGCAGCGTGAACCGCCCGCCGCCCGGCTGCCCGGGCGCCTCCGCGGCCCGCGGCCCGGACCACGGCGGCGCCGACCGGTCCGTCCGCGGCACCGACCCGGCCCGGAACTGCGTCATCCAGTCGCCGGTCTCGGACCGCACCAGCTCCCCGATGTCCTCGTGGAAGCGGCGCAGCACCCCCAGACAGCGCTCCGCCGCCTCGCTCGCCGTGCCCTCCGCCGGGCCCAGCACCTCGCGCACGCTCTCCGACGCCCAGTCGAACTGCAGTGCCTCAAGCCGCCGCTGGATCGCCTGCGCCGTCGCGACGTCCCGCATCCAGCCCGCCGTCGCCCCGAAGTACCGGTCGCAGCCCCCGCAGACGGCGGCTATCAGCAGCGCCGCGTACCCCCAGGGCGCCCCGCCGTGCCAGCCGCCCGCCAGATCGATCAGCGGCAGCGCGGCGCCCACCGAGACCCCGGCGGCGACCCCGGCGCGCAGCGCCCGCGCCGCGCGCCGCTTGCCGCGCCGGTCGCGCAGATACCAGTCGGCGGCGCGCAGCGCGCTCTCCTCCGTCCACGCGTAGAGCGCGTCCAGCCGGTCGGCGGGCTCGCCCCAGTCGCCGTGCGGGAAGGGCCGGCCGGTCAGGTCGCCGGGCCCGCGCCCCTGGGAGCGGGACCCGAGCAGGGCGGCGGCCCGCTGCCAGGCGCGCCGCGGCTCTTGGCCCCGCCCGCCGTCCCCGGGCGTCCCCTCCGGCTGCATCTCCGGCTGACTCAACCGTGGACTCCCTCGTTGCGGCTACGTACGGTGCGCCCGGTGCGTAGGAAAAGCGGATGCGCGAACACCCCTTCCTACCGCCGAACGGTGGGGTTTGCCCCCAAGATCACGGGATTCCCGGCAGGAAGTCGCCGCCCATCGGGTATAGGCCAACCGGGCCCCTCACCCGAAAGAGGTGCCGCGCCCGTGGGCGCGGAGTTGCCGGGGGAGCGTGCCCGCAGGGGCGCCGGGCCGGGCCGGCACCCCGGACGACTAGGCTGCCACCCGTGAAGGTCCTCGTCATCGGCGGCGGCGCCCGCGAACACGCCCTGTGCCGCTCCCTGTCCCTCGACCCCGACGTCACCAAGGTGTACTGCGCCCCCGGCAACGCCGGTATCGCCGAGGTGGCCGAACTCCGCTCCGTCGACGCCCTCGACGGCACCGCCGTCGCCGCGCTCGCCGCCGAACTGGGGGCCGGGCTCGTCGTCGTCGGCCCCGAGGCGCCGCTGGTGGCAGGTGTCGCCGACGCGGTCCGCGAGCGCGGCATCCCGGTCTTCGGCCCCTCGGCGCAGGCCGCCCGGCTGGAGGGCTCCAAGGCGTTCGCCAAGGACGTGATGGCCGCCGCGGGCGTCCCGACCGCCCGCAGCTACGTCTGCACCACCGCCGAGGAGATCGACGCGGCGCTGGACGCCTTCGGTGCCCCGTACGTCGTCAAGGACGACGGGCTGGCCGCGGGCAAGGGCGTCGTCGTCACCGAGGACGTCGCGGCCGCCCGGGCGCACGCGCTGGCCTGTGTGGAGGGCGGCGGGCAGACCGTCATCGAGGAGTTCCTCGACGGCCCCGAGGTGTCGCTGTTCGCGGTCACCGACGGCGAGAGCGTCGTGCCGCTCCAGCCCGCCCAGGACTTCAAGCGCGCCCTCGACGGCGACGCCGGCCCCAACACCGGCGGCATGGGCGCCTACAGCCCGCTGCCCTGGGCCGACCCGAAGCTCGTCGACGAGGTCCTGGCCACCGTCCTGCAGCCCACCGTCGACGAACTGCGCCGCCGCGGCACCCCCTTCTCCGGACTGCTCTACGCGGGCCTGGCGATCACCTCGCGCGGGGTGCGGGTCATCGAGTTCAACGCCCGCTTCGGCGACCCGGAGACCCAGGTGGTCCTGGCCCGCCTGAAGACGCCGCTGGCCGGGCTGCTGCACGCCGCCGCGACGGGCACGCTCGCCGCCCTCCCGCCGCTGCGCTGGAGCGACGGCGCCGCGGTCACCGTCGTCATCGCCTCGCACAACTACCCGGGCACCCCGCGCACCGGCGACCCCATCGAGGGTCTCGCCGCCGTCGCCGAGCAGGACGGCCCCAAGGCGTACGTGCTGCACGCCGGCACGAAGCAGGACGCGTCCGGCGCGGTCCTCAGCGCGGGTGGCCGGGTGCTGTCGGTGACCGCGACCGGCGCCGACCTCACCGCCGCCCGCGACCGCGCCTACCGCGCCGTCGGCCGGATCTCCCTGGACGGCTCCCAGCACCGCACGGACATCGCCCGCAAGGCCGCGGCGGACGCGGCTCGGGCGGCGAACACGGGGGCGACGGCGTAACCCCGCTCCCGCCCGGCACCACCCGACGGCCCCGGCGCCCGCCTGCCACGGCGGCGGCACCGGGGCCGTCGGCATGTTCGGGACCGCTCGGTCCGTTCGGCCCGGCGGCCCGTCCTGCGCCCGCGGGTCCGGGGGCGGAAACGGCGGCGGGGGAGCGGTGCGGGGCGCGCCGGGCGCGCGCCGGGGCGGGGCCGGGAGCGGGACCGGAGCGGTCCGGGGCGGGCTGGGCCGTTGCCGCCCGCCGCTTTCCGGGCCCGCCCCGGAGGCAGTTCCCGGCTTTGCCCAAAGCCATACCATCGAGTGACCGATCCGGCGACCTGCTGACGGGAGCCGGGCCCCCAACTAGGGTGCCGCGCAAGCGTTCTGTGCGCGCCGTGCTGCTCTCCGGTACGGCGGTCACGGGGACGTGCGGCAAGTGGCTCACCGGCGTTGCGATGTCAGTGGCCGGTGCCACAGTGGTGGGGAGCGCGCGACGGCTCGGGCACGGTGTCCGTGCGAGCCCAAGGCGCCGGGCGCTCCCGATGTTCGGCTCGATACGCGTGATCTCTCCGATGTCTCCGTCCGTCTCCACGAGGACAGCAGGGGGTGTGCAGGCTCATGGCTGGTCCGGAAACAGGTGCCCTCGCGGCGCGCTCCCGTGCCCTGGCCGTGCTGCGGATCCGCGGTGCGGCGCTCGCCGTGGCGCTGCTCCCCGCCGCCGTCGCCGTGGTGCTGCTGGTCGGCGGCGCCACCGGCCGCCTCGGCGCGCCGGACGCCGCCGCGGGCTCCGGCTGGGGCCTGGCCCGGCTGGTCGTGTGCGGCGTCGCGGTGCTGGCGCTGGCGTTCGCCGCGCTGGTCGGCGCGGTCGTCGCCGGGGCCAGGCCGGCGCTCAGCCCCTCCGTCCCGGTCTCCGAGGAGGCCGCGCCCGACCTGCACCGCCTGGTCCGCGAGCTGGCCGACCGCCTCGACGTCCCCCCGCCGTCCGCCCTGGCCCTCACCCCCGACTGCGACAGCTGGCTGGAGGACCGCACCCACCGCGCGCTCGGCCCGCCCCGTGGCGTCCGCCGCGCCGCCCGGCGGACGACGGCCCCGGTCCTGGTCATCGGCTCCCCGTTCCTGTGGTGGATGCGCGTCGGCGAGCTGCGCGCCCTCCTCGCCCCCGTCGTCGCCGGCACCGGCCCCGCCGCGGATCCGGACATAGCCGCGGCCCGCCGCTTCATCCGCGGGCTGGACGCCGCGGTCGCCGTCGCCGCCCGCGCCCGGGGCGTCCGGGCCCCCGTGCTCCGCCTCGTCGGCCGGGTGGCCCGGCTGATGCTGCGCGCCTGCCGCGACCACGCCACGCTCATGGAGCGCGCCGTGGCCGCCGCCGCGTCCGAGCGCGCCCAGGACGTCGACCACCGCCTGCGGACCGTCGCCCAGGAGCAGGTCGGCCTGGCCTACGCGGGCTGGGACCGGCTGCTGACCCGCGTCGCGCTGCCCGCCTGGCGGCTGGGCCGCTGGCCCTCGCACCTGGACTCCGGCGTGGTCTCCGCGCTCACCGAGCTCTCCCGCCGCGACCGCCTGGCCGACGGCTTCACCGCCCGGCTCGGCGAGCGCCCCGCCTGCGACCTCCTGGAGGAGCCCGGCGTCATCGACGGCGCGACGTCCCTGCTGGCCGCCCGGCTCTTCCACGGCGGCCCGGCGACGGCCGGACCGGGCTGGTCGCCCGTCGGCTGGGGCGAGTATCCGGACGAGGTCGTCGACCGCACCTGGCGCCTGGAGGCCGCCCGCCTCCACCGCGTCCTCGACGACCTGCCCGCCACACCCCCGCCCGGCCCCGACGACCGCCGCCCGGACGCCTCCGTGGCCGGCCCGGGCCCCGACGCCCTGCCCGCGGAGCCCGGCCCCGCGCCGGCCGCCCCGGTGGCGGGCCCCGCGGCGGCCACCGGGACCGGCGGCACCGCCGTCGGTGGCACGGCCGTCGGCGGCGCCGTCCGCCACCCGGCCGCCCTGGCCACCGCCCCGGCGCCGGCCGCCGCGTTCCTGGGCCCGACGCTGGAGCGGGTCATCGAGCGGCTGTCCGGTGACACCGCGGCCGGCGACCTCGTCGCCGCCCGCCTGGACGCGGAGCTGGCCCGCGAGGCCCGCACCGCCGCCACCGAGGGCGCCGCTCCCGGGCACCCGTCCCACCCGGAGCCGACGGACACGGCGGCCCTCCCGGCGACGGACGCGCCCGCCTCCCCGATGGCGGACGCGCCCACCCGCCCGGCGACGACGGACCGTTCCGGCCTCCCCGGGGCGGCGGATCGTTCCGGCCCCGCCGAGGCGGCCCACGGCCCCGGCTCCCCGGCGGCGGACCGCACCGAGCCGCCCGCCCTGCCGGAGCCGCCCGCCCTCCCGGAGCCGGACGGCGCGGACGGCCTCGCCGACGGCGAGCTGCCGCTCTTCCCGCTCCAGCCGCCCCGCACCGGCCGCGAGCTGCTCGCCGACCACGTCACGGCGATGGTCTGCTGCGCCGCCGTGGACACCGCGGGCGCGGCCCCCGGCCTCGACTGGCTGGACGGCCCCGCCCTGCTGATCGACGGCGCCCGCCGCGCCGACCTCGGCACCCCCGTCCGCAGCCTCGTCGAGGACGGCGACGCCGCCCCGCTCCGCGCCTGGCTCGCGACCATAGGCGCCCGACCCGAAAAACCGGTTCGCCTGCCCTGAGCGCCGCACACCGGGAGCGCCGGGCACGAAGCCCCGAGCGCCGATCCGACGTCCACACCTTGAACCCGAATTCCGAGCCCCGAACCCTGAGCCTCGCTCCCTTGGCCCTCCGGCCTGTTCCGCGCCCCGGCGCCACCCGACGGCCCGCAGCGGCCCCGCTCCCGTGGCACCCGCCCCCGGCCGCACGCCGGACCGGCCCGCCCGGCCCCGCACCGCAGCCGCCCCGGCCGCCCACCGCCCGGCGAGACCGACCCACAGGCGCCCCGCCCGGCACCCCGGGCCACCGCACCGCCGCCCCACGGCGCACCGGCCCCACGGCACCGGCCCCACGGCACCGGCCCCGCGACCCTCGCCCCCCGACCTCCCACCCCTCCCCGAATGGCCGCCCCGATCCGAACGTCTTTTCCCCGACACCCCCTAAAGATCCGTTCCGTGTACCTGTCGGGTTGTTTCTCTCGTCAAGTCCGTTGAATTCGCGACGAAGGGTGACGAACTGAGTGCTTAATGTGATGTGCTGGGAGTGGCCGCGCCGGTTCGGAGGAACCCCGCGGCGCCGGTCCCGCACGCCGTAGCGGCCCTGTGCGGGCGGCCCGCGACGCCGGCCCGCCGCGGGTGCCCGACCGGCGGTGTACGGAACGAGGCCGGCCCACGGGGGACGCGGGAGGGGAGCTGATGGTGGGGACGGATCAGATCAGGCGCTGGGAATCCGGCGCCCTCGCCCACGCGGTTACGGACCCGTTCGGACAGGGCCCGCTGCCCTGGCTGCGCGGCGGCGAGAGCTACTTCGACTCCGGCCACCTCGTGCCCTGGTACGTCGAGCAGGCCACCGCCCACGGCGACCCGCGGGTCCCGCCGCCCCGCAAGCACAACGGCCCGCGCACCGCCGACGACGTCCACCGCCAGATCAAGGGGTTCGCCACCACCGGCGCGGTCGCCCCGGGCGAGGCCATCGACTTCCGGGTCTCCGTCGACCCGCCGCAGCCGTTCAGCATCGACATCTACCGCATCGGCCACTACGGCGGCGCCGGCGCCTTCAAGATCACCACCAGCCCGCGGCTCTCCGGCATCGTCCAGCCCGCCCCGCTCGCCGCCGAGCGCACCGTCTCCTGCCACCACTGGTGGCTCTCCTGGCGCCTCCAGGTCCCCGCGTACTGGAACCTCGGCGCCTACGTGGCCGTCCTGACCACCGCCGACGGCTACCGCAGCCACATCCCCTTCACCGTCCGCGACGACCACCCGGCCGACCTGCTGCTCCTGCTGCCCGACATCACCTGGCAGGCGTACAACCTCTACCCGGAGGACGGCCGCACCGGCGCCAGCCTCTACCACGCCTGGGACGAGGACGGCGCGCTCCTCGGCGAGCAGGACGCCGCCACCACCGTCTCCTTCGACCGCCCCTACGCCGGCGCCGGACTGCCCCTGCACGTCGGCCACGCCTACGACTTCATCCGCTGGGCCGAGCGGTACGGCTACGACCTCGCCTACGCCGACGCCCGCGATCTGCACGCCGGACGCGTCGACCCGTCCCGCTACCGCGGCCTGATCTTCCCCGGCCACGACGAGTACTGGACGACGCCGATGCGCCGCACCGTCGAGCGCGCCCGCGACCAGGGCACCTCGCTGGTCTTCCTCTCCGCCAACACCATGTACTGGAAGGTCGACCTCTCCCCGTCGCCCTCCGGCCCGGACGCGCTGCTCAGCTGCCGCAAACGCCAGGGACCGGGCCGCCCCGCCCTCTGGCGCGAGGCGGGCGACCCCGAGCAGCGGCTGATGGGCGTCCAGTACGCGGGCCGGGTGCCGGAGCCCGCGCCGCTCGTCGTCCGCAACGGCGCCCACTGGCTGTGGGAGGCCACCGGCGCCGGCGAGGGCGACAAGCTCCCTGGTCTGGTGGCGGGCGAGGCCGACCGCTACTTCCCGCGCACCAGCCTCCCCGAGCACACCGACCGGGTGCTGCTCGCCCACTCCCCGTACCGCGACACCGAGGGCCACCGCCGCCATCAGGAGACCTCGCTCCACCGCGCCCCCAGCGGCGCCCTGGTCTTCGCCTCCGGCACCTTCGCCTGGTCACCGGCGCTCGACCGCCCCGGCCACGTCGACCCCCGCATCCAGCGCGCCACGGCCAACCTCCTCGACCGCATCTGCAAGCGGGACTGACACCGTGAGCGCGCGGGGCCGGGCCCCTCACTCCAGCCCAGGCTCCGGCCCCGGCCCCCGCTCCGTGAACGGCGCCATCTCGCGGGCCAGCGCCACCGTCAGCGCCCGGAAGATCCGCACCTCGGGATGGGGATCCCCGGCCCGCGTCGCCAGCACGCTGTGCGCGGGCGCCGCGTCCAGCACCGGTACGTACACCGCCCCCGGCCACGGGTAGTACCGCGCGAACGACGCCAGCCCCGAGCCCGCCCCGCGCCCGGCGGCCACGCTGGTCAGCACGTCCTGCGGGGTCAGCGCGCAGTCCGGCGCCCGCCGCTCGCCCGCGTCGAAGTAGAGGTAGTCCGTGAACGGCCGCGGGGTGTGGGACGGCAGCCGCAGATACGGCAGATCCAGCACATCGGCGACGCGCAGCCCCTCCCGCTGCGCGTCCGCGTACACCGAACCCGCCGACACCGCGACGATCCGCCGCTCCGTCGTGAGGACGTCCACCTCGATGTCCTCCGCCTCGAACGCCGGACGGACGAACGCGACGTCCACCCGGCCCTCGCGCAGCGCGCTGCAGTGCTCCGTGAAGTTCAGCTGGACCAGCCGCAGCTCCACCTCGGGCCGCGCCCGCCGGAAGGCGTTGACCGCGGCGGGCGTCACCTCGCCCGAACCGTGGCCCATCACCCCGACCCGCAGCCCCCGCGCGGCCGGACCGCTGCCGAGGGCCACCTCGCTGACGTCCTCGACCGCCGCGTTCACCGCCGCCAGCAGCGTCCGGGCGTGCGAGACCAGCCGCCGCCCCGCCGCCGTCGGCACCACCGTGCCCCGGCCGCGCTCCAGCAGCCGCGTCCCGAATTCCCGCTCCAGCTGCTGGACGTGCCCGGTCACCGCGGCCGGTGACAGGAACAGCCGCGCCGCGGCCCGGCCGAAGTGGCCCTCCTCGACCACCGCCAGAAAAGAAGACAGCCGCCGCAGATCCATGCCGCCACGATACGACCGGCGCCCCCGACGACTCGTACGCGTTCACGATTCCTGAACGCCTGCGGCGCCCGCCCCGCGGCCTCCCGTAGAACGGCCGGTATGACGACGCCTTCCCTCCGGACCGACATACCCGCAGCCCCGGCACCCCCGGCCGCCCGGCCGCGCCACTGGCTGCGCGCGGGCTGGCTGATGACCGCGTCCGGCTGGAGCGCCAACCAGTTCTCCGCCCTCCTCGGCGCCTACCGCTCCGACCTGGGCCTGACCGACGCCACCACCACCGGCCTCTTCGCGGTCTACGTCCTCGGCCTGATCCCCGGCCTGCTGCTGGCCGGACCGGCCGCCGACCGCCGCGGGCGCCGCCCGGTCACCTTCGCCGCGCTCGCCGTCTCCGTGCTGGCCACCTGCCTGCTGATGGCCGGCCCGTCCGCCGTCTGGCTGCTGTGGCCCGGCCGCTTCCTCACCGGGCTCGGCGCCGGCACCCTGCTCACCGCGGGCAGCGTCTGGATCAAGGAACTGTCCGCCGCCCCCTACGGCACCGCCCCCACCCCGGGCGCCGCCGCCCGCCGCTCCGGCCTCTTCCTCTCCGCCGGTTTCGCCTCCGGCGGCCTGGCCGCCGCCTGCATCGCCGAGTGGGCGCCGCACCCGATGGTCCTCGCCTACCTCCCGCACCTCGTCCTCGCCGCGGCCGCCGCCCTCAGCGCGGCCCGCACCCCGGAGACCGCCGCGGCCCACCACCGGGCCGATGCGCCCGCCGAGCCCGCACCCGCCCCGTCCCCCACCGCCTTCCGCCGCCTCGTCGCCCCCATGGCGCCCTGGGTCTTCGCCGCCCCCACCATCGCCTTCGCGGTCCTTCCGGGGCTGGTCGACGCGGACCTCGACGGCTGGCGCACCGTCTACGCGGGCCTCGCCACCGCCGTCACCCCCGGCACCGGCCTCCTCGTCGCCCCGCTCGCCCGCCGCCTCGCCGCCCGTCACCGCATGGCCACCGCGCTCTGCGGCCTCGCCGCCGTCGCCGCCGGACTGCTCCTCGGCGCCCTCGCGGTGGCCCGCACCGACCCGGCGTCGGCCCTGTTCGCCGCGGCCCTCCTCGGCGGCGGCTACGGCCTCTGCGTCGCGTACGGCCTCACCGAGGTCGCCGCCCTCACCCCGCCGCACGCGCTCGCCCGCCGGACCGCCCGCTTCTGGGCCCTGTGCTACCTGGGCTTCTGCGCCCCGTACGCGGTCACGCTGCTCACCGGCGTCTGGTCGCCGCAGGCCGTCCTGACCGGCGCCGCCGCCCTCGCCCTGCTGACCCTCGCCGCCCTCGTCCGAGGCGCCGCCCGCACCTGACCGGTCGGCCCCGCCCCGCCGCCCGTCCTGCGCGTACGGGAGAATCGGCAGGACTCCTGGACCAACCTACGCGGAGGCAGCGTGTCCGGTTTTGTAGAAAAGCCCGAGCCCTTGCAGGTGCCCGGCCTCACCCACCTTCACACCGGCAAGGTGCGTGACCTCTACCAGAACGCCGACGGCGAACTGATCATGGTCGCCAGTGACCGCATCTCCGTGTACGACTGGGTGCTGCCCACCGAGATCCCGGACAAGGGCCGCGTCCTCACCCAGCTCTCCCTGTGGTGGTTCGATCAGCTCGCCGACCTGATCCCCAACCACGTCCTCTCCACCGAGCTGCCGCCCGGCGCCCCCGCCGACTGGGCGGGCCGCACCCTCGTCTGCACCTCCCTGGACATGGCCCCCGTCGAGTGCGTCGCCCGCGGCTACCTCACCGGCTCCGGCCTCGCCGAGTACCGGGAGTCCCGCACCGTCTGCGGCCTGGCGCTCCCCGAGGGCCTCGTCGACGGCTCCGAACTCCCCGCCCCGATCTTCACCCCGGCCACCAAGGCGGCCGTCGGCGACCACGACGAGAACGTCTCGTACGAGGAGGTCGCCCGCCAGGTCGGCCCGGAGACCGCCGCCCGGCTGCGCCGCGCCACCCTCGACATCTACGGCCGCGCCCGCGACATCGCCCGCGGCCGCGGCATCCTCCTCGCCGACACCAAGTTCGAGTTCGGCTTCAAGGACGGCGAACTGGTCCTGGCCGACGAGGTCCTGACACCGGACTCGTCGCGCTTCTGGCCGGCCGACCGCTGGCAGCCGGGCCGCGCCCAGCCCTCCTTCGACAAGCAGTACGTCCGCGACCACCTGACGTCCCCGGCGTCCGGCTGGGACCGCCACGGCGAACTCCCGCCCCCCGGCCTCCCGCAGGACGTCGTCGACGCCACCCGCGCCAAGTACATCGAGGCGTACGAGCGGCTGACCGGCCTGGCCTGGAGCTGAGCCCACGACAAAGGCCCCGGCCGGTGTTTCCACCGGCCGGGGCCTTTTGCTGAGCGGACGACGAGGCTCGAACTCGCGACCTCAACCTTGGCAAGGTTGCGCTCTACCAACTGAGCTACGTCCGCATGCTCCGTGCGAATCCGGCGGCCGTTTCCGGCCTCCGCCGCGCGGTGCGGGGACCACTATAGCCAATGAATGGACCTCCGCGAACCACCCGCGATCCGCCCCGCCCGCCCCGCCGCTTTTCTGTGGCCGCCGCCACACCCTTACGCCGCCACACCCTTACGGAGACGGCGCGACATGACAAAGGCCCCGGCCGGTGTTTCCACCGGCCGGGGCCTTTTGCTGAGCGGACGACGAGGCTCGAACTCGCGACCTCAACCTTGGCAAGGTTGCGCTCTACCAACTGAGCTACGTCCGCAGGCATCCACCCGGCTTTCACCGAGCGGCGCGACAGCTACTCTACCTGATCGAAAAGACTGCTTGAGTCCAAAGACCGAGAACTGTCAGAGCGGGTGACAGGGATTGCACACTGCGCCTCCCTCTTGGAAAGAGGGCGCTCTACTACTGAGCTACACCCGCGTGACTCCTCGGGGCCCGGCCTTTCGGCCTCGCCCCTCGGCGTGCTCCAGACTCTAGCTGATCAATGGGGGTGCCGTGCAAGTCGGCTCCCGGCGGGCCCCGGCGGGCCCGCGCACGGTTCAGTGGTTGGCCGCGCTGAACGCCTCGTAGACCTTCTTCGGGATGCGGCCGCGCGGCGGCACCTCCATCTGGTGAGAGCGGGCCCAGGCCCGGACCGCCGCGGGGTCTGGTGTCACCGCGGTGCGGTGATAGGCCTTGCCCGACTTGGCCCGCTTGCGGCCGGCCTCGACGAACGGCTCCAGGGTGTCGCGCAGTTTCTTCGCATTGGCGGGATTGAGGTCGATCTCGTACGACTTCCCGTCCAATCCGAAGGCGACCGTCTCTGCGGCTTCTCCTCCGTCGATGTCATCGGAGAGCGTTACCACTACGCGCTGCGCCACGGATATCGGTCCTTTCGTGCAGCAACCCCGTGTTGACGTGGGGTGTTGCTTCGGATCCTGTTGACAGGAATCAATGCTTTTTCATTTGTACAGCGGGGGGCAATGCATTGTGAAGCCCAGTTAATTTCTTCAGCGTGTCATGTCGCAATCCGGAGCGCGGATCTTTTCGAGGATTTTCCCTGGTGTGCACGTCGGGCCGATACCGCACCGTGAGGGGACGATCACTTATCTATGCGCGTAGAATTTCGCACACGGTAGTGTGAGGGAACCGCCTTACGCACCACACCACCGGGAGTGCCAGTGGCACGCGTCGTAGTCGACGTCATGCTCAAGCCGGAGATCCTCGACCCGCAGGGGCAGGCGGTGCAGCGCGCACTGCCACGCCTGGGATTCGAGGGGATCGCCGACGTCCGTCAGGGCAAGCGTTTCGAACTTGAGGTGGAGGGCCCGGCCGACGACGCCGCCCTCGCCCGTATCCGCGAGATGGCCGAGACCTTCCTCGCCAACACCGTCATCGAGGACTTCACCGTCCGCGTCGAGGCCGGATCATGACTGCACGCATCGGCGTCGTGACGTTCCCCGGGACGCTCGACGACCGCGACACCCAGCGCGCCGTCCGGGTCGCCGGGGCCGAGGCGGTACCGCTGTGGCACCGGGACAAGGACCTCAAGCAGGTCGACGCCGTGGTGCTGCCCGGCGGTTTCTCCTACGGCGACTACCTGCGGGCCGGGGCGATCTCCCGGTTCTCGCCGGTGATGGAGTCGGTCATCGCGCAGGCGAAGGACGGCATGCCCGTCCTCGGCATCTGCAACGGCTTCCAGGTGCTCACCGAGACGCATCTGCTGCCCGGCGCGATGCTGCGCAACGAGAGCCTGCACTTCGTCTGCCGTGAGCAGAAGCTGCGGGTGGAGAACGCGGCCACCGCCTGGACCACCGATTACGCCGCGGGCCAGGAGATCTCCGTCCCGCTGAAGAACATCGACGGCCGCTACGTCGCCGATGCGCGCACGCTCGACATGCTGGAGGCCGAGGGCCGCGTCGCCTTCCGCTACCTGGCCGAGGGCGAAGCCGCCGAGGGCTACGGAAACCCCAACGGCTCGCTCCGCGACATCGCCGGCATCACCAACGAGGCGGGCAACGTCGTCGGCCTCATGCCGCACCCCGAGCACGCCGTGGAGCCGCTGATCGGCACGGGCCGCACCGACGGCCTCGGGTTCTTCACCTCGATCCTGAAGAAGTTGGTCAACGCATGACGCTGGACACGGTCAAGCACGCCGCGAAGACCCCTGAGGCCGAGCAGCCCTGGGCCGAACTGGGGCTGAAGCAGGACGAGTACGCGCGCATCCGCGAGATCCTCGGCCGCCGCCCGACCGGCGCCGAGCTGGCGATGTACTCCGTCATGTGGTCCGAGCACTGCTCCTACAAGAGCAGCAAGGTCCATCTGAAGCAGTTCGGCGAGAAGGTCCCCGAGAACGACGCGATGCTCGTCGGCATCGGTGAGAACGCCGGTGTCGTCGACGTCGGCCAGGGCTACGCCGTCACGTTCAAGGTGGAGTCGCACAACCACCCCAGCTACATCGAGCCGTACCAGGGCGCGGCCACCGGCGTCGGCGGCATCGTCCGCGACATCCTCGCCATGGGCGCCCGCCCGGTCGCGGTCGTCGACCCGCTGCGGTTCGGCGCCGCCGACCACCCCGACACCAAGCGCGTCCTGCCGGGTGTCGTCGCGGGCATCGGCGGCTACGGCAACTGCCTGGGCCTGCCCAACATCGGCGGCGAGGTCGTCTTCGACGCCTGCTACCAGGGCAACCCGCTGGTCAACGCCGGCTGTATCGGTGTGATGAAGCACGAGGACATCCACCTGGCGAAGGCGTCCGGCGCCGGCAACAAGGTCATCCTCTACGGCGCCCGCACCGGCGGCGACGGCATCGGCGGCGTCTCCGTGCTCGCCTCCGAGACCTTCGACGACACCAAGCCGACGAAGCGCCCCGCCGTTCAGGTCGGTGACCCCTTCCAGGAGAAGCTGCTCATCGAGTGCACCCTGGAGGTCTTCAAGGAGCAGCTGGTCGCCGGCATCCAGGACCTCGGCGGCGCCGGGCTGTCCTGCGCCACCAGCGAGCTGGCGTCGGCCGGCTCCGGCGGTATGCGCGTCGAGCTGGACACCGTTCCGCTGCGTGACTCCTCCCTCTCGCCCGAGGAGATCCTCATGAGCGAGTCGCAGGAGCGCATGTGCGCGATCGTCGAGCCGGACAAGGTCGACCGCTTCCTGGAGATCTGCGAGAAGTGGGACGTCATCGCCACCGTGATCGGTGAGGTGACCGACGGCACCCGGCTGGAGATCTTCTGGCACGGCGAGCAGATCGTGGACGTCCCGCCGCGCTCGGTCGCCCACGAGGGCCCGACCTACCACCGGCCGTACGCCCGCCCCGACTGGCAGGACGCCCTCCAGGCCGACGACGCGAACAAGCTGGCCCGGCCGGCCACCGGGGACGAGCTGCGCGCGCAGATCCTCCAGGTCGTGGCGTCGCCGAACCAGGCGTCGAAGGCGTGGATCACCGACCAGTACGACCGGTTCGTGCAGGGCAACACCGTCCTCGCGCAGCCGGAGGACTCCGGCATGGTCCGCATCGACGAGGAGACCAACCTCGGCGTCGCCCTCGCCACCGACGGCAACGGCCGCTTCGCCAAGCTCGACCCGTACGCGGGTGCGCAGCTGGCGCTGGCCGAGGCGTACCGCAACGTCGCCGCGACGGGCGCCAAGCCGCTGGCGGTCTCCGACTGCCTGAACTTCGGCTCGCCCGAGGACCCGGCGGTGATGTGGCAGTTCGCCGAGGCCACCCGCGGTCTCGCCGACGCCTGCCAGACCCTGGGCACCCCGGTGACCGGCGGCAACGTCTCGCTCTACAACCAGACCGGCGACGTGGCGATCCACCCGACGCCGGTGGTCGCGGTGCTCGGCGTGATCGACGACGTCAACCGCCGTACGCCGGTGGCGTTCGCCGAGGCGGGCCAGCTGATCTACCTCCTGGGCGACACCAAGGAGGAGCTGGGCGGGTCGGCCTGGTCGCAGGTGGTCCACGACCACCTCGGCGGTCTGCCGCCCGAGGTCGACCTGGAGCGCGAGCGGCTGCTGGCGGAGATCTTGATCTCGGCCTCCCGCGACGGCATGGCCGACGCGGCGCACGACCTCTCCGACGGCGGTCTGATCCAGGCGCTCGTCGAGTCGTGCCTGCGCGGCGGCAACGGCGCCCGGCTGGTCGTCCCGGAGGGCGTCGACCCGTTCGTCTTCCTCTTCTCCGAGTCCGCGGGCCGCGCGATCGTCTCGGTGCCGCGGAGCGAGGAGCTGCGCTTCACCGACATGTGCGGGGCGCGCGGGCTGCCGGCCACCCGCATCGGTGTGGTCGACGGGGACGCGATCGACGTCCAGGGCCAGTTCAGCATCGCGCTGAGCGAGCTGCGGACGGCGCACGAGGAGACGATCCCGGGCCTGATCGCCTGATCGCCGGACCGACCGCCCGTGTGCGGCGGTGATGTACCGCGGAACGGCCCGCCAGGATTCCTGGCGGGCCGTTCCGCGTTCCGGACGACTTCCCGTTCCGGTCGGTTTCCCGTTCCGGCGGCAACGACGAGGGCGCCCGCCGGTGTGCGGCGGACGCCCTGTCGTGCGGCGCGGTGCTCAGCCCGGCAGGGGCCTCACCGCCGCGCCGGCCGGCTCACTCCTGCTTGCAGCCCCCCTTCTCCTGGCAGGGCTTGTCGCAGTGCTTGTCGTCGCACGGCTTGTCGCAGTGCTTGCCGTGGCAGGGCTTGTGGCAGTCCTTCCCCTTGCACGGCTTGTCGCAGTGCTTGCCCTTGCACGGCTTGTGGCAGTCCTTGCCCTTGCAGGGCTTGCAGTCCTTGCCCTTGCAGGGTTCCTTCTCCGTGACCTTGACGGTCGCCTCGGCCGGTTCGGAGCGGACCCCGCCGTCGGCGGTCGCCACGGCGGTGTTGGTGATCGTGCCGTGCTTGGCGTCCTCCTCGGTGACGGTGTAGGTGCCGGTGCAGGTGGTGCTCTCACCGGGGGCCAGCGTGGTGGTCCGGCAGGTCACGTCGGTGACGCGGTTGTCCTCGACGGCGATGCCGTTGAGGGTGGTGTTGCCGGTGTTGGTGACGGTGTACGTGTAGGTGATCCGGTCGCCGACCCGGTAGGTCCGGGAGGTGTCGACGGTCTTCTTGATCGTCAGGCCGGGCTGGTGCCGTCCGACCTGGATCTCCGCGCTGTCGGGCGGCGATTCCACGGCGGTGCCGTTGGACCGGCCGCGGGCGACGGCGGTGTTGCGTACGTGCCCGGCCTGCGCGTCGGCCTCGGTGACGGTGTACGTGCCGGTGCAGGTGGTGCTCGCCCCGGGCGCCAGCGTGGTCGCCTGGCAGGTGATGCCGGAGACGTGGTCGTCGGCGACGGTGAGGTCGTTGACCGTGGTGCTGCCGGTGTTGTTGATCCGGTAGGTGTAGGTCACCTCGTCGCCCACCGCGTAGGTGCGCGAGGTGTCGACGGACTTCTCGATCGCCAGCGCGGGCTCGTGCCGCCCGACCTGGACCTCCGCGCTGTCCGGCGGCGATTCCACCGCGGTGCCGTCGGACTGGCCGTGCGCCACCGCCGTGTTGGTGATGTGCCCGGCCTCCGCGTCGGCGGCGGTCACGGTGTAGTTGCCGGTGCAGGTGGTGCTCTCACCCGGGTCCAGCGTGGTCGCAAGGCAGGTGATCCCGGAGACCCGGTTGTCGGTGACGGTCACGCCGCTGATCGTCGTGTTGCCGGTGTTGGCGACCCGGTAGGTGTACGTGATCCGGTCGCCCACCGCGTAGGTGCGCGAGGTGTCCACGGACTTCTCGACCGACAGCGCGGGCCGGTCGGCGACGGTGTCGATCCGGGCGCTGTCCGGCGGCGACTCCACCGCCGTCCCGTCGGACTCACCGCGCGCCACCGCCGTGTTGGCCACGCTCCCGGCCTCCGCGTCGGCGGCGGTCACGGTGTACGTACCGGTACAGGTGGTACTCGCCTCGGGCGCCAGCGTGGTCGCCTCGCAGGTGATCCCGGAGACCCGGTCGTCGGCGACGGTCACGCCGGTGATCGTGGTGTTGCCGGTGTTGGTGACGCTGTAGGTGTACGTGACCTCGTCACCGACGCGGTACGGGCGCGAGGCGTCGACGGTCTTGTTGACCGACAGCCCGGGCTCGTTCCGTCCGACCTCGATCTCGGCGCTGTCCGGCGGCGATTCCACCGCGGTGCCGTCGGACTCACCGCGCGCCACGGCGGTGTTGCGCACCTGCCCGGCGTCCGCGTCGGCGGCGGTCACGGTGTACGTACCGGTGCACTCGGTGCTCGCCCCGGGCGCCAGCGTGGTGTCCTGGCAGGTGATCCCCGAGACCCGGTCGTCGGCGACGTTGACACCGGTGATCGTGGTGTTCCCGGAGTTCCGCACGACGTACCGGTAGGTGACGGTGTCACCGGCCTGGTACGGGTGCGAGGCGTCGACGACCTTCTGGATCTCCAGCCCCGGCTGGTTGGGGACGACGTCGATCACCGCGTCGTCCGGCGGCGACTCCACGATCGTGCCGTCGGCGTCCCGCCCCTGGGCGAAGGCCACGTTGGTGACGTTCCCCAGATCGGCGTCGGCCCTGGTCACGGTGTACGTACCGGTGCAGGTGGTACTCGCGCCCGGCGCCAGGGTGGTGGCCTGGCAGGTGATCCCGGCGGCCCGGTCGTCGGTGACCTCGATCCCGCTGAGCGTCGCGTCCCCGGTGTTGGTGACCGTGTAGGTGTAGGTCACCTCGTCGCCGACCTCGTACGGATGCGAGTTGTCGACGCTCTTCGTGAGGCTCAGCGAGAGGTCGGAGGCGACCGCGATCGTCGCCTGGTCCGGTCCGGAGTCGACCGGGGTGCCGTTGGACGTCCCGTGGGCGACGGCGGTGTTCGTCACCGACCCGGCCCGGCCGTCCGCCTCGGTGACGGTGTACGTCCCCGTACAGGTGGTGGAGTCACCGGGCTCGCCGCTCGGGGCCAGCGTGGTGGCGTCGCAGGTGATGCCGGTGACGTGGTCGTCGGAGATCTTGACGTCGTTCAGCGTGGTCGGACCGGTGTTGGTGACGGTGTACTTGTACGTGACCTCGTCACCGACGCGGTACTCACGGCCCTCGTCGGTCGTCTTCTCCAGCCGCAGCCCCGGTCCGCGCTGGACCGGTAGCGTCACTTCGTCCGGTGGCGAATCCACCGGCCCCTCGGGTCCCGTGCCGTGCGCGACGGCGGTGTTGGTCACCGACCCGGCCTCGGCGTCCGCGTCGGTGACGGTATAGGTCCCCCGGCAGGTCATGCTCTGCCCGCTGGCCAGCGAGGTCTGCGGACAGGTGATACCGGGGACGCGGTCGTCCGTCACGTTCACGTCGTTCAGCGTGACGTTCCCGCTGTTGGTCACGACGTACTCGAAGGGCACCTGCTGCCCCGGCGTCAGCGGCTGCGGGACCTCGGTGGCCTCGGAGACCTGCTTGACGATGTTGAGCTGCGGCAGCGCCGCGGCCGGGCGCACGCTGACGTTCCGGATCAGATGGACGTCGGTGAAGTCACCGGTCGACCCGGCGAACCCGAGCTTGTAGGTGTTCGGCACCGGGGTGGGCGCCGGGGTGGAGAGCACCTCCTGGGTGCCGCGGCCGTCGTGGAAGTCCATCCAGACGGTGACCACCGGGTTCGGCGCCGGCGAGACCTCCACGGTCACGGTGCGCCGCGAGGGCTCCAGCAGTGCCTCGGCCTCGGCGGGCGTCGCGTTCGCGGGCAGCGAGGTGGTCGGCCCGTGGATCTGGCCCGGCAGCGTGGACGGCCAGGGGCCGCTGGTGGAGAAGTTGCTGGTGGTGGCGTCCAGGAAGCAGTAGCCCTCGGTGCCGTTGCCCGGTCCGCGCAGCGTGACCATGTTGGTGCCGGGGGCGGGGACGCGGAAGATGGTGCCGGCCGGGGACCGCCGCGTACAGCCGTTGCCCCGGTGCTCCCAGTCGCCGAAGAAGTTCCCCAGGACGTCCAGTCCGACGCCGAGGTAGCCGCGGTTGACACCAGGGATGAACGGCTCCGCCGGATCGTCGGCGGGGATCTTCTGCGCGTAGCCGAGGCTGCCGCCGAACGCGCCCGGCGCGTCCAGGGTGGCCGCCCCGTCGATGAGGAAGAAGGAGATGCCGTCGGCCGGCGGGTTGGTGGTGTTGCCGTACTGCCACTGGTCGAACGTGGTCACCAGGCCCTGGTTGGCGGGGAGGGCGTGGTTGTAGAGCGCCGCCGCGGCCCGGTCGCGACCGGCGTCGGTCAGCTGGAGGTAGCCGTGCGGCGCGCCGTTCCTCGGCGGTACGGGACCGACCTCGTTCGGCGGGCAGCCACCGAGCGGATGCGTCCCGGGCCCGGGGGCGGTGCCCTGGGGCGCGCCGGTCAGGCACGCGTTCCCGAACCCTTCGAACTCCGGGTCCGCCGTGGCTCCGGTGAACGTCTCGTTCACCAGCGGTACGCCCACCCCTTGGGCATGGGCGGTGGTGGCGGGCAGTCCGAGGGTCGCGGCCACCATGCTGAGGACGCCCAGCAGGGCCATCGCCCATCTCCGGGCGCGGCCGTGCCACCCGCTTTCGCCATATACCCGATATCTATGTTTCGGCATCATGCGGGGAACGTAGGTATTTCTCCCCTTTGCGGGCATCAGCACACGCACTTACCTGTGCTTTATCCACACCCATGGTGGTACGGATCCGCTTTTATCAGACCGGTTCTCTCAAGGCTGTCGGGCCGGTTCTCCCAAGGCGCCCCGGCACGGCGCCGGACCGTCCCGTTCGCCGGGCCGGCGGCCCCGAACAGGCCGCCGCCCGCACGGTTTCCGGGCCCCGGCGGGCCCGCCGCCGGCGCCGTGTGTGATGCGGAAGGGCCGGCATGACGCACCGCCCATCCCGTTGCGGAAGCGCCGCGGGATTCACCGGACGTTTCTCCCCGGACGTTCACCGATGCCCGCCGGATAAGACCGCGCACGGCATTCCGGGAGCGGCCCGGAGAACGGATAAGACCCCGCCGATTGTCAGTGGTGCCGCCTACGCTGAAGCACATGACATCCGCCGCCCGCGCCCGCCGGTACGACGGCCGGAAGACCCGCGCCGCCGTCCTGGCCCAGCTCGACCACGTCCGCGCCGCCGTGCGCACCCTCACGCCCGAGCAGTTCGCCCTGCCGACGCGGCTGGGGGAGTGGACTGTCCGCGAGCTGGTCGCGCATCTCTCCATGGCCACCGGCAGCGTGGCGCGCGGCCTCGAACAGCCGCCGCCGGCACGGGCGGAGGCCACCCCGGCGCAGTGGCCGCACGCCGCCGCCACCTTCGCCGCCTCGGTCGACGACCGCACCCGCGCCCTGGCCGCCGCCCACGACCCGGTGGAGCTGCTGGAGCGCACCGCCGAGGAGTTCCTCCGCGTCGTCGATCCGGATCCGGCCGAGCGGGTCGTCGCGGTCCGGCCCGCCGCCATGCGGCTCGTCGACGTCCTGGCCACCCGCTGCGTCGAACTCGTCGTGCACACCGACGATCTGGCCGCCGCCACCGGCATCGAGATCCCGTACGACCGCCAGGCCCTGGCCGCCGCCACCCGCCTGCTCGCCGATGCGCTGGCGGCCGCGGCGCCGGGCGGATCGGTCGAGGTCCGGATCCCGCCGTTCGCCGTCGTGCAGTGCGTCGAGGGCCCCCGCCACACCCGCGGCACCCCGCCGAACGTCGTCGAGACCGACCCGCTGACGTGGATACGCCTGGCCACCGGCCGGACGTCCTGGGCCGAGGCGCGGGAGGCGGCCCAGGTCACCGCCAGCGGCGAGCGCGCGGACATCGGCGGATATCTGCCGATCCTGTCCTGAACGACCGTCGCCGCCCCGGGCGTAGCGCATCTCACACGCGGGCGCGGGCGCCCGCGAGGGCCCGCGCGGCGGGGCGCCTCACGCGCGCGCGGCGCAGCCGCGCCCCGGCCGGTGCGGCCATCCGTCCCCGTACCGCCCGAGGCCAGACGCCCCAAGGGCTGTGGCCCCCGCGCCGCCCGCCGCGCGGCCCCGCCGGGCGCGCGGCGGACCGGCCCGCCGCCCCGGCGGCACGCACCGCTCCTGTACGGACATCCGGCCCACCGGCCATCCCCGGTTCGGATGAATCAGCGACCTGCCCTAGACTCAAGGCGTGCCACGTGGTGACGGACGACTCAGCCACGACCTGCTCCCCGGCGAGAAGGGCCCCCAGGACGCTTGCGGCGTCTTCGGTGTCTGGGCTCCGGGTGAAGAGGTCGCCAAACTCACCTATTTCGGGCTGTACGCGCTGCAGCACCGTGGACAGGAGTCCGCGGGCATCGCAGTGAGCAACGGCTCGCAGATCCTCGTCTTCAAGGACATGGGCCTGGTGTCCCAGGTCTTCGACGAGACCTCGCTCGGTTCCCTCCAGGGCCACATCGCCGTGGGCCATGCCCGTTACTCCACCACCGGTGCCTCGGTGTGGGAGAACGCCCAGCCGACGTTCCGCGCCACCGCGCACGGCTCGATCGCGCTCGGCCACAACGGCAACCTGGTGAACACCGCCGAGCTGGCGGATCTGGTCGCGGCGCTGCCCCGCGAGGGCGGCCGCGCGACCCAGGTCGCGGCCACCAACGACACGGACCTGGTCACGGCGCTGCTCGCCGGCCAGGTCGACGAGGACGGCAAGCCGCTGACCGTCGAGGAGGCCGCGCCGCGCGTCCTTCCGCAGGTCAAGGGCGCCTTCTCGCTCTGCTTCATGGACGAGCACACGCTCTACGCCGCCCGCGACCCGCAGGGCATCCGCCCGCTGGTCCTCGGCCGTCTGGAGCGCGGCTGGGTGGTCGCCTCCGAGACCGCCGCGCTGGACATCTGCGGCGCGTCCTTCATCCGGGAGATCGAGCCCGGCGAGATGGTCGCCATCGACGAGAACGGCCTGCGCGCCACGCGCTTCGCCGAGGCCCGCCCCAAGGGCTGCGTCTTCGAGTACGTCTACCTCGCCCGCCCGGACACCGACATCGCCGGCCGCAACGTCTACCTCTCCCGTGTGGAGATGGGCCGCAAGCTGGCCGCCGAGGCGCCCGCCGACGCCGATCTGGTCATAGCGACGCCCGAGTCCGGCACCCCGGCGGCGGTCGGCTACGCCGAGGCCAGCGGCATCCCGTACGGCTCCGGCCTGGTCAAGAACTCCTACGTCGGCCGGACCTTCATCCAGCCCTCGCAGACCATCCGGCAGCTCGGCATCCGCCTCAAGCTCAACCCGCTCAAGGAAGTCATCCGCGGCAAGCGCCTGGTGGTCGTCGACGACTCCATCGTCCGCGGCAACACCCAGCGCGCCCTGGTCCGCATGTTGCGCGAGGCGGGCGCCAAGGAGGTCCACATCCGGATCTCCTCGCCGCCCATCAAGTGGCCGTGCTTCTTCGGCATCGACTTCGCCACCCGCGCCGAGCTGATCGCCAACGGCCTGACGGTCGACGAGATCGGCAAGTCGCTGGGCGCCGACTCCCTGGCGTACATCTCCATCGACGGCATGATCGAGGCGACCACCATCGCCAAGCCGAACCTCTGCCGTGCCTGCTTCGACGGCGAGTACCCGATGGAGCTGCCCGACCCCGAGCTGCTCGGCAAGCACCTCCTGGAATCGGAGACCGCGGGCGGGGCCAAGCCGGATGTCGACGGCGTCGGGACGCTGACGGCCGGTGTCGGTGGCGCCGATGCGCTGCGCCGCCCGTAGCTCGCACACCCATCACACGAAAGTTCCGGGTCATGTCTCCTGAGTCCTCCGAGCCCGCGCGCACCAGCGGCGCCAGCTACGCGGCCGCCGGTGTCGACATCGAAGCGGGCGACCGCGCCGTCGACCTCATGAAGGAGTGGGTGAAGAAGGCCACCCGTCCCGAGGTCGTCGGCGGGCTCGGCGGCTTCGCCGGCCTCTTCGACGCCTCCGCCCTCAAGCGGTACGAGCGCCCGCTGCTCGCCTCCGCCACCGACGGCGTTGGCACCAAGGTCGACATCGCCCGCAAGATGGGCGTCTACGACACCATCGGCCACGACCTCGTCGGCATGGTCGTCGACGACCTGGTCGTCTGCGGCGCCGAACCGCTCTTCATGACCGACTACATCTGCGTCGGCAAGGTCTACCCGGAGCGGGTCGCGGCGATCGTCAAGGGCATCGCCGAGGGCTGCGTCCTCGCCGGCTGCGCCCTGGTCGGCGGCGAGACCGCGGAACACCCCGGTCTGCTCGGCGTCGACGAGTTCGACGTCGCGGGCGCCGGCACCGGCGTCGTCGAGGCCGATCAGGTCCTCGGCGCCGACCGCATCCGCAGCGGCGACGCGGTGATCGCCATGGCGTCCTCCGGACTCCACTCCAACGGCTACTCGCTCGTCCGCCACGTCCTCTTCGACCGCGCGGACCTCGCCCTCGACCGCGAGATCCCCGAGTTCGGCCGCACCCTCGGCGAGGAGCTGCTGGAGCCCACCAAGATCTACTCGCTGGACTGCCTGGCGCTCACCCGTACGGCGCCGGTGCACGCCTTCTCGCACATCACCGGCGGTGGCCTGGCCAACAACCTCGCCCGTGTCATCCCCGACGGACTGCACGCCACCGTCGACCGCTCCACCTGGACCCCGGGCGCGGTCTTCGACCTGGTGGGCTCCGCCGGCGCGGTCGAGCGCCTGGAGCTGGAGAAGACCCTGAACATGGGCGTCGGCATGATCGCCGTCGTCCCCCAGGAGTCCGTGGACGTCGCCCTGACCACCCTCGCCGACCGCGGCGTGGACGCCTGGGTCAGCGGTGAGATCGTCGAGCGCGGCGACCTGGCCGAAGCGGTGACCCTGACCGGTGACTACGCGGGCTGACGCGCCGGTCGCCGGGGCAGCACAGAACCCGGTCCGAGGTGAGACACCCCGGACCGGGTCCGTGGAAAATGTGCGCGCCGTGAGCGGATACACAGAGGCCCGCAGAACGACCGCGGGTGGATTCCCGCGGAAGTGTCTACGGTGCGTCGTCAGGCGCGGCGACGATGCTGGGACGAATCCTTCTCGTCCTCGTCATCGTCGTCGTTATACAGGTCGGCGTACCGCGCGTACGGGTCGTCGTCCTCGTCATCCTCGAACGGCTCGCCGTTCGGCGGCTGCTGTGCCGGCTGTTGCGGCGATGCACCCAGCTCTTCGGCCAGGCGTGAGAGATCAGTCCCACCGCTGTTGTACTTCAGCTGGCGGGCGACCTTCGTCTGCTTGGCCTTGGCCCGGCCGCGCCCCATGGCTCGACCCCCTCAACGACGGGGCTCGACGGCCCCAGAGTCTTGACACGCGTTCATGATTCAGAGCGGACTCTCGACAGAGAGACCGGTCCGTAGGGCTTCAACGGTACCTGCTTCCGCGGCCATACGGTACGTCGCCCGCATCACCCGCCGCTCGGCATGACCTGCGAGGCGCCCTGTCCGCGCTGGTCAACTGCGATTTTAACCCGTCCCTTGCGGCGACCCGCCGACGGGTGGTGAGAGAAGTCTCCCCGGGCCCTCCCGGCGGGTCGCACAACGGGCGATTTTCAGCCAGATTTCGGGCGGCGCTGTGGTGCCCGGCCGCGCCTGTCGACGTTCCGGCGCGGGGGAGGGTGTGTTTCCGGCCTTAGGCGCGGAAACACACCCGGGACGTCCGTCAGCCGCGCCGGGCCTCCGCCATCCGCTGCTCCGCCAGCCGGTCCGCCGCGGCGACCGGCGGGATGCCGTCGGCCTTCGCACGAGCGAATATCGCCAGCGTGGTGTCGAAGATCTTCGCGGCCTTCGCCTTGCACCGGTCGAAGTCGAAGCCGTGCAGCTCATCGGCCACCTGGATGACACCGCCGGCGTTCACGACGTAGTCCGGCGCGTAGAGGATGCCGCGGTCGGCGAGGTCCTTCTCGATGCCGGGGTGGGCGAGCTGGTTGTTCGCGGCGCCGCAGACCACCGTGGCGGTCAGCGCGGCCACCGACGCGTCGTTCAGCGCACCGCCCAGCGCGCACGGCGCGTAGACGTCCAGACCCGGCGTGCGGATCAGCGCCTCGGTGTCGGCCACCGCGGTCACCTGCGGATACGCCGCGAGCACCCGCTCGACGGAGGCATCGCGGACATCCGTGACGAGCACCTCGGCGCCGTCCTCGACCAGATGCCCGACGAGGTGGTAACCCACCTTGCCGACCCCGGCCACGGCGACCTTGCGGCCGCGCAGCGTCGGATCGCCCCACTGGTGCTGCGCCGAGGCGCGCATCCCCTGGAACACGCCGTACGCGGTCAGCACTGAGGAGTCACCGGCGCCGCCGTTCTCCGGGGAGCGGCCGGTGGTCCACTTGTTGGTGCGCGCCACGACGTCCATGTCCGCGACGTAGGTGCCGACGTCACAGGCGGTGACGTACCGGCCGCCGAGCGAGGCGACCGCGCGCCCGTAGGCGAGCAGCAGCTCCTCGGTCTTGACGGTCTCCGGGTCGCCGATGATCACGGCCTTGCCGCCGCCGTGGTCGAGCCCGGCGAGCGCGTTCTTGTACGACATCCCGCGCGAGAGGTTGAGCGCATCGCGCACCGCCTCCTCCTCGGAGGCGTACGCGTGGAAGCGGGTGCCGCCGAGGGCCGGGCCCAGGGCGGTGTTGTGCAGCGCGATCACGGCCTTGAGACCGCTGGCGCGGTCCTGGCAGAGCACGACTTGTTCATGGCCGCCCTGTTCGGTCCGGAACAGGGTGTGCAGGACGCCGTCGGCGGGGGGCGTACCCGGGGCGGACTGCTCGGCGGAGGAAGGACGTACGTCGGTCACGGTGGTGACTCCCATAGGCCGGGGAGGACGCCCTCCTGTGGGGTGGGGAGGGCCGGTCGGGAAGAGCGTAAGACCTCCGCGACCCGAAGATCGGCCGGGTCCGCGGGATCACCCCCTCGAGGGGGACGGACGTGCGACGATTTGCCGTGTCCCGGGCCCGCCGGTGGCCCCGGCCCTCCGGTAACTCCCGGTGGCGGACTTCCCTTTGAAGGAGCGTGCGTGGCCTTGGCGTCGTCGGTGACGGTCCCGTATGGGGCATACCTACGGGTCTACGAGCCGCTGGCGGCGTTCCCGGAGCCGGAGCGCTCCCACTGGGCGCGCTACGCCCGCCGCACCTCCACCCCGACCGCCCAGGACGAGCAGCGCAAGGCCCTCGCCGACCTGCTGCCCACCCCGCCGGTCCCGGTCCCGGTGCACGAGAGCGCCGACGCGTTCGTCGCCCACCTCGACGACGTGCCCTGCATCTGCCCCTGGCGCACCCGGCTGCGCGGCTGGCAGGCGCTCCAGGGCCTGCCGGAGCTGCTGCCCGCGCCGGTGCTGGACGCCGCGCTGCCCCCGGTGGTGCGCCGCCAGGCCGCGACCGACTACGAGGAGTGGCAGGAGCGCAACCCGGACGCCCGCCCCTGGATCCGCGGCGCCACCTGGCACGTCCCGGTCCGCTGGTTCGTCCTCTTCGACGACGCCGAGCGCGAGTACGAGCCGAAGGGCGCGGACGGACCGCTGCTGCGCTACCGCACCCCGATGGTCGAGGCCCGCCGTCGGGTCGCCCGCGGGCTGCGGACGCTGCGCGACACCCTGGAGGAGGGCCCGCTGATCGACGGCCTGCTCGACGTGGGCCGCTGGCTGGAGGAGTTCCACCCGCGCTCCCTGGTCGAGCTGGACTACGGCGGGCTGGTCCACGCGGTCTCCGGGCAGCAGCTCGCCGAGGACCGGTCGGCCGCGGAGGTGGCCGAGGGGCTCGCCGCACTTCGCGACGGCGACGGCGAGCGCGCGGGCGCCGCGTACGAGAAGCTGAGCGACCGCTGGCGGACGGTGCGCGAGCGGCAGTTCGCCAGCTGATCCCCGGTGGATCTCCGGTCGGCCGGCCGCGGCGGGGAGCGGTGCGCGGCGGTGGCGCGGGCGGCGTTCGTGGTGCCGCGGCCGGATCCCGGCGGCCGTCCCGGGGACGGTTCCGGACAGGAGATGATCTTGAAAGCGGGCGCCGTCGCGTAGGCTGGTGTTCTCCAGGACGTAGGTCCCGATCCGGGCGTTTGCCTCAGCAGTGACCCAAAGCACTGACAACGGGCCTTGCGCCCAAGCCATCTCCTCGTGCCAAAATAGGACAAGGAGTCTGACTTGGGCTCCTCCGTCCAACTTTGGGTGGATAGATCGGTATTGCGCTCCTTGAGGGGTCTAGTGACGCGTGATCACCCTGTGACTGATCGTCACGGTGGCGTGACTGTCCGCTATGACATGGTCCATCGGCTTCCGTCGAGGTTGAACACCTGAGAGGGCAATTCCATCGGTTTGGCCGACGTGGCTGGACGGATGGTGTAGTTGTAGTGCCGAGGACAAGCCGTTCGTCCTATAACCGACTCGGCCCGCGTCCGCCATTTCGGGCAACGCGGGTCAAGGTGCAGAATTTAGAGGAAAGAACCGTGATGGTTCGGTTCTCCCGAGGAGGCCGCTCATGACCGCTCGCACCCCTGACGCCGAGCCGCTGCTTACCCCCGCCGAGGTCGCCACGATGTTCCGCGTGGACCCGAAGACGGTGACCCGTTGGGCCAAGGCAGGCAAGCTCACGTCCATCCGCACGCTCGGAGGACACCGGCGTTACCGCGAGGCTGAGGTCCGCGCACTGCTCGCGGGCATTCCGCAGCAGCGCAGCGAGTCCTGAATAACCGCATAGCCGGGCTGTTTTCGGGCCCCCCAACCCGAAAAGCGCCCATGCAGCACCCCTAGCTTCACCACGCTCCACACAGCTTCACACGACGCGGCGCCCGCCCCAACGGGCCCACACCCGCAGCAGTCGGGTACGTCATCGATCGCGCTGGACTCCGCCGGGTCCAGCGCGATCTTTTTGTGCGCGCGCTCCGGAGCCTCCCGGCGGCACGGACTCCGTCCGTCGCGCCGTGCCCGCCGGCGCCTTCGGGAGGGGCCTTCGCGGGCCCTTGGGGCCGTTCCGCGGACAGACCCCGCGGTCTCCTTTGGGGCGCCCTGAGGGGTGGTGCAATTGCACATATTAAATGGACCAGTTGTAGGGCGGGGGTAAGTTCCCCACTTCTGGAAACTTGTACGGTGACACCCGTCACACGGTGGAGAGGTTGAAGCTCCGCTTGCCTCTGCGGTAATGGCCGGATTGTCCGACGCTCCGTCACCAGCCTCCCGCCGCAAGGGAGATGGGGGCGCCTTCTTCGGCCATCGGGCGCCGGGGCTTTCGGCCTTCCCGTCTGCGCCCCGTGAGCGGCCCGCGGCACCGTCGGAGCGGATGCGGACGCCGGGGCTCCCGAACGGCCCGTACGCGGCCGCTGAGCCGCCCGGGGGCGCCGAGCGCGGAGGGTCGGCCCCGGGGTGTCGTTCATGGGCGCAGGTCCCCGCCGTCGTGCCGCGACCGGCCGAGGCGCGGAAACGGGTTCCGGGAAGGGAAGGACGACGCGGCGGGAGGGGCGGAGATCCGGCCGCGTGGCCACGCGGCGGGAGGCGCCGTCCGTGCGGCCGAAGGCCGTCGGTGCCGGAACGGAAAACGGCCCGCATCCTTATCGGATACGGGCCGTTCTGCTGCGGTCCTGACGGGATTTGAACCCGCGGCCTCCACCTTGACAGGGTGGCGAGCACTCCAAACTGCTCCACAGGACCTTGCTGCCGCTTCCGCTTGCGCGGTCGCTGCGAAGCAAGACTCTACAGCAGGTCAGGGGGTGCGGTCGAACCAGGCTCCGGGTGATGCCCCGCCCGGCGTACGGAAGGCGCCCCGCGCCCCCGTACGTGCCGGTGCGCACCGCCCGGGAGCGCGTACCGGCGCCGCTCCCGGAACGGCGGTGCCGATGCCGGCGCCGCCGCGCCCCGGGCTACGGCGCCGCCGCGTCCACGGCCTTGACGATGCGCTTGTCGGACACCGGATAGGCCGTGCCCAGCGCATGCGCGAAGTAGCTGACCCGCAGCTCCTCGATCATCCAGCGGATCTCCCGCGCCGCCGCCGGAACCGGGCGGCCGCGGGGGAACTGCTCAAGGAGCCAGGCGTACTCGTCCTGCATCTCCTTGACCTTCGCCATCCGTGCGCGGTCGCGCTCGGCGTTGGTCGGGAGCTGCTGGAGGCGGCGGTCGGCGGCGACCAGATAGCGCATCAGGTCCGGCAGCCGCTTCGCGCCGTGTGCGGTGACGAAGCCGGGCTTGATGAGCGCCGCCAACTGCTCCTTGACGTCGGTGAGCGACGGCAGCAGCGAGGGGAACGAGGTGTCCTTCAGCCGCCGTTCGCACGCCTGCCAGGCGGCCAGCACCTCCTGGACCTGCCCGATCGTCTTCATCGTCGCGTCCACCAGATCGGCCCGGACGCCGTCGAACAGCTTCCGGAACGACTCCTCGTCCCAGGCGGGGCCGCCGCGCGCCGCCATCAGCCGGTCCGCGGCGGCGGTCACGCAGTCGTCGAAGAGCGCCGGGATGGAGCCGTGCGGATTGCGGGACAGGGCGAGCTTCTGCTGATTGCTCAGCTTCGACTGGGCGAACTTGGCGGGGTTGGAGGGGATGTTGAGCAGGATGAGGCGGCGGGTGCCGGCCCACATCGCGGTCAGCTGCTCCGCCTCGGTGTCGAAGAGGCGGACGGCGACGCTCGTGCCCTCGTCGACCAGTGCCGGGTACGCCTTCAGCGGCTGGCCGGCCCGGCGGGTCTCGAAGGTGCGGGGCAGGGTGCCGAGCGTCCAGGACGTCAGGCCCGTGCGCTGTTCCAGGCCGGGCAGGGCCGGGCCGTCGCCCTTGGCGCCCCTGCCGCCTTGGGCGGGGCGGTCGGCCGCCTGCTCGAACGCCTTGGAGATCGCGGCGCGGGTCTTCGGCTTGAGCTGCAGCCGCAGCGCCTCCAGGTCCTTCGCCTCGGCCAGCTTGCGGCGCCGCTCGTCCACCACCCGGAAGGTGATCTTGAGGTGGTCGGGCACCTTGGCGGTGTCGAAGTCGTCGGCGGAGACCGGGACGCCCACCATCCGCTGGAGCCCGGCGGCCAGCGACGTCGTCAGCGCGCCCTGGAGCGGGACGGTGGTGTCGAGGAAGCGGGCGGCGAAGTTCGGCGCGGGCACGTAGTTGCGGCGGATCGGCTTGGGCAGCGAGCGGATCAGCTCCGTCACCAACTGCTCACGCAGGCCCGGGATCTGCCAGTCGAAGCCCTCGGACGCGACCTGGTTGAGCACCTGGAGCGGGATGTGGACGGTGACGCCGTCCGCGTCCGCGCCGGGCTCGAACTGGTAGGTGACCTTGAACTTCAGCTTTCCCTGCCGCCAGGAATCGGGATAGTCGTCCTTGGTGACGGCCTCGGCCGATTCGTTGATGAGCATGGAATGCTCGAAATTGAGGAGCTCCGGCTCCTCCTGCCGCTTCTTCTTCCACCACGCGTCGAAATGCGCACCGGAGACGATGTCCGCCGGAATGCGCTGGTCGTAGAAGTCGAAGAGGGTTTCGTCGTCGACGAGGATGTCGCGGCGGCGGGCGCGGTGCTCCAACTCCTCGACCTCGCCGAGGAGTTTGCGGTTGTCGTGGAAGAACTGGTGGTGCGTGCGCCAGTCGCCCTCCACCAGGGCGTTACGGATGAACAGATCACGGGAGGTCTCCGGATCGATCCGGCCGTAGGCGACCTTGCGCTGCGCGACGATCGGGACGCCGTAGAGCGTCACCCGCTCGTACGCCACCACCGCGGCCTGCTTCTGCTCCCAGTGCGGCTCGCTGTAGGTGCGTTTGACCAGGTGCTGGGCGAGCGGCTCGATCCACTCGGGCTCGATCTTCGCGTTGACGCGGGCCCACAGCCGGGAGGTCTCGACCAGCTCGGCGGACATGATCCAGCGCGGTGGCTTCTTGAAGAGCGCGGAGCCCGGGAAGACCGCGAATTTGGCGCTGCGGGCACCCAGGTATTCGTTCTTCGCGTCGGTGTCCTTCAGCCCGATGTGCGAGAGCAGGCCGGCCAGCAGCGACGTATGGATGTGGTCGGGCGCCGCGTCCTGTTCGCTCAGATGAATTCCCATGGTCTTCGCGACCGAACGCATCTGGGAGTAGATGTCCTGCCATTCGCGTATGCGCAGGTAATTCAGGAACTCATTGCGGCACATACGGCGGAAGGCGGAGGAGGAGAGGGCCTTTTGCTGTTCGCGCACATAGCGCCAGAGATTCAGATACGCCAGGAAGTCGCCGGTCTCGTCCTTGAACCGGGCGTGCTGCTGATCGGCCTGCTGCTGCTTGTCGGAGGGCCGCTCGCGCGGGTCCTGGATGGAGAGCGCCGCGGCGATGACCATGACCTCGCGGACGCAGTTGTTCCGGTCGGCCTCCAGCACCATCCGGGCCAGCCGCGGGTCGACCGGCAGCTGGGAGAGCTTGCGGCCCATCGGGGTGAGCCGGGGGCCGCCGCCCTTGGCCGGAGCCTTCGCCGCGCCGCCGGATCCGCCCTTCGTACGGGCCTCCAGCGCACCCAGCTCGTGCAGCAGATCGACGCCGTCCTTGATGTTGCGGCGGTCCGGCGGGTCGATGAACGGGAACTTCTCGATGTCGCCGAGTCCGGCGGCGGTCATCTGGAGGATGACGGAGGCGAGGTTGGTCCGCAGGATCTCCGCGTCGGTGAACTCGGGGCGGGAGAGGAAGTCGTCCTCGGAGTAGAGGCGGATGCAGATGCCGTCGCTGGTACGGCCGCAGCGGCCCTTGCGCTGATTGGCGCTGGCCTGCGAGACCGGCTCGATCGGCAGCCGCTGCACCTTGGTGCGGAAGCTGTAGCGCGAGATCCGCGCCATGCCGGGGTCGATGACGTACCGGATGCCGGGGACCGTCAGGGACGTCTCGGCGACGTTGGTGGCCAGCACGATGCGGCGGCCGGTGTGGCGCTGGAAGACGCGGTGCTGTTCGGCGTGGGAGAGGCGGGCGTAGAGCGGCAGCACCTCGGTGGCGCGGAGGTTCTTCTTGTTGAGGGCGTCCGCGGTGTCGCGGATCTCCCGCTCGCCGGAGAGGAAGACCAGGATGTCGCCGGGGCCCTCGGCCTGCAGCTCGTCGACGGCGTCGCAGATCGCGGTGATCTGATCGCGGTCGCCGTCGCTGCCGCCCTCCTCCAGGAGCGGGCGGTAGCGGACCTCGACCGGATACGTCCGGCCGGAGACCTCGACGATCGGGGCGCTCGGCGCCTCCTCGTCCGCCGCCGGCCGCGGCGCCCCGGGGCCGACCGCCGCGAAGCTGCCGAAGTGCCGCGCGAAGCGCTCCGGGTCGATCGTCGCGGAGGTGATGACGACCTTGAGGTCCGGCCGCTTGGGCAGCAGCTGGGCGAGATAGCCGAGGAGGAAGTCGATGTTGAGGCTGCGCTCGTGGGCCTCGTCGATGATGAGCGTGTCGTACTGGCGCAGCTCGCGGTCGGTCTGGATCTCGGCGAGCAGGATGCCGTCGGTCATCAGCTTGACGAGGGTCTCGCCGCCGACCTGGTCGGTGAAGCGGACCTTCCAGCCCACCGCCTCGCCCAGCGGGGTGTTCAGCTCCTCGGCGACCCGCTCGGCGACCGTACGGGCCGCGATCCGCCGCGGCTGGGTGTGCCCGATCAGACCGCGGACGCCGCGCCCCAGCTCCAGGCAGATCTTGGGGATCTGGGTGGTCTTGCCGGAGCCCGTCTCACCGGCGACGATCACGACCTGGTGGTCGCGGATCGCCGCCAGGATCTCGTCCTTCTTCTGGCTGACCGGCAGCTGCTCGGGATAGCTGATCGCGGGCACGGCGGCGCGCCGGCGCGCGACGCGCTCCTCCGCCTCGGCCATGCCGTCGGCGATCTCGGCGAGCACGGCCGCACGGGCCTCGGGCTTACGGATCCGCCGGGCGCCGTCGAGCCGCCGCCCCAGCCGCTGCTGGTCGCGCAGCATCAGCTCGGGCAGCCGCTCCAGCAGGGCGGGGAGCGTGGGCGCGGCCGCGGACACGGCAGAGGCGCCGTCGGGCAGGGCGGAGGCAGGCTGACTGGACATACGGATCCCAGGATCTCACCTCCCCGATTCGACTGGCGAACGATTTGCCGGAGCGGCCGGGCGCGTGGCGCGGGCCCGGCGGGCCGGGCGCGGCGTCCCGCGAGGCCGGAGCGCCCCGCCCGCGCCCCGCGCTCCGGGCCCCGCCGTGCAGAGGTATGTCCGCATTACGTGCTTTAGCGTGTTCGCATGGCTGATCAGCACGGCGCCCACGGCCCGGACGGCACGCCCGCGCACGACGGGGCGGGCCCGCGGGGCGACGCGCCCGGTGACGGCACCGGAGCCGCGCACGGCGCCCACGGCAGGCCCCCGACCGCGGCGCAGCGCTGGCGCGCCTTCAAGGCGTCGCCGTTCCTCCCCGCCTGCGTCCTCCTCTTCATCCTCGCCGCGGCCGCCGGGCTCTTCGCCGGCTCGTACACCTACGCCATGGCCAACCCCACGCCGCGCCATGTGCCGATCGCGATCGTCGGGCGGGAGACCGCACCGGGCGGCGGGCCCTCGCGGGAGAAGGTCTTCGCGGACGGCATGGAGGAGGCGCTGAACGCCTCGCTGCGGCTCACCGCGTACCCGACGTATGCGCAGGCCAGGAAGGCGATCGAGGAGCAGCGGGAGTTCGCGGTGGTGCGGCCGCGCGAGGCTGGTGTGGAGCTGGACGTGGCGGGCGCCGCGGGCGCGTCGGTGGCGGAGCTGCTGGCCACGGCGGGGCCGCGGGTCGGCGAGGCGGTCGGGGTGCCGGTCCGCGTCCAGGACATCAAGCCGCTCCAGAAGGGCGACCCGCGGGGCCTGGCGCTCTTCTACATCTCGCTCGCCGCGGTGATCGTCGGCTTCGTCGGCGCGATCCAGCTCAGCGTGCACGCCCGCGCCCTCAACCCGGCCGAACGCATCGCCTTCACGATCGCCTACGCGCTGCTCGGCGGCTTCGTCATCGCCGCCGTCGTCGACTGGTGGCTGGGCGCGCTCCGCCTGCCGTTCGTGCACTCCTGGCTGATCCTGTCGTTCACGATGTTCACGACCGGGATGGTCTTCACGATGTTCAACACCTTGATGGGCCGTTGGGCGATGATCCCCACGTGGGGCGTGATGGTGCTGCTCGGCAACCCGTCCTCGGGCGGCGCGGTCTCCTGGCCGCTGCTGCCGTCGGTGCTCGGCCACATCGGCCAGTGGCTGCCCCCGGGCGCGTCGGTCAATGCCCAGCACACCGCGGTCTACTTCGCCGGCTCCCAGCACCTCTTCCCGTATCTGGTGCTGGCCGGCTGGTCGGTGGTGTCCTGCACGGTCTTCTGGGTGTGGCGCCACCGCCATCCGGGCGGCCGCGAGCCGGAGCAGCCCCCGGCGCACGCGGCGGAGTGAGCGGCGTACGCACACGAAGAAGGCCCCGATCCGAAGATCGGGGCCTTCTCCCAATGGGTGTGGCTGGGGCCGGGGTCGAACCGGCGACCTATCGCTTTTCAGGCGATCGCTCGTACCAACTGAGCTACCCAGCCGCAGCGGTCCTGACGGGATTTGAACCCGCGGCCTCCACCTTGACAGGGTGGCGAGCACTCCAAACTGCTCCACAGGACCTTGCATTGTGCGGAACGACGTGAATCATTCTTGCACACGGTGTTGCGTGCCCCCAACGGGATTCGAACCCGTGCTACCGCCTTGAAAGGGCGGCGTCCTGGGCCACTAGACGATGAGGGCTAATTGGCCCGCCTTGGCGTCGTTACCGGCGCCGTCGGGGACGTGAGAAGCATATGGGATGGGAGGACCGTTCGCCAAAACGGTTGTCCTGGCGCCGCCGCGACGACCTGCGCAGGGCGCCCGGCAACCTCCCGAGGGGCGTGCCGGGGGCGGCGCGATGCGGCGCCGGGGGCGGACAATGGGCCCGTGCTGGAAATGACGCGCGAGGAGTTCGAGGAACTGGTCGCCGAGGCGCTCGACCGGATCCCGCCGGAGCTGACCCGGCTGATGGACAACGTGGCGGTCTTCGTCGAGGACGAGCCGCCGTCCGACGACCCCGATCTGCTCGGGCTCTACGAGGGGACGCCGCTCACCGAGCGCGGTGAGTGGTACGCGGGCGTGCTGCCCGACCGGATCACCGTCTACCGCGGGCCGACGCTGCGGATGTGCGACACCCGGGAGGACGTCGTCGCCGAGACCGAGGTGACGGTGGTCCACGAGATCGCCCACCACTTCGGCATCGACGACGAGCGGCTGCACGCGCTCGGGTACGGCTGAGCCGCGGGGGCCGGGCGTGCGGGCGCGCCCGTGGGCGGCGGGCCTCGCCGGGTCGGTGCGCGGGCGCGCCCGGGATCGGGGCGGTCCGGCGCGTGTCCTCGGGCGGGGCGCGGGAGTTGGGCAGGGCGTCCCCCGCTCTTCCAGCCGGCCGCGCCGACGCCTGCCGCAGTCCGCGCCCCGGGCCCGGAGGTCCGCCCGTGCGACCGAACCCCGCGACGCCCGTGCTTTCGGCGGGCACCGCCCCGCCGCTCCCCGAGGCGCCCCGCGCCGCGCCAACACCCGCTCCCGGCACGGACGGTGGGCCCGTGCGCCGGGCCGTGGCGGCGGTGGCCGTCGCCGCGTCGCTGGCCGCCTCGCTCGCCGGGTGCGTGAGCGTCACCGGGCCCGGTCATGCGCCGCGGCCGGCCGGCGGCACCGCCTCGCGCAGCGGTGCGGACGACCGGGCGCCGCGGGCGCCGGGCGGGCTCACGGTCGACGGCAGCGGCTCGGGGCCGCACCGGATGGGCCGGCCCGCGGCCACCCCGGGTGAGCAGGGCATGAGCCGCACCGCGGTGCCCGGGGCGGGTCGCGCGGCGGGGCCGGGTGCCACCGCGCCGCCCGCGCCGTCCCGTACCGCCGGGGTGCCGCGGCGCGGGCCGGGCTCCCCGGTGGGGCCGCGGCCGTCGCCGTCGGGGCCGGTGGCCGGGCCCGCCACGTCCGCCGGGCCGACGCCGCCGGCCACGCCGGGCAGCCCCGTACCGCCGTCCGGCGAGGCCCGGACGCCGAGCGCCGGGGCGTCGGGGCCCACGCCGCAGGCGCCGGGGCCGCTGCCGGGTGTGCTGAGCTGAGGCGCGGCGCGGAGCCCGTCGTGGCACCGGGAGGGGCGGCGGCCATTTGCCTTACCGGGGTGGAGGTGCGTATGGTGGTAGATCGTTTGATCCCATTTGCCCGGCGCCAGAAAAGAAGCGCGCCGCGTGGCGCGTTCTCTCCCTTGCCGTGGCTGACCGCATTGAGGCGGTCTCTGTGAAACACACGGAGTTTGGGCGCGTGCCGAGACTCCGGAAGGTTTCGCATTTCGCATGTCCATTTCCACTGAACAGTCCGTCCTGCCCGCAGACGACGAGCAGGCCGTGACGGCGCTTCCCGCCGAGGGCGCCGAGCAGGCCGCCGAGGCCCCCGCCGAGCAGTCGCCCGAGGCCGTCGAGGCCGTCGAGGAGGCCGCCGCCGACGAGGAGCCGCAGATCACCTTCGCGGACCTCGGTCTCGACGAGAAGATCGTCCGCAAGCTGGCGCAGAACGGTGTCACCACGCCGTTCCCGATCCAGGCGGCGACCATCCCGGACGCCATCGCCGGGCGCGACATCCTCGGCCGCGGCCGTACCGGCTCCGGCAAGACCCTCTCCTTCGGTCTGCCGCTGCTGACCCGCCTGGCCGGCGGCCGCACCGAGAAGAAGCGCCCCCGCGGCGTCATCCTCACCCCCACCCGTGAGCTGGCCATGCAGGTCAGCGACGCGCTGCAGCCCTACGGCGACGTCCTCGGCCTGAAGCTGAAGGTCGTCTGCGGCGGTACGTCCATGGGCAACCAGATCTACGCGCTGGAGCGCGGCGTCGACATCCTCGTCGCCACCCCGGGCCGGCTGCGCGACATCATCAACCGCGGCGCCTGCTCGCTGGACGACGTCGAGGTCGCCGTCCTCGACGAGGCCGACCAGATGGCCGACCTGGGCTTCCTGCCCGAGGTCACCGAGCTGCTCGACCTGGTGCCGACCGGCGGCCAGCGCATGCTCTTCTCCGCCACGATGGAGAACGAGATCGGCACGCTGGTCAAGCGGTACCTGAACGACCCGGTCAGCCACGAGGTCGACAGCGCCCAGGGCAACGTCACGACCATGACCCACCACGTCCTCGTCGTGAAGCCGAAGGACAAGGCGCCGGTCACCGCCGCCATCGCCGCCCGCAAGGGCCGCACCATCATCTTCGTCCGCACCCAGCTCGGCGCCGACCGCGTCGCCGAGCAGCTGCGCGACGCCGGGGTGAAGGCCGACGCGCTGCACGGCGGCATGACGCAGGGCGCGCGCACCCGCACCCTGGCCGACTTCAAGGACGGCTACGTCAACTGCCTGGTCGCCACCGACGTCGCCGCGCGCGGCATCCACGTCGACGGCATCGACCTGGTCCTCAACGTCGACCCGGCCGGTGACCACAAGGACTACCTGCACCGTTCCGGCCGTACGGCGCGTGCGGGCCGCTCCGGCACCGTCGTGTCGCTGTCCCTGCCGCACCAGCGCCGGCAGATCTTCCGCCTGATGGAGGACGCGGGCGTCGACGCCTCGCGCCACATCGTCGGCGGCGCCGGTGCCTTCGACGACGACGTCGCCCGGATCACCGGCGCGCGGTCGCTCACCGAGGTCCAGGCCGAGTCGGCCGCGAACTCCGCCAAGCAGGCCGAGCGCGAGGTCCAGGAGCTGACCCGGGAGCTGGAGCGCGTCCAGCGCCGCGCCACCGAGCTGCGCGAGGACGCGGACCGGCTGACCGCCCGCGCCGCCCGTGAGCGCGGCGAGGACCCGGCCGAGGCGCTCGCCGCCGTCGCCGCGACCGTCGAGGCCGTGGCCGCCGAGGTGCCGGCCCAGGCCGAGTCCCCCGAGGAGCGCCGCCCCCAGCGTGACGAGCGCGGCAACTACGAGCGCCGCGACCGCCGCGACGAGCGTTCCGGTGGCCGTTCGTTCGACCGCCGCGACGACCGCTCGGGTGGCCGTTCGTTCGACCGTCGTGACGACCGTTCCGGCGGGCGTTCCTTCGACCGCCGCGACGAGCGTTCCGGTGGCCGTTCGTTCGACCGTCGTGACGACCGCTCCGGTGGCCGCTCTTTCGACCGTCGTGACGACCGCCGCGACGAGCGTTCCGGTGGCCGTTCGTTCGACCGCCGTGACGACCGCTCGGGCGGCCGTTCCTTCGACCGTCGTGACGACCGCCGCGATGACCGTTCCGGTGGCCGTTCGTTCGACCGCCGCGACGACCGTTCCGGCTTCGGCCGTGACCGCGACCGCGGTGACCGCCCCAGCCGTCCGTTCAACCGTGACGACCGCTCCGGTGGCCGTCCCTCCGGTGGCTACCGCTCCGGTGGCGGCGACCGTCCGTTCAACCGTGACGACCGCTCCGGTGGCCGTCCCTCCGGCGGCTTCCGCTCCGGTGGCGACCGTCCCTACGGCCGCCGTGACGACCACCGCGGCTCGGGTGCCGGCGCCGGTTCCTACGGCCGCCGCGACGACAAGCCGCGCTGGAAGCGCAACGGCTGACGGCAGCCGGCGTGACGCCGTGAACCGGCGCCGCTGAACCGCCCGCAGGGCCCGTACCGCACACAAGTGCCGTACGGGCCCTGTGCGTTGCGGCGCCGCTGCCGCCGCGGGCGCACCCGGGCGGGGCCGCCGCGGAGCGCTCCGTGCGGCAATGCCTTCGGGCCGCGGGAGGGTGTCGGGCTATGCTGCTCGGAGCGGGCCATTAGCTCAATTGGCAGAGCAGTGGACTTTTAATCCATTGGTTCAGGGTTCGAGCCCCTGATGGCCCACCGGATGCGGTGCGTTGCGGCGCCGCTGAACTGCGAGGAAGCGCCTCACCCGGGATGTACGGGGTGGGGCGCTCCGTCGTTTGGGGGGCGCGCCCGGTCGCGTGCGGATGCTCGGGCCGGCCGGTGCCTGCCGTGCGCTGTGTCAGGTGCGGGGCGGTGCCGTCCGTTCGGTGCGGGCGCGACGGCCGGTGACCCGTCCGGCCCCTCCGGGCTCGCCGTCCGGAGCCGGGGCGGCGAGCCTTGGGGGGCCGGAGGAGCGGCCGGGAGCACGGCCGGCCGCGGGCAGGCGAGCGGGAAGAGGCCGGTGCGGATGGCGCGAGGCGGGCGGGTCCGCTCGGCGGAACGGGAGCGGTGGGCGCGCCGGGCACAGATGTCGCCGCTCGGCCGCCGGCTGGCGCGGTGGCTGCCCGCCCTGCTCATCCTCGTCGGCATCGTCTTCGACGTCGTCACGCCCGACCGCTACACCGCCTCGCCGTTCTTCTCGGCGGCGCCGCTGGTCGCCGCGCCGCTCTACTCGCTGCGGAACACGGCGCTCTGCGCCCTCGCGGCGCTGTTCGGCGAATTGTGGTCGGCACTCGTCAACGACACCCAGGACGCCAACCTCTCCGCCACCGAGGTCTCCACCGTCTTCGTCGTCGCCCTCCTCGCCCTCGGCATCAACCGCGTCGTCCGCCTCTCCGATGCCCGGCTCGCCTCCGTACGCGATGTCTCCGAGGCGGCGCAGCGGGCGGTGCTGCCCACGCCGCCGGAGCGGATCGGGGGGCTGGCCGTCGCCGCCCGTTACGTGGGTGCGCAGGCCGACGCGCGGATCGGCGGGGACCTCTACGCGGTGCAGGAGACGCCGCACGGCGTCCGGCTGATCGTCGGTGACGTCCGGGGGAAGGGGCTGGAGGCGGTCGAGGCGGCGGTGATCGTCATCGGGGCGTTCCGGGAGGCGGCGGAGCAGGAGGCGACGCTGGAGGCGGTGGCCGGCCGGCTGGAGCGGGCGCTCCAGCGGGAGGGGCGGCGGCGCGAGGGCCTCGACCAGTACGAGGGGTTCACCACGGCGGTGCTCGCGGAGATCCCGTCCGGGGAGCGCGCCGTGCTGCGCGTCCTGAACCGGGGCCATCCGCCGCCGCTGCTGCTCAACCCGGACGGCGGGCTGCGGACGCTGGTGCCCGCGGTGCACGCGCTGCCGCTGGGGATGAGCGAGGTGGCCGGGTGGCCGGACCGGGCGGACGAGCTGTTCTTCCCCGCCGGTTCGGTCCTGCTGCTGTTCACGGACGGGCTGACGGAGGCGCGCAACCGGGCGGGGGAGTTCTACGACCCGGTGGCCCGGCTGCGCGGCCGGGTCTTCCCCGGCCCCGATCAGCTGCTGGACACGCTGGTCGCCGAGGTCGCCGTGCACACGGGCGGGGCGGGCGCGGACGACATGGCGCTGCTGGCGGTGCAGCGGCCGTTGGGGGAGTAGGCCCGGAGCGCGGGGCGCGCGGGGTGCCGGCGCGCGCCGGGCGTGCGAGGAGTCCCGGGGCCGCACCGGCGCGCGGGGCGCGTGAGTGGGCCCCGCGCGCCGGGTGCGGTCCCGGTGGCGGACCCCTACGCCACCCAGTGGAGGCTCTGGCCGTGCGCCCCCGTCAGCGCGACCGGGCGGTCGTCCAGCGCGAGGGTCAGCAGCCGCTCCCGGTGGTCCGGGGTGAGGCGGCCGGCGGCCGGTGCGGGCCGCCACGGGGTGACGGAGTGGTGTTCCTGGGAGATCCAGTGGCCGCCGCCCGGCCGCCCGGCGAGCAGCGCGCGCACCAGGTCGGCGAACCGCTCCCGGTGGGCGAGCGGCAGGTACGACAGCACGGACGTGTGGAAGACGACGAGCGTGGCGTGCTCGGGGACCCGCGCCGCCAGCGCGGGCAGCTCCTCGACCAGGTCGCCGCGGACGATCTCGGGCCGCGGCGCCGCCCGCACCGCGTCCACCGCCGCCGTCAGCCGCTGCGCGCGCTCCGGGGTGCCCGGCCACACCAGGGAGCGCAGCCAGCGCAGCGCCTCGGGGTCGTCCACCGGGTCGAGCGGGGCGAGGTCGATGCCGCCGCGCCACACGATCTCCGGCAGCCCCGCGGGCGCCGCCGCGTCCGCCGCGGCCACCCCCTCCTCCCGCCCGACGCGGCACCGGAGGGTGACCGGGCTGTCCGGGGCGCCGAGGGTGTACGCCTGCGGGGGCGCGGCCGGAGCGGGCGTCCCCGGGGCGGCGGTGTCCGGCTCGTACGCGTACCGGTAGCGGTCCGGGTGGAGGCAGAGGCCGGCCGAGGCGCCCACCTCCAGGAGGGCCAACGGGCCGCGGAGGCGGGCCAGGAGGGGCAGCAGGGTGGCGCAGCGGCCCGGTTCGTTGGTCTGGGTGGAGCGGCTCATGACGACCGCGCGGACCTCGGCCCAGTGCCGGATCGTCCACTCGCGCCAGCGGCCGTACGCCAGTTCGCCGCGCGGGCCCTGCTCGGCGTGCGGACCGTCGAGGTGGCGGACGGCCGCCAGCAGGAGGTTGGGCTGCTGCTTGTTACCCATCGGGAGGGATGCGGCGAGGAGTTCGCACAGCTCCGGGTCCTGCCCGATCCGTGCCGTCAACTCCTCGTGGGCCGCACACCGGCCCCGCGCCTCCCACCAGGAGAAGTCCCGGTAGCGCGCTGCCAGGGCCGATGCGTTGTTGGTGAAGTCGACGACCATGATCAGACGCTACTGCCCTCACGGAGCGTGAGGAATGCGCACCCCTCCGCATAACAAGTGATGCACAATCACGTACAGGCCGTTTCGTGAAAGGCGATCAACTCGCCCGGTTTGCACGGCTGTTGCCCCGAAAAGTCTTGGCCAATGACCGTAGTCGTACGGAGCGGATTCGCGGGATCGCTTGGAAATCGGCCGCGATCTCTATTACTGTCCGATAACGGAGCGCGGTCGTCCCAGCCGTCGCAGAGGCGGCACCGTGCCCCCACGCCGAATCCCGTACGCGCTCTTCAGGTATGCCGGACACCCAGGCACACCGGTGGTCACTTCCCGCGACGGCGCCCCCTTGTGCGCCGGTGCGCCGATATTTCGTGAACTGCCGTGACGTGTCCTGGATATGCCTCGGCAGGCCCGACCGGCGCGGAGGGAACCGGGGAACCACCTTCATGGGGTGAATCGGACGCCTCGGCCAGAGGCCGCCCGTAGGAGACCTTCCTGCTCCGAACCCGTCAGCTAACCCGGTAGGCGCGAAGGAAGGAAAGGAGTGCGCCTCCGTGGCGTCCAACAGGCTTGCCCCCGAAGCCCCGTCAGCCGACCACTTCCCCCAGGACCTGCCGGGTTCCCTGACCGATACGGCCACCTTCGCGCCGGGCGCGTTCGCCCCGGAGGGCCCCGGCCCCTACGGTGTCGCGGACGACGCGCCCGGTGAGTGGAACCCGACCGAGGAGTCCGTGCGGTCCGTCCGCGGCCGTCACCGCGTCGGCAAGCAGCGCGGCGCGCTGGCCCGCAGCGGCACGGTCCTCGGCGTCGGCGTGATCGCGGCGGTCGGCGCCGGCGGCATGGCGACCGCCGAGGACAAGCCGCCGGTCCCGATCTCCATGCCGGACATCGGCGCCCTCGCCACCGACGTCACCGGGGCGCTGCCGGACGCCGAATCGCTGCCCGGCATCGGGCCGCTGCTCGGCTCCTCCGACGAGGCGTCCGATGCGGCCACCGCGGCGGCGCCGCTGTCGTCCGCCGGGATCACCACCGAGGACGGCCGGGGCACGGACGCCGGGGAGGCGCTGCGCAGCCGCATCCTCCAGCAGGCCGACACCCAGCAGGAGGCCGGCGAGCGCGACGCCCGGGACGCCGCCGAACACACCGCCCTCGCCCAGGCGGAGAAGACCGCCACGACGGAGCAGAAGGCGGCGGTGGCCGACGCGAAGGCGGAGCGGGCCGAGGCCGCGCGCAAGGCGGCGGCGGCCAAGGCGAAGCGCGAGGCCGAGGCCCGCGCCAAGGCCGAGGCGGCGCGCCTGGCCGAGCTGGCCAAGAGCTATCTGCTGCCGGTCACCTCGTACACCCTCACCGCCAGCTTCGGCCAGGCCGGCGACCGTTGGGCCGCCGACCACACCGGCCAGGACTTCGCCGCCCCCACGGGCACGCCGGTCAAGGCCGTGCACTCCGGCACCATCACCCAGGCCGGCTGGGCCGGCTCGTACGGCTACCGCATCGTCCTCACCCTCGACGACGGTACGGAGCTGTGGTTCTGCCACCTCTCGTCGATGGTGAAGACCGGCGGCAAGGTCTCCACCGGCGAGGTCATCGGCCGCGTCGGCGCCACCGGGAACGTCACCGGCCCCCACCTCCACCTGGAGGTCCGCCCCGGTGGCGGCGGCCCCGTCGACCCGATGCCGTGGCTGCGGGCCCGGGGCCTGAACGTCTGAGGCCTGCCCTGAGGGGAGTCCGGGGCCCATGTCCGGGGCGCGAGTCCGGGGCGCGCGCAACCGCGCCGCGCGCCGGGCCGGGCCCCGGACCGCCGCCGTGCGCCGGGCCCCGGACCGCCCGTCCGGGGCGGGCAGCCGGCGCGCCCCGGGGGACGTATCGCGCCCGGATGCCGTAGCCGGGAAATGCCGCTGCCCCGCGCTGTGTTGAATAACTGCATGACCACCACACGTAATCCCCTCGGCTCGCTCTCCGTCTCCCCGCTCTGCCTCGGCGGCAACGTCTTCGGCTGGACCGCCGACGAGGCCGAGTCGTTCGCGGTGCTCGACGCGTACGTCGCCGGCGGCGGCAACTTCATCGACACCGCCGATGTCTACTCGGCCTGGGTTCCGGGCAACGAGGGCGGCGAGTCCGAGACCGTGATCGGCAACTGGCTCGCGGCCCGCGGCAACCGCGACGACGTCGTCATCGCCACCAAGGTCGGCGCCCTCCCCGGCCTCAAGGGCCTCTCCGCCGACACGATCAAGAAGGCCGTCGAGGGCTCGCTGCGCCGCCTGCGCACCGACCACATCGACCTCTACTACACCCACTACGACGACGAGTCGCTGGAGGTCGGCGAGTTCCTGACCGTCCTCGACGACCTCGTCCGGGCCGGCAAGGTCCGCGAGATCGCCGCCTCCAACATCTCGGCGGCGCGCCTGGAGGAGGCCCTGACCTTCTCCGCGCGCGAGAACCTCGCCCGCTACGTCGCCCTCCAGCCGGAGTACAACCTGGTCTCCCGCGACACCTACGAGGGCGAACTCGCCGATGTCGCCGCCCGCCACGGCGTGGCCGCCGTCCCGTACTACGGGCTCGCCTCCGGCTTCCTGACCGGCAAGTACCGCCCCGGCACGGACATCGACAGCGCCCGGTCCGGCAAGGCCGCAGCTCACCTCGCCACCGACCGCGGCATCCGCGTCCTCACCGCCCTCGACACCGTCGCCGCGGCCCACGGAGCGGAACCGGCCACCGTCGCCCTCGCCTGGCTCGCCGCCCGCCCCACGGTCACCGCCCCCATCGCCAGCGCCCGCACCACCGCCCAGCTCCCGGCCCTCCTCGGCATCCAGGACCTCCGGCTCGACGCCGAGGAACTGGCGCTGCTGGACGAGGTTTCGGCGTAGGGGAGAGGAGGCGGGGCTGCTCCGGTGCCGGGTGGTCGGGTGCCGGGTGCCGGAGCAGGCCTCCGGCACCCGGCATCGGCAGGGGCCACTGAGCCGCTGAGCCGCTGAGCCACCGAATGAGGGCCAGGGGACGGGGACCTACGGTTACCGGGCACGAACCACCGGGCGCGAACCACCGGACAGGAGCCACCCATGGATCAGAGGCCACCCATGGATCAGGAACCATCCATGGATCAGGGATCACCCGTAAATACGGATGAGGCTCTGGATACAGATGAGGTTCTGGATACGGATGAGGTTCGCGGGCCGGGGGCGGGGTTCGTGAGGGCGCCCGTCGCCGATGCCGAACCGCTTCCTTCCGCCGCGCGGCTGTCGGCCTACGCGGACGTGGGCGCGCGGCTGTCCCTGTTGAGCGACCGCAGGCTCGGTGATGCGGTGGCCGCCGCTCCGGCGCGCGGTTCGGGCATCGGCGGCCGACGGGCGGAGATGACGGTCGGGGGGCGGCCGGTCTTCGTCAAACGGGTCCCGCTGACCGACCTGGAACTACGCCCGGAACACCTCCGCTCGACCGCCAACCTCTTCGGCCTGCCCCTCTACTACCAGTACGGGGCGGGCTCGGCGGGCTTCGGCGCCTGGCGGGAGCTGGCCGCGCACCTCATGACCACCGCCTGGGTCCTGCGGAACGCGTACCCGGGCTTCCCGCTGCTGTACCACTGGCGCGTCCTGCCGGACCGGCCGCCGGGCGACTTCGCCGACGCGTTCGGCGGCATCGAGGGGGCCGTCGCCCACTGGGAGGGTTCCGCCGCGGTACGCCGCCGGCTGGAGGCCATCGGCGACTCCTCCTTCAGCCTGGTGCTCTTCCTGGAGTACCTGCCCCGGACGCTCGCGGACCGGCTCTGCGGGCTCCGGGACGGCGCCTGGGCGGAGCCCGGCGGCAGCGCGCCCTACCGCTGGGCGGAGGACGAACTGGTCCGCGGCACGGAGTTCATGAGCGCCCGCGGACTGGTCCACTTCGACACCCACTTCGCCAACCTGCTCACCGACGGCCACCAGGTCTACTTCACGGACTTCGGCCTCGCTCTGAGCCGCGACTTCGACCTCTCCCCCGAGGAGTCCGCCTTCCTCACCGACCACCTCGTGTACGACCGCTCCTACGCACCGTGGCACCTCCTCCGCCACCACCTCCCGGACCCCGTCCGCGGCGGTCTGGATCAGGAAGCCTTCCTCAAGGCATGGCTCACCGGCCGCCGCCCCGCCGGCCTCCCCTCCGAGATCGTCGGTCTCCTCGACCGCCATGCCCCGCACGCGGCGGTCCTGGACGCGTTCCACCACCGGTGGTTCGAACAGAGCAAACGGACGCGGTTCCCGGCGGGCGAGGTCGAGAGGGCGTTGGGGGTGCGGTGTGGCTGACGTGGGGTGAGAGGTGGAGCGGGGCAGGACGGGTGAGGGGGCGGCTGGCCTTCGGTCCGGACCGATCCCCGCCGCCGCCCGGCCACCCGGCCCGGACCCCAGGGAACGCCCACCGGCCGAGTCACCCGGCCCCGCCGCTCCTCGGCAGGATCACCCGCGCCGGTCCGCCACCGCCCACGACGCCAGCGCCATGCCGCCGGCAACCGCGAACACCGACGGCCACGCCCCGATCTTCTTCGCCAGCGGATGCGACCCGGCGAACGCCGCCACATACGCCCCGCCCAGCGCCGCCGCGGCCTTCCCGCCGGCCTTCTCCTGCCACCCCTTGGCCGCCACCGCCCCGGCAGCCGCCAACGCCACCCCACCAAGGGGCCGCTTCTTCGTCCACCGGGCCACGGCGTAACCACCCACGAGACCGGTCGCGGCCACTGCTGCTGTCGGAATGCCTGCCATCGCCATCACTTATGCCTCTCGCTTACGGGTTTGCTAAACCGTCTCGCTGCTGGACCTTACGCCCGTACCGCTGGACCCAGAGGAGATGCCCGGCGCGCTACGACATCCGGGGAGAGCACTGCTCGCTTCCTCGGCTCAAATCCGTTCAGTATGGCGGGGGTTGTGCCGCACCAGCGAGCAACGGGAACCGCTGAGTTGGCGATCTTCAGGGAGTCAGCACGCGCGAAGATGTGGCGCTGCGCACATCGCTTGCAGATGCGTGCCATTCCTTCGACGGGTTGGCAAGATCGACCCATGGCGAAGGAGAAAACGGCACCCATTCGTTTTGGCACCCCAGATGAGGTATTCGAGGGGCAGTGGTTCAAGGGGCACGCGGAACTATACGAAGCTGGGGTGCATCGCGCCTTTGGTAGGGGAATCGCAGGCACCGCCTTGGGTGGCGTAGATTCTATCGTCCTCTCTGGTGGGTATGTTGATGATGTCTATGGCGAAGAAGAGATCGTCTATACGGGGGAAGGGTGTCGCGATAGAGAAACTGGACGTCTCTACGCGGACCAGAGCATGGAAAGCCCCGGTAATGCTGGACTCCTGCTCAACGAGGCGCGCGGAAACTCCGTCCGCGTCGTTCGTGGCCTGGATATCAGAGGAGGAAAGCGGCGCAGGGCGATGGGGGGATATGAGTATTGCGGCTTGTTCCGGGTGGCTGACCACTGGATGACCGTCGGGAAAGAGGGTTTTCTCGTCTGTCAGTTCAAGTTGATGAAGCTGGCGCCGGGGGAAACGCCCAAGGCGAAGCCGATAGCGCCTCCGCAGGTCGAAGACACTTCTGTCGAGGAGCAGGTGCGCCGCACTGTGGAGTATCAGCGGCTGGTGCGGAATTCTAAGGTGGTGCGCACCGTCAAGGAAATGTACGGAAATTCCTGCCAAATATGCGAGACTCGCCTACAGGTCTCCCCTGGAGGTGAGGCATATAGCGAGGCTGCACATATTCGAGCGCTAGGTAAGCCGCATAATGGCCCGGATGTTCTGGAAAATGTGCTCTGCCTGTGCGCTAACTGCCATGCCTTGTTTGATCGGGGTGCGCTTCAGCTATCTGATGACCTTGACGTGCTCGACGGGCTGAACCGGACGATCAAGGGCAAGCTGAAAAAGGTTCGAGAGCACAAAATAAAGGTTGATTTTGTGCGCCACCATCGGCAGCGTTGGGATGATCGCTTCAGTACGCCGATTGACCGCTAAAGCTGGCGCGCGAAGGTGAGGGGACCCCGGGAAGCCCCTCACCTCAGCACTCGCGCGATGGCGGGGCGCCGCCCCTACTCCCCCCGCCGGAACATCAGGTCGTGCACCACATGTCCCTTGTCCAGGCCCTGGCCCTCGAACTTGGTGAGGGGGCGGAAGTCCGGGCGGGGGGCGTAGTCGGGGTAGATGTTGTGGAGGGTGGGTTCGGCGGTGAGGACGTCGAGCATCTGCTCGGCGTAGGGCTCCCAGTCGGTGGCGCAGTGGACGAGGGCGCCCGGGGCGAGGCGGGTGGTGGCCAGGCTGATGAAGTCCGGCTGGATGAGGCGGCGCTTGTGGTGGCGCTTCTTCGGCCAGGGGTCGGGGAAGAAGACGCGCAGGCCGGCCAGGGAGCCGGGGGCGAGCATCTCGCGCAGCAGGATGATCGCGTCGCCGTTGACCACGCGGATGTTGGTCAGGCCGTTCCGTTCGGCGAGGGCGAGGAGGTTGCCCTGGCCCGGGGTGTGGACGTCGCAGGCGAGGATGCCGGTGTCCGGGTCGGCCGCGGCCATCTGCGCGGTGGCCTCGCCCATGCCGAAGCCGATCTCCAGGACGACCGGGCGGCCGTCGAAGAACGTGTCGAGGTCGATACGGGAGAGCCCGTCGATGTCCCGTCCCCACACCGGCCACAGGCGTCGCAGCGCGGCGGCCTGGCTCGGCGAGACGCGGCTGCGGCGGGGCTGGAAGGAACGGATCCGGCGCTCGTGGTGGTCACCGGCCGGATCGGCGGCGGGCCCGCTCCCGTCGGGGAACATCGGACCGTCGCGGCGGATCCGCGTCGCACCGGACGCCTCTACGCCACCGGGCTCCGGGGCGCCGCCGCTCGCCTTGCCGCTGTTCACGGTGCCGTCGGCCGGGACGGATTCCGCCCGGGACGGGGCGGCGCCCTCCGGGACGCTGGTTTCCTGGCTGCCGGACTCGGGGGTGCGGGGATTCTCGGACACAGTGCGGAGATTCTACGGGCCACGAGCGGCCGGACGCGTCCCTGATCGGTCGGTGCTCGGCTGCTCACGGGCTGCTCACGGGCTGCTCATGGACTGCTCATGGACTGCTCCGTCCGGCCTTGTGGTCCTCGGGTTGACAGTGCCGAGTCGCCTCGACGGGGCCGTGGCCGGGGCCGGGAGCGGGACTGGGGCCGGGGCCGGGGCCGACCGGCGGGAGCCGGCCGTTCTGCCTCCGGGCCGATCGCCCGCGCCTCCTCGCCCGGCTCAGCCGCCCCCAGCGCTCGCCCCCCAGCGCTCGCCGCCCGGCACCCGCCGTGCCCAGGACCAACCGGCCAACTCCAGTCAGCCAGGACCAACCGGTCGACGCTGCCCAGGCCCGGCCACACAACCGAAACACGCCTCCCCCACACCCTCTACACAGCCTTCCCGCACCTCTCCATCCCGCGTATCTCCCCGCGTATCTCCGCGCAGCCACCGGGCTCAGGGGGCGGTTGGCGCGCTGTGCAGTGGGCTGCATACGATGCGTGGCCGCCACACGAACAAACCAGGGGGTCGGTCGGAATGACGCAGGAGCAGGGGAACGGGGCTCATCCGCAGGGAGAGCCACCGGGCTCCGGGTCGGCCCGGCCCGCCGATGCGGTTCAGGGGCCGGGGCAGGAGGGCGCCGCCCCGGGCACGTCCGCACCGGGCGCCGCCCCGGAAGGCACGCCGGGCACCCCGCCCGCAGCCACACCGGCCCCGGGCGCCGCACCGGCCCCGGGCACCCCCGAGGCTCCGCCCGCCCCGGGCGCCGCCACGCCGCCCGCCCCCGCGCGCCCCGCCGGGACGATGAAGCTCGCCGCCGTCCAGCCGCCCGCGGCTCCGCAACAGGCCCCGGACCAGCAGGCCCCGGCTCACCCCGCCGGAACCATGCAGCTCTCCATGGCCAAGGACCCCGGCCGGTCCGCGCCCGGTGCCCCGTCGGCGCCGCAGGGACAGCCCGGCGCCCCGCAGCCCCCCGCCCCCCAGGGCCCCCCGGGGACACAGTCGCCCCCGGGACCGTACGGCGCACCGCAGGCTGCCCAGCCGGGCCAGCCGGGCCAGCCGGGCCCTGGTCCGCAGCCCGGTGCCCCGGGACCGTACGCCCCCGGCCAGGGCGTACCTGGTCAGGGCATACCCGGCCAGGGCGTACCGGGTCAGCCCGCCCCCGGTGCGTACGGTCAGCAGTCCGGGGCGCCGGGGATGTACCCGCCGCCCGGTGGCCCGATGGCTCCCGGTCCGGGCGGTGCGGGCTATCCGCCGCCCGGGGGGCCGCAGGGGTTCGGGCAGATGCCGCCCGGTGGCGGGCCGTTCGGGCAGGGGCCCGGTGGGATACCGGGGGCGCCGGTGCCGCCGGGTGGGCAGCGGCGCGGGGTGCCGGTGGCCGCGATTGTCGCGATCGTGCTCGTCGTCCTGCTGGCCCTCGGCACCGGCGGCTACTTCCTGCTGGCCGGCGGCTCCGACGACGAAGCGGAGCAGAAGCCGCCGCTCTCCATGGCGCAGCTGTGGAACACCGACCTGAAGAAGAGCGACAACCCGCCCGACGACGACGCCGGTATGCGGTCGGTCTGGATGACCGACGGCGCCGTCGTCTACGGCGACAAGGACGGCGTCCGCGCCTACAACGACCAGACCGGCAAGCAGGAATGGGAGCTGGAGGCCCCGAAGGGCGCCGGCCAGGTCTGTGCGCTGCCCACGGAGCCGAACCGCGATGGCGTCGGCGCCGCGGTCTTCGACTCGGGCGGCGGCGACTGCTCGTTCCTCTCCGTCTTCGACACCAAGTCCGGCCACACCCTCTGGGTCCGTAACCTCAAGGGCCGCGAGGCGGAGCACCACCCGCTCGTCGGTATCAGCAACGAGCAGGTCGTCGTCGCCATCGGCAACAGCTACTCCGGCTACGACATCTCCGGCGGCGCCGGCAAGTGGAGCCTCAAGTGGCCCGCCGGTGACTGCACCGCGACGTTCGGGATGAGCAACGAGTACCTGGCGCGGGTCAGCGACTGCTCGAAGGCCAAGCCGCACCGGACGCTGCTGGTCCAGGAGCACGAACTGGACAGCTTCAACGCGTTCGTCCCCAACGAGAAGCTGGAGGTCCGGCGCATCGTCTCCGACAGCCCGCTGGTCCTCCTGATGGGCGAGGACAGCTCCGACGGCAAGCGGGAGCTGCGGACGTTCGACACGGAGGGCAAGCCGAAGCCGGACAAGTCCATCCCGCTGACCGGCGACCTGGAAGAGCTGGACCTCGACGCCCGGTCCACCATGGTCGACGAGGAGTCCAAGGTCCTGGTGACGACGTACGGCAACCGCTCGGGCATGACCGCCGTCGACCTGAAGACCGGCAAGCGTCTGTGGAAGCGGTCCGGGGCGGCGGCCGTGGCGCTCGAAGAAGGGAACGTCATCGCGGTCGGCGTCTCCCACGGCAGCCCCTCGCACCCCGCCACGCAGGACCCCGAACTGATCTCGGTGGGGCTGCGGGACGCCAAGACGAAGCTCCTGGGCACGCTCCTGACCGCGGGACACGACCTGCCGACCGGGCCGAACATGTCGCTGGCGTGGAACGGCAACGAACGGGTGCTGTACGTCGAGGGGGAATCGGTGTCGACCTTCCGGCCGTTCCTCCGCGCCTACAAGGCGTCGAACGCCTCCCCCGTCCCCATCCCCGCCGACTGACCACCTCCCGCCGGGCGGCCCGCCGTCCGTGAGCACCGCGTGGGCGGTGCGGGCCACGCGCCCGCACCGCCCACGCGTGCGTTCAGCGCCGGTCCAGCAGCGCCGTCACCCGCTCCGCGATCTCCCGGCCGATGGGCAGCGACGCCGTGGCCGCCGGGGACGGGGCGTTGAGGACGTGGACGATGCCGGGGGAGTCGGCGAAGAGGAAGTCGTCGACGAGGGTGCCGTCGGGGAGGACGGCCTGGGCGCGGACGCCGGCGGGCGCCGGGCGCAGGTCGGCCTCGGTGACGGCGGGCAGCAGTCGCCGCACGGCGGTGGTGAAGGCGCGGCGGGAGAGCGAGCGGTGCAGCTCGCCCGCGCCGTACCGCCAGTGGCGGCGGGCTATCCGCCACGAGCCGCGGTAGGCGAGGGTGCCGGCCAGCTCGGCGGGGCGCAGGGTGCGCCAGTCGTAGCCCTCGCGGGCCAGGGCCGGGACGGCGTTCGGGCCGAGGTGGACGGCGCCGTCGATGCCGCGGGTCAGATGGACGCCGAGGAACGGGAACGCCGGGTCGGGGACGGGATAGACCAGGCCGCGGACCAGCCCGGAGCGCTCCGGCGCGAGGAGGTGGTACTCGCCGCGGAACGGGACGATCCGCATGCCCGGATCGTCACCGGCCAGCCGCGCGATGCGGTCGCTGTGCAGACCGGCGCAGTTGACCAGGGCGCGGGCGCGGTGGACCGTGCCGTCCGCCGTGGCGACGGCGACCCGGCCCGGGCGGCGCCCGATCCGCGTCACCTCGGCGCCGTACACGAGCGACGCCCCGGCCTCCTGGGCGAGGCGGCCGAAGGTGCGGGCGACGGCGCCGAAGTCGCAGATGCCGGTGGTGCCGACGTGGATGGCGGCGAGGCCGCGGACCGCCGGCTCGTGGTCGGTGATCTGGGCCGGGCCCAGCTCGCGTACGGGCAGGCCGTGCTCGCGTCCGCGCTGGATGAGGGCGTGCAGCCGGGGCAGCTCGGCGCGGTCGGTGGCGACGATCAGCTTGCCGGTGACCTCGTGCGCGATGCTGTGCTCGGCGCAGAATTCCACCATCTCGGCCGAGCCCCGGAGGGCGTAGCGGGCCTTGAGGGAGCCGGGCGGGTAGTAGATGCCGCTGTGGATCACGCCGCTGTTGCGGCCGGTCTGGTGCCGGGCCGGGCCGGACTCCTTCTCCAGAACCGTCACGCGCAGCCCCGGTACGGCGCGGGTGAGGGCATGGGCCGTCGAGAGTCCGACGATGCCCGCACCGATCACCAGCACGTCGCAGTCGTGCGCCGCCACTGCACCTCCCCAACCGCGAGAACGCGGGATGCGCCCCCGACGCGGACCACCCCTGACCGCGGCCCGCTCGCCGTCGCCCGACGACCTACCCCATCATGACGCGAGGTACTGACAACACCGCGCGACCAGGGCGGGAATCCCCGCAGAGCCCGCGAAACGGCAGCGGAAGCGGGCAACTCCGGCGCAAGCGGCCGAGGAGCGGGGGCCGGGACCGGGGCCGGGCCGGACGCCGCCCGGCGGGCTGCGCGGCGCGGTCCCGGCCCCCGCGTCGAGGGCCCGGCGCCGCATCCTGACCGGCCCGGCGCCCCGCTCCCGTCCGCCCCTCGTGCGCCCGTGCGCCCGCGTGTCTACGCGGGCGCCGCCAGCAACGGCCGGGCCCGCTCGCGCAGTTCCACCACCCGCGGCTCGTCGCCGTACGGCTCCAGGCGGTGCAGCAGATCGCGGACGTATTCGGTGGTGCGGGCCGAGGAGATGCGGCCGGCGACCTCGACGGCGCGGGTGCCGGCGGCGCAGGCCGCGTCGAGGTTGCCGGACTCCAGCTCGGCGACGGCGGAGACCACCAGGCGCAGCCCGTGCGAGCGGACGAACTCCTCGGTGGGCCGGGAGAGGGCCTGCTCGGTGAAGCGGCGCACCTGGCGGGGCAGCCGCAGGTCGCGGTAGCACTCGGCGGCGTCGGCGGCGAACCGCTCGTAGGAGTAGAAGTCGAGCCAGGACGGGTCGGCGTCGCCGCCGCGGGAGCGCTCCAGCCAGCCCTCGGCGGCCTTCAGCGCCACCTCGCAGGCGCGGGCCTCGCCGGCCTTCGCCTGGGCGCGGGCCTCCACCAGACGGAAGAAGCTCATGGTGCGGGCGGTCGCCAGCCCGCGGTTGCGCTCCAGCGCCGCCTGGGCGAGATCGACGCCCTCGTCGGCGAAGCCGCGGTACGTCGCCTGCAGGGACATCGAGGCGAGGACGTAGCCGCCCAGCGGGACGTCGGCCGCGGCACGGGCCAGCCGCAGCGCCTGGATGTAGTAGCGCTGGGCGGCCTCCTGCTGCCCGGTGTCGAAGGCCATCCACCCGGCGAGCCGGGTGAGTTCGGAGGTCGCGCCGAAGAGGGCGCGCCCGACCTCGTCGCTGTACGAGGCGAGGAGCAGCGGGGCCGCGTCCACCCGCAGACACTCCGGCACCATGGACGAACGCCAGTCGCCACCGCCGTACTTGGAGTCCCAGCGGCGCGCGTCCTCCGCCGCCTCGCGGAGCTTGCTGACATCGCTGTGGCCGACATGCTGAGGGGTCGCCGCGTCCGCGGCCGAGGCGGCCTCCTTCTCACCCGCCTCGGCTGCTTCGACCGCGTTGCGCGCCACCGAGCTGTCGGCCGGGGATATCAGCCACCGGGAGGCGGGGGTGGCGTACGCGCTGACGGCGAAAGATCCGGCCAGGCTCTGCCAGATTCCTCCGCCGCCGGCCCGCCGTCCGGCCAGATCCAGCCGGTAGAGATCGGTGGCGGAACGCACCGCTGCGCCCACATCGCGGGGAAATGTCAGCCCGACCTCGGGCGCCGGATCCGCGTCCCCGAGGCCGATCTCGTGCAGCGGGACCGGCCGCCCGAGCTTGCTGCCGATCGCGGAGGCGATCAGATGGGGCGCGGCGCCCTGCGGCACCATCCCCTTGGAGACCCAGCGGGCGACCGACGTCTTGTCGTAACGAAGCGTGAGCCCGCGCTGTGCGCCGAGGTCGTTCACCCGGCGCGCCAGACCGGCGTTGCTGATACCCGCGAGGGCGAGAACGGTGCCGAGCTTCTCGTTCGGCCCGCGTATATCCCTGGACATGCGCACCCCTCGACACTGCGACGGCAGCCCCGGTGCCCCGGGGCGTGCGTCCACCCAGAGTAGTTCGCCGGATCCCGACCGTTAAGGGCCGGTGTCCCGGATGGCGAGATTCATTTCGGGCCGGGGGAGCGGGAGTTGGCATGTGCTCCGGGTACGTGTTGCCGTGCGCCCACATGTGCGCGCTGCCTCCCCGGGAACGCCGCCGCTTCCATGGGTGCCGCGTGGGTCGGCCCGCTGTACTGGATCCGGTGGGCTGGGGGATACCGCCGCTCCATTCCCCGCGGGCGGTGGTCCGGTCCGGGAGGCGCAGCCCGCTTCCCGGACCGTCGCGCGAGCCGCCGCGGCCCCCTTACCGCCGTGTCGCGCGACACGCCGCGGCGCATCGCCAATTGAACGGAGTTCAGCAGACTTTGGCCGAATAACGACGGGCGGCGGAAACGCGCCGCGGGACCGGAAGGCGCCCACCGCTCGGCGCGACGCGCCCCACGGCACGCTCCCCGGCGCCCGCCGTGCGCCCCGCCCGCACTCCGCCGCGTACGCGAGCCGCCGCCCCGCCCGCGACGTCAACTCCCCACCGCCGGGCGCCGCCCCGCCGCTTCGCTCGGCTCCCGTACGCCCCCGTCATGGCAGCATGGACCGCACAACGGCTGAAATCCGCGGTACGGGGCGGTGGCGCGCCCCCGCGGCACGGGGAGCGGGGAGGCGGCATGCGCTGGTTGGTGGGGTGGAGCAGTGCCACCGCGGGGCCGGCCGCCACCGGGGGGAGCCGCACGGTCCTCCCCGTGGGCGCCCAACTCCTGTGGGACGGACCGGATCCGCTGTGGGCGGTCGGCGACTGGCGGCCCGACGAGGTCCGCGTCGTCCGCGCCGACCCGGAGACCGCGCTCGCCGTCTTCGGCGTCTGCGGCGCCACCGACGACCAGCTGCGCGTCGGCCTCTACGCGGCCCGTGGCGGCGCGCTGCGCCACCTCACCGCCTGGCCCGGCAGCTACACCGCCGTCGTCCGCATGGGCCGCCGCCTCACCGTCACCGGCGACCTCGCCGGCGCCCGCCCCGTCTTCCACACCCCCTGGGAGGGCGGCACCGCCTTCGCCACCGCCGCCCTGCCGCTCGCCGACCTCATCGAGGCCGGACTCGACATCGGCCACCTCGGCGCCCTCCTGGCCTGCCCGGACGCCCCCGAGGCGCTCGGCTCCGGCACGCCCTACGAAGGGGTGCGCCGCGTCCCGCCCGGCCACGCCCTGGTGCTGCGCGGCGGCGCCCGCGAGATCACCTCGTACGAACCGGCCGCCTCGCTGGCCGTCGCCGGTCCCCGCGTCGCCCCGGAGCAGGCGGTGGACGGCGTCCGCGAGGCCCTGGTCGACGCGGTCCGGGCCCGGCTGTCGAGCCCCCGGCACGCAGCTGCCCCCGATGGCCCTGACGGCCCGGCCGGGCCCGGCGGCCTGGACCCGGGCCCGGTGCCGGGCATGGGACCCGCCGAGCGGCGCGCGGCCCGCGGCGCCCCCGCCCCCGGTGTCGCCGCCGACCTCTCCGGCGGCAGCGCCTCCGGGACCCTCGCCCTGCTGGCCGCCGGGCTGCCCGGCGCACCGGGGGCGCTCACCGGTCACGGCGAGCGCCTCCTCGCCGTCACCTTCACCGACCACGCCACCCAGGGCGGCCGCGCCCACCGCGACGCCGAGCTGGAGCGGGCCCGCGCCCTCGCCGACAACCCGCGGCTGCACCACCGCGTCGTCACCGGCGGCGAAGAGGCCCTGCCCTTCGCCGGGCTCGGCACCCTCCCGCTCACCGACGAGCCGGGCCCCTCCCTCGTCACCGCGTTCCGTCACCGCAGCCGCCTGCTCGCCGGCGGCGCCGACCACTTCACCGGCCACGGCGCCCGCCAGGTCCTCGACGCCCACCCGGCCCGCCTCGCCGACCTCCTCCTGGACCGCCGCCGACGCCATCTGCTGCGCCCGGTCACCGCGCTGGCCAGGGCCGACGGCCCCTCGGCCCACTCCGTCCTGGTGCCCTTCACCGTCTACCGCGCCGCCCGCAAGCTCGCCCGTACGCCCTACGGGACCGGGGTCGCCGAGACCGCGCGGCGGCTGGTGGAGCGGCGGGTCGACGGCGTCGGCGACCCGGGCGCCGTCGACGCCTCCCTCGCCGCGCTGTTCTGGTGCCGCCCCGGCCCCGCCGCCCGCTGGCTCACCGGCGAGGCGCTGGCCGAGGTGTCCGTACGGCTGGGCGCGGCGGCGGCGCGCACCCCCGGCGCGGGCCGGCCGGGCGAGCGCCGGGCCCGCGCCGCGCTGGCCCGCCGCGCCGCCGACCACCGCGTCTTCGAACAGGCCGTGGAGGTCCGCGGCCAGCGTCTGCACGCGCCGTTCCTCGACAACCAGGTGGTGCTCGCCTGCCGCGCGCTGCCCGACACCCTGCGCGTCCAGCCCGGCGCCCGCGCCGCCGTCCTCCGCTCGGTCCTCGCCGGCGCGGGCGTCCGCGACCTGCCGCCGGGCTGGGGCGCCACCGCCCACCTCCCGCACACCGCCGCCCTGCGCACCGGGCTGCGGGCCGGCCTCGACGGCCTCGTCCAGCTCTTCGACGCGCCGCTGCTCGCCGACGCCGGGCTGGTGGAGGCGCGGGTGGTGCGCAAGGCGCTGCACGCCGCCGCCGAGGGCGCCGCGCTGCCCCTGGACGGCCTGGCCGAACTGGTCTCCACCGAGCTGTGGCTGCGCCGCCTGGTCCTGCGCCGCGGCAGCTGCTGGACCGATGCGGCCACCGCCCCGCGCCGCCGCGCGGTCGCCGCCGGCGTGCCGTCCCGCGCCCGCCTCTGAGCGCGGCCGCCGGGCCCGCCCGGCAGGCCCCGGATCAGCGGCAGTTGATCGCCGACTGCGCCCAGTCGGCGAGCACCAACGAATCCACCGGCGTCCGCGGCGTCACGCTCAGCCGCAGCGTCTTCACCCCGGTCAGCGGGACGTGCACCGGCACCGCGGGCCGCCCGCCGCGCACCACGTCGGAGCGCCACAGCAACGCCCCGTCCCCCTCCACGGAGAACCGCACCGCCCCCCGCCCCAGGCTGAGATCGTCCACCCCGGCGACCGCGTCGTACGACGTGCAGGGCCGGTGCAGATCGATGACGACGGTGGACGCGCCGTGGACCGTCACGCCGTTCGGATACGACCGGCCGTCGATGTCCGGCGTCTTCCGCTGCCATATCCAACTGCTGCCCCAGAGACGGACCTCCGGCTCCGTCCCGTCCCCGCCGAGGTCCGTCCCGAGGGAGTTGAGCGGATACGGCGTCGGGGCAGGCGTCGGCGTGGGTGTCGGTGTCGGGGTCGGCGTCGGGGTGGGCGTCGGCTTCGGGGTCGGCTTCGGCGGGGCGGGTGTGGGCGTCGGCGTCGGCGTGGGCTTCGGCGGGGGCGGCGGAGCCGGACGGGTCGCCGGCGGCGGGGTGGGCGCCGGCTTCGGCGCGGGCGGCGGCTTCGGCGCGGGCGTGCGCGGCGCCACGGCGGGTGTCGGCTCCTTCCGCGCCTCGGCCTTCTCCGTCGGCTCCGGCGCCCCGGTCATCGCCATCGCCAGCGCCGCACCGGCCACGACCATCACCCCGGCGCCGATCGCGACCTTCACCGGCATGCCCAGCGCCTCCCCGGCCGCGGCGCCGCCCGCCGCACCGCCCGAGGAGCCGCCGCCGGCCGCGGCCGCCGCGGCACCCGCCCCGGCCACCGCGCCGACCCCGGCCGTCCCGGCGACCGCCGCCGCGGCCTTGACCGCGTACGAGGCGGCGAACCAGCCGATGACGGCGACCGGCAGCAGCGCGCCGATCCGCTGGTTGACGTCGGCGACCTCACGCGCCGCCATCCGGCACCGCGCACACCCGTCGAGATGCTTGCGCAGCCCCCGCTCGGCCCGCATCCGCAGCCCGCCGCGGGCGTACGCGCCGAGCCGGTCGGCGTAGCGCGCGCAGTCGCCGCCGGCCGTCAGCGACTGGCTGACATGCGCCTGCAGATAGGCCTGCTTCAGCCCCTCGCGCGCCCGGTGCGCCAGCACCGCCGTGGCGTTGGCGGTCAGCCCGAGCAGCGGCGCGACCTGACTGGGCGTCTCCTCCTCGACGGTGGTGTGCCACAGCACCGTCTGATAGCGCTCCGGCAGGCTGCGGAACGCCTGCATCGCCAGCGTCCGTTCGGCCTCCTGCATCGCCCGGACGTCGGCGCCGAGATCGACCCCGCTGCCCGGGCCGCCCCCGGCGTCCATCGACGTCCCGGCCGCGGAGACCGCGAACACCGCGAAGTCCTCGACCAGCTGCTCGCGCTTGGCGGTCTTCGCCCAGGCCGCCGCCACCCGCCGGACCGTCGTCAGCAGATACGCCCGCACCGCGGTGTCCGGACCCGCGCCGCCCCGCACCGCCTGCAGCGTGCGCGCGAACACCTCGCCGGTCAGATCCTCGGCGGTGTGCACGTCCCGGCAGCAGCTGCGCGCATAGCGGCGCACCGCCTCGGCGTGGCGGCGGTACAGCTCCTCGTACGCCCCGTCGTCCCCGGCCCGCACCGCGCCGACCAGCGCGGCATCCGACGACGGGGCCTCGGCGCCCTCCGGCGGCTCGGGTGCGGACGACGGCGTCACGGGCGCGGCGGACGGCGCCTCGGTGCGGTCGCGCTGCGGCGGGACCCCGGCGAGCGGTGTGGCGTCGGTGCGATCGGGCGGCGCCGCCGGACCGGCGGCCGCGGGCGTGGCGCCCAGCGGCCCCGACTGCCCCGGGACCTGCCCCGTACGTTCGTCCGGATCGGTGGTGGTGTGGTCGCCACCGCGCTGTTCGTCCCGCCCGTCAAGAGTCATCGCCAAGGCCCCCGAACACGCCGTCACACCGGAACACCGCGCAAGCGTGCCACACGACACGCCCGGGCCGACGAGTCCGTCCCCGCAACCACTCATCCGGGGCGCGCTGCCCGGAGAGGGCCCCTTCGGCCGCCGTTCCGGGGCACAATGTGCGCGCCCCGCACCGGCGGCCCGCAGCCGTCCGGCCGGGACGCGCCGCCCCGGCCGGAACTCCGCGGTCCGTCAGCTCTGCGGCCGCGACCGCAGCCCCTCCAGCAGGATGTCCAGCAGCCGCGCGGACGCCGCCTGCTGATGCCCCGGATCCGGCAGCGTCGGCGCGCTGGTGGCGATCACCAGCAGGACGTCGCCGACCGTGACGTCCGGCCGCAGCGCCCCCGCCGACCGGGCGCGCTCCACGAGCCGCCCCACCACGTCCAGCAGCGCGGGCACACCCCCGGACCGCTCCGCCTCCGCGCCGTACGCGTCCGCGGCGGGCTCCTCGCCCGCCACCGGCAGCCGCTGCTGCGGCACCCGGGCGCCCGCGGCGTCGGCCACGCCCTCGGGCGCCGCCTCCGCCTCCGTACCGGCGCCGACGCGCAGCACGTTCGGCGGCAGCAGCCGCCCGGCGCCCGAGGCGACCGACGTCCGCAGGAAGCGGGAGAGCGCCGACCAGGGATCCTCCTCCTGGCCCAGCGCGGTACGCGCCTGCTCGGTCAGCCGGGACGTCTCCTCCTCGGCTATCCGCCGCACCAGTACGTCCTTGCTCGGGAAGCGGCGGTAGACCGTTCCCACGCCGACCCGTGCGCGCCGCGCGACGTCCTCCATGGGCGCGCCGTACCCCAGCTCGCCGAAGACCTCGCGCGCGGCGCGCAGCACATGCTCCAGATTGCGCTGGGCGTCCACCCGCAGCGGTGCGCTGCGCGAGCCCCCTCCTGCGGGCCGCCCGGGGCGGCCGTCCGCCTCGCCGCCGTGCGCCGTGGCGGCCCGGCCGCCGTTACCGGGCGCCGTGACGGTGCCCGACCAATGTGTGCCCTGAATATGCATCTGTGATCCCCCGGTCATGACGTCTCCCCCCGGAGACTCCCCGCCCTGACGGAAAGGGGCGCGCCGATCGGGCCCGCCCCCATGAGCTACCGAACATAGTTGAGCCCCGGTCAAGATTGAAGGGTCAGTTCCGGGCACACCGCACCCCCGATCGGCCTACACCGGCACCACCTTCTCCACGGCGCCCACCCGCCGCACCGCCGTCGCCCGTCTGACCTGCGCACCTCGCCCGCACATCGCGGAAGCCGACCCTCCGCCCGGGCCCGCGCGACCGCCCGCGCATTTCGTCGAGCCTGTGGACAAAGCGCGGCCGGGAAGGCGTCATGGAACAGTGCTGTGCCTTCCCGGGGGCACAGTGCCTCCTGGGGCTGCCGTGCCGCCGGCCGGCCGGACCCCGGGGCCTTGCCGGGACCGGTCCACCGCGAGGAGAAGCTCTGTGAAGGCTGTGTCTTCGAACGAAGTGGCGCGCATCCTGATCGTCGGCGGCGGCTACGTGGGCATGTACACCGCCCTGCGGCTGCAGCGGAAACTCGCCCAGGAGCTGCGGCAGGGCACCGTCGAGATCACCGTGGTCGACCCCGAGCCGTACATGACCTACCAGCCCTTCCTCCCCGAGGCCGCGGCCGGATCCATCTCCCCCCGCCATGTCGTCGTGCCGCTGCGCCAGGTGCTGCCGCAGTGCCGGGTCGTCATCGGCGAGGTCACCGCGCTCGACCACGGAGCGCGCACCGCCACCGTCGAGACCCTCGCCACCGAGGCGGCCGGCGCCGCCGACACCGAGATCCCCTACGACGAGCTGATCCTCGCCCCCGGCTCCGTCTCCCGCACCCTCCCGGTCCCCGGACTCGCCGACTTCGGCATCGGCTTCAAGACCGTCGAGGAGGCCATCGGCCTGCGCAACCACGTCCTCGAACAGCTCGACATCGCCTCCTCCACCCGCGACCCGGCGGTCCGCGACGCCGCGCTCACCTTCGTCTTCGTCGGCGGCGGCTACGCGGGTGTCGAGGCGCTCGCCGAGCTGGAGGACATGGCCCGCTACGCCGCCCGCTACTACCACAACATCGAGGCCACCGACCTGAAGTGGATCCTCGTCGAGGCGACCGGAAAGATCCTTCCCGAAGTGGGCCCCGAGATGGGCCGCTACGCCGTACGGGAGCTGCGCGCCCGCAACATCGACGTCCGCCTCGACACCCGCCTCGACTCCTGCGAGAACCGCACCGCCGTCCTCAGCGACGGCTCCCGCTTCCCCACCCGCACCCTCGTGTGGACCGCCGGCGTCAAACCGCACCCGGTCCTCGCCGCCACCGGCCTCCCCCTCAACGACCGCGGCCGTCTCAAGTGCACCGCCGCCCTCCAGGTGGACGGCGCCGACCACGCCTGGGCCGCCGGCGACGCCGCCGCCGTCCCCGACCTCACGGCCCCCGCGCCCGCCTCCCCCGACGACCCGCCCGCCCTCTGCGCCCCCAACGCCCAGCACGCCGTACGCCAGGCCCGCACCCTCGCCGAGAACGTCGCCTCCGCCGTCCGCGGCGGCCCGCTCCTCGACTACCGCCACAAGTACGCCGGCTCCGTCGCCTCCCTCGGCCTCCACAAGGGCGTCGCGCACGTCTACGGCCGCAAGCTCAAGGGCTATCCGGCGTGGTTCATGCACCGCGCCTACCACCTCAGCCGCATCCCCACCTTCAACCGCAAGGCCAAGGTGCTCGCCGAGTGGACCCTTTCCGGCCTGTTCAAACGCGAGATCGTCTCGCTCGGCTCGCTGGAGAACCCCCGCGCCGAATTCGAGCTGGCGGCCGGCACCGGCCGCCACAACGAGGCCAGCTGACCCGCCGTCCACCGGGACACGCCACGCCCCACCCGTGCGGCCCGGCCGCACCGGGTCCGGCCGGGCGAAACGGAGTCCGGAACTCCAGCCCGGCGCCCGGACGTCTGACGGATACCGCCCGGGTCGGCCACACTGGTCGTGTGACCATGGGTGGGCTCGTCTCCGCGAAGAGTAATAATCACGAGGAATTCGGACGTTTGCTGCACCACGTCAGAGAGCGCCGCACAGGGCCCCGGCCGACCGCACGACGGTCCCCCGGCAGGCACACCCCCCGAGCCGACGGCCCCGGGGCGTGTCCGCAAGGCCCCGCCCGGCGCCCTTCGGGCGACAACGGGAGCGTGACGACAGGTCCGAGCCCGCGCGACGAAGCGAAGTAAGAGGTACCCCTCCGTGATCTTCACGCGCTGGAGCGCCAAGCTCCCCCAGCGGCGCACCGCCCGCCCCGGCCGGACCGCACGCCCGGCCGCCGCCCCGCAGGGCGGCCAGCAGCCGCCCGCCGCCCGTGCCGCCGCGGCCGAGCCCCCGCCCGGCGGCGCCGTCCCGGCCGCCCGCGCCGAGGCATCCGGCCCCACCGCCCCCGACGGCGACGTACCGCCCGCCGCCGAGTCCACCGCGGCCGCCGCGGGCCCCCAGGGCGCCGCCGCCCCGCCCACCGTCGACGCCCTCTCCGTCCACGACATCCTCGGCACCATCCCCGCCCTGGTCGCCGTCGTCTACGGCCCCGAGCACCGCCTCGCCTATGTCAACGCCGCCTACGCCACCGTCTTCGGCCCCCGCCCGGCCGGCCGCACCGCCCGCGAGGCCCTGCCCGAGCTGGACGAACTCGGCCTGCTGCCCCTGATGGACCAGGTCCTGCGCAGCGGCCGCCCCCGCACCGTCAAGTCCCGCCGGATCCGCGCCGGCGCCGCCCGCGCCCGCGACACCTACTACACCTTCACCTGCACCCCCATCGAGGTCGCCGCCAGCGGCCCGGCCCCCGACCCGGAGGTCGCCTGCGTCGCCCCGCACAAGGGCGTCCTCGTCTTCGGCGCCGAGGTCACCGACCAGATCGAATCGGCCGAACGCCTCCGCGCCAGCGAGGCCCGCCAGCGCGCCGCCGCCGTCACCCTCCAGCGCTCCCTCCTCCCGCAGGAGCTGGAGCAGCCCGACGACCTCCGCGTCGCCGCCACCTACCGCCCCGGCGGCACCGAAGCCGCGGTCGGCGGCGACTGGTACGACGTCATCACCCTCGGCGGCGGCCGCACCGCCCTCGTCATCGGCGACGTCATGGGCCGCGGGGTCCGCGCCGCCGCCGTCATGGGCCAGCTGCGCACCGCCGTCCGGGCCTACGCCCGCCTCGACCTGCCGCCCCACGAGGTCCTCCAGCTCCTCGACGGCCTCGCCGCCGAGATCGACGCCAGCCAGATCGCCACCTGCGTCTACGCCGTCCACGACCCCAACGAAGGCCGCCTGGTCTACGCCTCCGCCGGCCATCTGCCGATCCTCGTCCGCGACGCCGACGGCACCGTCCACCGCGCCGCCGAGCCGACCGGCCCGCCCCTGGGCACCGGCGGCTGGCTGCACACCTCCGGCACCGTCCCGCTCGGCCCCGGCGCCGCCGCCGTCCTCTACACCGACGGCCTCGTCGAGCGCCGCGACAAGGACATCGACCACGGCGTCGAGGCACTGGCCGCCGCCTTCGCCGGCGCGGACGACGCCCCCGCCGTCGTCTGCGACCGCCTGCTGCGCTCCATGGGCATCACCGACGCCCACGACGACGACGTCGCGATCCTCGTCGTCCAGCACCCCGAGCGCACCGGCCACGACGCCGAGCTGTTCCACAACGCCGTCCTGGAGCTGCACGGCGGCACCGAGGCCGCGCCGCGCGCCCGCGCCTTCGCCTCCGGCGTGCTCGCCTCCTGGCGCTTCGCCCCCGAGCTGCACGACCTCGGCGTCCTCGCCGCCAGCGAGCTGGTCGCCAACTCCCTCCAGCACGGCACCCCGCCGATGCGCCTGCGGCTGCGCCGCACCGACCGCCGCCTGATCGTCGAGGTCACCGACGGCGACGACCACCTCCCGCGCCGCCGCACCGCCGAGCCCGCCGACGAAGCGGGCCGCGGCATCTCCATCGTCGCGACCATCGCCTCCAACTGGGGCTCGCGCCGCACCCCCGACGGCGGCAAGGCCGTCTGGTGCGAATTCGCCCTCCCGTCCCCCTGACGCCCGGCCCCGCAGCAACGACGAACGGCCCGGCGCACCTCGCGCCGGGCCGTTCCCCTTCACCACTCATCCCGTACGGGATCCCCCTACGGGCACGGGCCACCGCCCGCCGGGACCGCTCAGGCCACCGCCACCGCGGTCTCCGCGCCGTCCGCCGCACCCTCCGCCGGACGGACCGGAGCGACCGCCGCGCGGTGCGGGTTGTCCTGCACCGGGGAGAGCATCCGCCCCAGCCGCAGCGACAGCACGGTGATCCCCAGCGCGCACAGCACCAGCATCCCGATGTACGCAGCCGACATCCCATGGCCCACCATCAGCGCGCCCACGGCCGGACCGACCGCCAGCGCCAACTGCTTGACCAGCGCGAACGCCGAGTTGTACTGCCCGATCAGCGACGCCGGGGCCAGATCGGCCACCAGCGGCGCCACCGTCGGCGACAGCAGCGACTCCCCGATCCCGAACAGCGCATACGTCGAGATCAGCAGCGTCGTCGCGATCACCTGCGAGCCGTGCACCAGCCCGGACAGACCGGCCGCGACCCACGCGACCGTCCAGATCAGCCCGACCACCGCCATCACCCGGCTGCGCCGCCGCCGCTCGACGAGTTTCAGCACCACGAACTGCGCCACCACGATCGCCGCCGTGTTGGCCGCCAGCGCGATCCCCAGCGTGGCCGGCGCGATCCGGGTGACCTCCGTGGCGTACGCCGCCAGACCCGACTCGAACTGCCCGTAGCAGGCGAAGAAGAGGACGAAGCCCAGCACGCAGAGCCACACCATCCGCCGGTCGGACAGCAGCGCCCGCCAGGCACCCTGCGGCTTCTCACCCGTCGGCACCGAGCCCTCGACCTTCGGCGTCCGCGGCAGCCGCACGGTCGCCACCGCCGCGCCGAGCACCAGGAACATCGCCGCCTCGATGGCGAAGAGCCGCACGAAGCTCGACGCGTGCGCCGCATCGACGAGCAGCCCGCCGACGAGCCCGCCGATGCCGAGCCCCAGGTTGTTCAGGAAGAACTGCGTGGCGAACGCCCGCGAGCGGGTGATCGTCGTCGAGCACCACACGATCATCGTGGCGAGCGCCGGCTGGATCACCGCGATACCGGCACCGAGCGCCACCGCCGACGCGATGACCTGCGTCTGGCTGACGGACAGCCCCATCCCCAGCGCACCGAGCGCCGCCGAGACCGTACCGACGACGGCCACCGGAAGGGGACCGCGCCGGTCGATGGCCCGACCGGTCAGCGGCAGCACGGCCAGCGCCGAAATCGCCAGCATCGCCAGCACCACACCCGCGGTACTGGCACCCAGGTCCCGCACCTTCGCCACATAGACGTAGAGATACGGAACCGTGAAGCCGTTGCCGAACGCGCTCAGCGCGTTCCCCAGCTGGATCCGGCGCAGCGCGGCGCCCATTGCGGTGGTCACACTCACCTACCTAGGTCAGGTCGAAAGACGATCAGGAAGTACGGGATGAACTGCGGAGGAAGCCCGGCGGACCGGCGCGCGGGCACGAAAAAGCCCCCGCCTCTCCAGGGGACCGGACGATCACACCCTGAAGACTTCAACTCTAAAGTTCGAAGCTAAAGAGTACATGGCGAAGGACTTCAACGCCAATGAGTTCCATGCCATACTGCGGCGCATGCCTGAGACCTCAGATACGGCCGGTGCCACCGAGCCGAGCCTTGAGGAACAGATCGCGGCCTACCAGCGAGAGTTCCAAGACCTCGACCCCCAGGTGGAACAGGTCGTCTCCGCACTCCAGCGGCTCAACCGGCGGATGAACGTCGCCTACGGACGCCAGACCGCCACCCTCGGCATGAGCAACGCCGAATGGGAGGTCCTCAAGGCCCTCGTCGTCTCGGGCGCCCCGTACCGCCTCGGCCCCGGCGAACTCGCCAAGCGCCTCGGCCTCACCCCCGCCGCGATGACCCACCGCATCGACCGCATGGCCGCCGAAGGACTGGTCAACCGCGAGCGGGACGAGAACAACCGGGTCCGGGTGATCGTCGAGCTGACCCACGAGGGCCGCGAGAAGTGGCTGGAGGCCATGCGGATGGCCTCCGTCTTCGAGGAGGACCTCCTCCAGGACCTCGACGCCGAGGAGCGCCGCGTCCTCGGCGCGGTCCTCACCCGTCTCCTGCGCCGCGTCGAGGAGACCCAGCCCGACGCCGAAGGCCGCCTCAGCGACCTCGACTGACCGGGTCGCTCGACTGATCGAGTTGACGCGGCCCTGGCCGATACGTAGTGTTCTCCGAGTTGCCACACAGCCGGAACGGTTCTGTGGCAGCCATCCGCCGCATCGCGGCACACCACTACCGCACGACTCCTCACCGGAACGAATTTCGGCATGCCCGAAATTCACACCG